>CAMDPO010000014.1 GCA_945904955.1 Rhizobium sp. Q54
GATTGCAAACTACGGCGGCGACAGTGGCAAGCTCGTTATCCATGACCCCGTTGGCTGCGAAGTCTGCGGCGGCAGCGGTTACAAGGGGCGGGTCGGCTTGCATGAACTGCTGGTGGGCACGGATGCGCTGAAAAAGAACATCCAGGAGCATGCGCGCGTTGCTGAAATGGTGGCCACTGCCCTGGAGTTCGGCATGCGCACCTTGAAGCAGGACGGCATCGAAAAAGTGCTGATGGGCATCACCGATATGAAGCAGGTGCGCGCGGTATGTATCAAGTAATCATCGCCGCCAGCAGCCCACGACTCCCACGACTTCCACGACTTCCACGACTCCCACGAGTAACCCGCATATCCCAGGCCAGTCGATGAATCGCATGCAAGTCCCCTCGCCGCAGGGGGAACTGACACACCGGTTGGGCGAACTGCTGCGCATCGGGGTGGCGCTGTCCAAAGAGCGCGACATCAATCGCCTGCTGGAGGCCATCCTGATTGCCGCCAAGGACATTGCCAATGCCGACGGCGGTACGCTCTACCGCATGACGGACGAACAGGCGCTGCGCTTTGAAATCATGCGTAACGATTCGCTCGGCATCGCGATGGGCGGTACCAGCGGTGTCGATATCCCGTTCTACCCCGTCAATCTGTTTGACAAGGACGGCAAGGCCATCAACACCATGGTTGCGGCCTATGCGGTACACCACGACTGCTCGGTCAATATCGCAAATGCCTATAGCGAAGCAGGATTCGATTTTTCAGGGACCAAGAATTTCGACAAGAAGACGGGGTATCGCTCGATATCCTTCCTGACCGTGCCGATGAAGAATCACGAGGAGGAAATCATCGGCGTGTTGCAGTTGATCAATGCCAAGGACCGCAATACCGGCAAGGTCGTGGCGTTTTCCGATGATGACCAGCGGTTGGCCGAGTCTTTGGCTTCCCAGGCCGCGATTGCGCTGACCAACCGCTTGCTGATCAATCATCTGGAGACACTGTTCGAGTCGTTCATCCAGCTGATTAATGCGGCTATCGATGACAAATCGCCTTATACCGGTGGTCATTGCGAGCGCGTGCCGACGCTGACGATGATGCTTGCCGAAGCTGTCAACAACTGCAAATCGGGGCCGCTCAGCAATTTTTCGATGAGCGACCGTGATCGCTACGAGCTGAAGATTGCCGGGCTGCTGCACGATTGCGGCAAGGTGACGACGCCAGTGCATGTGGTCGACAAGGCGACCAAACTACAGACGATTTATGACCGTATCGACCTCGTCGACACCCGGTTCGAAATCGTCAGGCGTGATGCCCAACTGGCGATGCTGATGGGTGCCGCAAGCGAGCCCGTCACCCGTTCGTTGATGAAAGACATCGAGGATGACCGGGAGTTTCTGCGCCGCGCCAACATCGGCGGCGAGTCGATGAGCGACGAAGATATTGCGCGGGTCAGGGCGATTGCAGGCCGGTATCGCTGGTGCGACTCCAGCGGCAAGACGGTGGATTTCCTGACGGCTGAAGAGGTCGAGAACCTGACTATCCGCGCCGGTACTTTGACGGTTGCAGAGCGTCAGATCATCAATCACCACCTTGAAGTGACGATCCAGATGCTGGAGTCGCTGCCCTGGCCCAAGCATCTGCGCCATGTTCCGGAATATGCCGGCGGCCACCACGAGCGCATGGACGGCAAGGGCTATCCGAAGGGCCTGAAGCGCGAGGATATGTCGATCCCGGCGCGCATCATGGCCATAGCCGACATCTACGAGGCACTCACCGCCGCCGACCGCCCCTACAAGAAGGCGATGAGCCTGTCGCAGTCGCTCAAGATCATGAAGAAGATGCAGAGCGAGGGGCACATCGACTCGGACCTGTTCAAGCTGTTCGTCGAAGCCGGCGTCTACCGCCGCTACGCTGAAGCGCACCTCAAGCCCGAGCAACTCGACCAAGTCGACGAGCGCGAGTTGCTCAGCGCGTAAGAACGATGGGCCAAGCCAAGCTCCGCAAGTCGGCGAAGGAGTCCGGCCGCCCGTGGGCGCCGGCAATGCCCGTCGCGGTTTCCAGTGCCACCGGAACCAACGAGCAGGTGCGCCTCATGGAACACCTCGGCAAGCTCTCGAAGCTCGCCGAAGAGAACACCCGCGCGGCGCTGCAGGCGGCGCGCGGCACGAACTCCGAAGACAACCGCCTCGATGCGCTGCACACCATCCTGCAGGGCGCTATGGCGCTGATGGAGCGCGAGGTCGAGTCCGGCTACGCGCAATCCCCGACCAGCCAGAACCTGAAATCGCAGATCGCATGCCGCAAGGGCTGCGCGTTCTGCTGCCACCTCGCGGTCGAAGCCTCCATCATCGAGGCGATCCTGGTGTGGCGGCGCGCCACCCAGCGCGAGGACCTGACAATGGCGATCAGGGCACATGCGCATAGGTCGGCCAACGTCGATCCCGACAAGCGCTGGGCGATGCGCCAGCCGTGCCCGATGCTAGGCGCCGACGGCGCCTGTCAGGTCTACGAGGATCGCCCCGGCAGCTGTCGCGCCTTCGTGTCGGTGGACGCAAAGGCGTGCGAGCGCTCGCTGATGACCGCCGGCACCGACAAGGAAGACCTCAACGTGCCGATCGTGCCGTTCCCACGCCAGATCGAGACCGCGATCAGCATCGGCGTGCGCCGCGCCTGCGCCGCCGAGAACTTGCAGAGTTGCAACGTCGAGCTGACCGCCGCGCTGCACCTGCTCGCCAACGACCCGACCGCGCCCGGCCGCTGGCTGGCGGGCGAAACCGTATTTCATCCGTATCCGTAGGCACCCCCATGGGCGAAGCCAAACGCCGCGCCGCCACACCGAAGTCCGACCGCCCCGACCTCGAGACCGGATTCAACGACGCCGAGCGCGCCCATCTCGCCGAAGTGCGCCGCGGCGCCTATCGCCACGCGACCGCCCAGCTCGGCAGCGCACGCCGTGCCGCAAGCGCCAGCGCCCAGGCAGATGCGATCGCCGCCATCCATGCCGAGGCGGCGCGCGTGCTCGACACCGCCACCGGGGAGTTCTTCCGCACCACGCGCGAGGGCCCGGCCATCGAGGCTCGCATAGCGTGCAAGAAGGGTTGCAACTTCTGCTGCCACGTCAACGTCGAGGCCACCATCATCGAGGTGATCGGCGTCGCCGCAGTGGCAGTGAAGGATCCTGCCCTGCGCGACTCGGTGCTCGCCACCGCGCCCCGTCTCGCCGGGCTCGACGCCCTCGCCCGCGTCAAGGCACGCGTACCGTGCCCGCTGTTGCGCGACGGCGCGTGCTCGATTTACGCCGACCGCCCGCGCAGCTGCCGCGCGCTCACGTCCTACGACGCCAAGCGCTGCGAGGAGGAACTCAACGATCCCGAGGCAGCGCGCGAGCAAAGGCGCGTCTTCACTTGGCCGCGCATCCTCGCGGCAGCCGCCACCGACGGCATCCAGTCGGCCTGCGTCGACATGAGCCTGCAGGACGCGACCGTCGAGCTGACCCAGGGTGTCGCGACGGTGCTGCGCGATCCCGGCGTCATCGCGCGCTGGCTGGCGGGCGAGTCGCCGTTCCCGGCCTACGCGAAGACCTAGCCGATCTTCCCGAGGATTGGGAACGCCTCGAGGAGGTAGTAGCCGAACGCCGAGAAGCGGTCGGTCACCATCAGCACGCCGGTCAGCACCAGCACGACGCCGGCGCCCTGCTCGACGCGGCGCAGGTAGGGGCGGAACTTGCGCGAGAAGGCCAGGAACTGGCGCAGCGCCAGTGCGGCAAGGATAAAGGGCACGCCGAGGCCGAGCGAGTAGACCGCCAGCAACGATGCCCCATAGAGGAGCGAGTCGCTGCTCGCCGCGAATGTCAGAATCGTCGCCAGGATCGGACCGATGCACGGCGTCCATCCGAACGCGAACGCGATGCCCACCAGGAACGCGCCGCCGATGCCGCCGAGCGCCGGCGCCGCGTGCACGCGCACGTCGCGATCGAGGAAGGAAAGAATGCCGAGGCGGCGGAACAGGCCGAGGTAGTGCAGCCCGAACAGGATCACCACGACGCCGGCGACGCGCGCGATCAGCGTGAAGTGGTCGAACAAGAGTCCGCTGATGGCGCTCGCCGTCGCGCCAAGCATCACGAACACCAGCGAGAAGCCGAGCACGAAGGCGAGCGCCGCCGGCAGGACGCTGCGCGTGCCGGAACCCAGCGCCGCGCCGCCCTGGCCATCGTGCTCGACCGTCGTGCCGGCGACGAAGCTCAGGTAGGCCGGCACCAACGGCAGCACGCACGGCGAGAGGAAGCTCACCACGCCTGCTCCGGCCGCCGCGATGTAGGTGATTTCGCCCGCCATGGAGGCCGGACCCTAGGACCCTGGCCCTTGCGGCTCAAGCGCCGCAGAGTCCTTGGCTTTCGTGAGCTTCGCGGCCCGCGAACTAAAGAATATCAATCTGTATATTGATTTTATTCATTGGAAGCCGCATTCTGATCGTAGAAGTCAACCTCGAGCGCGGCCATGGCCCACGACTGGGAAAAACTGACGCAGCTGGTCGGCGACCAAGCCTTCGTGATTGAACGCGTGCGCATCTCGGATAGCGGCATCGCCATCGAAGGCCCCTTCGAGCTGCCGCCCCTCGCCCGTCTCGGCGGTGACGACCAGGTCTTCCTGTCCGCCTTCGTACGCAGCCACGGCAACATCAAGCGCATGGAAGAGTGGTTCGGGGTCTCCTACCCCACCATCAAGAACCGCCTGAACCGCATCGCCGCACAGCTCGAATTCGTCGAGACGCGCACGACGGAGCTGTCCAAGCAGCCGCTCGATCAGCTCGCCGCCGGCGAGATCACCGTCAACGAAGCGACACTGGCGCTCAGTGAGCGCCGCCCGAGATCCAACTCGTAGGGGGAGTCCCATGAACGAAGAACGCAAGCGCGTGCTCGACCTGCTGAGCGAAGGCAAGATCAACGCCGACGAGGCCGAGCGCCTGCTCAACGCGCTCACCGCCGCCGCGCGCGTCGAAGAGCGCGCCGAGGTCCGCTCCGAAGGCCCGTTCGCCAACCTGCATCGCCTGCGCCCGCATATGCACCGCCTGCACGAGCATTTCCATGGCGGCGAGGGGCGCTCGGCGCCGGGCGGCGAACGCCGCTTCGTGCGCATCGTTGTCGACAAGGACACCGGCGAAGGCCGCACCGAGCGCGTGCGCATCAAGGTGCCGGTGAAGCTCTTGAAGGCCGGCATCAGCCTGTCCGGCTTGATGCCCAAGGACGTGCGCGAGCGCGTGCAAGAAGCGCTCAAGGAAAAGGGCATCGACGTCGACCCGTTCGCCCTGCGCGGCACCGATACCGACGAGATCATCGCCGCCCTGCACGACCTCGAGATCGACATCGGCAAGAACGGCGAGAAGGTGCGCATCTTCACCGCCAACGACGAGGATGACGACGACGACGATCGCGAGGGCACGCCCACGCACGAAGCCGAAGGACCGGCGGGCGAGCACACCGTCGAGCGCACCATTCGCCGCCGCCGCTTCCGCCGCGACTCCTCGGCCTTCTCGTTGCGGGCGCTTCTCATGGCGCCGGTGATGGCCCTGGTGTTCTTCGTGGCCACCGTGGCGCGTCTGCTGCTCCTGCCGATCGCCTGGATCACGCTGTTCGCGGTGCGCGTCGTTGCGTTCCTGTGGCGCACCATCACCGCGCCGTTCCGCTGGATCGCCCACGGTCTGATCGTGCGCGCCTCCTGGCGCCGCGGCCGCCTCACCGACCGGACGATCGCGGCGTAGTACCCGATCGTCATTGCGAGACGAAGGCGAAGCAATCCAGGAGCCTCAGGCTCGTCTCTGGATTGCGTCGCCCCGACGGGGCGCTCCGCGCGTTCCGCACGATGTCGCTACGCTCCTCGCAATGACGGAGGGTGAGGCCTACCGCCCTGCCGGCAACGTCGCCCAGTTGCGCGTCGTGCGCATGCGCGCCCAGATCGGGCCGGGCAGCGCCAGCCCCTCGCAGACGCGCTGGAACGCAAGGCCGCCGAACGCGCCGCCGTCGAGGGCGACGCCCAGGAATTCCTGCTGGTCGATGGTCACCGAGGTCGCTGCGCACGCAAGGCGGTTACCTTCGCGCAGATCGGCATGGAGATACGTGACGGCGCCGATGCCGACCACGATCACCCACGCGAGAGGCGTGCGCAGGAA
Source organism: Rhizobium sp. Q54 (assembly GCA_945904955.1). GTDB lineage: Bacteria > Pseudomonadota > Alphaproteobacteria > UBA2966 > CAIVPW01 > CAIVPW01. Next base: position 6,157 of record CAMDPO010000014.1, read on the forward strand.
GTTGGCGAGGTAGCCGACCGCGTCGGCGCGCACCCTGGCGAACAGCCGCAGCATGCCGGAGCCGCCGGTGACTGCGATGGGCATGGTCATCAGTAGACCCACATGTTGCCGGTGTTCTCCCGGCACTTCTGCGGGAAGAACGCCAGGCGGCCATCGGAGAAGCGCGCCATGCCCCCCGGCTCGCAGTGGGCCAGCGGCCAGTGATCCTTCCACCGGTCCGGGATGCGACCCTTGCACGCTTCGTAGGCGATCGTGTCGGAGGGCTGCACGTAATACTCGGGGATATTGATGACGCCGCCGTGGATCGGCGCGGTCACCGCGCAGGTGCGATCGAAGTTGCGGTCGGCGCGCACCATTTGCGCGTAGCCCAGCACCAACATGGCCAGCGCCAACAGCGTGACCGGATTGGTGAAGAACGCGCGATTGAACCCGAGGCGACTGAGCATGCTGCGTCCTACTGCCGGCTCGGCAGCCACGCCCAGTTCTGAGTCGTGCGCATGCGCGCCCAGATCGGGCCCGGCAGCGCCATGCCTTCGCACGCACGCTGGAAGTTGACGCCGCCGCCGATGGGATCGGCGCCCATGACGATGTCGCGGAACGTCTGCTGATCGAGAGTGACCGAGGTCGCGGCGCACGCCATGCGGTTGCCCTCGCGGATGGTCGAGTACGTCCACGTGCCGCCGACCACGCCGGCGATCATCACCCAGGCGAGCGGCGCCTTGAGGAACGAACCGACCTGAGCCATGGCCTCGGCGCGCACCTTGGCGAACAGGCGCAGCATGCCGGAGCCGCCGGTGACCGTGATGGGCATGGTCATATCAGTAGGCCCACATATTGCCGGTGTTCTCCCGGCACTTCTGCGGGAAGAACGCGAGGCGCCCGTCCGAGAAGCGCGCCATGCCGCCCGCCACGTCGCAATGGGCGATCGGCCAGTTGCCCTTCCAGCGGTCGGGGATGCGGCCCGCGCACGCCTGATAGGCGAGCGTGTCGGTGCGCTGCACGTAGTACTCGTCGTCGTAGATGATACCGCCGCCATGGATCGGCGCGGTGATCGAGCACGTATAGGTGTAGTGGCGATCGGCGCGCACCGCCTGCACCCAGGCGAGGCCAAGCATCGCCGCCACGATCCAGGTGACGGGGTTCTGGAAGAACCGCTGGTTGAAGCCAAGCCTGCTCAAGAACGTCATCGCGCTGCACTCAATTCAGAACACAAAGTTGCGCGCCTCTGGCGCGACTCAGAACACAAAGTAATTCCCCGTATTGCGCCGGCACTTCTGCGGGAAGTTGGCGATCTTGCCATCCGAGGTACGCGCCCTGCCGCCGGGCGAGCAATCCGCCAGCGGCCAGCGGCCCTGGAAGCGCACCGGAATGCGCCCGAGGCAATACTGGTACGCAAGTGTATCGGAAGGCTGCACGTAATACTCGTCACCGTTCTGCGGGCCGACGTGGATGGGTGCGGTCAGGGAACACGTGTACGTGTAGTGGAGATCGGCCTTCACGGCCGATGTCCACGCGATCACGAGCAGCGCCGCTGCCAGCCACGTGACGGGGTTCGCAAGAAATGCGCGGTTCAGCCCGAGACGCCCCAGCACCGTCGGCTACCCTCGCCCTTCGCGCCTGGATTGCGGCCGGTTCTTAGCATGGCCGGCTCTGCCGGTAGAAGGTGGCCCGCGTCATTGACAGGGGGGTGCTGGCCGCTACCCTCCGCCCATGATCCGAACCTTCCGCCCCGCGCTGGCGGCGATGTCGCTCGCCCTGTCGCTCCAGCTTGAGCTTGGCCCGGCGCGCGCCGACTACATGATCGGCTTCGAGGCGTTCCGCATCGAAGAATACGCGGTCGCCGTCAACGAGCTGCGCCCCGAGGCCGAAGCCGGCGACGGCGGCGCCGCCGTCATTCTCGCCCTCATCTACGCCAACGCCTACGGCCGCCCCGCGCCCGACATGGCGACCGCAATGCGCTGGCTCGAGCTCGCTGCCAAGTCCGGCGACCAGGCCGCGACGTCGATCGCCGGCGCCCTACTCGGCATCCGCCGCGACGCCCTGCGCGAATTCGAATCCTCGCTGGCGTGGCTGAACGACGCCGCCTCACGCAACGACGTCGCCGCGCAGTTCGTGCTCGGCTGGATGACCGCGAACGGCCTCGGCACGCGCCGCGACGCCGCCGCCGGTCTCGCCTGGACGCGCCGCGCTGCCGACGGCGGTCACGTCGATGCCGCCTATCGCCTTGCCAGCGCGTACTTGGAAGGCACCGGCGTGCCGCGCGACGAGCGCGAGGCCGCCGTGTGGTTCACCAAAGCGGGCGACCGCGGCCACGCGCCGAGCCAAGCCGCTCTCGCGCTGCTCTACGCCGCCGGCCGCGGCGTGGCGGCCGATCCGGCACAAGCGGCCGCGTGGGCGCGCAAGGCCGCCGACCAGGGCTTCGCCGAGGGCCAGTATTTCCTCGCCGGCCTCTACGCCAACGGCGTCGGGGTGGCCAAGGACGATGCGCAAGCGTTCAGCTGGTTCTACCGCGCCGCCGAGCAGAACTACGGCCCCGCCCAGCTGCGCGTCGCCTCGATGTTCGCCACCGGCACCGGCGCGCCCCAAGACTTCCGTGAGGCGTACTTCTGGCTGCTGCTCGCCTCGTTCTCCTCCACCGGCCAGGACCTCGCGCGCGCCAACGTACTGCGCGACCAGATCGTGCCCAACGTCACCACCCAGGAGCAGGGCGTCATCGAAGGCCGCGCGCTGGCCTGGAAGCCGCGCAAGCCGTAGGCAACGAACGCCGCTCTTCCCCCTCGCCCGCCTGTCGCGCGGTACGCGCGCTAGGCGCGCGGGCGCGCCGTCGGCACGACGGCGGGAGAGCGACGGGGTGAGGGTCGGTAAGTATCGGGCGCCGTCTCAGCGCGTCATCTCACGGAACGCCTCGACCACCGCGTCCGCGGGCGTCGCCATCCGCGCGAGCTGTCCTGACGCTTCAAATAGAGCGAGCCCAAACGCAAAGCACGCCGTCGCCAGCGCGCGCACGGCGACCTCGTCCGGCGCGCGCCCCTGCCCATCCGCCGCCAGCGGACCAAGCGCGCTCATCAACCGCCCCGCCACCCGCTTGCCGAACTCGCTTTCGCCGCGCGCGCCGTCGAACACGATCGGCAGCAGCGCCGCCGCCGGTTGCCCCGCGCCGAATATCGCGCGCAGCCCACCGCTGACCGCCACCACCGGCGCCTCGCGCGCGCGCGCCGCCACCTCGCGCCCAAGTTCGGCCAGCGCCGACAACGCCAGGTCCTCGAGCAGCGCGTCCTTGTCCGGGTAGTACGTGTACAGCCCGCCGACCGCCGCCCCCGCCTGGGCCGCAATGGCGCGCACCGTCGTGCCGGCCAGCCCGTGGCGGCGAAACACCGCCCACGCCGCCGCGCGCAGGCGCTGCCGCGTCGCCTCGCGTCCGCGCAGCCCGACCGGCGCCCGCTTCGGCGCCGACCGCTTGGTCTTTCGCTTCGCCCGCCCCATCGCCCCGCACCCTAGCGCGCCGATGAACACCGTTCAATCCGCACCGCAACGGTCGGGGGTCATTGATGAACTATGTTCATTTCGGCGACCGCGCATCAGGCCAGCTTCGCCCTATGATGAACGTTGTTCATTAGCAGCAACCGTCGTGGCCCCTGTGCTAGGGTGCGCGCCATGAAGCAGGCGATGACCCGCCTTTCCATTGCCGGCCGCGGCCGCGGCCTGCAGGAGATCACCACGGCCCTGGCCGAGTGGGTGGCGGGCGCCGGCATCCGCGACGGCCTGCTCACCGCCTTCATCCCGCACACGTCGGCGACGCTGATCATCAACGAGAACGCCGACTCCGACGTCGCTCGTGACCTCGAGGACTTCTTCGTCGGCATTGCGCCCGAAGGCGGCGGCTATCGCCACGAGAACGAGGGGCCGGACGACATGCCCGCCCACATCCGCGCGGCCCTCACCCAGACCGACGTGCAGATCCCAGTGCTCGCCGGCCGCATGGCGCTCGGCACCTGGCAGGGCGTGTTCCTGTTCGAGCACCGCACGGAGCCGCGCAAGCGCGACGTCGTGCTGCACCTGCTCGGGGAGTAGCGTCGCGCGGAAGCGCGCTAGGCGCGCACGGCGCGCCTTCGGCAACACTGCTCAATCCCTGAGCATTCCCTGACAATCGTTGTGCGTATGGCAGCATCGTGACGTCGGCGCCCCGCGCAGAGCCGCAGTTTCCCTGGCCTCTCCGCGTGGGCTCGGCTGGCCCGCGGCTTGCTATGCAGCGCGCGGGGGATCGGCTCACCGGTCGCGAGTAACGCACATGAACATCGATGGCATCCTGATCGCAGCGTCCACGCCCGAGCGTGCGCGCCTGCTGATCGAACAGCTGGCGTCCGCCGGCTGGTCCGGCATCTCCGTTTTCGACCCGATGCGCGCCGATGCGCTGACGTTCGTCCGCGGCCTCAATCCCACCGTCGTCGTGCTCGAGCTCGGCGATCCCAATCGTCTCACCCGCGAGCAGGTCTTCCGCCTCGCCCGCGAGCGGCGCTGGCCGATCGTCGCCTTCGTCGACCAGGCCGACGCCGACACCCTCGACGCCGCGATGTCGGCGGGCGTCGCGTCCTACGTCGTGCGCGGCATGTGGCCGGGCCGCGTCCAGCCCGTCGTCGAGACCGCCATTGCCCGCCACCGCCAGATGGAGCACCTGCGCCGCGAGCGCGACGACGCCGTCAACGCCTTCGCCGCGTTCTACCGCCCCGTCGGCACCTGAAAACGAGAACGCCCGGCAGGTTTCCCTGCCGGGCGTTGCGCTTGCGTGCGTCTAGCGCGAACCCGTGTACGCGTCGAAGTACGCGCACAATTTTTCTTCGAGCGTGTGCGCGTCGAACGGAACGGACTCCAACCATGCGCGCGGTGTCTCCGCGATCCACGTGCGCACATCGTTGCGCTCCGGCGTGCGCGCCGGCAGCGAAGTTGCGTTGCGCGCGCCCGATGACGCAAGGAAGTGCCCAGCGGGCAGCGTGAACGACAACTTCGTGCCGTTGACGATGCGCTCCAGGAACAAGCACGCGCCGAAATCGATCGCCCACGGCTGTCCGGTCGCGTCGATCAACACATTGGGATTGGCCGCCGTGCGGTCGACGTTCTGCAGCAGCCGGTCGGCGCGCTCCAGCCGGGCCGCGAACCCTTCGGGCAGGCGGCCGAGCTCGACCGGCGTCGCCACGCGCGCGTCCGGCAGGTAGGCGACACCGAGGTTCCAGCCGTAGCTGCGCTGCAGCATCTCGTCGAACTCATCGGTGCCGACCTGCCACGGAAACCCCGGCGGCAAATACAACGGCCGCACCGGCGGCATCGCCACGTCGAGGTGCGCCGCAATGCGGCTCGCCAGAAACTCGGCGAGCAAATTGCGCGCCCCCGACGCCGAGCCCACCAGCTTGAGGAGATGCTTTTCGCCGCTCGCCGTTTCCGCGAGCACCGGGAACGCGCTGCCGCCGCGCATGACCGACAACAGGCGCGCGACGGTTTGCGCGGGCGCGGGCGCGTCTGTAGTCATAGGCAGGGTCTACCACGGACCTCATGCTGAGCCTGTCGAAGCATGAGCGGAGTGGGACGCGGCAACGAGATTCTCTTCCCTCCCCTTTGACAACGATCGCGCCGGAGTCCGGCGCGACTTTGCCGCGAGCGGCCCAGCGAGCCGCTCGTGACAGGCTCAGGTGAGGAGCGGAGGGAAACCGATCTTAGAGCGCGGCGCTCACGACGTCGGGCTGTCCGGCGACGCCGAACTGGCCCAGCGCGCGGATCAGGTCCTCGGTGAAGTACGGCTTGCGCAGAAAGGCCATGCCCGTCTCGCCGACGAAGCGCTTGCGCAGCACGTCCTCGTCATAGCCGCTGCACATGACGATCGGCACGCTCGGCAAGCGCGCCCGCAGCTTGAGGGCCAGGTCGTCGCCACGCCCGTCGGGCAGGCCGACGTCGACGATGGCGGCATTGAACGCCTGGCCGCCGTCGAGGGCGGCCAAGGCCGCCCGCACGGAGTCCGCCTCGACCACCGCGAACCCCAGCAGCTCGAGCTCTTCGACGACGACGATGCGCACCAGCGCTTCGTCCTCGACGACGAGGAGCCGTGGCTTGCCTGACAAAGAAAGGGGGGAACTAGTGGAGGACATCCTGAGAGTTCCAGTAGTTCCCCCTTTCGCAACCGTTCACAACCCCGGCCAACACCCGATACCGGGAGGCGCTGGGCGGAACGGTCGGTCCTGCGCTTACTTCTTCTTGGCGGGCGCCGCGGTGCCCTTGTTGCCGGCTACGGCAACCGCCTTCGGCTTCTCTTGCTTCGGCTTCTTCTTCTCTTTGGTCGAGCGCTGTTGACCCTTTGCCATCACGATTTCCTTTCGTCACTGGTCGCGCGCTGCGGGGCGCGGACCCGAAGTTCGGACGGCTGGAAGTAGCCGCCCTGGCACCCTCCCCTACGTCGGTCGTGGTGCCCCTGGCCGGACTCGAACCAGCACGTTCTTGCGAACAACAGATTTTGAGTCTGCCGCGTCTACCATTCCGCCACAGGGGCCCAAGGTGCGCGGGCGATAATAGCGAGCGTATGCAGCGCGGCAAGAGTCCCGCGCTGTTTTCGTGTCCGAGAGAGCGTCCCGTCCGTACGACGCCCTCCCCACATCGTTGTGGCCGGGCTCGACCCAGCCATCCGCGGCCGCAGCGCGATGGATGCGCGGGTCAAGCCCCGCGCATGACGAAAAGCGAAGGACGGCGTCCGCACGTTGCGTCGGTTGGCGCGTGCAGTGCAGGCTGCTATAGCGGCGACCGATGGTGCACTCGGTGCTGGCGACTCTGACACGCGGCGGACGCGGCCCCGCCCTCATCGCCCTCGTCTCGTTCATGGTCGTCGGCTCTGCGGTCGCGTCTCAGGTTTGGGGTGGGCTGAACCCGTGCAAGCTGTGCTGGTACCAGCGCTATCCCTACTTCCTCACCATCGTCCTCGGCCTCGGCGCCACCCTCCTGGCCGGGCGCAGCGCCAACCGCGCGGCGGCGTTGCTGACCTTCTGGTGCGGGGTGGCGTTCCTGTTCGGCGCCACGGTCGCGGCCTTCCACGTCGGTGTCGAGCAGAGCTGGTGGCAGGGCTCGACCGCCTGCACCGGCGGCGGCGCCGGCCAGGGCCGCACCGTGGACGAGCTGCGCCAGCTCCTCGAAACCGCTCCGGTGATCCGCTGCGACGAGGTGCAATGGTCCCTCTTCGGCGTTTCCATGGCGGGGTACAATTTCCTCGTCTCGCTCGGCCTCGCCGCCTTCGCCGCGGTGGTGGCGCGCACCCTGGAGCAACGCCGCCCGTGAAGCGCACCGCCAAGTCCCCTGGCCGTCCCCGCCGCCTGCCCGGCGACCCGACCGCCTCCCAGGAGGTCGAGCGGGCCCTGCGCGTCGACCATGCCGGCGAATACGGCGCCGTCCGCATCTATGCCGGCCAGCTCGCCGTGATGGGGCGCGGGCGCGTGGCCGACACCGTCCGCCACATGGCCGGCCAGGAGCAGCGCCACCTGGCCGCGTTCGAATCCATGCTGGTCGAGCGCGGCGTCCGTCCCACGGTTCTGGCGCCGGTGTGGAGCGCCGCCGGCTTCGCCCTCGGCGCCGCCACCGCGCTGCTCGGCGACAAGGCCGCCATGGCCTGCACCGAAGCGGTGGAAGAAGTCATCGACGGCCACTATCGCGGCCAGGTCGAGCGCCTTGGCCAGGCGGAGCCCGCCCTGTGCAAGACGCTGGAACGGTTCCGCGGCGAGGAGATCGAGCACCGCGACATCGCCCGCGCCGAAGGCGCCCGCGACGCGCCCGGCTATCGCGTGCTGACCGGCGCCGTGCGCACGGCCACTCGCCTCGCCATCTGGCTGTCCGAGAGGATATGATTTTGGCGGCCATGGTCAGCCGCCACCCGAACCCCGAGACGCGCCGGACGGTCGTGCGGGACGCGCGCTATGGGCGCGGCACGCGCCCACAATGGGCCGTCCTGCTCGCGTTCTTTGCCCTGTTGATGCCGGCGCTGTTGCCGTTCGGCGCCCAACCGGTGCGGGCGGCGGGCTCCTTCGTCGCGCCCCACGTTCATTTCCGCCCCGCCGACGCGACCCAGCCCCATGACCACAGCGGTGGCACGCAGGCGGTGCCGGATGCGGCGCAGCTCCTCAGCCCCGCCGTGTTCGCGTTCCTGGTCGCCGTCGCACTGCTGGCGATGGTGTTCGCGCCATCTCGGCATCGCGTCGATCTGGTGGCGCCGCGCCTCGCGCCCATCCGGCGTTTCTCGCGTGCCCGACCGCGCGCTCCCCCCGCCCAAGGCTAGTCGCTGTTGTTGAGAACGCGCGCGGCGCCCGCCGCCGTGCGCGGCGACACACCTTCTGCAAGGGAGACACCCGATGTCTCGGCACACTTCTTTGGCAACCCTGCTCGCCGCACTGACCGCGGCGACAACCCCGGCGCTCGCCCACGTCGGCCTCGAGCCGGCACAGGCGGCCGCCAACACGACCATCGCGCTGGGCTTCCGCATCGGCCACGGCTGCGGCACGTCGCCGACCACGGCGGTGAAGGTCCGCATCCCTGCCGGCGTGACTGCCGTGCAGCCCCAGCCCAAGGCCGGCTGGACGCTCACCGTGATCCGTACACAAGCACCGGCCGGTGCCGCCCTGGCCGCCGACCAACCTGCCACTGCACCGGTCGCCGAGGTGCACTGGACCGGCGGCACGCTGCCCGTCGAGTTCTACGACACGTTCTTCCTGCGCATGCGCCTGCCGGCCACGCCGAACGCCACGGTGTACTTTCCCGTCGTGCAGGAATGCGTGACGGGCGTGCATCGCTGGATCGACGTGCCGCAAGCGGGCCAACCGGAGCCGGCCGAGCCGACGCCGGGCCTGCGCCTTACCCCGTAGCGCGGCTATGACGGCGCGGCAGATCCTGCTTGCCGCGTGCCTTTGCCTGGGCGTGGGGCTGGGTGCCGCACTCAGTGCGGCCCCCGCCTTCGCGCATGCCGTGCTGCTCGCCACGGAGCCCGCTGACCGCGCCGTTGTGGAGTCGGCGCCGGCGTCGGTGAGCCTGCGCTTCAACGAGCCGGTGCAACTGGTCTTCGTGCGCGTCCTCGACGCCAGCGGCCGCGTCATCGCGGAAGCACCCGCGGGCGGTGACGCCGCCCAAATCGCGCTGCCGTTGCCCGGCGCACTGCCCGCCGGCAACTACCTGGTGACCTACCGCGTCCTCTCGGCCGATGCGCACGCCATCTCCGGCACGTTGGTATTCGCCGTCGGCGCCGCGCCGGAGCAATGGCCGGAGGCGCAAGCCCAAGACCGCTACGCACCGACGTGGGGCGGGATCGCCGCGGTCAACCGCGCGCTGCATTTCCTGGCGCTGGCGCTGGTGGCAGGCGCGACCGCATTCGTCGCCCTGATGAAGGGCCAAGCCGGTGTGCTGCGGCCGCTGCTGCGTTCGCCGGTCGGCGTAGCGGTACTGCTCGGCGTCGTCACCGCGGTCGCGGCAGTCTTCACCCAGGGCGGCATCGTCCTCGACGCGCCGTTCGCGGCCGCTCGCCTCGGCGACATGTGGAGCGCCGGCATGGCTACGACCCAAAGTCGCCAGTCGATCGCCGCGGCGGCACTGTTGCTGGCGACCTGGCAAGCGGGTTGGCTGCCGCGTGCGCGGGCAGTGTGGGCGCCGACGGTCATCGCCGTCGCGGCGCTCGCCACCCTCGCCGCCACCGGCCACGTCGTGACCGCCGCGACCCACTGGCTGACCGTGCCCGTGCTGCTCGCCCACGCCATCCCGGCGCTGCTGTGGGTCGGCTCGTTCGTGCCGCTCCTGCTGGCCCTCGAAGGTCGCGACGGCAGCCAGGCCGCCCTCCGCTTCGCCCGCATCGCGCCATTTGGACTGTTCATTCTGGTGGCCGCGGGCCTTGCCCTCGCGTTCCTCCAGGTCCGCACCTGGGACGGCCTCACCGGCACCGCGTACGGCCAAGCGCTGCTACTCAAGGCCGTGTTGGTCGGCGCGCTGCTGCTGATCGCCGCCATCAACCGCTGGCGCCTGACTCCGCTGCTACAATCCGCACCCGATGCCGCCCGCGCCGCCCTGCGCCGAACCATCGCCATCGAGCTCGCCCTCGGCGTCGCCATCCTGGCGATCACGGCCGTGCTGGCGCAGACGCCGCCGCCCCGCTCCCAGCTTGCCGCGACAACGGAAGCCCACGGCCACGACGCCGCCGAGCCCGGCTACGCGGTCGGTGCCGTCGCCCAGGGCAAGACCGCCATCCTTGCGGTGGTCCCTGCCCGCGCCGGCCGCAACACGATCACGGTCGCGCTCCGAGGCGGCGGCTGGACCGACATCACGCCCCTGTCGGTGACCGCGTCCCTGTCGAACACCGCCGCCGGCATCGAACCGATCGTGCGCGATCTGCCGCGCGTCGGTCCCGGAATCTATGAGCTGACGGGACCCGAGCTCGCCGTCCCCGGCGAATGGACGGTGAAGATCGACGTCCTGCTCAACGATTTCGACCGCGTCACCTACTCCGCACCCATCCCGGTGCAGTGACGCTCGTCCGTCATTGCGAGCGCAGCGAAGCAATCCAGGTTTGGTGTTTGTTTCTCTGGTTCGCCACGGCGCTTCGCACCTCGCGATGACGACTGGGGGCGCTAGCGCTTCTTCGCGGGCGCCTTCTTCACCGCAGCCTCCTGGGCGACCGGCTTCTTCTTCGCGGCGGCGGGCTTCTTCTTGGGCGCGGTGACCTTCATGGCCGGCGCTGGCGCCGCGTCGATCTGCGCCGCGAGCTTCTTTGGCGCCACCTGCAGGTAGCTCTCGCGGATCCAATTCTTGAGCTGACTCACCAGCGGCTTCTCGCCGGCCGCGAACTTCGCCGACACCCAGCCCGCTTTGCCGAGGTCATATCCGGTCGCCTCGGTGAACGGCATCGCCGTCGCCTCGGCGTGGGAGGCGACCAGCTTCACCGACATGCCCCACACCCGGTCTTGATCGGGAGCGGCGCGCCCTGGGCGCGCGTCCCGCGCGACGTGTGGAGCGGTTCGGCGCGGAAAGCGCGCCCAAGCAAGACTACGGATCGAGCGGCGCGTCCCAGTACAGGAAGTCGCGCCAGCTCTCGTGCAAGTGGTTGGGCGGGAAGGCCTGGCCGGCGCGCTGCAGGTGCACCACGGTCGGCTCGAACGGATGCACCTTCGGGAACATGGCGGCTTCTTTCGCCAAGCGCCCGCCCTTCAAGAGATTGCACGTGGCGCACGCCGTGACGACGTTGTCCCAGCGCGTCAGCCCCCCGCGCGAACGCGGAATCAGGTGATCGAAGGTGAGGTCGTGCTCATCGCCGCAGTACTGGCACTCGAAGTGGTCCCGCAGGAACACGTTGAACCGCGTGAAGGCGGGCCGGCGCGAGGGCTGCACGTAGCGCTTGAGCGAGACGACGCTGGGGAGCCGCATCGACATGGACGCCGAATGCACGACGCGCTCGTATTCGGAGACGATGTTCACGCGGTCCATGAACACGGCTTTGACCGCTTCCTGCCACGGCCAAAGCGACAGCGGGAAGTAGCTGAGCGGACGATAGTCCGCGTTCAACACAAGCGCCGGACAACTCTCGGGCGCCATAAACCGCCTCCCGACTCATCCCTCGGCCCCGATGCTGCACCCCACGGCAGCGCCGGTGGCCGTCACATTGTGGCGGGTTCTCTAGCCCTTGGCTAGACCAGCGCGGCGCCCACCACGCGTTGCGCAACGGCCCTCCATGAACGGCTCATGACACGTCGCGCCCCCGTGGCGCGCCTTGCGACGCGACGGCCTCGGCGAGAAAGCGCGCTCCCAGCACGACTCCCTCGGCATCGATGCCATGGCCCAGCTGGGGCACGATGCGGGTCTGCACGTCGACGCCGTTGGCGCGCAGGGAGTTCGCCGCCGCGTTGAGCGCGGCCACCGGCACGACCTCGTCGCGGGCACCGTGACTCAAGAGGACGCGCGGCTTCGGCGCCGGCAGCGGTGTCGGTAGCGCGCCAAGCGCACCGGAGTACGCCACCACCGCGCGCGCCGGCCGGCGCAACCCGCCATAGAGCGCCAGGGTCGCGCCCTGGCTGAAGCCCACCAGCGCCAGCGCATCGTTGCCGAGCTTCCAGCGCGCCAGCTCCGCGTCGAGGAACGTATCGAGCGCCGTCGCCGCGGTCGGCACACCGGCCCGCAGCGCGCGCAGCACGTCTTCCGCCGAGCGGTCGTACGCCGTCGGCAGCGGATACCACTGCCGGCCGCTGCCGAACGGAAACGCGTCGGGCGCATGCGGCGAGACGAACGCGGTATCGGGAAGCGCGTCCGCCCAGGCCTGGCCCAGGCCGATGAGGTCGTCGCCGTCGGCGCCGTAGCCGTGCAGCAGCACGACCAGCTGTTTCGCCTGCCCGGCGCGCGGCGCCAGGCGCGGTCCGTCGAGTGTCGGATGAATTGCCACGCTGCTATGATGCCCTGCGATGGGCAAGGAGCAAACCTGTGATGCCGTCATCGACGGCGTCCGCACCCACGGCCTCGCCATGCTTGAGACCGACGATGTTCAGTTCCGCGGCACGCCCAAGCTCAAAGTGCTGCTGAAGGATATCAAGAAGGTCATCCTCGACGGCGAGGACCTGGAGCTGCGTCACAAGGGCGGCGTGGTGCGTTTCAACCTCGGCGCTAAGCAGGCCGCCGCGTGGGCCAAGCGCATCCTGGAGCCACCCGGCCTGCTCGATAAACTCGGCGTGAACGAAGGCACGCGCGTCACCGTGGCAGGCGGCCTCGACGAAGACTTCGTCCATTCGCTCGAGTTGCGTGGCGCCTCCGTCCGGCGCGGCCGCAAGGGCAAGGACGCCGATGTCGTCCTGTTCGGCGCCGAGACCCTCGCCGACCTCGAGGACGTCGCCGGGCTCGCCAAGCTCATGCACCCGGCGGGCGGCATCTGGTTCGTCTATCCAAAAGGCCGCAAGGACCTGCGCGAGGCCGACGTCATGGCCGCGGGGCGCGCCGCCGGCTGGAAGGACAACAAGACCTGCCGCGTGTCGGAGACGCACACCGCCCTGCGCTTCGTCATCCCGCTGGCCGACCGCCCGGCTAAGACATCGACTCCGAAGGCCGCGAGAAGCGCAGGCCGAAGCAAAGCGCGCTGAGCGCCGCACCGACCGCGATCACCTCGACCATCGGCATCATCGTCGCGTCCGACAGGCGCCCCGCCGCAAGGGTGGACAACGCGGCGGCGCCCATCTGCAGGAAGCCGAGCAGCGCCGACGCCGTGCCGGCGATCTCGGGATGCACGCTGAGCGCCCCCGCGGTGCCGTTCGGGAACACCAGCGCCATGCCGAACACAAAAATCGTCATCGGCCCGACCACCGCCATCGGCGCCATCCATCCGGCGATAGCGAAGACGAGCAGGAGCGCGACACCCACCAGCGCCGCGCAGATGCCGAACAGGATCATGCGATCGACGCCGAGCCGCAGCGTGGCGCGCCCGGTGATGTAGGAGCCGAGCGCGAAGCCGACGACGACGAAGGCCGAGTAGAGGGCATATCCGGTCGGCGTCAGCCCCATGATGTTGATGAACACGAACGGGCCTTCGGAGAAGAAGGCGAACATCGCGCCGAACAAGAGGCTCGAGCACAGCGCGTAGCCGAGGAACACGCGGCTCGCCAGCAGCCCCGCGAAGTTGCGTACGAGCGCCGCGGGGCCTGCGTCGGTGAGACGCGTCACGTTGGTCTCCTCGAACCAGCCGAACGTCATCGTCAGGACGGCAACGCCGAACAGCCCGACCAGGACGAAGTTCGCCTGCCAGCCGGCGACGTCGTGGACGATGGCGCCGATCAGCGGCGCGATCGCCGGCGATAGCGCCAGCGCCAGGCCGACGTTGGCCAGCACCTGCGCCCCGCGCGCCCGGTCGAAGCAGTCGCGCACGATGGCACGGCCGATCACCGGCCCGGTGGTGGCGCCGATCGACTGCACCAGGCGCGCCAGGATCAGCGTGTCGATGGTCGGTGAGGCCGCCGCCGCGAACGTCGCGACCGCGTAGATGACGAGCCCGCCGAGCAGCACCGGCCGCCGCCCGAAGCGGTCGGAGAGCGGCCCGATCACCAACTGCGCCAGCGCCGCCCCCATCATGTAGACGGTGAAGGTCAGCTGCATGGTGGCGGGGTCGGTGCCGAACTCGGCCGTCATGGCCGGCATCGAGGGCAGATAGATGCTGGTCGAGAGCTGGGCTACCGCCACCAGCCCCGTAACGAAGGCAACGATCTGGCCGTCGGAAAGCTTCACTGCCGCACCCCGCTCGGGGGTCGGCGCCCCGTCCCCGCGGGGGTAACTGGACACAGGCAATAGCGGGCCGCAGTAACCCGTTTCACTGCATGCTAGAAATGCCCGGCAGCGCGGTCGATGCCGCGCACCTTCGTGGTCAAGGTTGGCGCGCTATGCAGACCCTCTTCTTTGTCCTGGTCATCCTGTCGCTCATTGTGACCGTCGGCTTCCTGCTCAGCGGCGTCAGCGGCATGCTGCGCTCCTCGGAATTCAACAAGAAGTACGGGAACGTGTTGATGCGCGGGCGCGTCATCTCGCAGGCCGTCACCGTCCTGCTGTTGGTGCTGTACTTCCTCCTGTTCCGTACCGGCGCCTAAGCGCCCATGGTGCGGCTGACGCGCATCTACACGCGCGGCGGCGACGCGGGCAAGACCTCGCTCGGCGACGGCACGCGCGTCGCCAAGGAGGGCGCGCGCATCGCCGCCATCGGCTCGGTGGACGAAGCCAACGCCGCCCTCGGCATCGTGCGGCTGCACACCCAGGGCCAAAGGGAGGGTGTGGCCGACGCCATGCTGGCGCGCATCCAGAACGAGCTGTTCGACCTCGGCGCCGACCTGTGCACGCCGGGCGAGGACTTCGCGTCGCCCGATCGCCTGCGCGTCATTCCGTCTCAGGTGAAGCGCCTGGAGGACGAGATCGACTCCATGAACGAGACGCTGGCGCCGCTGCAGTCGTTCATCCTGCCGGGGGGGAGCCCGGCCGCGGCGCACCTTCATCTTGCTAGAACCATCGTGCGCCGGGCCGAGCGCGACATCGCCGCCCTGATGGCCGAGGAGCCCGTCAATCCGGTCGCCCTGCAGTACGCCAATCGCCTGTCGGACCACCTGTTCGTCCTCGGCCGCGCCCTCAATGCCGCGGCGGGCGGCGACGTGCTCTGGCAACCGGGGGCCACTAGGCCGTAACTTGGGGTGGTACTCGGGGCCCAGGGGTGGGGCGCCGGGCACGGGGGCTAGAGTTTTTTGCTGGCTGGGTTCGATACAGTAACGCTGGTCACCGGCGTGGTGGCGTTGCTGCTCGTCGCCGGCGCGGTGCGCGTCGTCACCGACCGCGTGCCCTTCATCCCCTACGCGGTCGCGCTCGTCATCGTCGGCGTCGGCATCGGCGAGGTGGCGCGGCGCGTCGCCCCCGACATGGCGGCCATCGCCGGCACGCCCGTCGCCGCCGACATGATTCTCTTCGTCCTGATCCCGACCCTCATCTTCGAGGCGGCGTTCCACACCAACGTGCGCCTCTTGCGCCAGAACCTGTGGCCGGTGCTGACCCTCGCCGTGCCCGCGGCGATGCTGTCGTCCTTCGTCGTCGCCACCATCGTCTGGCTGGTGAGCCCGTTCGACTTCGCCCAGTGCCTGCTGCTCGGCGCCATTCTCAGCTCGACCGATCCGGTCGCCGTCGTCGCCATCTTCCGCAAGATCGGCGCGCCCGCCCGCCTCACCATGCTGGTCGAAGGCGAGAGCCTGCTCAACGACGCCACCTCCATCGTGCTCGCCCGCATCATGCTCGGCATCATTGCGGCCGGCAGCTTCGGCGCCAGCAACTTCTCGGACGGCCTCGTCGAGTTCGGCATGGTGTTCTTCGGCGGTGCCGCGGTCGGCTGGCTCGCCGCCATGATCATCGGCTGGCTGATCTCCAAGGTGCAGGACGACCCGTTCACTGCGACCGTGCTCACCTCGATCCTCGCCTACGCGACCTTCCTGATCGCCGAGCGCGGCCTGCATCTGTCCGGCGTCGTCGCCGTCGTCATCGCCGGCCTCGTGATGGCGGACTGGGGCCGCACCAAGATGTCGCCCAACGACGAAGAGCACGTCGAGCACTTCTGGCACTTCGCCGGCAACGCCGCGAACGCCATGCTGTTCCTGCTCGTCGGCTTCTCGGTGCAGATCAGCCAACTGGTCGCCAATCTGGCCCTGTTCGGCTGGGTGCTGGTGGCGCTCTTGGTGTCGCGCGCCGTTGCCGTGTTCGGCCTGGCGCCGCTGATGGCGCGCCTGCCCAACACCGCTCCCATCAGCATGGCCTACCAGGTCGTCGTCTATTGGGGCGGCCTGCGTGGCGGCATCGCCATCGCCATCGTGCTCAGCCTCGCCGACTACGAGTTCGGCCAGACCTTCATCGCCCTCGTCATGGGTTCCGTGCTGTTCACCCTGGTCGTCCAGGGCATGACCATGGAGCGTCTGGTCAAGTGGCTCGGCCTCGATCGCCCGCCCCTCGCCGATCGCGTCGCGCGCGCCGAGACTCAGCTCGACGCCCTGCGCGCCGCCTCCGCCGGCATCCCCGAGCTACGCGCCGGCGGCCTGTTCTCCCAGCGCATCGGCGACGACCTCGAGCGCAAGCTCGCCACCGACATCGCCCGCGTCGGCACCGAGCTCGAAGGCCTGCGCCACACCGAGCTCACCCAGGAGCAGGAGAAGCGTCTGCTGCTTGAGCGCTGCTTCGCCGCCGAGCAGGCGCTCTACCACGGGCTGTTCCGCAAGGGCCACCTCGCCGAGAAGACGTTCCGCGACCTCGCCGCGGGCGTATCCGTGCAGGCCGACGCCGTGCGCGACGGCGCCACCAGTCCGCCGCGCACAGTAGTCGGCGCCAAGCGCCGCAAGCTGCTGCAGCGCGTGCTCACCGTCGCACCGGCCGGCACGGCCGACCGCCTGCGCCAGGGCTACATCGCCGCCGACTACGAGCGCGCCTGGGGCGAGTTCCAGGCGACCACCAAGATCCTCGAAGAGATCGAGCGCTTGGCGTTGGCGCACTCGACGCCGCCGGAGATCGTCGCCGACGTGCGCACGCTGTACCTGCACTGGCAAGCCAACGCGCGCCAGCAGCTCGACGTCACCGCCGAGCAGTTCCCCGAGTTCGTCACCGCCCAACAGGAACGCCTCGCCCAGCGCCTCATGGCCCTCGCCCAGTCCGAGAACATCCAGGACAAGGCCGAGGCCGGCTCGGTGCCGCCCGGCATCGCCGACGAGCTGGTGCGCGAGCTCACCGTCGCCAGCCGCACCTTGCGCGGCGGCTCGGTGGCGCCGCTGCAGATCAGCCCGGCCGAGCTGTTGCGCAAGGTGCCGTCCTTCAAGGACATGCCCGAGGCGGAGTTCGCCAAGATCGCCGCCGTGCTGGTGCCGCGCAGCGTGCCCGCCGGCCAGGTCATCGTCGCGCAAGGCTCGCGCGGCAGCTCGCTCATGCTCATCGCGCGCGGCGTCGTGCGCGTCGTCTCCGGCGACAAGAAGGGCGAGCACGACCTCGCCACCCTGGTGGCCGGCGACTTCTTCGGCGAGATGGCGCTGCTCACCAACCAGCCGCGCTCCGCGACCTGCCGCGCCGTCACGCCGTGCGCGCTGTACGAGCTGCGCCGCACCGATTTCAACGACCTCGCCGCCCAGCGTCCCGCCATGCGCAGCGCGCTGGAGGCCGCCAACCGCGACCGCCGCAAGGGCCGCGACACCGAGCCGCAAAGCACCGTGTAGTCTGGTCGGATGCGCGTCCTCGTCGCCATCAAGCGCGTCCCCGATCCCAACCAGCGCGTGCGCGTCAACGCCGCCGGCACCGGCATCGATCCCGCCGGCCTGCGCTGGGTGATCAACCCGTACGACGAAGTCGCGCTGGAACAGGCGATCCAGTGGAAAGAAGCAGGCGTCGTAACGGAGATCATCGCCGCCAGCGCCGGCGGTCCCGGCTGCAAGGACACGCTGCGCTCCGCGCTGGCACTCGGCGCCGATCGCGCCGTCCATGTCCCGGCGAGCGACGACGTGGCGCCGCTTTCGATCGCGCGGGCGCTCGCGGATCTCGCGCGCCGCGAATCGTGTGACCTGGCTGTCGTCGGCGCCCAGGCTGCGGACGACGGCGTCACCATCGGACCCTTGGTCGCCGGTCTGCTCGACTGGCCGCAAGCGACTCGCGTGACGGCGGCAACCATCGCCGGACGCCTTGTGTCGGTGCAGCGTGTCGGCGACGCCGGCGTCGAAGCCCTCGACCTCGACATTCCGTGTGTTCTCACCGCCGACTTGCGCCTCGCGACGCCCCGCTTCGCCGGCCTGGCTGCCGTGCTCGCCGCCAAGAAGGCCTCGATCGAAGAGCGGCCCCTCGCGGCCGCCGCAACCGCGCCCCGCGTCCTCGCGATGGCCTTGGTGTCGCGCCAGCGCGAAGGCCGCCCCGTCGCCTCGGCCAGGGAACTGGTGGCGGCGTTGCGCGCCCGCGGCGCCCTGCCGTGAGCGACCGCATCCTCGTCGTCGCGGCAGCGCGCGGACAGACGGACACCCTCCCGCGCCTGGTCTCTGCGGCGCAACATTTGTCGGGTTCCTGCGACATCCACACCTTCGGACCATTGCAGCCGGAGGATGCCGCCCCTCTGATCGCCGAGCTTGCTGCCGGCTGTCGCGCCGTCCTCGCCGCCGCCGACGACTTCGGCCGTGACGCCGTTGCGCGTGCCTCCGCGCTCGCCGGTGCGCCCTTGCTCGGCGGCGTCATCGCGTTTCCGACTCCGGACACGGCGGTACGTCCACAATTCGCAGACAGTGTGCACGCCACCGTGGAGCTGCCCCCCGGCGTATTCGTTACGGTTCGCACCACCGCCTTTGAGCCGTTCGTGGGGTTCATCGACCCGAAGCCGCACCGGTATCTGCGGCCGGTGCGATCCAGCTCACGGCAGCGCGCCCTTGCCACCGCTCCCGCCGGTGGCCCCGACATCGCCAGCGCCCCGATCGTCCTGGGCGCAGGCCGCGGCGCTGCCACGCCCGCCCGCATGGAAATCGTCCGGCGCATCGCCGCCCACCTTGGTGCCGCGATCGGCGCCACCCGCCCGCTCGTGGACGAGGCCCTGGCGCCGCCCGAGGCACTGCTCGGCCAATCCGGCAAAGTGGTGGCGCCGAGGCTCTACCTCGCGCTAGGGATTTCCGGTGCGCTGCAGCATCTCGCCGGGGTGAAGGACGCCGCCGTGATCGCCGCCATCAACACTGACGCGGAAGCCCCCATGATCGAGGCCGCCGACCTCGTCTGGATCGCCGACCTCGACACGGCCCTGCCGGAGCTCGAGGCCGCGCTGGCGGAGCGTGCATGAGCGACATCCGCCTCATCGGCATCGTCGGCGCCGGCCCCATGGGCGTCGGCATCGCCCACGTCGGCGCGCGCGCCGGCTACGACGTGGTCGTCCATGACATCGATGCCGCGCGCCTCGCCACCCTGCCGGCGGCACTCGGCACGACCTTCTCGCGCCAGATCAAGCGCGGCGCAATTCCGGATGGCGACGCCCGCGCCGCCATCGCGCGCGTGCGCACCTCCGCCGACATCCAGTCGCTTGGCAACTGCGACCTCGTCATCGAGTCCGTGTACGAGGACGAGGAGATCAAGCGCGCCCTCTACGCGTCGCTGAAGGGCGTGCTCAAGCCGAGCGCCATCCTCGCCACCGACACCTCCTCGATATCCATCACCCGCCTCGCCGCCGCCACCGACCGCGCGCCGCGCTTCCTTGGGCTGCACTTCATGAATCCGGTGCCGATGATGGAGCTGGTCGAGATCATCCCCGGCATCGCCACGACTCCCGACGTCGTCGCCATCGCGACCGAGGTCGTGCGCCGCATGGGCAAGACGCCCGTCGCCGCGCAGGACTTCCCCGCGTTCATGGTGAACCGCATCCTCGCGCCGATGATCAACGAGGCGATCTACGTGCTGTACGAAGGCGTCGGCACGGTCGAGAGCATCGACACCGCGTGCAAGCTCGGCCTGCACCACCCCATGGGCCCGCTCGCGCTCGCCGACTTCATCGGCCTCGATATCTTCCTGTCGATCATGAAGGTCCTCCACGAGGGCCTCCACGACCAGAAGTACCGCCCCTGCCCGCTCCTGATTAAGTACGTCGAAGCCGGCTGGCTCGGCCGCAAATCCGGCCGCGGCTTCTACGACTACTCGGTCGATCCGCCCAAGCCGACGCGGTAGGTCACGGAGGGTCCTTTGACGTTTCAGCTGGACGTTCGGTGTACCGATCGACTCAAGGAGGAACTCGCTAACGCGTTCCCCCAAATGACCGTATCGAACGGAATGTTTCTCGGTGTGGGGTTCAGGCGCGGCCCTCATCAAGGCAGACTTGACGCTACCGCAAGCGGGCAAACTGCACGACGCGATCGGCGACAAAGCTGTGTCCGACGACGTGGGCCTCGGAAAGCTCCTATCGAGTCGGTGCGCATATCTGATCGGGACTAGCCATCAGGAGCGCGCCGACGTGCTCCGCGATTTTCAGGAGGTCTACCGAGTCCGGTCTCAAATCATTCATGCCGGCAAGCATCGGCTGGACTCGGCCGAACACGGACTACTCAACAAACTGCGATGGATGGGGCGACGGGTGATTCAAGAAGAGGTTCGGTTATTGGCGGCCGACCTAGGGAAGGCCTAGCGGCTGAAACGGCCACCTGGCCGTGTACCGCGGGCTCTCGGTTACCGCGCCTCGGCGAAATGCCTGAGCAGCGCAACCGCCTCCGGTGAGTCCCACTCCGCCGGTCCGACCATGCGCCCGACCACCCGCCCGCGCGTGTCGATCAGCACGGTCGCCGGCAGGCCGGTGACCGCGAACGCGCGCTGGGAGTTGCCCGTCTGGTCGATGTAGAGGGGCAGGTCGTCAATGCTCTGCTCGAAGTAGAAGTCGCGCACCTTGGTGACCGCGATCTTGTCCTGGGACAGCGCCAGCACCTGGAAGCGCTCGGAGCCGAGCGTGGCTTGCAGCCGATCGAGGCTGGGCATCTCGCGCTTGCACGGTACGCACCACGTCGCCCAGAAGTTCACCAGA
The DNA here is from genome assembly GCA_945904955.1 of Rhizobium sp. Q54. Taxonomy (GTDB): domain Bacteria; phylum Pseudomonadota; class Alphaproteobacteria; order UBA2966; family CAIVPW01; genus CAIVPW01. The sequence goes on from CAMDPO010000014.1 coordinate 27,206, forward strand.
ACGACACGCCCGCGGAAGTCGGCGAGGCTATGCGCCTTGCCGGCCTCGTCGGCAAAGGTGATGGCGGGCGCTGGCTCCGGCCGCTCGTAGAGGATAAAGTTCGCCACCTGCCCGGTGACCAGGGGCCGCGCTGCTTCTAGCGCCGCCCCGGCCTCGGGCGCATCGTCTCCGCCCGGCAGCCACAACAGCGCCACGACCGCGATCACCGCAGCGCCCGCAATTGCCGCCAGCCCGCCCAGGGTCACCGACCATCTGGGCTGTGGCGCGGCGCTTCCCGAATTTTCCTTCGAAGCCCGTTGATCCATGTCCCGCGGAACCACTAAGCGCGCAAAGAAGAAGAGCGTAGCCGCCAACCCCCAAAGGGCGAACCCTCTTTGGGGAGGCCGCTTCGCGTCGGGCCCCGACGCGCTGATGGAACAAGTGAATGCGTCCATCGGCTTTGACAAGGCGCTGGCAGCGCAAGACCTCGCTCAAAGCCGCGCGCACTGTAGCATGCTGGTCGAGACCGGCATTCTCAGCCGCAAAGATGGTCACGCCATCTTGAAAGGTTTGGACGCAGTCGAGCGCGAGATCGTCGCCGGCACGTTCGTCTACATGCCGGCGCTCGAAGACATCCACATGCATGTCGAGGCGCGCCTCGCCGAGCTGATCGGCGAAGCTGCCGGTCGCTTGCACACCGCGCGCTCGCGCAACGACCAGGTCGCCACCGACTTCCGTTTGTGGGTGCGCGACGCCATCGATCGCATCGAGGCCGCCTTGGGTCGTCTGCAGGGCGCGCTGGTCGCGCGCGCCGACGAGCACGCCGACACCATCCTGCCCGGCCTCACGCATCTGCAGCCCGCGCAGCCGGTGACGTTCGGTCATCATCTGCTCGCCTACTTCGAGATGTTCGATCGCGACCGCGGGCGGATGCGCGATTGCCGCGCGCGCCTGAACGAAAGCCCGCTGGGCGCCGCCGCACTGGCCGGCACGACCTATCCGATCGACCGCCGCAAGACGGCGAAAGCGCTCGGCTTTGCGCGCCCCATGGAGAACTCCATGGACGCGGTCTCCGCGCGCGACTTCGCGCTGGAGTTCCTGGCGGCCTGCTCGATCACTGCGGTGAACCTCTCGCGCCTCGGCGAGGAGCTTGTGCTGTGGGCGAGCGCGCGCTTCCGCTACGTGCGCCTGTCCGACGCATTCTCGACCGGCTCGTCGATCATGCCGCAAAAGCGCAACCCCGATGCCGCCGAGCTGGTGCGCGCCAAGGCCGGTCCGATCATTGGATCGCTGACGAGTCTCCTGATCACGATGAAGGGCCTGCCCCTCACGTATTCGAAGGACATGCAGGAAGACAAGGTGCCGACCTTCGCCGCCGCCGAGCAGCTCGAGCTGTGCGTCCAAGTGATGACCGGCATGATCGCCGACCTCGTCGTCGACAAGGCCGCCATGCGCGCAGCCTGCAGCGAAGGCTTCCTCACCGCCACCGATCTCGCCGACTGGCTGGTGCAGCAACTCGACATGCCGTTCCGCGAGGCCCACGGCGTGGTGGGGCGCATCGTGCGTCTGGCCGAGCAAAAGAATGTCGGCCTGGAGGATCTCAGCCTCGCCGATCTCAAGCTCATCGAATCGCGCATCACCTCGGACGCCCAACGAGCGCTGTCGGTGGATGCCGCCATTGCCCGCCGCAGCAGCTACGGCGGCACTGCGCCCAAGCTGGTGCGCGCTGCCATCAAGCGCGCGCGCCAGCGCCTGAAGGCGCAACGATGAGCCGTATCGTGCTCGTCGCCGCACTGATGCTGGCGCTCGGCGTCACCGCCTGTGGCCGCAAGGGTGAGCTCGAGCCGCCGCCCGCGCGCGCCGCAACCAAGTAGCCATGGACGCGTTCACCTACCGCCGCGGCGAGATGTTCGCCGAGGACACCGCCCTTGCCGGGATCGCCGCGCAAGTCGGCACGCCCTTCTATTGCTATTCGAGCGGCGCGCTGCAGCAGCAGTACGTCGCCCTGCGTGAAGCCTTCGGCGGCCGCGCGCACATCGCGTACGCCGTCAAAGCCAACGCCAATCTCTCGGTCGTGCGAACCTTCGGCGCCCTCGGCTCCGGCGCCGACGTCGTCTCCCTCGGCGAGCTCAAGGTGGCGCTCGCCGCCGGCATCGCGCCGCGCAAGATCGTCTTCTCCGGCGTCGGCAAGTCGAGGCTTGAGATGGCCGAGGCGCTCGACGCTGGCATCGGCCAGTTCAACGTCGAGTCCGAAGCCGAGCTGGTCGCCCTCGACGATGTGGCGCGCGGCTGGGGCAAGGTCGCCGACGTCGCCATCCGCATCAATCCCGACATCGACGCCGAATCGCCGACGCCCAAGATCAAGACCGGCCTGCGCGGCGACAAGTTCGGCATCCTGTGGCCAATGGCCCGCGCCAGCTATCGCGCCGCGGCCGGCCTGAAGGGCCTGCGCGTCGTCGGCGTGTCGGTGCACATCGGCTCGCAGATCACCTCGACCGAGCCGTTCCGCAAGGTCCTGCACTTCATCAAGGATGTGGTGCGCGACCTGCGCGCCGACGGCCACCGCATCGAGCGCATCGACCTCGGCGGCGGTCTCGGCGTCCGCTACATCGACGAGATGCCGCCGACGCCCCAGGAATACGCCGACGTCGTGCTGGCCGAGACCGAAGGCTTGGGCTGCGAGATCACCATCGAGCCCGGCCGCTTCCTGGTGGCCAACGCCGGCGTGCTCGTCACCCGGGTGCTCTACGAGAAGGTGGCCGAGTCGAGCACGGTCGAGCCGGTGCGCATCGTCATCGTCGACGCCGGCATGAACGACCTCGTGCGGCCGGCCATGTACGACTCCCGCCACGCCATTGTTCCGGTCAAGGCAGACGGCGGCCGCCACACCAAGGCCGACATCGTGGGGCCGATCTGCGAATCCAGCGACCGCTTCGCCCAGGATTGGCCGCTGCCGCCGACCGTGCCCAACGACCTGCTGGTCATCCGCAGCGCCGGCGCCTACGGCTCATCCATGGCTTCGACCTATAATTCGCGCCCGCTCATCGCCGAAGTCATGGTGCAAGGGCGCGAATTTGCCGTGGTACGCCCTCGTCAAACCTACGAGAGCCTTCTTGCGGGGGAGGCCCTTCCGCCTTGGCTGGTGGGGGGCCCCGGCGTAGGATAACTGCCAGTTTCATGGAAAATCCGGCCAATCCGCTGCTCCGCGCAATCGTGCGTCGCCTGCAACTGGCGCGCGCCGCGCTGACCTGGGAACGGCTGTGGCCGGCCCTGTGGCCCGCCGTTGGCGTGTCGGGCCTGTTCCTGGCGTTCGCGCTGTTCGGCCTCTTCGCCCTGCTGCCGGCATGGGGGCACGGCGTCGCCCTCCTCGCCTTTGCCGCCGCCCTGGTAGGGGCGGTGCGCCATGGCTTCCGCGGCTTTGCCCTGCCCGATGAATACGACGCGCGCCGCCGTCTCGAGCAGAGCAGCGGCTTCTCGCATCGTCCGCTCGAGTCCTTAAGCGACTCGATCCCGACGACCAACGACCCGGTCACCCTGGCGCTGTGGGAAGTCCACCAGCGCCGCGCCCTCGAGATGGTGCGCCGCCTGCGCGTCGGCCTGCCCCAGGCGAGCCTCGCCCGTCACGACCCGCGCGGCCTGCGCGCCGCCCTCGCCCTCGTCCTGGTGATCGGCTTCGTCTACGCCGGCCCCGGCTGGACCGACCGCCTGTTTGGCGCCTTCACGCCCACCAGCGCCGTGCGCCTGGGCGAACCCACGGCCGAGTTGACCGCCTGGATCGCGCCGCCCACCTACACCGGCGTCGCGCCGATCTTCTTGGCGCAACCCAGCAGCGCGCCGATCAGCACCGGCGCCACGTCCCAAGGACTTGGCAAGACCGTCGGCGCCATGCGCGGGCCCGATGGCGTCGCACTCAAGGTCCCCGTCGGCAGCACGTTCTTCGCCCGCGTCCACGGCGGCAAGGAAGCGCCCCAAGTCACCCTCGACGGCGCCGCCACTCCCTTCGAGGCGGTCGACACCCAGAACTTCCAGGTCAGCCTGCCGATCGGCCAGGGCAGCGCGCTCGCCATCGCCCAGGGGCGCACGTCTCTCGGCAAGTGGCAGATCGAAATCGTCGGCGACGCGCCGCCGCTGGCGATGTTCACCAAGGTGCCGAGCCAAACCCAGCGCATGGCGCTGCAGATCGACTACCTGGCGCTGGACGACTACGGCGTCGCCACCGGCCAGATGAAGATGCGCCGCGCGAACACCGCCGAAGGCGGCGAGACGCAGGCGTTCGACCTGTCGCTGCCCGGCATCCTGCCGAAGACCGCGCCCGGTTCGCGCTTCTACGACCTGACGCCGCATCCATGGGCCGGCCTCATCGTCGTGATGTGGCTCGAGGCCACCGACTCCCTCGGCCAGGTCGGCAAGTCCGAAGAGTTCACCGTCACCCTGCCCGAGCGCCAGTTCCGCAACCCGGTCGCCCAGGCGATCGTCGAGCAGCGCCGCAACCTCGCCGCCGACCCCGCGAACCGCGACGACGTCGCCTTCGCCCTCGACGCCATCACCGAGGCGATGGCCGAAGAGATCGACGACTTCGGCACCTACCTCGACCTGCGCTCCACCATCGGCCAGCTCACCCACGACCGCCGCGCCGAGACGGTGCCGGAAGCGATCGACCGCCTGTGGGACACCGCGCTGCGTCTCGAAGAGGGCGAGCTCGGGCCCGCCGAGCGCGAGCTGCGGCAGGCGCAACAGGCACTGCAAGACGCGCTCAACCGCGACGCACCCCAGGAAGAGCTCGAGCAGCTGATGGCCGAGCTGCAAGAAGCGCTCGACAACTATCTCCAGGAGCTCGCCGAGCAGGCCGAGCGCCAGCAGCAGCAAGGCGAGATGCCGCAGCAGGAGATGGCGGACCAGAACGCCCAGGAGATGACGCGCGAGCAGCTGCAGCAGATGCTCGAAGAGGCGCGCGAGATGAGCCGCCTCGGCGCGCGCGAGCAGGCCCAGCAGATGCTGCAGGAGCTGCAGCGCATGCTCGAGAACCTGCAGGCCGGCCGGCCGATGGAGCAGCAGGAGAACCAGGGTCAGCAGCAGGCCGAGCGGGCCATGCGCGAGCTCGGCCAGATCATCCAGCAGCAGCAGCAGCTGATGGACCAGACCTTCCAGCAGGCCCAGCGCGGCCAGATGGGCGAGCGCGGCCAGCTGCCCTCGCCGCAGCAGCAAGAGGCGCTGCGCAACCAGCTCGGCGAGATGATGCGCGGCCTCGGCGAGCAGGGCGGCCAGATCCCCCAAGCCTTCGGCGAAGCCGAGCGCGCCATGCGCGGCGCCGCGCAAGCGCTCGAAGGCCAGAATGCCGGCGAAGCGCTCGCCCAGCAGGGCACCGCGCTCGATCGTCTGCGCGAGACCGCCCAGCAGATGATGCAGCAGTTCATGGCCCAGGGTCAGATGCCCGGCCAGCAACCGGGCCAGCCCGGGCAGCCCGGTCAGCAGGGCCAGAACGGCATGACGCCGGGCCAGCGCCCCGGTCAGAACACCGATCCGCTGGGCCGCCCGATCCCCGGCATGGGCGCCGACATCTCCAACCGCGTCGAGGTCCCCGACAAGGCCGACCTGCAGCGCGCCCGCGAGATCCTCGAAGAATTGTTCCGCCGTGCCGGCGAGCGCTTCCGCTCGAGCGAGGAGCTCGACTACCTCAACCGCCTGCTGCGCCGCTTCTAGGCGTCGTATCGGCGGCGGCGATGGCGAATCCCAAGCGCGTCCATATTGCGCTCACGGTGCCCGACCTCGGCGCCGCGATTCACGACTACTCGAAGCGTCTGGGCGTCATGCCGCAGGTGGTGGCGCCCGGCGAGTATGCGCTGTTCCTGACGCCGATCCTGAACCTCTCGCTCACTTCGGCGCCCGGCAAGCCGGGCTCCCTGCGTCACCTCGGCTTCGAGGATCCCGACTGCCTGCAGATGAGCGCCGAGTCCGACCTGGGCGGCATCGTCTGGGAGCGCTTCACGCTCCAGCAGCAAGCCGACGAAATCCGCACCAACTGGCCCAAGACCAACTGGCGCCCCAAAGACGGAAGCTAGTTCTCGTCATGGCCGGGCTTGACGTCGCGCGGGACGCGCGCCCGGCGCGCAGAGCGTGCCGTCGGCACGACGCCATCCGCGTCGTTGAAAGGGATGAATGCGCGGGTCAGGCCCGTGCATGACGAAGCCGCGATCAGCCGCCCGCGTCGGGCACGGCTTCCTGCGCCACCAGCACGCGGCGCGTGGCCGCAGGCGGGTTCGGCACCCGCGTCGCATAGTTCATGGTCGCGCCGGCATCGAGATGCTGGGTCGGCGGATCGAACGTCCAGGTGAACAGCTCGCGCGGCGGGTCGCGCGCATCCAACAGCGAGCCGCGCAGCTTCGGCACCGGCTGGGTCGCGTCGGTGATGTTGGTGATCATCCCCGTCACGACGATGACGTTGGTGTTGCCGTCGACTTCCCAGGCGGCCACGGGATCGCCGAACTGCAGGGGCTGCACCTTCGGCGCGCCCAAGCCGACCAGCTGGTAGAGCTGCGTCGCCGGCGGCCACATATTCATGATCATCCCGCGTAGCAGCACCGTGCTCGCCACCACCGCGATCAGCACGGCGGCAAACGAGCCCCAGGCGATCAGCGCGCCCCAGCTGCGCTGCGGCTTCGGCGGCGGCTTGCGCACCGGACCGCGGGCAGTGCGCGGCCGGAACAGCGGCCGTTCCGCCTTGACCGTCATCTCCTCGATGCTCGGCACCTCGACGTCGTCATCGTCGTCGTCCGCCGCCGCACCGCCGCTCTGGCTCGGCGCCTGATACGGCTGCTCGACCATGCGCGGCATATCGCCGGGCGGGCGCTCGGTCCACGTGTTGCCGCACTTGGTGCAGCGGACCGCGCGACCGTTCGGGACTAGTGAGTTCGGATCGACCGAGTAACGCGTATTGCAGGCGGGACAGGTAAGGATCATATCGCTCTGGAACGCCGTAACCTGAGTCACTTATAGGGTTTTGGCTGACTCTCGGCAAGGACGCGGCGCGACCGCTTGTCGCCGGAGCGCGCGCAATCCGTTGGAATCCCACGGCAAAACGGGCAACATCGATCGCGCGCCGTTCCGGCGTGGTTAAGGTGCACGCCGTCCGGCGTGGTTGACGAGGAAGGAGCAACGCGCGGTGGTTCGCTTCCAAGGCGTCGCCATGCGCTATGCCAACGGCCCGGAGGTGCTGAAGGACGTCACCTTCCACCTCGAGGCAGGTTCGTACCACTTTCTCACGGGCCCCTCGGGGGCCGGCAAGAGCTCGCTGCTGCGCCTGATGTACCTCGCCCACCGCGCCAGCCGTGGCACCGTGAAGGTATTCGGCCACGACATCGCCGCGACCCCGCGCCGCCTGCTGCCCGGCCTGCGCCGCCGCGTCGGCGTCGTCTTCCAGGACTTCCGCCTGCTCGATCACCTGTCGGCGCGCGACAACGTGGCCCTCACGCTCCGCATCGCTGGGGTGCGCGAGGACACCATCCGCGCCCACGTCGCCGAGCTGTTGTCCTGGGTCGGCCTCGGCGACCGCCTCGATGCGACCCCCGCGACCCTGTCCGACGGCGAGAAGCAGCGCGTCGCCATCGCCCGCGCCGTCATCGGCCGCCCCAGCCTCCTGCTCGCCGACGAGCCTACGGGGAGTATCGACGAGAGCCAAGGCATGCGCATCCTGCGCCTGTTCGAAGAGCTCAACCGGATCGGCACCACGGTCGTCGTCGCCACCCACGACCAGCGCCTCATCGCGCGCTTCAACCACCGCGTGCTGCGCCTGGCGGACGGCCAGTTCAGCGTCGAACGCCCGACCAGTCTCTCGGGAATCTGACCATGGTGCGCCGCCAGTTCGACCTGCCGTTCGCTGACGATGGCAGCGGCCGCTTTCTGCCCTGGATGATCGCCCTGATGGTGTACCTGGCGTCCCTCGCCACGGTCGCAGCACTCACCACCCGCGAGGTCGTCGAGCGCTGGAACGCCGGCCTCGAAGGCACCGCCACCGTCGAGGTCGGCCCGGCCGCCGACGACGCCACCACCGAGGTCCTCGTCGCCCAGGCCATCGCCGTCCTGCGCAACACGCCCGGCGTCGCCGCCGCCGACCCGGTCCCCGCCGACGAGATCGGCCGCCTGTTGGAACCCTGGCTCGGCCCCGACGCCGCGCGCGAGAACCTGCCCATCCCGCGCCTCATCGACGTGCGCTTCGACGCGCACACAAACGTCGACGTCGCCGCCTTGAGCCGCGCCCTCGTCACCGCCGTGCCCAGCGCCCGCTTCGACAGCCACGGCCTGTGGCTCGACCGCCTGCAAGCGCTCGGCGACTCCGTGCAGCTCGCTGCCTTAGTGATTGTGGTGCTGATCGCCATCGCCGCCGGCGCCACCGTCGTGTTCGCGACGCGCGCCGGCCTCGCCGTGCACGCCAAGCTCATCGAGCTCATGCACCTGATCGGCAGCCGCGACTCCTACATCGCCCGCCAATTCCAATTCCACGCCATGAGCCTGGCCCTGCGCGGCGGCGTCGTCGGCGTCCTCATCGGCGCCCTCACGTTGGGCGCCCTCACCGTGATGTGGCGCCCCATCCAACAGGCGGTGCTCCCCGACCTGACGATCGGCGCCTCCGCTCTGGTCGCCCTCGCCCTGCTACCGCTGCTGGCCGCCGCCATCGCCACGCTGACCGCCCGCATCACCGTCATGCGCGCGCTGAAGCAGATGACCTAGGACCGTCTGCGAAACCCGACAACGATCCAAGCTAGGCCCGCCAGCAGCAGACCTCCCGCGACGATCGGGATGCCCAGCAAGCCGCCCATCGACACCAGGTCATTCCGGGCACGCACGTGCTTGGGGTCCGGCCCATCCGCAATGACCGTATCAGCGGGCGGACACGGGACGAACGCGGGGACGATCCGGGGGTCGGCCAGGCAGACCGTCGCATGCTCGGCTGGCTTCCGCAGCGCAGCAACGCTGTCGGAAATGTCTCCGAACAGCAGAAGCCCCATCACCGCGAGCCACACGACGGACACGACGACCCACAGGCGGAAGAGTCTGCGGGCGGTCATTTCGCGCGCTCCTCCTCAACCTCGATACCGGCGGCCGTGCTTTGCGTACGCGCGAAGTCCCAGCGCGCGCTCACGCCCGGTTCGACGGCGCCGCCGCCAGCGCGTTGATGAACGCGGGCGTCAGGCCGAGCAGGTTGGCGCGCGACTCGCCTAGGAATCCTTCAAGCCGCGCCGCCGGGTCGGCGGTGTCGGCCTGCAGGCGCGTCACCGCATACGGCACCGTCACGCTTTGCAGGTCGCGATAGGCGATGCCGCCGATCGCCGCGGCGGTCAGCGCCACCAGCAAGACCATGATCAACGTCAGACGGGTAGCCAAACTCATGAACCCCTCCCGCCTACCGCTCGACCGATTGTCCTGTGATGTCCTAGCCCGCACCACCGCAGAACTTTGTGACCTGCGACACACCGGAGAACGAAAGCCGCCGCGCCTCTCCTGGTATTCACCGCGAATCGTATTGCATTTTCGATACGTTTCGTATATATTGCCGGGAATGCAGCCTTACCAGCAGCAATTCAGCCAAGCCGCGCCGACACAGAACGCATCACAGCGCCGTGATCTGCCTATTTCGCCTCTTCCTGCGCGCCGTCCCAATCGCCGTGGACGACCCTTTGCCAAAGGCGAGGGTGGCCGGCCGCTTGGCGCTCGCAACCAGGCGAGCATGCTCGCCGAGGCCATTGCCACCGGCGACTCGAATACGGCGACGAGGACGGTGGCGCGTGCGCACGGCGGCAACCGCCGTGCCCAGCTCGCTGTTCTGCGCGTCGTAATGCGGCGGGCGGCAGTCGAAGAGGCGCGCCGGCGCGTGCCGCACCTGCGGCGCGCGGCGGACGCGGTGGCGGCGCTCAACGCGATCCTCCAGCGCGTCACCACAGGAGAGCTTGCGCTACCGGAGGCGCTCCGCCTCACCCGCGCAGTCGATGCACGGCGCCGCGCACTTGTCCGGCGGGAACGCCGCAACCGTCCACCGGTGCAAAAAACGGATTCCGTGGATTGCGTGCGTAACTGCACTAAGTCCTTCGCGTTCCTTCCAGATTCCAGGATGACTACCGGGGATGAACCCGGGAGAACGGAAAGTGAACTTCTCATTGACCGGGGCTGGCGGGAGACTAGAATTCCCGCCCTCGCGCCACACCCATCAGGTCCGCATGGTTTCCGTATCGCCCATCTCGCAGCAGATCTGGGACATGAAGTACCGGCTGCGCGGGCCGGACGGCTTTCCCATCGATCAGACCATCGACGAGACCTGGCGGCGCGTGGCGCGCGCGCTCGCCGCGCCGGAGAAGAACGCAGGCGCGGCCGAGCAGACCTTCTACGAAGCGATGGCCGATTTCCGCTTCCTGCCGGCGGGCCGCATCATTGCCGGTGCCGGCTCCGGCCGCGACGTCACGCTCTTCAATTGCTTTGTCATGGGCACGATCGCGGACGACATGGCCGGGATCTTCCAGGCCCTCAAGGAAGCAGCCCTGACCATGCAGCAGGGCGGCGGCATCGGCTACGACTTCTCGACGTTGCGGCCGAAGGGTGCGCCGGTGAAAGGCGTCGGCGCCGACGCCAGCGGTCCGCTCTCGTTCATGAACGTGTGGGACGCCATGTGCCGCACCATCATGTCGGCCGGCTATCGCCGCGGCGCCATGATGGCGACGCTGCGCTGCGACCACCCGGACATCGAGGCGTTCATCGACGCCAAGCGCGAGCCGGGGCAGCTGCGCATGTTCAACCTGTCGGTGCTGGTCACCGACGCGTTCATGACGGCGATCAAGAACGACGCGCCGTGGGAGCTGACCTTCAACGGCACCAACTACAACACGGTGCAGGCGCGTGACCTGTGGCAGAAGATCATGCGCGCGACCTACGCGTACGCCGAACCGGGCGTGATCTTCATCGACCGCATCAACGGCCTCAACAATCTCGCCTACGCCGAGACGATTGCCGCCACCAATCCTTGCGGCGAACAGCCACTTCCCCCGTATGGCGCGTGCCTCTTGGGCTCCATCAACCTCGCCAAGCTGGTCGACCGTCCGTTCGCCGATGACGCCGCCCTGGATGAGGTCGCGCTGGCGCGCATCACCAAGACCGCCGTGCGCATGCTCGACAACGCCATCGACGTGTCGCGCTACCCGCTCCCCGAGCAAGACCACGAGGCGAAGGCCAAGCGCCGCATCGGCCTCGGCATCACCGGCCTCGCCGACGCGCTCATTCTCGTCGGCGTGCGCTACGACTCCGACCGCGGCCGCGCGCTCGCCTCGCAATGGATGGGGTCGATCTCGCGCCACGCCTATCTCGCCAGCACCGAGCTCGCTGCCGAGAAGGGCGCGTTCCCGCTGTTCGACTCCGACAAGTACTTGGCCGGCGAGCATGTCGCGTCGCTCGACGCCGATGTGCGCGCCGCCATCAAGAAGCATGGCATCCGCAACGCGCTGCTCACGTCCGTGGCGCCGACCGGCACCATTTCGCTGCTCGCCGACAACGTCTCGTCGGGTTTGGAGCCGGTGTTCAGCTTCGCCTACGAGCGCAGTGTGCTGATGCCCGACGGCGGCCGCCGCCAGGAAGAAGTCACCGACTACGCCTACCGGCTGTTCCGCACCACGCGCGGCGAGACGTCGCCGTTGCCCAAGGCGTTCATGTCGGCCGAGTCGCTGATCCCGTCGGATCACGTCAAGATGCAGGCCGCCATCCAGAGCCACGTCGACTCGGCGGTGTCCAAGACCATCAACGTCGCCACCGACACGTCGTTCGAGGCGTTCCAGAGCGTCTACCTGCAGGCCTACGAATCGGGCTGCAAGGGCTGCACGACCTTCCGCCCCAACGAGATCACCGGCTCGGTGCTATCGGTCCCCAACAAGGACAAGAAGAAGGCGACGCAAGGTTTGGGCAAGGTCGAGCCCGAGCTGCCGCTGGAAGCGCCGAAATCCCGTCCCAAGGACGAGCTCGAGGCCGGCTCCGTCGTCTACATGACGCGGCCGCTCGATCGTCCCAATGCCCTGCCCGGCAACACCTACAAGGTGAGCTGGCCAGAGCACGACCACGCCTTCTACATCACCATCAACGACATCGTGCAGGACGGGCGCCGGCGTCCCTTCGAGGTGTTCATCAACTCGAAGAACCTCGAGCACTACGCCTGGACCGTCGCGCTGACGCGCATGATCTCGGCGGTATTCCGCCGCGGCGGCGACGTTGCCTTCGTCGCCGACGAGTTGAAGGCGGTGTTCGATCCGCGCGGTGGCCAATGGGTTGGCGGCCACTACGTGCCGTCGCTGTTGGCCGCGATCGGCGAGGTCATCGAGCGGCACATGATCGACATCGGCTTCACCTACGCGACCAAGGAGTCGGATCTGGAAGCCGCGATAGCGCCACTGCGCGTCGCAGGCGGTGCCGCCCCTGGCGCGGGAGGCGCCGAAAAAACCGATAGCGCGCCCAAGATGCGTTCGTGCCCCAAGTGCAGCCTGCCGTCCCTGATCCGCCAGGAAGGCTGCGATACTTGCACCAGCTGCGGCTATTCCAAATGCAGCTGACCGGTGATGCGCCCCGTTCGTCGCGTTCGCCCCCTTCGCATCGTCACACTGGTCGCTATCGCCGTCGCGGTGATGGCTACCGGCGCGCTCGTGCCGCTGTGGTACGGGGCCGCGCGTGCCCTCGAGGCGGGCATCCGCGCGTGGGCTGAGATCCCGCGCGACGGCGTCGCCATTGAGATCGGCCGCGTCGCCGTCTCCGGCTTTCCTTTCTCGCTCGACGCGGTCGTCACCTCGTTCGCCATCGCCAACGCCGAGCTTGGGTTGCGCTACAGCGCCGAGCACGTGCGCGTCTCCCGCAGCATCGTCGACGACGCGACGCGCTTCGAGGTCGTCGGCCCGCAGCAGGTGACCCTGGCGAGCGGCGCGTCCTTCAACCTCGATGCCGACCGCTTCGACGGCACCGTGCGCCATCGTGCCGGTGGCCCCGTCGCCGCCTTCACGCTGCACGCCGCGGGCTTGCGCGCGCGCGTCATGGGCGTGCCGCTGGCCGAACTGCAGCTCCTATCGCTGCAGGTCGCGGTTCCCGCCGCCGCCGGCGCGATCCCGAGCGGCACCGAGGCATCGCTGCGCATCGAAGCCGTGACGCTCCCTGGCCAGAGTGGCGGCCCGTTCGGCAACATGCTGGCGAGCCTGGTTGCCGACCTCGAGTTGGTCGGCACCATCGACTCGCTCTCGCTCGCCCGCTCCCTGCCTGCTTGGCAGCAAGCCGGCGGCCGCGTCTACGTCTCCGACGCCAGCCTCCTGTGGGGCACTCTCGACGCCGGCGACTTCGGCGGCACGGTGCGCCTCGACGCGATGTTCCGGCCGTCCGGTAGCCTGGACGTCACCTTCCGCGATCCCGCCCAGACCTTCGCGTCCCTGGCGGCCGCCGGTTGGGTCGGCGCGCCGGCGCACACAGCACTCCGCAAGGGCATCCCCTCCGATCCCACTCGCGTTCTGGTGAAGCCGTACCGGGTGTCGCTGCTGGACGGCCGCATGGTGTTGGACGACATTGACCAGGACAACACCGCGCCCGTCCTGCTGTGGCGCGTGCCGGCCCTGTTGCAGCGCCGCGCGAGCGAGGTCCGCTGATGCGCCGTCCCGTGGTACGCGTCGCCGTGGCGCTGGTGGTGCTCGCCGCACTCGCGGGCGCCGGCTACACCGCCTTTTGGTACGTTGCCGCCGGCAAGATGCGCGACGCCATCGCCGCGTGGGGCGCCGGCAGCACCGACGTCCAGGTGCGCGTCGGCGACGTCGCCGTGACTGGCTTCCCCGATCGCCTGATCGCCAACGTCGGCGGCGTCGAAGTGGTGCGCACGCAAGGCGCACTGCCGTGGACCTATCGCGCCGAGTCCCTGCGCGTCAGCCGTCCACTGCGCGGCGACACCACCGTCGTCAGCATCAGCGGCCCGCAGACCCTCACCTATACCGCCGACGGCCAGCTCCAGACCGTGCGTGCCCTCGCCGACCTTCTGGCGGTGGAGCTGCGCACCGACGAAGACGGCGCCTTCGCCGGCTTCGGCCTCAGCCTTGCCGGCCTCAAGGTCGAGCGCCCGGTGGCGCAGCCGTTCACGGTGCGGCGCCTGAGCTTCAACATGGGCGTCGGCTCCGGCCTGCCCGGCGTCATCAACGACCGCTCGCGCTTCTCGCTGCGCGCCGAGAACGTCGTGCTGCCCGAGCATCGCCGCGGCGCGCTCGGCGACACCATCGAGCAGCTGACCTTCAATGCCATCTGGTCGCAGCCGCTGACCAGCTTCGACCTGCCGGTGTCCTTGGCGCGCTGGCGCGACGCCAACGGCTACGTCACGTTCACCGAGGTCGCCCTCAAGTGGGGTACCCTCGACATGACCAACCTCGGCTCCGGCGTGTTGAAGCTCGACCAGGAGCTGCGTCCGACCGGCGGCATGAACGCCGGCCTCATCGGCTACCAGATCACCGTCGATGCGTTCCACGCCGCGCGCCGCCTCACCGACGAAGCGCGCGCTGCCGTGCAGGCCGCCATGACCTTCCTCGGCCAGCGCGTGGCCGGCCAGGGCGGCCGTCTCGGCCTGCCGCTCGACATCACCGACGGCAAGATTTCCGTAGGTCCCGCGACGCTGGGCGAGGTGTCGCCCGTCCTGCCGGGGCTCAAGCCGAGAGGCTGAGCGCGCTTGCAGCCGAAGTGTGGAGCGGTTCGGCGTGGCAAGCGCGCCAAATCAAGAATCTTCGGGCTTCGCTTGGGGCGGGCCCGCCTGCCCTGAGTCGATGATCTCGCGGCGAATGTGCCGCGTGCGGGTGAACAGGTCGCGCAGCGTCTCGCCGTCGCCCCAGCGGATCGCGCGCTGCAGGCGGGCGAGGTCCTCGTTGAAGCGCGACAGCATCTCCAGCACCGCCTCGCGGTTGGCCAGGAAGATGTCGCGCCACATGACCGGATCGGAGGCCGCGATGCGCGTGAAGTCGCGGAAGCCGCCGGCCGAGTACTTGATGACCTCGGACTCGGTGACCGCCTCGAGGTCGGCTGCCGTGCCGACGATGTTGAAGGCAATGAGGTGCGGCAGATGCGAGGTGACCGCCAGCACGAGATCGTGGTGCTTGGCATCCATGATCTCGACCGTCGATCCGGCGGCGCGCCACATGGCCGCGATCGTGTCGATGGCGCCTTGGTCGGTGCCTGCCGCGGGCGTCAGGATGCACCAGCGTCCCTCGAACAGCTCGGCGAAGCCCGCCTCGGGCCCCGAGTGCTCGGTACCGGCCACCGGGTGCGCCGGCACCAGGTGCACCCCTTGGGGGAGGAACGGCGTGCAGTCGCGGATGACGCACAGCTTGGCCGAGCCGACGTCGCTGATGATGGTTCCCTTGCTCAGCACCGGCGCGATCGCCGCCATAATGTCGGCATACGCACCGAGCGGCGTGCAGATGACGACGAGGTCGGCGCCCGCCGCGGCTGCGGCCGGGTCAGCCGTGACCGCGTCGGCGATGCCGAGCTCCATCACTTTGGCGCGGGTCGCCTCAGTGCGGGCGCAGGCGACGATGCGCTCGGCCATGCCGTCGCGGCGCAGCACCCGCGCCAGCGACGAGCCGATGAGCCCGACACCGATCAGCGCGACCTGGGCGAAGCGCGGCCGCTGGGTCGTGCCGTCGTGCGGATGCACGCCTCGCGGCGTGACGGCGCGCTCGCCGCGCGACGCATTGCTCATTTGCCGAGGAAGTCCTTGAGCCCCGCGACCAGCGCCTTGAGCTCGTCCTCACGCCCCACCGTGATGCGCAGGCAGTCGCCGAGCCCATACGCCGTCATCTCGCGCACCAGCACGCCGCGCTTCGTCAGATGCGCGTTGGCCGCATTGGCTTGCGCGGCGCCGCCGGGGAAGCGCGTCAGCACGAAGTTCGCCACGCTCGGCACAGGGTCCAATCCCAGCGCCACCAGCTCCTTCTCGAGCCACGGCCGCCACTTGCCATTGTGGGCACGCACGGCCGCGAAGAACTCGCGATCCTCGAGCGCCGCGACACCAGCGCGCTGCGCCGGCAGCGTCACGTTGAAGGGCGCGCGCAGGCGGTTCAGCACTTCGGCAATGGCCGGCGGGCAGTACGCCCAACCCAGTCGCACGCCGGCGAGGCCGAACGCCTTGGAGAACGTGCGCGTCATCACCGTGTTGTTGGTAGCGCGCACCATGGCGATGCCGGGCTCATAGTCATGCGCTTCCACGAACTCGGCATAGGCGGCATCGAGCACGAGCAGGACGTCCGCGGGCAGCTTGCTGCGCAAGCGCTCGACGTCGGCCTGCGGGATGTAGGTGCCGGTCGAATTGGGATTGGCGACGAACACGACACGCGTGCGCGGGTTGACCTTGGCCAGCATCGCATCCACGTCGATCCGGCAGTTCACCTCCGCGCAGCGCACGGGCGTCGCGCCAACGGCCTGGGCGACCATCGGGTACACGACGAACCCATGCTCGCTGTACAGCACTTCATCGCCCGGGCCGGCGTAGCCCTGCACCAACAAATGCAGCAACTCGTCCGAGCCATCGCCACACACCAGGCGATCCGCTTCGACGCCGTGGAACGCCCCGATCGCCACACGCAGCGCAGTCGCGGCGCTATCTGGGTAGCGGTGCAGGTCGGCGGCGGCGTCGCGCAGCGCGGCCATGGCCTTCTGGCTCGCGCCGAGCGCGCACTCGTTGGACGAGAGCTTGATCGGCTTGGCGCCGCCGGGCGCGGCCGAGCGGCCCGCGACGTAGGGCGGAATGTTCAGGACACCGGGGCGGGGCCGCGGTGCGGAGTCGGGCTGGCGCCCCGGCTCGCCGCGCAATGCGTTTGCCATGGCGAGGGTTTAGCCTACGAGCAGCGGTATGGGGTAGCCGCCGAGTACGACCGCCCGCTCGACCCCGGCGTCGCCGGCCAGGGCCTGGTCGATGCGATGGTCGCCGCGCCGCACGTGCCCCTCGACCTCGACGAGATCGAGCCATTCGGCGAACTTGCCGCGCGGCGGGATGCGCGACAGCACCTTGGCCTCGAGGCCGGCCGTGCGGAAGGCGCTCACCAGGCGGGCGCGGCTAATCTCTTTCTTGCTGCCCAGCGCCAGCAGGCTGCGGTCGGCGCTGGTCGCCTCATGCTCCATGGGCGCCACCACGAAGGCTTCCAGGGCGTCGCTGCCCTCGCGCTCCGCCACGAACGGCAGGCGCGCCACGATGTGGGGGGAGTCGGGGCCATTGGCCATGAGCTGCGGCCACCACGGCGCCGGCTCGTCTTCCTCCGGCAGGGGCAGGATCCCGACCGTGGCGCCGCGCCCCATGATGGCGTCAATGACCACGGCCGCCGAGGCACACACGTTGATGGGCGTGCCGCCGCCAAAGTGGCTGCGCGCCAAGTCCCAGTAGGTGGCCGCCTTGCGCGGCGCGAACAGCGCCACCTCGGCCGGCCCCTGCATGCGGGTGAACGCCGAAATGATCTCGCGCCACAGGCCGGCCACGACGACGGCCGACAGCGGCCCCTCATGGCTCTCGCAGCGCCGGCGCAGGATCTCGGCCTCGCGGCCCGGGCGCATCGGCGGCGAGGAATCGGCCAAGTGCCTCTTCTCCTCGGCGATGCGCATGACGACGCCGGCCCGCTGCAGCAGCAGTCGGTGCAAGCCGTCGTCAATTTCGTCGATCTCGCGCCGCAGGTCGGCGAGAGAGGAGGTGTTCTCGTTCATGCCAGAGGTGCCCTGCCAAGGCGCGGCAGGGACTATAAGCGAAGCCCAACCCACACAAAAGCGCGGGTAGGTGGCGCGGGCCGGTTCCCGCCCACAAGGTGCTTGCATTAACTTTGCGCCGGAGCGTCTATGCTCGCCGCAGAAACCAGGGCCATTCAGTCGGAATGTTGCAGCAGTCACGCGCGTCGGGAGGCTTGGGCGTGCCCAGCCAGGGACACACCGTGGAGCTCGGCCGCGACGTCCCGCTCAAGCTCGACTGCGGCGTCAAGCTCGGCGCCTTCACCGTGGCCTATCAGACCTATGGCCGCCTGAACGAGCAGAAGTCGAACGCCGTCCTCGTCTGCCACGCCCTTTCGGGCGATCAATACGTCGCCAGCACCCACCCCCTCACCGGCAAGCCCGGCTGGTGGCACATCCTGGTGGGACCGGGGCGGCCGCTCGACCCCGAGCGCTTCTTCATCATCTGCGCCAACGTGCTCGGCGGCTGTATGGGCACCACCGGCCCGGCCTCGATCAACCCGGAGACCGGCAAGCCTTACGGCCTGACGTTCCCCGTGATCACCATCGCCGACATGGTGCGCGCCCAGGCGATGCTGCTCGACCACCTCGGCGTCCCGGACCTGTTCTGCGTCATCGGTGGCTCGATGGGCGGCATGCAGACCCTGCAGTGGGCGGCCATGTATCCCGAACGCGTCTACACGGCGATCCCGATCGCCTGCGCCGCCCGCCATTCGGCACAAAACATCGCGTTCCACGAGGTCGGCCGCCAGGCGATCATGGCGGACCCCGAGTGGCGCGCCGGCGAGTACTCGCTGCACAACACGACGCCCCGCGCGGGCCTCGCCGTGGCGCGCATGGCCGCGCACATCACGTATCTGTCGGAGGCAGCCCTGCGCCGCAAGTTCGGCCGCAAGCTGCAGAACCGCAGCGCCTTCACATATGGCTTCGATGCGGATTTCGAGGTCGAGAGCTACCTGCGCCACCAGGGCATCACCTTCGTCGAGCGCTTCGACGCCAACTCGTACCTCTACATCACGCGAGCGATGGACTACTTCGACATGTCCGCCGACCACGGCGCGCTCGCCAACGTGTTCGCCAATACCAAAGTGCGCTTCTGCCTCGTGTCGTTCACCAGCGACTGGCTGTTCACCACCTGGGAGATGCGCGAGATCGTCCACGCGCTCAACGCGGCGGCCGCCGACGTGAGCTTCGTCGAGATCGAGACCGACAAGGGCCACGACGCGTTCCTGCTTGACGAACCGGAGCTGCACGCGACGCTGTCCGGGTTCCTGAATGCCGCCGCCGAACGCCGCGGCGTCGCGCCGGCCGCCTCGCCATGAACGTCGGCGCCGGTGCACGCACAGACCTGACGCGAGCGGACGTGCGGCGTCCGTCCGACATCCGCGTCGACCTGCAGATGATCGCCGACATGATCAAGCCGGAGTCGCGCGTCCTCGACATCGGCTGCGGTGACGGCCAGCTGTTGCGCTACCTGGTGCAGACTCGCAACGTAGTCGGTCGCGGCATCGAATTGAGCCAGGCCGGCGTGAACGCCTCCGTGGCCCAGGGTCTGAGCGTGGTGCAGGGCGACGCCGATTCGGACCTATCCGACTATCCGACCCAGGCTTTCGACTACGTCGTATTGAGCCAGACCTTGCAGGCGACGCGCAATCCGCGCCGCGTCGTCTCCGAGCTCGTGCGCATCGGCCGCAAGGCGATCATCTCGTTCCCGAACTTCGGATACTGGAAGGTGCGCTGGCGTCTTCTTACCGACGGGCGCATGCCCCGCACCGGCGCCCTCGACTACGAGTGGCACGAGACGCCCAACATCCACCTGTGCACGATCCTCGACTTCGTCGACCTGTGCGATACGCTCGGCGCGCGCGTCGAGCGCCGCATCAGCATGACATCGGGCGGCCGCACGTCGCTGGTACAGCGCTCGCTGCATGTCGCCAATCTGTTCGGCGAGCAGGCGGTCTTTCTGGTCAGCCGCCAGCAACCCCAGCCGGCGCGCTAGCTACCGTCCACCGACGCGGCCGACACGATGGCGCGCTTCACCGCGATGGCGGGGCGCATCAGCGAATACATCTGCTTCGACGCCTCGGCGATCAGCACGCCGCCGACGCCGATGCCGCGATTGCCGAGGTTCTCGAACAGCGGCGCCGTGCGCAACATGAAGCGCGATCGCAGGGGCGGCGTGTACAGGCAGCTCTTCACCCACAGCGGCGTGAACAGGTTCTCCGCCAGGACCTGCATCACCTGGGGCGGCGAGAACGGGTGGCCCTGTCCGAACGGAGTGCGCTCGAGACGCGACCACAGCCCGAGACGATTGGGCACGACGAGCAGGACGCGTCCCTCGGGTGCCAGGACGCGCCACACCTCGCGTAGCATGGGCCGCACCGACTCGCTGTTCTCTAGGGCATGGACGAGCAGGGCGCGATCCATGGACTGGTCGGGAATGGGCACGTTGGTCTCGATGGAGAGCACGGCGCGGTTCGGTTCGTCGGCGTTCCGCGGCCAGCGATGTACGCCCTGGGCGGCCGGCATGGCGGCCACCACTCGGAACGCGTCGTCCAGGAAGGGGCGCAGGTAGGGCGCGGGATATCCCAGACCGAGGACCGCAAGCCCGCGCACCTCGGGCCACGCCTCGCGGATGCGGCGGCCGACATAGCGCCGGGCGATCTGGCCGAGCGGTGTCCCATAGAAATTGCGGAGGTCGGCAACGCCGGGGCGCATCGGCCGGAGACACTATCACCGGGCTCCGGAATCGTCCCGCGAACGGCCCGCCGGGTGCTGTCCTAACCGGACAGCACCGCCCGCCGCGCCAGAATTGACGCGAAGGTGGTTCCGACTAGACTGACCGTTCGGTTTGCCCTGGTGGCCAGTCCGGCCAGGCATTCGTGGCGGGACCGGCGGGGGCGAACGGGCGTCTGGGGTCGAAATGGCAAGGATCGAAGTCAAGGTCATACAGGTCCTGCGCGACAACTACGTCTTCCTGCTGAACCACCGCGCCAGCGGCAGCAGCGCCATCGTCGACCCGGGTATCGCCGGCCCCATCGTCACCAAGCTCGACCAGCTCGGCTGGCGCGTCCGCAAGATCTTGTGCACGCACCATCACGCCGATCAGATCGGCGGCAACCTCGACATCAAGCGCTCGTTTCACTGCGAAGTCGTCGGCCCGCGCGCCGAAGCGCCGCGCATCCCCGGCATCACCGTGGAAGTCGGCGAAGGCGACAAGGTCTCGCTCGGCGACGCCGAAGCGACCATCCTCGACCTGCCCGGACACACTGCCGGCGGCATCGGCTATTGGTTCAAGGACTCGGGTGTCCTGTTTTGCGGCGACGTGCTCTATCCTATGGGATGCGGCCGGTTGTTCGAAGGTTCCGCTGAGCAGATGTGGCAGTCGCTGCTCAAAATCCGCGCACTGCCACCGGACACCAAGGTGTACTGCGCCCACGAGTACGCCGAGCGTAACTACAAGTTCGCGCGTGGCTTGGACCGCGAGAACGCCGCGCTGAAGACGCGCGGCGAATCCTTCCGCAGCCTGCTGCAAGCCGGCAGCATCGGCGTACCGTTCACGCTCGGCGACGAACTGGCCACCAATCCCTTTTTCCGTTCCGACGACCCGATTTTCCAGCGCCAGCTCGGAATGGCCGGAAAGTCCCCGGTCGACGTCTTCGCCGAGTTGCGCCGCCGCCGCGACGAGACGTAGTACCCCGATCGCCTCGGGCGGCGTCCGGAGACCGATTGGGGTAGTGCCGCCGCGGCAGGAGCGCCTCCCCCTCCGCGACGCGTTCTGATCCTTCCGCCTTCCGCGGCCGACCCGCACACCGTGCGACAGCTGCAGCATGGCGTTGCGCCCGGCTCCCCAGCCTCGTCCGCCCGCACGCGATGCGCGGGATGAGCCGACGCGCGCCATCGTTCCAACCCGCGACGAACCCTTGTGCGGGCGCCGGCGGGCGGCGAATGCCTACCGCGCCGCGTGGCGCCTTGGCCATGCACCGACCCTTCTCGGCTGGGTCGCCCCCCTGGACCTAACCGCCTAGCCGCGCTACTCCGGCCGCGTGCGAATCTGCGTCTACGGTGCCGGTGCCATCGGCGGCTACCTGGGCGCGTGCCTTGCCGCCCGGTGGCCCGACGATGTCGTGCTCGTGGCGCGCGGTGCGCGGCTGGCGGCGCTGCGGAGCCACGGCATCGAGGTGCGCGGTGCCGGTGACCAGCGCCGCGTAGTGCCGGTGCGCTGCACCGACGATCCGGCGACCCTGCCGGCCCAAGATGTCGTGTTCCTGACCACCAAGGCACATGATGCTCCGCGCGCCGCAGATGGCATCGCGCGTCTGCTGGGCCCCGACACGGTCGTCGTCACCGCCATGAACGGTGTGCCGTGGTGGTACTTCGACGGGCTGGAAGGTGCGCACCGGAATCACCGGCTGCGCAGCGTCGACCCGGACGGCGCCCTGTCACGCAGCATCCCGACGGCGCGCATCCTGGGTGCGGTCGTGTGGACCGCCGCCGTCATGCGCACGCCGGGGATCATCGAGGTGGACCAGCGCCTGCGGCTACCGATCGGGGAGCCGAACGGCACCGAGAGCCCGCGTGCGCAGCAGCTCGCCGCATATCTCGGCGAGACAGGCATCGAGTCGCCCGTCGTTGGCGATATCCGGGCGGAGATCTGGTTGAAGCTATGGGGCAACCTCGCCTTCAACCCGGTGAGCGTGCTCACGCGCGCGACCCTCGCCGGCATCGCACGCGATCCCGGCGGGCGAGTCGCCGTGAGGGCGATGATGCAAGAGGCGGAGCAGGTCGCCAAAGCGCTGGGAGTCCGCTTTCCCGTCGACGTGGACCGGCGCATCGCCATGGCCGAGACCATCGGCGCGCATGCGACTTCGTCGCTGCAGGACCTGGACGCCGGCAAGGAGATCGAGCTCGCCGCGCTCACCGGCGCGGTGATCGAGATGGCAGAGATGACCAAGGTCGCGACACCGGCCATCGCGCTGGTGCACGGCCTCACGCAATTGCGAGTCCGCACCCGCGATGCGCACACGCGTACGTGACCGGGTGCGGTAGGAAGTCGCACTTCGCGTTTCAAGACGCGCGATGCCGACCTCGTCGCGAGCGTGATCCGCATCACAACGGCGCGACATTCTGGCACAGCGCATTGCGCAAGGCCGATCAAGCTACCACTTCCAGGACAGGCGCCGAGGCCTAGGGGAAACCCGCAACGCACTCGGTAGCTACACGACCTACATCCCGGACTGGAGAGCAACATGAATGCGAAGAAGATTCTGATTGGCGCATTGGCTGCCGCAATGACCGTTGGCGCGATTGCCCCGATTGCCTCGGCCGCTACCTTCAACGTGACCCCCGCTGCCTACGCGGACGGCTTCGTCACCGCCGTCGATGCCAAGGCCGGTACGTTGACCATCGGCCAGGTCACCTAGACGATGCGCACGCCGGCCGACCTCATCGACGTGCAGGCGGGCAGCGAAGTCGACATCGCTTACGTGATGGAAAACGGCCGCCGCGTCGCCATCGCCGTGACGCCGATCGAAGACGTCGTGGGCGACCTCGTCGACTAGTCTCCGACCAAGCTCCGACGAGTAGCCCTCCCCTATTCGTCGAAGAAACGGGCGCGCCTCGCAAGGGGCGCGCCCGTTTCGTTTGGCCCGGCGTGCGCGTGCACCGTCGTGTCATTGCGTGACCGAGAGCGCCCGATCCGCCCCCGCCTAGTCACAGATTGCTCACAGGAACACCTTAGGCGGCGGCTTACATGCAGGTTCTGAGGGGGGACAACCACCCCGAAGCCGAAGGAGTGTCCCATCAAGGTAACCGCTCGCTATGCCGCCGCTGGTACGGCCCTTGCGTTGCTGACCGCGGCAAGACCTACGTCGTCCGTCATGCGAAGGACCTGGAGTGGATCACCCCGGGTGAGATGGTCGATGTCGGCTACGTCATCGAAGGCGGCCGCCGCGTGGTGACCGCCATCGAGCTCGAGGATCCGCAGCTGCGCGAGGCGTGCGACATGACGCTGCAGACCCGTGAGAACGACGAAGGCGTGGATGGCGGCAAGTACGACCCGCCGGACCAGCTGGCCGAGAACGACCCCAGCAGCGTGTAGCGCCTTTTCCCTTCAGCCGCACAACGGCAACGGACGCCCGCAAGGGCGTCCGTTTCCTTTTGGCGGCCGGCGCGGTAGTACTGCGCGTCGAGTTCCATGGCGTTCTTTCCCGATGGCCTCTCGTGGCGCGGGCGTGCGACCTACGTCGCGCACGCAGGCAAGGCCGTCTTGCGCCAGCACCACCGTGAACTCCTGCCCCTCCTCCGGCGCTTTGTGCCGGCCGATGCGACCGTCCTCGATGTGGGGGCGCACGCCGGTCAGTTCGCCAAGCTGTTCGCCGGTCTGGCGCCGGCGGGACGGGTCTACGCGTTCGAGCCGTCGGGGTATGCCCGCTCAATTCTGACCCTGGCGGTGCGCGCGCGGCACCTGCACAACGTGACGGTCGTGGCACGCGCCCTCGGCGACGCACCCGGTGAGGCGGTGCTTTCGACGCCAATCAAGGCCACTGGCAGCGTGCGCTTCGGGCTGGCTCATTTCGGCACGACGGGAGCAGGACGCAGCGAGTGCGTGCAGATCGTCACCCTCGACGACTTCGCCGCTGCGCAAGGGATGACGCGGCTCGACTTCGTGAAGGCCGACGTCGAAGGCTGGGAGGCCCGCATGCTGGCGGGAGGTGCTGCGACGCTGCAGCGCCTGCGGCCGCCCATGTTGATCGAGCTCGTCGACTCACACCTGCGCCGCGCCGGCGACGACCTCGCCGGCGCGTGGGCGCAGTTGACCGCGTGGGGCTATGCGCCCCACGCATGGAGCGGCGAGCGACTGACGCCGCTTGCCGCTCCGCGTGATGGCGACAGCATCTGGCTGCCGCCCGGGACCTCCGCCTAGTCGCGCGAGAACAAGCCCAAGATCGCCCGCGGTCTGCCGTTGGCGATCGACAACCCGGCGACGCCGAGCTGCTCCTTGATCTGCAGTGCTTCGACGTTGGCTGCTTCGGCGGCGAGGTCGGCGTCGACCAGGCTACCCACGCTTTCTTTCATCACATCGACCAACTTGGTGGTGAACTCCTGCTGGATCTCCAGGCCGCGCGAAGACGTACCGAGCGATGTCAGTGCGCTCGAAACCTCGACGATGGCCTGGCTGATGAGGGTGACGGCGGTGGTGGCGTTGCTGGCCGTATCGAGCGCTGCCGTGTGGATACCGAGCGTCGTCGTGCTGATGTCCTGCGAGTCGACGACGATGGTGCTGCCGTCGATGGAGCTCAGCACGTTGAGGTCGGATGCACCCGATTCGATCAGATTCTTGCCGTTGAAGTCGGCGGTGCCGACGACAGTGCTGATCTGACTGCGCAAGGCGGTGAATTCCTCGTGCAGGGCCGCTTGCGACGAGGCATCGAGCCCGGACTGGCTCGCCTCGACCGCCTTGGCCTTCATCTCGACAAGCAGGTCGGCGACCGCGGTAGCGCCGTCGATGGCGACGTCCACGGTCGATTCACCGAGTGCCAGCGCGGTCTTGACCGCACCGACCGCCGCAATGTCCCCACGCATCCGCGTGGCGATGGCGAACGTCGCGGCGTCGTCCTTGGGCCCGTTTACCTTGAGCCCCGTAGTGATGCGTAGCTGAGCCGTCGCCAGGTCGCGCGACGTACGATTGAGTGCCTGCAACGCGGCATTCGCGCCCGCGTTGGTATTGATGGAGACGACCATGGTCGTCTCTCCCCAGATTTTGATTCGAGCGTTTTGCTGCTGATGCGACCGGAGCCTGCGAACTACTGCCGCGGCGTTTCTTTGCCAGTCGCCGACACCACTTCCCTGAGATTCTTCAGGCGGATGCCGGAGCCACAGCGAACATAGCGCCGCCCGAACCCTGGCGCAACCTAGGCCGGACGGCGCCCTTGGCCCGCAAAACCGCGGCAAAGCGCGACGCGCGCCGTCCTTGCCGCTCAATGGGCGGCTGGGATAGGCTCCGCGCCTTTCCGGAGGGGTGCCAGAGTGGCCGATCGGGGCGGTCTCGAAAACCGTTGTGCTTGCAAGAGCACCGTGGGTTCGAATCCCACCCCCTCCGCCAG
>CAMDPO010000015.1 GCA_945904955.1 Rhizobium sp. Q54
AGCCACATGCCGAGCGTCGTCACGAGCATGCCGACGACGGCAATGGCGCGGTAGCGGCCGGTGCGCGAGACGAGCTGACCACCGATGGCGCTGGCGACGACGACGCCCATCACCATCGGCGTCAGGATCAGGCCGGAGTTGGTGGCGGAAAAGCCGACCACGACTTGGGCGTAGAGCGGGATGAACAGCAGCACGCCGAACATGCCCATGGCGCTGGCGAAGACGACCGCCGACGAGATGGTGAACACCCGGCTCTTGAACAGGTCGAGGGGCAGAACCGGCTCCGGCGCGCGGCTTTCGGTCCACGCGAAGAGCACCAAGGCAACGAGGCCGCCGCCGATCAGCGACCAGATCGGCGCCGATGTCCACGCGTAGGCGCTGCCGCCCCAAACCATGGACAGCAGCAGGGGCGTCAAGCCGAGCGCGAGAAGAGCCGCGCCGGCATAGTCGATGACAGGCTTGGTGGCGCGCGGCGGCAACTTGGGCAGCGTGGCGAGGATGACCGCGAACGCCAAGATGCCGAACGGCACGTTGACCCAGAACACCCACCGCCAGCTGAGCGAATCGGTGATCCAGCCGCCGACCAGCGGGCCGGCAATGGACGCCAGGCCGAAGATGGCGCCGATGACGCCCTGCCACTTGCCGCGTTCGGCCGGCGGGAAGACGTCGCCGATCATGGCGGCCGTGTTGACCATCAGCGCTCCCGCGGCGACGCCCTGCGCGGCGCGGCACAGGATGAGCTGAAACATCGATTCGGCGAAACCGGCCGCAGCGGAGGCCACGACGAACCCGCCGATCGCCGCGAGATAGATGACGCGGCGACCGAAGATGTCGGACAGCTTGCCGATCACCGGCACGGTCACCGTCGAGCTCAGCATGTACGCCGTGAAGATCCACGACATGTGCGCGAGGTCGTTGAGCTCGGTGGCGATGCGCGGCATCGCCGTCGAGACGATGGTCGACGCCAGCATCGCCAGCAGCATGGCGGTGAGGCCGCCGGCGAGCACGAGCATGCGGTTGGCAACGACGGGCGGGGTCGAGTCGATCGTCAAGGATTCTTCTCCCTTAGGCGGAACGGCGTTCTTAGAATCCGAGGTCGGCGGTGACCAGAACGAACGTCACCTTGCGGCCGGAGAACGCGAGGTTCTCCTGGCGCGTGATGAGCACCTTCGAGAGCTGCGTGCCCATCTTGTAGAGGGTACGCATGTTCTGATCCTCGAGGGGCACGACGTATTCGTCGAGGCGGCGCAGCCCCTCGGCGATGGTCGGCACGATCTTCTTGGTGCTGACGACGAAGATCAGGTTGTTGAGTTGAAGGCGATGTGCGGCAACTGGCTGCCGGTGTTGGAGCCGTTGAGGAACTCGCCGGTCTCGACGAGCGCATTGACGCTGCCGACGTAGTAGTCGGACATCGTCGCTTCCTTGCGCAGGCGCGTGCGATCGGCAGGGTCCTTGGCGCCCCACACGCTCGCGTGGAGGTCCTTCCAGGTCTGCTGGCCGCTCTTCACCAGAGCGAGATAGCCGATCTGGTCGAGCGTCTTGGACGCGCCGTTCATCACCGACGCGCCAGCGGGGATCAGCTCCTTGATCTTGGCGAGCGCGGCGGCGCCGTCAGCGACGACGATGGCCGCGTAGCCCCGCTTGGTGAGCGCCGCGGCGGTGCGCTCGACGAGCGCCGGTGCCGCGAGTGAGTCGAATGGCATCCCCTACCCCCTTTTTCAGATGAGCGGCGCTTGATAGGCTCAGTAGTTGAACCTGTCAACTATTGACAGAATAGAACGTCGATCCTATGGTCTTTAGTGCAGATGCCCGCCTCGCGCCGCTCTCCCCGCTCCAACGACCTCGACGCCTTGCGCCGCGCGGCGTGGGAGCCGCTGCTGCGCATCATCCAGCACGAGCGCACACGTTGGCTGGCCGTCTGGCCGAGCCTCGGCCTCACCGCCCCACAAGGCTTCACCCTCCTCAATCTGGTGCGGCGCGGTCCCGGGCCGATGAGCGCACTGGCCGAGGCGCTGCAGTGCGACGCGTCGAACATCACCGGCCTCGTCGACAAGCTCGAGGCGCGCGGCCTCATCGAGCGGCGCCCCGATCCGCTGGACCGGCGCGTCAAGGTGCTGGCGGTGACACCCGCGGGCCACGAGCTCTATGGGCAGATCCAGCAGCGCATCGGCGACCCACCCGAATTCCTGCTGGGGCTGACGCGCAGCGAGTTGGCGGCAGTGGCCGCCGCGCTCGCCAAGTTGCCGCTCCTCCCTACGCCGCCGTTCGCCACTCCGAAGGATGTCGCGGTGCCCACGCCGCGCGCCAAGACGCGGCGCCGCGCTCGCGCCTCTCAGGCGGCACTGGCCTAGGCTCCGCTGCAATGGCATCCTAGGCGCATGCGCAGCTTCGCCTTGTTTGCACTTTCCGGTCTGCTTTTGCTCGCGATGGGCGTGACGCCAAGCGCGGCGCTGGCACAAACTGCGGGCGACCGCACCCTCGCCGTTGTCCTGCGCGCCGCGGGCGACCATGGCGAGGAGGCGGCCCATATCGCCGGTGCAGTCGCCGAGGCCCTTGCCAAGGGCGGCGCGTGGCGCGTGCCCGACGAGGCCGCGCTGCATGCCCTGCCGGCCACGACAATGCAACCCGCCGAGATCGCCGCCGCACTGAAGGTGCGCTTCGTGCTGGTGGGCGCGATGGACGGTGGGCCGGACATTTTCAAGATCGCGCTCCAACTCGTCGATACGCGTAGCGGTGCATCGCTTTGGTCGGGGAACTTCTTCCCCGAAGAAGACGAGATCGAAACCATCCCCGACGAAATCGTCACCGTCGTCGCAGGCCGCTTGAAGGACGCCGCCCTCTGAGGATCCGAGCCGCGCTCGCGGTCCTGGTGCTCGCGGCGCCTTGTGCCGTTGCGCAGCCGGCGATGCCGCCGGAGCTGCGCGAAGCGCTGGGGTTGCCGGCGGCCGCCGCCGATGACCTGCCGGGCTGGGACGTGACGCGCTGGGGCATGAATGCCGATCAGCTGGCGGCCGCGCTGGGGCCGCGCCTGGTGGCGACGCGCAACCAGATCGGCATCATGAACTACGCCCTCGCGGAGGCGGAGATCGGCGGCGTCCGCTTTGCGCCGGTGCCGCTGACGTTGACGCCGGGGCGCGGGCTGACCGAGGTGCGGTTCGGCACCGACTTCGTCGATCGCGTGCGCGACGCCGAAGCGGCCGCGATCGAAGCGGCGCTCCGCGCGACCTATGGCGAGCCGACGGCCATCCAAGCGAACGAGGATCGCACTGAAGGCGCACAACGCCAGATCGTGCGCGCGCTGGCCTGGAACTTCCCGAGTACGACGATCACCTTCCGGCATGCCCTGGTGATGGGCGGCGAGGTCGGAACGCAGGACCTGCTGTCCGTCTCGTTCATGCGGCCGCGCTGAACGCTATTCGGCGCCGGATGCGGCGCTGCGCAGCTCGGCGTCCTTGGCCTCCGCGTTGCGCTTGAGGTAGTGGCGCAAGGCGCGGGCGGCGCCGAGGTAGGTCTTGCCGTCCATCGACAATGCGTAGGATCGGCGCACCTCGGGCAGCACGTTGTGGCCGGCGAGGCCGGAGCCGAAGTGGGCGACGACCGAATCGCCCGGCGCCAGGCGGCGCGGCCATGGGCCGGAATCGTGCAGATGCGGATCGCGCAGAGCGATCTGCGGGCCTTCGGCACCGCGCGTCAGGCCGACTTCGGTGACGACGATAGTTGCCTTGCCGTGGTTGGTGACCTCGATGCACAGGCCGGGCGCCGTCAGGGGGCGCGCGCGCAGGCCGCGGAACGCGGACGCGTCGTCACCCATGGCGATGGTCGCCTTGCCAATGGCGTAGGTGAGCCGGGCGCGCACCTGCACGCCGCGGTTCGGGTCGAGAAGCTTGCGCACGCGCCCAAGGACCTTGGCCATGAGCGCGGCGAACCGCGACCTCGCGGCAGCGCCAGCGGGGGCGCGCGCGTCAGTCGTACGCAACGAAAAGGTCACCGAAGCCCCGCCCCCGGGTCCAACGCAACGAACGATACAGGACTACTCGTTACCAAAGACCGCATGCCTCGACAGGCTCAGCAGGAGGGCGCCGTATTAGATGTCCCCGTACACGTGGCTTTCGGCGCGAGCCCCCGGATGCGTCACGGCACCCTTCTCGGCGTCTCCCACGGTCTGAACATAGCGCCACAGGGCGCCCGAACGGAAATCGGTTAGGCGCGGCTTCCAGACGGCCCGGCGCTTGGCGAGCTCCACGTCGGATACATCGACAGTCAGGATGCCCTCGTCGGCATCGATCTTGATGCGGTCGCCGTCGTTGAGCAGCGCGATCGGACCGCCGACGGCGGCCTCGGGGCCGACGTGGCCGATGCAGATGCCGCGCGTGCCGCCGGAGAAGCGCCCGTCGGTGATCAGCGCGACCTGCTCGCCCATGCCCTGGCCGTAGATGGCGGCGGTGGTGGACAGCATCTCGCGCATGCCGGGGCCGCCGCGCGGGCCCTCGTAGCGGATGATGAGCACGTCGCCGGCCTTGTACTTGCGCGCCTGCACGGCGGCGAAGCACTCCTCCTCGGAGTCGAACACGCGGGCGACGCCTTCGAACTTGG
The DNA here is from genome assembly GCA_945904955.1 of Rhizobium sp. Q54. Classification (GTDB taxonomy): domain Bacteria; phylum Pseudomonadota; class Alphaproteobacteria; order UBA2966; family CAIVPW01; genus CAIVPW01. The sequence goes on from CAMDPO010000015.1 coordinate 4,594, forward strand.
TGTGCTTGAGGCCCGCGACCTTCACGATCGCTCCCTGCGGGGCCAAATTGCCGCGCAGGCCGACGACGCCGCCGGTCTTGGTGATGGCGCGCGAGGTCGGCACGATGACGTCCTGTCCCTCGGGCACGACCACGTCCTTCAAGTTCTCGGCGATGGTCTTGCCGGTGACGGTGATGCAGTCGCCGTGCAGGAAGCCGCCGTCCAAGAGCGCCTTCATGAGCACCGGTACGCCGCCGACGTCGTACATGTCCTTGGCGACGTACTTGCCGCCGGGCTTCATCGAGGCGATGTAGGGCGTACGCTTGAAGATCTTCGCCACCTCGTGGAGATCGAAATCGATGCCGGCTTCGTGGGCCATGGCGGGCAGGTGCAGCGCGGCGTTGGTCGAGCCGCCCGAGGCGGCGACCACGACGGCGGCGTTCTCGAGCGCCTTGCGGGTGACGATGTCGCGCGGACGCAACTGGCTGGCGATGAGATCCATGACGACCTTGCCGGACAGCTCGCAGAACTGATCGCGGGATTCGTACGGCGCCGGGGCGCCGGCCGAGCCGGGCAGCGCCAAGCCGATCGCTTCGGACACGCACGCCATGGTGTTGGCGGTGAACTGACCGCCGCACGAGCCGGCCGAAGGGCACGCGACCGATTCGAGATCGATCAGCGTCTTGAGGTCCATGGTGCCGGCAGAGTACTTGCCGACCGCCTCGAACACGTCGACGACCGTCACATCCTTGCCTTGAAAACGTCCCGGCATGATCGAGCCGCCGTAGATGAACACGGACGGCACGTTCAACCGGATCATTGCCATCATCAGGCCGGGCAGCGACTTGTCGCAGCCGGCCAGGCCGACGAGCGCGTCATAGCAGTGGCCGCGCATGGTGAGCTCGACCGAGTCGGCGATGAGATCGCGGCTGACCAGGGACGACTTCATGCCGGCATGGCCCATGGCGATGCCGTCGGTGACGGTGATGGTGGTGAACTCGCGCGGCATGCCGCCGGCGGCATTGACGCCGCGCTTCACCGCCTGCGCCTGGCGATGCAGGGTGATGTTGCAAGGAGCCGCCTCGTTCCACGCGGTCGCCACGCCGACGAACGGCTTGGCAATGTCAGCGGGCCCGAGGCCCATGGCGTAGTAGTACGAGCGATGCGGTGCCCGCTCCGGGCCCACGGACACGTGGCGCGACGGCAGCTTGGTCTTGTCGAAGGTCCTGGTCATACGACCGTTCTAGCGGGGTTTTGCCGCCAGGGACAAGGCGGCGTCGGCGAGACCTACTTCACGCCGAAGCGCAGGATGGTCTTCAGCTTCTCGGGGGCGGTCTTGGCGGGGTCGCTGAGGTAGATCTCGTGATGGCGGCCGCGCACTTTGAGGCCGTTGGCGGCGGCGAAGGCGTGGATCTTCTCGACCGTCGGGCCTTCCTGGTCGTATGGGCCGACGTGGAGGAGTTGCACGCTCTTGCCTTCCTTGAGGCGGCGCAGGGCGACCTTCTTGGCGAGCGGCGGCGCTTCCTTGCTGGCGGCTTTGCGCGCGGCGGCGAGATCGGACTTCTGGAGGAAGTCCGGCACGGCGATGAAGGCGGTCCAGCGCCAGTCGGCGAAGCTGGTGGCGGCGGTCATCGGCTGGTTGCCCTTCACCCACCACATGGCCTCGACGTTGGGCACGGCGAAGTCGGGTCCCTGCCCCGCCTTCTTGCGGCCGAACTTCATGCCGAAGGCGATGTAGTAGACGGCGCGGATGGCGTCCTCGAAGGACGGCGTGCTTTGGCTTGGATGGCCCTCGCCGTCCACCGCGATGATCTGGGTCGTGCCGGCGTCGACGATGGTCGGCTTGCCGGCGCGCGCGGTGTAGAGCGCCTTGCGCTCCTTGCGCAGGTCGACGGCCTTTGCGGCGGGCTTCTTCTTTTTCGCCGCGGGCTTCTTGATGACGCGCTTCATCGCGGCGGCCATGGCTACCTCCAGTATTCCGGGAACGACTTGCGCAGCGCGTTCTCGACGCGCTCGCGCACCGGCTTGTCGAGGGGTGGACGTTCGAACTTGCGGCCGGTGATCGTCTCAAAGAGGCGGATGTACTTGTCGCTGAAGGTGACGAGCGTCTCGGCGGGGATCTTCGGGATCGGCTCCTTGTATGGATCGACGCGTTCGCGGATCCATAGGCGCAGGAATTCCTTGTCGAGGCTTTCGGGCTCTTTGCCCGCCTGCAGGCGCTCGGCGTAGCTCTTGATCACCCAGTAGCGACTCGAGTCGGGCGTGTGGATCTCGTCGGCCAGAGTGATGCGACCCTGGTCGTCGAGGCCGAACTCGTACTTGGTGTCGACGAGGATGAGGCCGTTCTTGGCGGCGATCTCGCGGCCGCGGGCGAACACCTTGAGACTGATGGCAGCGAGCTGGTCCCACTGGGACTGAGTCAGCAGACCCTTGGCAACGATCTCGGTGGGCGTGATCGGCGCGTCGTGCTCGCCTTTCTCGGCCTTGGTGGTCGGCGTGAGAATCGTATTCGGCAGCTTGTGGTTCTTCGCCAGGCCGTCGGGCAGAGTGATGCCGTACATGGTGCGCGCGCCGCGCTGGTACATCGGCCAGATGCTGGTGTCGGTCGAGCCGGTGAGATAGTCGCGCACCACCATCTCGACGGGCAGCATGTTGAGGCGCCGTACCACCGCGACGTTGGGATCGGGCTCGCTGACGATGTGGTTGGGGACGATGTCCTTGGTCTGCTCGAACCAGAACTTGGCGGTCTGGTTGAGGACCTGGCCCTTGTAGGGCACCGCGGCGAGCACGACGTCGAACGCCGACTGGCGATCGGTGGCGATCATGATGCGGCGGCCATCGGGCAGGTCGTACGAGTCGCGCACCTTGCCCTGATAGAAGTTCGGCAGCTGCGGAAAATGCGCGTCGGTGAGGCAGCGCGCCACAAGTTGGTCGGCGGTCGGAGTCATCGTTCACTTATGAGGTTGGGCGGGAACACCGCGGCGTTGGCGACGCCAATCCGAGAGGGCGCGGCGCATCATCACGGCTAACTCGCGGCTTCGACGCGGAGAGTCTGCCCTTCGACGCCGACGACGCGTACGCGCGAGCCGGCGGCGACGTCCGGTCCGTTGAGGACCCAATCGTTGCCGGCGATGCGCAGCGTGCCCTTGCCGCCGGCAACCGGCTTCCACAGCGTGTACTCCTTGCCGACGAAGTCCTTCGGATTGACGCCGGGCTTGGCCGGCGGCGGGGGCGCGGCAGCGGCGGCCGGTGGTGTGGGCGGCGTGCGCGGCTTCGCTGCGGGGGCGACCGGTTTCGGCGGAGGCGCAGGAGGCGGCGCGGCCGGTTGTGCCACGGGTGCCGGTGGACGCGGTGGCGGGCGCACCGGACGCGGAGCGGACGGCGGTGGCGTCGGCTGCTGGGAGACCGCGGTCGGGCCGGTGACGCGCATCGGCTGATTGCCCGCGGGGCGGGCAATGGGGCGCGCGGTCGCGGGACGCAACGATGCCGCAGGTGCGCCCGGGAGCGGCGGGGGCGGACTGACGAGAGGCTGTGCCGGTGGCTGCGGCGAACGCGGCGCGGCCGTGGGCGGCGTTGGCACGAGCGGCGTCACGGCCATCGGGGCCGCAGGCGCCGCGGGCTCGGCGGGCTCGGCGGGCTGAGCGGGAGCGGCGGGCTTCTCGGAGGCCTTGGCGATCATCGCCGCGGCGCGATGGCGGCCGAGGCGCATGGCGACGGCGAACACGAACGTCAGCACCAGGAAGGTCGCGGCCTGCGCGACGATGCCGAACTTGAATTCAGGCGGCAGCGCGCCGGGGAACTGCTGGTCGGCCAACGCGGCGGCGCCCACCAGAAGCGCCGCGATGGCGGCGCCCATCAGGATGCCGCCGGCGAACAGCATCTCCAGCGCGCCGAGCGCGACGGCGACGATCCCCCAATGCCAGAACAGAATCTTGTCGAGGAACTCGGTGACGGTGTCCATGGTCCTCGGCGAGGCGAGAAGCGGCCGGATTATGGCAGAACGCGGGGGCGCTTTGTATGCCTCCGCGCGCGATTGCTAGCCCCTGCCCCGATACGGCGCGACGCCGGTATCCGGCACCCAGACGTCCTTGGGCGGCGGGCCGGACTGGAAGAAGACGTCGATCGGCATGCCGCCGCGCGGGTACCAGTAGCCGGCGATGCGCAGCCAGACGGGCTTGAGCTCGCCGATCAGCCGCTGGGCGATGCCGACCGTGCAGTCCTCGTGGAAGACGCCCTCGTTGCGGAAGGCGTTGAGGTAGAGCTTCAGCGACTTGCTCTCGACCAGATAGGGACCCGGCACGTAGTCAATGACCAGGTGGGCGAAATCGGGCTGGCCGGTGATCGGACAGAGGCTCGTAAATTCGGGCGCGGTGAAGCGCACCGCATAGCGGGCCTTGGGATGCGGGTTGGGGATGCGGTCGAGGGCGGCAGCGGCCGGCGACGTAGGTGCCTTGACCGGGCGGCCCAATTGCAGCACTTCCTTGGCCGCCCCGCGCTTGCTCGCGTGCTTCATGGGGCGGGACCCTACCCCACCCCCGAGGCCAACTCCAACCATGACGCATACGTATTCCAGCCGCTTCGTCGCCATCGTCGCCCTGTTCGTGGCGACGCTGATCGCCTCCAACATCATCGCGGTGAAGGTGGTGGCGCTCGGCTCGCTGGTCCTGCCGGCCGCCATCATCCTGTTCCCGGTCGCCTACATCCTCGGCGACGTGCTGACCGAGGTGTACGGGTACGCCGCGGCGCGCCGCGTCATCTGGATCGGCTTCCTGTGCAACCTCTTGGTGGTCGCGGCCATCTGGGTCGCGGGCATGCTGCCGGCGGCGGTGTTCTGGGAGAACCAAGACGCGTGGAACACGGTGCTTGGCGCGGCGCCGCGCATCCTGCTGGCGTCGTTCCTCGCCTACCTGGTGGGCGAGTTCGCTAACGCCTTCGTGCTGGCCAAGCTGAAAGTCGCGACCGAGGGGCGGCACCTGTGGTTGCGCACGATCGGCTCGACGCTGGTCGGCCAGGGACTCGACTCGGCTGTGTTCATAACGCTGGCGTTCGCCGGCATCCTGCCGACCGGCGCGTTGGTCACCGCGATCGTCACCCAGTGGCTGGTGAAGAGCGCCTATGAAGCGGCCGCGACGCCGATCACCTACGCGGTGGTCGGCTGGCTGAAGCGCGCCGAGGGCGTCGATACCTTCGACCGCAAGACCAAGTTCAGTCCGCTGGCGCTGGACTAGCGCTCCCCGAAATAGGACCAGATCGTCCAGGCGCCGATGGCAACGAAGCCGATGCCGGCGATGAGCTTGAGGGGCACCATCGCCAGGTAGCGCTCGGCAGCAACACCGGCGACCACCGCGACGCCGGTAGAGAGCACCAAAGCGGCGGCCGCGGCGGCGAACACCAGCCAGGCGCGCGGCTGGCCGTCGGCGGCGAAGAGCACGGTGGCGAGCTGAGTCTTGTCGCCAAGCTCGGCGAGGAAAACGGACACGAAGATGGTGGCGAAGGCGGCGAGGGCATGCGACATGCCCCGCTCCTAGTTACGGACAGTCGCCCTTCGCAAGTCCGATGTCGGCGATGCGTTCGCCCATCTTGTCGTCGTAGAGGTAGACGAGCGTGGCGCCCTGGGTAAGCAGGTAGCGCACCTCGGCGCGTTGGCAGGCTGCTGCTACGAGCTCCGGCTTCTTCAAGGCGACGAAGCGGCGCTGGTCCATGTCGGCGCGGTTGAAGGCCACCAACTCATAGCGATACGTGAGGCGCGCGTCGGGTCCCGCCTCGGCGCCGCGCAGGCGTGTCTCGGCATCCACCATGGTGGGCCCGCGCGCGTTGACCTAGTTCGCGGTGTCGGTGAGCAGCGTCAGCAACTCTTGCGAGTCGAGGCTGTGACCCGGGCCTTGGGCGCCGCGCCAGAAGAAGTATCCGGCGAGCGCAGCGAGCAGCAGGACGACGAAGACACCGCGGCGGCGCATGGAAGGCGGCCGCGCCCGGCGCTGCTATTTGCCGAAGAACTCGAGGGTGGCGTTCAGCACGTCCTCTTCCTCAGGATTGCTGAAGTGGCCGGGCTCGCGGACGATCTTCACCTCGGCGCCCAGGCGCTTGTCCCAGTCCTCTTGCACCGCGAGCGCGTTGATCTGGTTCGCGTCGGAGCCGGAGACGATGTTGAGGATGCGCTTGGCATTGGCCTTGGCGCGCGCCTCGTCGAACGGCAGATCGATCCACGGCTTCACGGCCTTGGTCGGCAGGTCGAGCTTCAACCAGCCGGCGACGCACAACAGACCATTGATGGACGAGCCGGCCGGCATCTCGGACAGCGCGCGCAGGGCAACCTGGGCACCGATGGAGTGGCCGATGATGGCGGTGCGCGCCAGGTCTTCCTTCTTGCTGCCGATGGCAGCCTTCAGCTTGGTGACGCAGTCGCTGATGATCGGCTTTTCCTTCTCGGGCGCGAGCTCGACGACGGTGTAGGACTCCATCGGGAACTTCTTGCGGGCCTCGAGGCGTTGCTTCAGCCAGCCGTACCAAAGCTGGTCGGCGCCGTAAGCGAACATCGGGATGACGAAAATGCGCAGTTTGTCTGCCATGGGCCACGCTTCTCGCAGAAGTCCGGGCGCCCGGTCAATCATCTAATGCGGCGTGCGCCACACTGCGTGTAGTGTCGGACCCGCCCGCCCATGCCGCTTTCCCTCGTCGTTAGCAGAGAAGAGCTCGCTGCGGCCTTCGCCCCTGCGGTTCATCGTGAGGTGCCGGCCGGCGACCGCGAATGGGCCGCCACCGTGCGGCGGCTGCACCTCGCCCTGCGCTGGAAGGCCTTTGCGACCCGCTGGCTGCCGTGGCTGGAACGGCGGGGCCAATCGGCCACCGTCCGCGAAACCTATGAGGAGGCGTGGGGCGCCCAGGCCGACTTCCGCAAGTTCGACCTCGCCAAGCGCGAGAAGCAGCTCGTGGTATGGGGGGAGCGGCAGTTCTATGCGAGCCAGTTCGGGGCGAAGCGCATTCACCTGCTCTACATCGCGGCGTTGATCGAGGCGCTGCGGCCCCGCGCCGTCCTAGAGGTCGGCTCCGGCCTCGGGCAGAACGCGATGCTGCTGGCGCAGCGATTCCCGGACGTTCAGTTCACGGGCGTAGAGCTGACCGCACAGGGCGCCCGCATCGCGGCGGTGACGCGTGCGGCGCCCCTACCGGAGGTGCTGCAGCGCTATGCGCCCTTCCCGCTCACCGATACAAACGCACACGCGCGCGTTGGGTTCGTGCGCGGTAGCGCGGCGCAGCTGCCGTTCGCATCCGGCGCGTTCGATCTCGTCTACACGGTGCAGGCACTGGAGCAGATGGAGGCGATCCGGCCGCAGGCGTTGGCCGAGATCGCGCGCGTTTGCCGTGGCCACACGGCGATGATCGAGCCGTTCCGGGATTGGAATCAGACGCCACTGCGGCGGGCGAAGACCCAGGGGTGGGGACTGTTCAGCGCGCCGATCGGCGATTTGCCGACGTACGGGCTGACACCGGTGCATAGCACCGACGACATGCCGATGAAGGTCTATTACGGGGTCGGGCTGGTCGTCGCGGAGAAGGCGCGCTGACGCGCGCGAGTTGTTGCCCCTCACCCTACCTCTCCCCTTGCGGGGAGAGGAGTCTAGAGCCCTCCCCCTGCAGAGGGGGAGGGTTGGTTGAGAGTCAAACAAACGTCGCGCGAAGCGCGGCCGACACTTAACGACCGATGCGCTGCAGTGCCTCGTTGAGCTTCATCGTTGCGGCGATGGCAGCCTGCTTGCGTTCGTTTTGCTCGGCGACGACGTGCTCCGGGGCGCGGGCGACGAAGTCCGCGTTGGCGAGCTTGCGGTCGATGCCATTGATCTCGCCGGCGAGGCGGTCGAGCTCCTTCTGCAGGCGTTTGCGTTCAGCCTCGATGTCGATGACGCCGGCGAGGGGCAGCACGATCACTGCTTCGTCGTGGACGATCTGGGCGGAACCGGTCGGCACGGGCGTGCTGGTCGATTCCTTGGTGATCGGCGTGACGCGGGCGAGGCGTTCGATCTCTTCGCGGTGCGCGTCGAGGCGATTGGACGAAGTCGCGTTGGCGCCACGCAGCACCATCGGGATCTTGGCGGCGGCCGGCACGTTCATCTCGGAGCGCACGCCGCGGATGCTGCTGATGAGGCGCACGACCCAATCCATGTCGGCGCCGGCAGCGCTTTCGCCGGTGAGCGCGGCGAGCTCGGGCCAGCGACCGACGATCAGCAGGCCCTGCCCGCCCATGCGCTCCCAAATTTCCTCGGTGAGGAACGGCATGATGGGGTGCAGGAGGTGCAGGATCTGGCCGAGCACCCAGCCTGCAGTCGCCTGCGTCTCGGCTTTCGCCGCGGCGTCATTGCCCATCAGGGTGGGCTTGCTGAACTCGATGTACCAGTCGCAGAACGTGCCCCAGGTGAACTGGTAGGCGGCGCTGGCGGCCTGGTCGAACTTGAAACCCTCAAGGCCGGCGGTCACTTGGCCCGCGGCGCGCGCAAGCTCGCCGACGATCCACTTGTTGGCGACCAGGCGCACCGACGCGGGGTCGAAGCGCTCGGGGATGCGGCAGCCGTTCATGTCGCAGAACTTGGCGGCGTTCCAAACCTTGGTGGCGAAGTTGCGATAGCCCTCGACGCGCTGGGCGCTGAGCTTGATCTCGCGGCCCTGCGCCGCCATCGCCGCGAGGGTGAAGCGCAGCGCGTCGGCGCCGTACTTGTCGATGAACTCCAGAGGGTCGATGACGTTGCCCTTGGACTTCGACATCTTCTGGCCCTTCTCGTCGCGGACCAGCGGATGGATGTAGACATGGCGGAACGGCACCTTCCCGAGAAAGTGCAGCCCCATCATCATCATGCGCGCCACCCAGAAGAAGATGATGTCGAAGCTGGTGACGAGCGTGTCGGTCGGGTAGTAGCGCTTGAGCTCTGCGGTGTCGGCGGGCCAACCCAGAGTCGAGAACGGCCACAGCGCGGACGAGAACCACGTGTCGAGCACGTCGGTCTCGCGGGTGAGCGAAGTCTCCTTGCCGTAGGCGGCCTTGGCTTGCGCCTTGGCCTCGGCCTCGGTCATCTCGACGAACACCTGGCCATCGGGCCCAAACCACGCCGGGATCTGATGCCCCCACCAGATCTGGCGCGAGATGCACCACGGCTGGATGTTGCGCATCCACTCGAAGAAGGTCTTCTCCCACTGCTTGGGGACGAACTGGGTGTCGCCCTTCTCCACCGCTTCGACGGCGGCGATGGAAAGCTTCTTGGCGTCGACGTACCACTGGTCGGTGAGCCACGGCTCGATGACGACGCCGGAGCGGTCGCCGTAAGGCACGGCGAGCACGTGGTCGACGATCCTGTCGAGCAAGCCCTGGGCCTCCAGGTCCGCGACGATCTGCTTGCGCGCGTCGAAGCGATCCATGCCGCGGTACGGCTCGGGCGTGTTCTCGTTCAACTTGGCGTCGGCATCGAAGATGTTGATCATCTCAAGGCCATGGCGCTTGCCGACGTCGAAGTCGTTGAAGTCGTGCGCCGGCGTGATCTTTACGGCGCCGGTGCCGGCTTCAGGGTCGGCGTGCTCGTCACCGATGATCGGGATGCGGCGGCCGGTGAGCGGCAGCACCACGAATTTTCCGATCAGATCCTTGTAGCGCTCGTCCTCGGGGTTCACCGCGACCGCGGTGTCACCGAGCATTGTCTCGGGACGCGTCGTCGCCACGACGATGTGGCGGCCGGGCAAGCCCTGGATCGGATATTTGATGTGCCAGAGGTGGCCCTTGGTCTCGCGCGGCTCGACCTCGAGGTCGGAGATCGCGGTGTGCAAGCGCGGGTCCCAGTTCACCAGGCGCTTGTCGCGATAGATGAGGCCCTGCTTGTGCAGAGTGACGAACACATGCTTCACGGCCTCGGACAGGCCGTCGTCCATGGTGAAGCGCTCGCGGCCCCAATCGGCCGAAGCGCCGAGGCGGCGCAGCTGGCGGATGATGGTGCCGCCGGACTCCGCTTTCCATTTCCAGACGCGATCGATGAACGCCTCGCGCCCCAATTCCTTGCGGCGGATACCCTGGGCCTCGAGCTGGCGCTCGACGACCATCTGGGTGGCGATGCCGGCGTGATCGGTGCCGGGCTGCCACAGCGTGTCGCGGCCGCGCATGCGCTCGAAGCGGATCAGGATGTCCTGCAGCGAGTCGTTGAGCGCATGGCCGATGTGCAGGCTGCCGGTGACGTTCGGCGGCGGGATGACGATGGTGTACGGCTTGGCGTTGCCACGCGGTCCGCCCGCGGCGAAGGCGCCGGACTTCTCCCAGCGGTCGTACTGCCGGGTCTCGATCTCCCCGGGCACAAACTTTGTGTCCAATGCCATAACGCCAATACTCGATGAGGTTGCCCCAACCAGGTGGGGTGCGACTTGTTCTTTGATTTGCGCGCCTTCGGCGGGACGGGCCAAAGCTAGTGCAGGACCCGCCTTGGCGGCAACGGTCCCTAAGGCCGGGAGGCGAAAAGACCGGTGATCTCGTCGACGCCCAAGTGCTTGGCCCAAGCCGCGGGGGTCGCGCCGAATTGTTCGTCGCGGATGGTCACGTCGGCGCCTGCGTCCAAGAGGCGCTGCACCATCTCGACCTGCTTGGCGGCGACGGCGCGATGCAGCGGCGTCTGGCCGGTGCCGTCGGCGCGGGCATCGAGGTGTGCGCCGGCTGCCAGCAGCAGGTTGACGACGCCAATTTTTCCTTCTTCTGCGGCCACATGCAGCGCAGTGGCGAACGCCGGCAGCTCGCCGTGCAGGGTGTGCACCGGTTCGTCGGGATCGACGCCAAGATTGAGAAGATCGCGGGCGCCGCGCGCCAAGCCGCGCTCGGCAGCGGTCGCCAGGAGGCCGGGCAGCGCGCGCGCCACCGGCTGACCGGTCACCAGGGCGTACGACGGATCGCCGGCCGACGCCGGCACGTTGGGCCCCTCTTGGACATAGGCCTCGGCAGCGGCGCTCATGCCCCAGTCGTCGGGCTACGCCGGGTCGCCGCCAGAGCGCAGGAGCGCCTCAACGGCGTCGGGGAACCCGCGTGCGGCGGCATGCAGCGGCGTGCGGCCGCGCTCGACAAATCCGAGGCGGGCGTCGTTGCGGACGTGCGCGAGCTCGCCCAGGGCGAGTGCCGAGAAGGAATCGAGCGCGGCGCCGCGCTCGCGCAACAGGCGCGTCGCGCCCGGGCGATCGACCCAGCGGCGCTCGGCCCAGCGCACGAACGTCGCCCAACCCAACGGGCCGAGGTTGAACCAGCCGTCCCCGACGTCGAGACGCGCTCCCGCACCGAGCAGACGCTCCAGGACCGGGACGTGGCCGCCTTCGGCCGCCCAGTGCACCGCGGTCGTGTTGCTGGCGCGTTCGCGGGCTTCGACGTTGGCGCCGGCGTCGAGCAGGATCGCGACGATGTCGAGGAAGCCGCGGTGGGCGGCAAAGATCAGCGGCGTCGAACCGATGCCGGGGCCGACGTCATGGATGCGGGCGGGCTCGGCGGCGACGATGCGACGCACGGCTTCGGCGTCGCCGGTGGTACACGCCTCGAAGAGTGCGGGCGCCTCGAACACGGGGCGTCCTATCGTTCGACGGCGAGGATCGTTCCGACCATGTCGATGCCAGCGTTGGCGATCGAGCGGTACTGGTACCGGCCCGCGATCGTGAATTGATACGTGTATGTGCCGCCGGGGCCGATGCGCCCGGAATCGAACTCGTTCGCGCCGGTCGGCAACGTCACCAGCATCGGCGAGGCCGAGCGCAGGGCCGTCACGGTCTGCCGGTCGGCGACAGGTTGCGCCACTCGACGGCGTCGCCGACGCGGATGCGTATTTCCTGGGGCTCGAAGCTGTTGGTTGCCGCCATGCGCACCGCGTGCACGATGCCGAGGGGGATGCCTGTGGAAGTTGCGGCCTGGCGGGCTGGCGGCGTGCGGCAGGCAGTCAGGCCGACGGCGAGCGCGACGGCGAGCATGGCCACTCGCAGCCACGGCGTGGTCGAAGGCATCACCACCTCAAACCGGACGGGTCAGTTCTTGTCGGCGCGCCCCGACAGCCGCGAAATCTCGCGTTCGACAGCGCGCGCCACGATCGCCTGCAAATTGCGATCGAGCCACTGCTTGAGCATCGGGCGCAGCAACTCGCGCACCAGCTCTTCGATCGTGCGCTGGGGGTGGCCGAGCGGCATGCCGGTGACCGCAGATACGGTGCCGGCCAATCCGGCGAAGGACTGGGTCGCGGCCGCTTCGGTGTCGCGCGAAACGAGGCCCTCGGACATGCCCATTCCCATGGGCGGCCAGTCGCTGCGCGTTTGCGGCTCCGGCATCGCCATTTGCTGCGGCGCCATCTGCGGCATCGGCGCAGGGTCCAGCATGGGCATGGTCAACGGCATTGGCTCAGGGTCCGGCTCCGGCATCGGGCGGCGGGCCGGCTGGCGGTTGAGGCTCACGACCGTGCCGTCATCCTGGACGACCTCGGTCAGGTCGAGCACGGCCGGCTCCTCGCGCATCGCCGGCGCGGGCATGACCGGCCTCTCCGGCATCGGCGCCACCTTTGGCGGAGGCGGAGGCGGTGGTGGCGGGGCCGCCATAGGTGGCGGCGGAGCGGGCTCGGGCTGGACGAGAGCGGGCTTCGGCTTCGGCTTCGCGGCCGGCAGCGGTGGTGGCGGAGGTGCGGCGACGGCCGGAGGGGCCTCAGCCGGCGCGGCGCCATCGGCTGCCGGCTCGCCATCCTCGGAAATGATGCGGCGAATGGAGGAGAGAATCTCCTCCATGGTTGGTTCGTGCTGGGCTTCGGCTTCTTCGGCCACCGGTTAGACCTTCACGATCCGGCCCTGGCGCGGCCGGACGACACAGATGAACCCCGGTAAATGCGGACCGACCGTACGCTAGATAAGGTCAATTTGCCACCACAAGCGATTGTGGCCCTGACTCGCCCGATCACAAAATAGACCGCAAATTTGTCGCGGAATCAATGAGTGATTCGTTCAAAAAACGAAGCCCTTGGGTTTTGTCATCCCGGGCAGCATCGGGGTGGCCGCGTCGAACACCTCGCGGACGCCAAAAGCATTGCCGTGGCGCTCGACGATGGTGGCTTTACCCACGCCATTGCGGCGCACCACGGCGGCCAGGCGGCCGCGGTCGGCAAGCTGCTGCTTAAGCGCCTCGGGCACCTCGTCGGTGGCGCCTTCGAGCAGGATGCGATCGTAGGGAGCGTTCGCGGGCTCGCCGGCAAAGAGAGCGCCGACCGTGGTGAAAACGTTGTTCAGGTCAAGGCGCGCCAGCAGACGGCTGGTGCGCGTCGCGAGGTCGCCGTCCATCTCGAGCGCAACCACGCGCGCGGCGAGACGCGCCAGCACGGCGGCCGAATAGCCGGTGCCGCAGCCGACATCGAGGACACGATGATGAGGCTCGATCGCCAGCTCCTGGAGCAGGCGTCCGAACAACATCGGTTCCATCAGGTAGCGGCCGGGCGCGATCTCGATGTCTTCGTCGATGTAGGCGACGGCGGCAAGGCGCTCGGGCACGAACGCTTCGCGCGGCAACTCGCCCATCGCCGACAGGATGGCAGGATCGAGAATGCGATGAGGCTTGAGCTGTCCGTCCACCATCTGGCGGCGCGCAGCAGCGGGATCGAACATGGTCGCGACGGTCGTCATTGGTCCCCTACTCGCTTATGGCAGCGCGGCGGCCGGTGCGCAATCGATTCGGCGCGTCCTTGGCCGCAGAACTCGGCGGATCTTGCCTACCTCCTCGACGCCACAAAGCCGCCACGAGCCACGCCGAGCTTGGCGACGTGCCGTCGATCCGACCCAAAGCAGCGCCGGCGAAGAAGAAGCGCGTGCAATCGCGCTTGGACCTGCTCATCAGCATGGTCGCGGGCGGCCTCTTGGCCTTGGGCGTATGGCACCAGACCTGGGCGGCGCTCGATGCGGCTGCGCGAGGGCGCCGCGACTTGGGGCCTGACGCCACGGGGCGCGCCGCAGGGGGACCGTTCGCCCAGGTGGGCATCGCCTCGTGGTACGGCGAGCCCTATCACGGGCGAATCACGGCGAACGGCGAGCTCTACGACATGAACCTGCTGACCGCCGCGCACCGCACGCTGCCGCTGCCGACCTATGTGCGCGTCACCAACCTGGAGAACGAGCGGTCGGTGGTGCTGCGGGTCAACGATCGCGGACCGTTCATCGACGGGCGCATCATCGACGTCTCCTACGGCGCGGCGCAGCTCCTCGGCTTCGTGCGCCAGGGGCTGGTGAAGGTGCGCCTCGACGCGGCGGTTCCTCCGCCCTAGTCGTGAACCCTGGCCCGAGCCTCGCCTTGACCCGGCGCCGGGCGAGCCTATACACCCGGAGGGTGAGCTGCGCACGGGGGCCGGGTGGCGGAGTGGCTACGCATCGGTCTGCAAAACCGAGTACACCGGTTCAATTCCGGTCCCGGCCTCCAATTCTCCTCTTTGCGGCACCGACGCCTTTGAATTCCCTGGCGGTGCGGCAAGAACTGCCAGTGGCGCGCGTCGTGAGGGGTTTGCTATAACGCGCGCGCCCTAAGCGCGGGCCGCGATCGGCGGTAGGCAACGCCGGTTTCTATTCCTGGGTAGCTCAGTGGTAGAGCAGCCGGCTGTTAACCGGCTGGTCGGGGGTTCGAATCCCTCCCCAGGAGCCATTTCGCCTGCGCAGCCGGCACCTAAGAGGTGGGCCCTGACCGAAATCGGTCAGGGCCTTTCTCGTTTCTGCTTCGCGCTACTCTGGCGCCATGAAGGATCGCGTCGACACTGCGACGGCCCTCGCGTGGCTCAAGCGCTCCGGTTCCCAGAAGGTCATCGACGGGATGGCGCGCTATGGCATCCCGTCCGACACCGCCGTCGGTGTGAGCGTCGGCGACCTGAAGAAGTACGCCAAGACGATCGGCAAGGATCACGAGTTGGCCGACGGCTTGTGGAAGTCCGGCATCTACGAGGCGCGCATGCTGGCAGCGTTCGTCGATGAAGCGGAGCAGGTCACCGGCAAGCAGATGGATCGCTGGTCGAACGACTTCGACAGCTGGGCGATCGCCGACACGGTGTGCTTCGCGCTGTTCGATCGCGCGCCGGACCGATGGAAGAAGGTCCACGCCTGGGCCAAGGCCAAACCGAAATTCAAGAAGCGCGGCGCGTTCGCGTTGCTGTGGGGTCTGACCGTTCACGACAAGCGCGCGCCTGATCAGGAGTTCCTCGCCTGCCTGCCGTTGATCGAGGCAGGGGCGCGGGATGAACGCGACTACGTCAAGAAGGGCGTCGATATGGCATTGCGCGCGCTGGGCAAGCGCACGGCGGCGCTGCGCAGGGCGGCGGTCGCGCTGGCCAAAACGATGGCCTCGTCAAGCGAAGGGGCGCAGGCGTGGGTAGCGCGCAGCACGCTGCGCGAGCTGAAGTAGACTGCGACAACCGGCGAACCGAGGCTCACCATGATTCGCGGCATCCACGGACTCTTCTACTCATCGGACGCGGAAGCGACGCGCGCGTTCTTTCGCGACAAGCTGCGCCTGCCTGGATTCGACGGCGGCGACGGCTGGTAAATCTTCGATTTCGCCGAGGGCGACATGGGCGTGCATCCCGTCGAGCATGGCGGTACCGCCGGTGACCACGATGTGTCGTTCTACTGCGACGACATCGTTGGGACCGTCGCCGACATCAAAGCGCGCGGCGTGACGTTCGCGGCGGACGTCGCCGATCATGGCTACGAACTGGTGACGTACCTGACGGCGCCGGGCGGCATCCGCATCCAGCTCTACGAGCCGCGCTACAAGAAGCTCGGCCCCGCGAAGAAGGCGAAGGGACGCGCCGCACTGGCGCACGCCAAGACGAAGGCCGCCGCCAAGCGCAAGGCCGCGCCGAAGAAGGCCAAGCCGCGCGCCAAGGCCCAGCGAGCCGGGACGAAGGAGGCCCGGCCGGCTGCGAGGAAAAAGAAGAGCGCGACGCGCCGCTACTCGGCGTCCTTGAGGATCGAGGCGCGGTACTGCTCGTCGAGGAAGTCGGAGGCCAGCTCCTTCACCCAACGCCGGCCGCGCTGGCGCGTCACGCGCCAATAGGCGATAGCGACTGCGATCGACGCGCCGAGCGCGTTGACGATCTGATCGCTCATGGTGTCCTCGAGGCCGCCGCCGTCGGAGAGGCCGCCGCGCTGCATCTCCATGCCCATCAACGTGTCGACGATGAACTCGAAGATCTCCCACAGCGTGCCCATCGCCATGGCGAACGCGACGGCAAAGCACGACAGCAGGATCGGCGACATACGCACACGCTGGTGGTCGAACAGAGTGAACAGGAAGAGGAACGCTACCCAGCCGAGGACCAGCCCCGAGCTGGTGTGCAGCGCCATGTCCCACCACCAAAAGCGCTCGTAGTACTCGTAGACCTCGCCGAGGAAGATCGTGGCGAAGATGAACAGGATGACGGTCAGCTGGAATCCGGCCGGCGCGTTTAGGCGCGTATTGCGCGCGAGGACGGCGGGCAGGACGCTGGCGACGAACGCCTGGGCGGTGACGAACGCCAACCACCAATTGGCGGTAATCAGCCCGGCGATAAACTCGCCCAGCAGCACTGCCTGGATGGTGCGCCCTATGACGAGCTCAACCTGCTCGAGGCGCGAGAAAGTGACGTGAGGCGTCATGTGCTTGCTCGATGACCGATTCGTTACCTGCCGCCAAGCATAGGCGCACGCCGCGCGGCGCGCGCTCTCGCTCGGTGGGTATCGACGATACTTGGGTGGTAGGCGCCTGTTTGTCGACTGCCTCGTTCTGACGAGGCGACGGCGCCAATGGCCGATCCCGACCGGTAGCGAAGTTGTTTTCCCGAGGGCGGCCAAAGGCTAGTATTGCCGCAGCAACCGCAACGCCGAGGCCACCCATGTCGCGCGTCATTCATTTCGAGATTCTGTCCAAAGATCCCGCCAAGTCGGTGGAGTTCTACAAGCAGGCCCTGGGCTGGAAGATCAACGCCTGGGAGATGCCGGGACAGACCTATTGGATGGTGACGACGGGGCCGAAGACAGCGGTCGGTATCGACGGCGGCATGATGAGCGCCTCGTTCCCGCAGGCAGTGATCAACACCATCGAGGTGAAGTCGCTGAGCACCGCGCAGGCGAGCATTGAGATGGCGGGCGGCAAGCTGGTGCAAGGTCCGTACGACATCCCGAACGTCGGCAAGCACGCGTACTTCTCCGACCTGGAGGGAACGTTGTTCGGCGTGCTGCAGCCGCCGGCCGGCGGCGCCATGGCGAACGCGTCGGCGGGGGCGAGGCGCAGCGCACGCAAACCGGCGGCCAAGCGCGCGGCACCAAAGGCCAAGAAGAAAGCCGCCGCGCGCGGCAAGGCGACCCCCGCACGCGGCAAAGCAAAATCCCAGCGCGGCAAAGCCGCGGCAAGATCCAAGCGAGCCGGCCCTAAGAAGAAAACCAAGTCGCGGCGCTAGCGGCGCCGCCGGATTGGGGCCATCCGGCGACGCGGTGCTAAGATGGCAGGCAACTCAACCCGGACGTAGTCATGGCCCTATCCGACAAAGCCAAGCAGTACCTGTTCGATGCCCTCGCCAACCACGACGGCGACATGAAGGCCGCGAGCGAGGAAGCGATCAAGAAGCTCGAGAAGGATGCGAACATTCCGCGCCCCGCTGCGGTCGCGCTGATCGCCAAGGCGTCGCGCGAGTTTCCTTCCTAGCCGCTACTGCAGTACCCCGTACTGCTCCCACCGCAAGCTGCGAATGACGTTGGAGTAGTCGTCGGTCCAGATGCCGATGCGCGGATCGGGCTTGGGCGGGTCCCACGGCACCATCTGCCATCCGAAGCGCTCGAGGTCGTTCTCGCCGGGGCGTGCCACCACAACCCACTCCGACGGCAGGGCGAACGGGGTCATCATGATCTCGTGGTAATCAACGTGGCGCGCGTGCAGGCCGATCGCCTCGACGATGTTGGCCACCACCGGCAATAGGTCGATGTAGGTGTTGGTGATGTGGAACAGCACCATGCCGCCCGGCGCCAACTTGCGGAAATAGAGCTCCATCGCCTCCTTGGTGAGGAGATGCACGGGAATCGCGTCGCCACTGAACGCATCGACGAAGATGGCGTCGTAGATTCCGTCCGGCGCCTTGGCGATGTTGCGGCGGCCGTCGCCGATGACGATGTCGACCGGACCACGGCCGCAGTTCGAGAGGTAGGTGAAGTAGCGCTGGTCCTGCGCAAGCTTCGCCTCGACGGGGTCGATCTCGTAGAACGTCATGCTCTGGCCGTCACCGACGAAGCACGTCAGCGCGCCGGCGCCGAGCCCGATGGCGGCGACGCGGCTCGGGCGATTGCCTGTGGTGGTGCGCAAGATGGAGAAGATCTGCCCGACGGGCCCTTCGCGCGCGTAGTACGTCACGGGGACCTGCGGATAGGTCTGGTTCTGGGCGCCATGGTTGGTCGTGCCGTTGACGAGGATGTGGTAGTCGGCCGAGTTGGCGCTGGAAAAGTTCACCGAATACACGCCGAAGAAGCTGCGCACGCGCTCCAAGCGATACGGCGGCGCCGACCAGGCGAGGCGTGGCAGCGAGGCAAGCCCGCCGCCCTCGCTGCCCGGACGGTAATGCAGGGTGCCGAGCACGTCGGGTGAGAAGATCGCCAGCACGGCGACGATGCCGAGGGTGAACCGCAACGGACGGCCGGAGAAGGAGAACAGCGCGAGCATCGTCGTGACGAGGAGCAGCGCGCGGCCGAGCGTGTTCTCCCATGACAGGAACGCAGTGGCGGTGTGCTCGGCAATACCGAAAAGATTCCGGGCGAACGCCCAATCGACGAGGGCCTGGGTCCAGTTCAGCCAGCGATCCTCGGTGAGCAAGGCGAACAAGGCGACCGGCAGAATCCCGTCGAGCATCCAGCGCCGCAGGCGCCAGAGCCGTTCGCTGGACAGCCACACCGACCGTTCCGCCAACGCGGATAGACCGGTCCACGCACCAAGCTTGGCGACCATGCGCGAGCCACCCTTCGGCCACGGGCGCAACAGCACCGCGGCAAGCATCGCCAGCGGATACTCGTAGACGCTGTTGAACACGAGCGGCGCGACGATGCCGGCGAGCAGGCCGCCAACGACACCGCCCAGGGAGAGCCAGAGGTAGAATTCGGTGAGACGCGCCGCCGTCGGGCGCAGGCGCGCGAGCTCGCCGTGACACACCATGGCGGTGAAGAAGACGCCGCCGAGGTGCAGGACGAGCAGCACGTACAAATGCGGCGCGTTGAACAAGACCGCGACCAGCACCAGCCACAAGGCCTGGGCGACGATCATCCACGAATGCGGAAGCGGCGGACGCCGCGCGAACACGAAAACGAACGAGAGCAAGTACAACGCTAGCGGCAGAACCCACAGGAACGGCGCGGCAGCAATGTCGGTGCCGACGTGCAGCGTGGCGCCGAGCAGCATCGCCGATGGCACCAGCGCCAGCAGCAGCCAGCGCAAGCGCAGGGTCCACGTGACGTCGGCGATCAAGCCCCCGCCCTCGCCGCTTGGTTGCGCGGCCGGCCGGTAGTGGCGCAGCAAGAGCCAGCCGCACGCGGCGATGGCGACGACGAGCCCGGCGTAGCCCACCGTCCACGCGCGGCTCTGGTTGGCGAGGCCGAGGGTCGCTTCGATCAGCACGGGATAGGCGATGAGTGCCGCCAGGCTACCGAGGTTGCTGCCGCCGTAGAGGAAGTACGGGTCAGCCGCGGCGGGATGGTCGAGGTGGGCGAACCACTTCTGCAGCAGCGGCGCGGTCGCCGAGACGGCGAGGAACGGCAGGCCAACCGACACCGCCAGTACTCCGAGCAGCCAGAACACCGGCGTGCCGTCGGTGGGCGGCTCGGCGGCGGCATCGAGGCCGATCGGCAGGAAAACGACGGCAGCCAGCAGGAGGACGCCGTGGACCATCTGTTGGGCGCGAATGCCGAGCCAGCGCGTCGAGAGATGCGCGTAGAGGTAGCCGCCGAGCAGGGTCGCCTGGAAGAACACCATGGCGGTGTTCCACACCGCCGGCGAGCCGCCGAGGCGCGGCAGCACCATCTTGGTGAACATCGGCTGGACCGAGAACAGCAGGAACGCGCTGAGAAACAGCGTGCCTACGAACAACGGCAGGATGAGGCGGAAGGACTGAGCGCTCGCCGGGCGAGCCGCTGCCTCACTCACTGCCACGGCACGCCCCGGCGGATCGACATGCCCGCCTTATACAGTCTGGCCGCAGGGCATCCCAACGCCGGCTGTGCTCAGCCATTCGGCTGAAAGCAACCACCTAAGGCCGGCCGGCGCCGCGCGCGTGTGGCAGAACGCCGCAGTAAGCTGCCGCTTTCCGCAATCCGTGGCGCATGGCACGACCCTTGCCATTGTCCGAACGGCTCGTTTCGTCCAAAGGTTGATCGATGGCTACCGGCACAGTAAAGTGGTTCGACGCCAATCTCGGGTATGGGTTCATCGTCCCGCGCGACGGGTCCCCGGACATCTTCGTGCACTTCACCGCGCTTGATATGGCTGGGCTTTCCGGTCTGACGGCGGGCACGAACCTAACGTTCGAGCCGAGCCGCGACGGCGGAGTGATGCGGGCCGTCAACCTTCGGCCGGACCGCGCCGCCTAGCGGCCCGTCGGGCCTATGACCGAGGCGGTCGTCGGGCCTTTTCCCCCGATCACATCTGCACTTGGCTGTATGGCTTGGCCTTGAGGGCGATGCTAGCTTCCAGTTCGGGAGGGTTCGACCGCAGAGGGGCTGTGGCCGCACCTCCACGCACACGTGGCAGCCGACATCGTTATGACACCCCAAGAATTCGCGAACGCAGTGCTCGCGCACCAGCGTTTCGTGGCGGGACGAGCGGGCGGCAAGCGTGCCGAGCTCCGTTTCGTCAATCTGTCGGGGTTGCGTTTTCCACGCATCAACCTGTCGGGAGCGATTCTCACCGGCATTAACCTTAGCCGCAGCACGCTGCACGATGCCGACCTCGGCTTCGCCGACATGTTCTGCGCCAACATGGCGGGCTGCGACGCTCAAGGCTCGAACTTCTTCCGCGCCGACATGCGCGGCGTCCAGCTCCACGGCGCCAAGCTGCGCGGCGCCAACCTTTCCGAAGCCGACCTGCGCCCCGGTACGTTGTCGGGCACCGAGCGGCGCATGCTCGCCGACTTGTCCGAAACGGACTTGGACGACGCCAAGCTCAACGGCGCCAACATGGTCGAGACGACTCTCGCCGGCGCTTCGATGAAGCGCGTCGAGATGAAGGGCGCCGCGGTGATCCGCTCGAACCTCGCCGGCGCCGATCTCACCGGCGCCAACCTGGAAGGCGCCAACGTCCAGAACGCCGACCTCGCCGGCGCAGTGCTGGCGCAGGCGAATCTGCGCTTCTGCAAGTTCAACGGCTCCAATTTCAAGGGCGTCGCACTCAAGGACGTCGACCTGTCCGGCGCCGACGTGCGCGACTCACAGATGGCGCGGCGCATCGATTCGCTGCCGCTCGACGTCCAGTCGATCCTGCGCGAGCACTCTGCGTGGATCGAGAGCGCGGGCGCGCGCGGCAAGCGCGCCGAACTCGCCAACGTCGACCTGCACGATGCGGACTTCACCGGCATGACGCTGAACGTGGCCAGCTTCACCGGCGCCAACCTGGCGGGCGCGAGCTTCACCCACGCCATGCTGATGTTCGCCGACTTCGCCGGGGCCGACGTCACCAACGCCGACTTCACCCAGGCGGACCTGCGCGGCGCCAACTTCAAGGACGCCAAGGCGCTGATGGCGAAGTTCCGGCGCGCCCAGCTGAGCAAGGCGCCGCTGCGCACCGAAAAGGGGCAAAGCGCGTGGCCGACGAGTCTCGCCGGAGCGGATCTATCGGGCGCCGATCTATCCGACGCCGACCTGCGCGGCGTGAAGCTCGACGGCGCCAACCTGCGCGGCGCGAACCTCGCCCGCGCCAATCTCGAGGGCGCCTCCCTGGTGCGCACCGACTTGTCGGTGGCCAACACGACGGATGCGACGATGCCGGGGCCGATTCCCCCGGGCAAGGCGAACTAGCCTCCCCTTTCGGCTTTCGAGGTCGCGTGGCCTCGCTTTGGCCTGCGACCTTTGGTCGCCCTCCCCGCCGCCGCACGGGCCGCCCTCCAGCCGCCGTGACCCGCTCACCCGGCCCCCGCAAACCGCGTGAAATCCTAAACAAATTGGAGCATTATTCGGGGTCCGGTATGCCGGACCCCTTGGTGCCCTGGGCGTCAGCGCCTGGTCGAAGCCAAGAAGCGTTCCAAGTACCTGAAAGCGCAGGGCAATTGTCCGCCATGGGGGTGGGCGGCCCTCCAAACCGCGGAACCGTTCCGCCGCGGAAGGTTGCGCCCAAAGAGGCGCCGCCGGAGTTCGAGTGCGACCACAGATGACCGAGAATTTTCCGCCGTCCGCCCAGGGGCTCTATGACCCGCGCAACGAGCACGACTCGTGCGGCATCGGCTTTGTCGCCGACATCCATGGGCGCAAGTCGCACGCCATCGTGCGCCAGGGCCTGGAAATCCTCGTCAACCTGACGCACCGCGGCGCAGTCGGCGCGGACCCGACCATGGGCGATGGCGCCGGCATCCTGATTCAAATGCCGCACAAGTTCCTCACCGCCGTGTGTGGCGAGATCGGCATCCACCTGCCCTCGCCCGGCGAATACGGCGTTGCGGTGGTGTTCCTGCCGGCCAATGCCGCGCTGAAGCAGAAGTGCAAAGAGACGCTTGAGCACTACGTGCGCGCCGAGGGCCAGACGGCGCTCGGCTGGCGCGAGAACCCGGTGCACAGCGGGATGCTGTCGGACACGGTGCGTGCCACCGAGCCGGTGATGTTTCATTTGATCGTTGCGCGCGGCAAGAACTGCGCTGACCAGGACGCGTTCGAACGCAAGCTGTTCGTCATCCGCAAGCAGGCGGAGGGCGAGATCGCCAAGCTCGGCCAGCCGGCGTCCGACTTCTACGTTGCATCGTTCTCGACCCGCACCATCGTCTACAAGGGCATGCTGCTGGCGAAGGACGTGGGCCCCTACTACCGCGACCTGTCGGACGAGCGGCTGGAGTCGTGCCTGGCGCTGGTGCACCAGCGCTTCTCGACCAACACCTTCCCGCGCTGGCGGCTGGCGCACCCGTACCGCATGGTCTGCCACAACGGCGAGATCAACACGCTGCGCGGCAACCTGAACGCGATGAGCGCGCGCCGCATGGCGATGGCGTCGCCGCTGTTCGGCAAGGACCTCGACAAGTTGTGGCCGCTGATTGCCGAGGGCCAGAGCGACTCGGCGTCGTTCGACAACGCGCTCGAGCTGCTGGTGCAGAGCGGCTATTCGCTCGCCCACGCCATGATGATGCTCATCCCCGAGGCGTGGGAGGGCAACGTCCTCATGGAGCCGTCGCGCCGCGCGTTCTACGAATACCACGCGGCGCTGATGGAGCCGTGGGACGGGCCGGCCGCGATGGCATTCACGGACGGCCGCCAGATCGGTGCGACGCTCGACCGCAATGGCCTGCGCCCGGCGCGCTACTTCATCACCGAGGACGGCTTGGTGGCGCTGTGCTCGGAGATGGGCACGCTGGACGTGCCGCAGGACAAGATCATCCGCAAGTGGCGGCTGCAGCCCGGCAAGATGCTGCTGATCGACACCGAGCAGGGCCGCATCATCGACGACGCCGAGATCAAGGCCGAGCTCGCCGCCAAGCACCCGTACCAGAAGATCCTCGACAAGACTCAAATCCACGTCGAGAAGCTGCCTGCCGTTCCGCACAAGGACGAGCCGGCGCGGGCGACCTTGCTCGATCGCCAGCAGGCGTTCGGCTACACCCAGGAGGACCTGAAGTTCCTTATGGCGCCGATGGCGCACGAGGGCCAGGAAGCCGTGGGCAGCATGGGTAACGACGCACCGATCGCGGTGATGTCGGACCGGCCGCGCAACCTGTTCAACTACTTCCAGCAGAACTTCGCTCAGGTCACCAACCCGCCGATCGATCCGATCCGCGAGGCGTTGGTGATGTCGCTGGTGTCCCTCGTCGGTCCGCGCCCGAACCTGTTGGGGCGCGACATGAAGGACGCGCATATGCGGCTCGAGGTCAAGGAGCCGATCCTCACCAATGGCGAGCTGGAGAAGATTCGCGCCATCGCCACGACCCACAAGGGCAGCTTCTGCTCGGCGACGCTCGACATCACCTATCCGGTGAAGCATGGCGCGGCCGGCATGAAGGCGGCGGTGGATGCCGTGCGCGCCGAGGCCGAGAAGGCCATCGCCGCTGGCAACAACATCATCATCCTGTCGGACCGCGCGCTGGACAAGGATCGCGTCGCGATCCCGTCGGCGCTGGCGGTCGGCGCGGTGCACCATCACCTGATCCGCAAGGGCCTGCGTACCCAGGCTGGCCTCGTCATCGAGACCGGCGAGGCGCGGGAGGTGCACCACATGTGCGTGCTCGCCGGCTATGGCGCCGAGGCGATCAACCCGTACCTGGCCTTCGAGACGTTGAGCGACATGGTCGCCAACAAGGTGCTGCCGGACGGCGTCGACGAGAAGAAGGCGCACAAGAATTTCGTCAAGTCGGCCGGCAAGGGCATCCTCAAGGTGATGTCCAAGATGGGCATCTCGACGTACGCGTCGTACTGCGGCGCGCAGATATTCGATGCGGTCGGCCTGCGCTCGTCGTTCATCGCCGAGTACTTCTACGGCACCGGCACGGCCATCGAAGGCGTTGGCCTCGAAGAGATCGCCGAGGAGACGGTGCGCCGTCATGCCGAAGCGTTCGGCACCGCGCCGGCACTGCAGGACGCCCTCGAGGTGGGCGGCGACTACCAGTTCCGCATCCGCGGCGAGCGTCATTACTGGAATCCGCAGTCGGTCGCGGCGCTGCAGCACGCGGTGCGCGGCAACCTGCCGGACAAGTACCGGGTCTACGCCCAGAGCATCAACGATCAGAGCCAGCGCATGATGACGCCGCGCGGCCTGTTCGACTTCAAGCCCGGCAAGGCGATCCCGATCGAGGAAGTCGAGCCGGCGGTTGCCATCGTCAAGCGCTTCTCGACCGGCGCGATGTCGTACGGGTCCATCTCGCGCGAGATGCACACGACGCTCGCGATTGCCATGAACCGCATCGGCGGCAAGTCGAACACCGGCGAAGGCGGCGAGGAATCGGACCGCTACAAGCCGCTGCCCAACGGCGACTCTATGCGTTCCGCCATCAAGCAGGTGGCGTCGGGCCGCTTCGGCGTGACAACGGAGTACCTCGTCAACTCCGACATGATGCAGATCAAGATCGCCCAGGGCGCCAAGCCCGGCGAAGGCGGTCAGCTGCCGGGGCACAAGGTGTCGGCGACCATCGCCGAGGTGCGTCATTCGACGCCGGGCGTCGGCCTCATCTCGCCGCCGCCGCACCACGACATCTATTCGATCGAAGACCTGGCGCAGCTGATCTTCGACCTGAAGAACGTCAACCCGAAGGGCATGGTCAGCGTCAAGCTGGTGTCCGAGATCGGCGTCGGCACGGTCGCGGCGGGCGTCGCCAAGGCGCGCGCCGACCACGTGACGATCGCCGGCGACGTCGGCGGCACCGGCGCGTCGCCGCTCACGTCGAT
Source organism: Rhizobium sp. Q54 (assembly GCA_945904955.1). Classification (GTDB taxonomy): domain Bacteria; phylum Pseudomonadota; class Alphaproteobacteria; order UBA2966; family CAIVPW01; genus CAIVPW01. Next base: position 30,154 of record CAMDPO010000015.1, read on the forward strand.
CAAGCACGCCGGCTCGCCCTGGGAGATCGGCCTGGCGGAGACACACCAGACGCTGGTGCTGAACCGGCTGCGCGGCCGCATCGCCGTGCAGGTCGACGGCGGCGTGCGCACGGGACGCGACGTGGTGATCGGCGCGATGTTGGGCGCGGACGAGTTCGGCTTTGCTACGGCGCCGCTCATCGCCGCAGGCTGCATCATGATGCGCAAGTGCCACCTCAATACCTGCCCGGTCGGCATCGCCACCCAGGATCCGGTGCTGCGCAAGCGCTTCACGGGCACACCCGAGCACGTCATCAACTACTTCTTCTTCGTCGCCGAGGAAGTGCGCGAACTGATGGCGCAGCTCGGCTTCCGCACGTTCCGCGAGATGATCGGCCGCATGGACCGCCTCGACATGAAGGCAGGCTTGGAGCACTTCAAGGCGAAGGGCCTCGACCTCAGCAAGCTGTTGCACATGCCCAAGGTCGACACCGCGGTCAGCAACACCGAGCGCCAAGTGCACCAGGTCGACAAGGTGCTCGACCGTACGCTCATCCTTCAGGCGAAGGCCGCTCTCGATCGCGGCGCGCCGGTGAAGCTGGCCGCCACCATCCGCAGCACCGACCGCACGACGGGCGCGATGCTGTCGGGCGAGGTGGCGCTGCGCTACGGCCACGCCGGCCTGCCCGACGACACTATCCACGTGAAGCTGTCCGGCACCGCCGGCGAGAGCTTCGGCGCGTGGGTCGCGCGCGGCGTGACGCTGGAGCTCGAAGGCGAGACCAACAACTACGTCGGCAAGGGCCTGTCGGGCGGGCGTCTCATCGTCTATCCGCCGGCGGCCGCCAAGATCGTGCCCGAAGAGAGCATGATCGTCGGCAACGTCGCGCTGTACGGCGCCATCGCTGGCGAGGCCTACTTCCGCGGCGTCGGCGCCGAGCGCTTTGCCGTGCGCAACTCGGGCGCCTGGGCGGTCGTCGAAGGCGTCGGCGACCATGGCTGCGAGTACATGACTGGCGGCGTCGTGGTCGTCATCGGCCCGGTCGGGCGCAACTTCGCCGCCGGCATGAGCGGCGGCATCGCTTATGTGCTGGACGACGACGGCACCTTCGACCTGAAGGTGAACAAGGAGATGGTCGAGGTCAGCGCCATGACCGAGACGCGCAGCGCCGCCGAAATCAAGGCAGTGGCCGCGCAGACCGACGGCATCGCCGCGATGAAGCGCGACATGCTGGCGGACGACGCCGCGCGCCTGCAGGTTCTTCTTCGCAACCACGCGCACTACACCAACAGCCGGCGCGCCAAGGACATCTTGCGCGATTGGGACGCGGTGTTGCCGCGCTTCGTCAAGGTGCTGCCGGTGGACTACCGCAAGGCGCTCACCGCGATGCGCACTGCACCGACCAAAGAAATCCGCGCCGCAGCAAGCTGAACATGGGCAAAGTCACTGGCTTTCTCGAGATCCCCAGCCGGGATCGGGAGTACGAACCTGTCTCCCAACGGCTGCAGCACTTCCACGAGTTCGTCGTGCCGCTCGACGACGCTGAGCTCGCGCGCCAAGGCGCGCGCTGCATGGACTGCGGCATCCCGTTCTGTCACGGCGACAAGACCCAGGCGACGCAAGGGTGTCCGGTCAACAACCTGATCCCGGACTGGAACGACCTGGTCTATCGCGGGCGCTGGCGTGAGGCGCTCGATACCCTGCACTCCACCAACAACTTCCCGGAGTTCACTGGCCGCATCTGCCCCGCCCCGTGCGAGGAGTCGTGCACGCTGAACATCATCGACGACCCGGTGACGATCAAGACGATCGAGTGCGCCATCATTGATCGCGGCTGGAAGGAAGGCTGGGTGGCGCCGATGCCGCCCGCCCACCGCACCGGCAAGAAGGTTGCGGTCGTGGGCTCCGGTCCCGCCGGCATGGCGTGCGCGCAGCAGCTCGCGCGCGTTGGCCACGCGGTCACGCTGTTCGAGAAGCATCAGAAGGTCGGTGGCCTGCTGCGCTACGGCATCCCCGACTTCAAGATGGAGAAGACGCCCATCGACCGGCGCGTCGCTCAGATGGAAGCCGAAGGCGTGGTCATGCGCACCGGCGTGCACGTCGGCAAGGACGTGCCGGCCAAGCAGCTGCTCAAGGAATTCGACGCGGTCGTGCTGACCGGCGGCGCCGAGCATCCGCGCGATTTGACGGTGCCGGGGCGCGAGCTCGACGGCGTGCACTTCGCCATGGACTTCCTGCCGCAGCAGAATCGGCGCAACGGCGCCGAGCCGCTCGGCACGAACCGGGAAATTCTCGCAACCGGCAAGCATGTCGTGGTGATCGGCGGCGGCGACACCGGCTCCGACTGCATCGGCACCTCGTTCCGCCAGGGCGCCAAGTTGGTAACGCAACTGGAGATTCTCGCCCGTCCGCCGGACCGCGAGAACAAGGAAGCGGTGTGGCCGGAGTGGCCGCTCAAGTTCCGCACGTCTTCTTCGCAGGAAGAAGGCGCGGAACGCGGCTTCTCGGTCGCGACCGAAAAGTTCAGCGGCAAGGACGGCAAGGTCACCACCCTGCACTGCGTCAAGCTCGGCTCAAAGTTGGAGCGCATCGCGGGCTCGGAGTTCACCGTCCCCGCCGACCTCGTGCTGCTCGCCATGGGATTCGTGCACCCGGTGCACGAGGGCATGGTCAACGAGCTGGGCCTGTCCAAGGACAAGCGCGGCAACGTCGAGGCCAACACCGAGGCGTACCGAACGTCGCTCGACAAGGTGTTCGCCGCGGGCGACATGCGCCGGGGCCAGTCGCTGGTCGTTTGGGCCATCCGCGAAGGTCGCCAGGCTGCGCGCTCGGTCGACAAGTTCCTGATGGGATCGACGACGCTGCCGCGCTAGCGCGCCTGCGCGCGACGGAGCAGAGGAACTCGTCGCAGCAAGCGCGCCAGGCCCGATGCGGCGCGACTCAGAGCTTGCGCATCGGGTCGTCGGAGTTGTCCGGCCACACGAAGATGACGGCGAACGCGGCGACTGCCGCGAGAGCCAGCAGAGCGTAGATGATCGGAAGTTCGAACATGCGCGCCTCCTTTTGTTGAAGGCACTTTCGCTCCGGCGCACGCTGCCTGCCTTAACCTGCGTTCAGAATACGCGTTCGCACGTAGAGCCGATTCCCCAGCGAATCCGCACCTGTTGCGAGGCGTACGTGCTGTCCCTTACTGCCAGCGACCAGCGACGGAGCTAGAAATGGACATCCCCCCTCCGGTGCGCTTGGCGCACACGTTTGCGAGTGTTGCGATGTCTCGGATCCCCGGTTTGCTCTCCGTTTGTGTCGCCCTGCTTTGCGCCGGCAATGCTGCGGCCCAGGAGGCGATGGCCAACGACTTCATCGGCAAGTTCAGAGCTTGGGTCGTGCTGGACCTGCAATTCGCGCTGACTACTGACGAGGGCCGCACCGTGTACGCGCACGCAGGTGACGGGCCCTTGCGACCGATGTGCAATGAGGGCTGCGCGCAAGCATGGCGGCCGGTGCGAGCCATACCGCAGGACGTCGCTTTCGAGCCGTTCACGATCTTCACTCGCGACGACGGCGTGCGCCAATGGGCGTATGAGGGCGTGCCTCTGTACACTAGCGCGCGCGACACACGTCCCGGCGACGCCCATGGTCACGGCGTCGATGACCGGTGGTACGTCGTGACGGTGCCGGCGCACGCCATGCAGTGAGGATCGGCACTGCGATCGCGGTACCGAGCTCCGCATGTAGTCGACGACGCTGCGCGCGCGGGGCGCTACACCAAGGTTACCGTCAACGCCGCGCACGCCGTCTTCGGCCGGTGCTATGCTTCGGGCGGTCCACGCATGGGAGTCGCCGTGCCGAACCGTACCGTATTCGCCGCTCTCGCCGTTCTACTGGCAGCACCAGGGTGCGCGTACGCCCAGGTCGCGGCCGAACTCGAAAAGTGCGTGCGCGGCGCGACGGCGGCGCAGATCTACGGAACCTACGACCTCGCCATCCACCACTGCTCCCAGGTCATCCGCGACGGGCGCGTGCCCGAGGAGATCATGGAGTGGGTGCTGACCCAGCGCGGCACCGCTTACCAGGGCAAGGGCGCATTGGCGCGCGCGGGCGCCGACCGGGAAACGGCGCAGGCTTTCACGGCGCGCGCCACGGCCGACCTCGCCACCGCGCGCCAGATGGCGGTGGTCCGCGAAATGAACGAGATGGAGCAGCGTGTCGCGGCGGTGCAGCGCGCCGCCGATACGGCGACGCGCGCGGTATTGCGGGCACAAATCATCCAGGCCGACGCCGACCGCCTGCAGACCCAGGCGGAGCTGGTCGCCGCTCTGTACGAGGAAGCGGCGCTGGCCAATCCGCAGTCGGCCATTGCGTACCTGTACCGCGGCGTCATGGAGGGTGCGCGGGGCGAGTTCGAAGCGGCGGCGCAAAGCATCACGGCCGCCCTCGCCCTCGATCCGAACATGGCGCTGTCCCACTACAACCGCGGTGTCGTCTACCTGCTGCTCGCTCACAACGAACAAGCGCTCACCGATCTGGAAGAGGCGGCGCGGCTGGCGCCGAATCGCGCGGCGACGTTCTACAACCGCGGCATCGCCCGGGCGCGCGCCGGCGAGATGGTGCCGGCCATCCTCGATTTCACCGAGGCGATCGCGCTGATGCCGAACTACGTCGAGGCGTTCAACAACCGCGGCTTCGCCTTCGAGGTGCTGGGCGAACGCGAGCGGGCGGAAGCCGACTTCCTCACCGCCTATCGGTTGCAGCCCGAGAATCCGCGCTTCCGGCGCAAGCTGTTGGACCTCGGCCTCGCCGCGGCACTGACCCAGTAGCTAGCGCAGACGACTGCGCACGGCCGCGAGTCGCGCCGAGCGCGACCCCGTCGCCACGCAAACCGGCGCCGCGTCCAGCAAGCCGAAGGCGTCGTCCACCAAGATGCGGCCGAGGCACTCGTCCATCGCCACCCGAAGCTCCGGGTCCTCGTCGGCGGGCACCGTGATCGCGTCGGGCTCGCCGAGCGGCAGATACACGACGAGGTCGAAAAGCGAGCGCGTGTCGCGCACCCACTCCAGCGCCATCTCGAAGGACTCGGCCTCGTCGCGACCGAGGTCGGCCAGCGCGCGCAGGTACGCAAGGAAGTCGTACGGGCTGCGTTCACAAACGACGCGGTCGTGGCGGCGGAATCCCGACCACTGCCCCAGGCCAGCCTCGAGCTGGCGCAGAAAGTCCTCGGCAGAAGGCGCGGCGGAGAACTCCTCGCCCAGTTCCTGCAGAAGGTCGTACGGCTCCGGTTCGGCCCGGAATTCGGGATGCGCCTCGACGAAGTCGTCGATGAGCGTCGTCTTCCCCGAGCAGTGAGTGCCGGCGACCGCGATGCGCATGGCTACCAGCGCGCGGTGTTCTGGCCGGCGCTCTTGCCAGCGCCTTCGAGCAGGCCGGCAGCAGCGTCGAGATGGTAGATCGCCGGCGGCTTGTGCTTGCGCCAGGGCGAACGCGCATCGCTCGGGAGCGCGCGGTAGACGGGCTCGCTTACACGAACGCCGGGACCCCTGCCGAGCAGGAAGGTCTGGTTGACGCCGCGGCCGAGGATGTCGCGCATGCGCTTCGACGGCCCGCCGAACTCACCCTCAACTACCGTGCTGATGTGGAGGTTGGCGCCCAGCGACATTGGCATGCCGTGGCGGGCGGCGAGTTCGCTGACTCGCCCCTGCAGCGCGAGGACCGCGGCGACGGCGTCCGGTGCTTGCTCCCGGGCGAACACCGCGAGGCACGCGTCGCCGATGAACTTGATGACGGTTCCCCCCTTCGCCGTCAGCACCTCGTCGCACGCGGAGTAGAAGTGCTGCAGCCACGCCGCGATCTCTTCATCGCTATGGGTCTGGAATGTCTTGGTGAAGCCGGCGAGATCGATAAGGACGATCAGCCGTTCCGTCTCGACGAAAGTCGAGGACATGAGTCGTCTCCTGTGCCTGATGCCTGAAAGGTGCGGGGGTTGCTCCCGCTGGTCCCCCGTCGGGGGATACCATGGCGCCCAGTGTACCCCTCTCCCGCGTTGCGGGAGAGGGGGCACAGGTTGGCTAGAAGCGGAGACCCGCCTCCAGCTTCCAGCTGCGGCCAGGCAGCGGATAGGCGTTGTAGGTGGTCACCGTGGTCGAGCTGCGTACCGCGTAGTTGTAGTACGACACATCGAGCAGGTTATTGAGCTGTGCGCCCAGCGTCCACGCGCCCTGGCGCGTCGACAGCTTCAAGTCGACGAGAGCGTGGCCCGGGATCCTGGCGCCCCGCGCATCGTCGTCGTTCTCCATGCGGCGCGGGCCGACGGCGGTCATTGCCGTCACCAGCGTCCACGCAGGCCGGAACTCCCAGCGTAGCGCTGCACTGCCCGTCCACCTGGAAACGAGCGGCAGGTCGTTGCCGGAATTGATCCCCTCACGGAACACCGCGCGGGTATAGGCGGCGCCGAGATCGAGGAACAACGTACGCGAGAGCGCCAAATCAGCGCCCGCCTCAACTCCGCGACGCTGCGTCGGCTCGAGGTTATCGTTCAGGAAGGTGTCGACGTTGAAGTGAATCTCGTTTTCGAGATTCATCACGTACGCGCTGACGCGCAGGTTCGCCGTGCCGGCGCGCCACCGCGTGCCGACCTCGACGTCCCACGACGTCTGTGTGCTGAGGGCGAACGAACTGTAGTCCGCGCTCGCGGCCACCCGTTCGTCGACCGTCGGCGTACGGAACGCGCGGCCGAGGCGGCCGAACACGACCGGGCCGCCGGCCAGGGTGTGGTCGAAGCCGAGGTGCCCGGCCCACTGGTACTCGTTGAATCGCGCCGACTCACGATGTCCATCGAACGGATCGCCGCCGAAGTCGATGGTCGCGTCGGGGTTGAGGATGTCGCCACCGATAAACTGGATGCCCTGCAAGCGCAATCCACTCGACACGATCGTCGACGCATCGATCGGCCGGTCGCCCTGGCCGTAGACGCCGAGGCTGTGCTGCTTGAGGTCGTAGCGATGGATGAAGATGTGCGGATCCTCACCCCGGCTCAGCTGGTTGTAGTCGGAGTAGTAGTAGTCGAGGCCGAGGATACCGCGCGGCGAGCGGCCGTCGGGCTCCCAGCGGACGCGCGGCGTGAAGGAGTACGTCGCCAGGCGCGTGTTGGTGGTGGCGTCGAAGGCCGGCCCGAACGGGCTGATGACGACCGAGTCCTGCTGCTTGAGGCGGAAGCCACCGTCCACCACCAGCTCTTGCCCGCCCGCGAGGGTGCGCGAGAAGCCGAGGGTAGTGCGGACACCCGCTTGGTCCACGAAATCCGTGGGTGTCGCCGCGCCCTGTGGATCGGTGGCAAGGCGGTTCTCGTTGTCCGTCGGTGCGACGCGCCGGGCGCCGGGAAGTCCCAGGTGCTGGGAGTCCGTGGCGAACGTGCCATACCACTCGCGGCCCACGCCGAAGCGGCGCGCCTCGAGGTTGACGCCCTTCTGCTCCAGCGCGTTGTTGCGGCGCCAGCCGTCCGAGTAGGTCGCATTGCCGTCGAGGCCGAGGCTCCAGTCGCGCGTGGTGCGCGCGACGGATGCGGCGCCCTCGCGCAGGCCGAACGATCCCGCACCCACGCGCACCGAGTTGCCGTACAGGCCGGTGCCCGGACGCGCGATGATGTTCACCGCGCCACCCACGGCGCCGTCGCCATACAGGACCGCCGCCGAGTTGCCGCGCAGGATCTCGATACGGCGGATGGCATCGGGCGGGATGTTGATGAACTCGACGCCCGCGTTGTCGATGTCGTTAAGGCGGCGGCCGTTGAGCAGAGTCAGCGTGTTCTGCGTCGCGGTGACGCCGAAGCCGCGCAGGTCGATGTAGGCGCGTGCGCCCGGTCCCCCGAACAAATCGCGATACTGGACGCCCGGCTCTTGGGCGATCAGTGCCGGCAACGACTGGATTGGCGAGCGCGCCACCTCGGTGGTGTCGATCACCGTCGCGGCGACGCCCGGCGTGCCGGCGTCAATGTTGGGACGAGTGACAGTGAGCGCGAGCGGCGCGCGGGTCTCGCCGTTAGCTTGCGCGAGGGCGCTGCCCGCCGCGAAGACGAGCGGCAGTACGAGGTATGTGGAACGAATTTGCATGGTCGGATTCCTCTGGTTGGTGAACAGAAGAGTCCGCACGCAGAGGTTCGCGACGGCGCAGTTGCCTGCACCTTCGGCATGATCGACACGACGTCATAGCAGAACGAGGATTGCGCCCCATTCCGGACCTCCCGCACGGCACCCATGCGTCACCACGCACGGAGGAGTCCGGATTCTCGAGCACCCCGCTCGGAGAATAGGGTGACGCTGCGGCGGCAGGTCTCCTGGCTCGCGGGTCGCCGCCGGCGCCGGTCTTCCCAGGGTGAGCACCCCAGTGACCCGATGGCACAAGCTCGCCGCTTACAGTTGCGGGGGCAGCCGCGGATCGGTGGCGCCTTGCTGATGAGCAAGGTCGGGCCACCTACCGCAGTTCCCTTTTGCTTCCCCGAAGGGAACCGTCGCGGCGATCACCCTAAGCCACGCAGCGTGGGCTTGGCAACGCGGATGGGATGCGGCGGTTCGTAGCGCGCGAATCGCGGTGGCGGCGGCTCGCTAGCGGACGGGATTCTCGGGGCCGCGGCCGCGGAACTGGTCGATGAACGCCGCGGCGGCAGCGGGATCGAATTCGTTGAGACGCAGCACCTTCTGCCACGCGGTGAGGACTACGCCGCCGCCGAGGTTGGCTCTCGGCACGACGACGATGCCGTCCCACATGCCACGATACATGTTCGACCACACGGTGAGCAGGCGAACCCCGTCGGCGTTGGGCCGATCGATGTAGATGACGATATGGCCGTGCTCGAGGGAGTGCACGAGCGCCTCATTGGGCGGCGCCTGGGCGTACCTGCCCGGGTCCGCCCACACCGGCCAGTGGTCGCCGGCCACAGGCGGATCGGTGCGGTAGCGCAAAGGCGTGCCTACCGGTTGGTGGTTCTGGCCGTCGTTCGGGAAGGTCTCGACCCGAGTCAGCGCCCCTTGTCCCGCTGCCACGAGGCGGCCGAACTCGGCCGGCGGCGATTCCTGCGGCGCGGCGGCGGCCGCTGGGGGAGTTGCCTGGGCGATCGGCGGGGCGGGTGCCGGAGTCAGGGTCGTCGGCGCTTGCGGTGCAGCGGCTGCCTGGACGGGCGGTCCTGGCGCGACAGCGGTCGGCGGCTGAATCGTCGGCACAGGGTCCGCCGTCGTCAGCACCGGCGGGTTCGGAACATCCGGCGCCGGCCGCAGCAGCACGACGGCGATCACCGCGACCGCCGCTGCGGCTCCGAGCCCGATCAGGATTGCACGCATTGCAGAAGCCCCCGGTCGATGAGAGATAGGCTGGCGATCTCCACTGCCGCGATCCTACGGGTAGGCGCAGGCCAAAGCAGTAACGTTTACGAAAGACCGATCGCCTGGCACCGCCGTGAAGCGATGGATCGTGTCGCCGGCAACCACCGAATAGTACAGCGGCATCTTGCCCGTGATTTCCTGCTGGGTGCCGCCGCCGATGCGGTTGAAAGTGAGGGTGATCGGCTGTGACGGGTCGTACCAGGACTGCGGACGGTTCTGCGCGTCATTCTCGGACACGCCCGTGCCAGTGACCGTGATGGCACCGTTGGCAAAGCCGGCCACGTCGTTGCCGGCCGCTGTGGTCAGCGGCGTGCGCAAGATGAAGCGGCGGGTCACCGGCTCACCCGTGCAGCGCCACTGCGACGTGGCGGCGCGGATCACCTCGGCGAGGCGGTCGGTGGGCACGCCGTCGGCGCGCCGGGCCCGCACCAATTCGACGATGCGGCCGGTCTCGGCATCGGGCACGTCACGGCGATACTGCGCCGCGAGTTCGGCGGTGCGCACCTGCTCGGCTTCCAGGGCGCCGCGCAAGCCGGCGTTCTGCTCCTCAAGGCCCTCGGCCCGCTCGGTGAGCGTGACGACCTCCGTGCGCAGGCGCGCCTCTTCCTGGCGCGCCAGCGACGAGCCGGTGCGATAGGACCAGGCGCCGATCGCCACCAGCAGGGCGAGCGCCATCACCCACCCGACAATGCGGGCAGCGCTCGGCCCGCGCTTCTTTCGTCCGCCGTAGAGGCTATTTCCGAGAGTCATCTATGTGGCGGGGCCCGCCGCCTCCCAAAGGGCACCCTAGCCCAAAGCATCGGCGGCGCGGAAGCGTCCCCGAGGAATCCCTTGGCCCGCTACGTACAAGGCAATTCTGACGGAAGCGGGACGGATGTGAGCGGCCTTGGCGCGGACAGCGCCGTCCGAACTTACCTTGACGCTGGGCGGACCCGCCCGTAAACGGCGGGGTCATTTTGGAGGCCGCATGCATACGCGCAAGGACGTCGAGCTCCTGTCCAAGGAGCGCCTCTACCACGGCCGCTACAAGTTCGACCGCTACCGCATGCGCTACCGCACCTATTCCGGTGCCTGGAGCAAGGACGTCGAGCGCGAAATCCTCGACCGCGGGAATACGGTCTCGCTGCTGCCCTACGATCCGGTCCTGGACATGGTCGTGCTGATCGAGCAGTTTCGGCCGGGCGCGTTCATCGCCGGCGATCCACACCCGTGGCTGTGGGAGATCGTCGCCGGGGTCATCGAGGAGGGCGAGCAACCACTCGACGTTGCAGCACGCGAATGCGAGGAGGAGACGGGCCTGAAGGCCACCACCCTCAAGCCGATCCGTGAATACTACTGCTCGCCGGGTGCAATCCTCGAATTCAACCGGATGTATGTCGGCCGTGTCGACGCCTCAACGGCCGGCGGCCTGCATGGGTTGCAGGACGAAGGCGAGGACATCCGCGTATTCGCGGTTCCGGCCGCCGAAGCATTCGCGGCGGTGGACCAGGGCAGGTTCCGCACCGCGCCGGCGCTGATCGGGCTGTCGTGGCTCAAGGAAAAGCGCGACGAGCTCCGCCGCGAATGGCGCTAGGCGAGCTGGGCGTCGGTCGGGGTTTCTTGAACGCCTCCAGTCCCAAGGCTACAGTCGCAGACCCATTGTCTTTGAGCGACCGAGCCACCGGCGCTCCCAGGGCGCCGCTCGCCAGCGGCGCCGGAAGCGCGACGCTCATGGACCTACGCAGCAACTTCTGCGACCTCATCGGCAACACGCCGTTGATCAAGCTGCGCCGCCTGTCCGAGCAGACCGGCTGCACCATCCTGGGCAAGGCCGAGTTCATGAACCCGGCCGGGTCGGTGAAAGACCGGCCGGCTCTGCAGATCGTCCGCGAGGCGGAAGCCGCCGGCAAGCTGCGGCCGGGCGGCGTCATCGTTGAGGGCACGGCGGGCAACACCGGCATCGGCCTCGCCCACGTCGGGCGCGCCCTCGGCTATCGCGCCGTGATCGTCATCCCCGAGACCCAGAGCAAGGAAAAGAAAGACCTCATTCGCCTGGGCGGCGCCGAGCTACGCGAGGTACCAGCGGTGCCGGCGTCGGACCCCAATCATTACGTCAAGATTTCCGGGCGTCTTGCCGAGGAGCTGGCGGCCACGGAGCCGAACGGCGCGGTGTGGGCGAACCAGTTCGACAACCTCGCCAACCGCCGCTCGCACTATCAAACCACCGGGCCGGAAATCTGGGAGCAGACGGGCGGCAAGGTCGACGCGTTCATCTGCTCGGCGGGCACCGGTGGCACCCTGGCCGGCATCGGCATGTTCCTCAAGGAGCAGAATCCGGATCTGGTCGTGGCACTGGCCGATCCGTTCGGCGCGGCGCTGTACCACTACTACCGCTATGGCACGCTCAAGGCCGAGGGCTCGTCGATCACCGAAGGCATCGGGCAGAGCCGCATCACCGCGAACCTCGAAGGCGCACCGGTGGACTTCGCCTATCAGGTCGCGGACGAAGATGCTTTGCGCGTCCTGTTCGACTTGGTGCAGGAAGAAGGCCTGTGCCTCGGCGGCTCGTCGGGCGTGAACCTGGTCGGCGCGCGCCTGCTGGCGCGCGAGCTTGGACCGGGCCACACCATCGTGACGATCCTGGCCGACCTCGGCGTGCGCTACCAAAGCAAATTGTTCAATCCGGCGTTCCTGCGTGAGAAGAACCTGCCAACGCCCCCCTGGTTGTCGTGAGGAGTCCAATGGTCGATCGTGCGCCGGGCGTCATGGGTATCCCCGGTCTTACTGCGTGGCGCGTGACGTTCCTGGTGTACGCGCTCGGCTATCTGATCTGGGTGGCACGCGCGATGTACTGGGGCGCGCAGAACGACGTCGAGAATTTCTGGGGCTTCGTGCTCTGGCATGTCTTCCTATACGGCCCGATGTGGCCGTTGATGCTTGTCTCCCGCATCACCGGCATGGTGATCAGTACCGTCTAGCCGGATGACCGCTCCCCTGCCTGATCTCGTCACCACCGAGTGGCTTGCCGCCAACCTCGACGGCGTCGCCGTGCTCGATGCAACGTGGTTCCTGCCCACCGAGAAGCGCGACGCGGCGGCCGAGTATGTCGCGTCGCACATTGCCGGAGCGGTCCGCTTCGAAATCGATGCGATCGCCGATCGCACCACGCCGCTGCCGCACATGCTGCCGGATGCGGCGTCGTTCGCTGCGGCGGTAGCCGCGCTTGGCGTGAGCAATAACAGCCGCGTCGTGGTGTACGACCGCAACGCCATGGCACCGGCAGCGCGCGTGTGGTGGACGTTCCGCGCCTTCGGCCACGATGCCGTCGCGGTGCTCGACGGCGGCTTCGCCCAATGGACGCTGGAACGCCGCCCGGTCGAGATCGGCGTGCCGAAGCCTGTGCCAGGACAGTTCACGGCCGAAAAGCGATCCGAGCTGGTCGCGGACCTTGCCTGGGTCGAGTCCGTCATGCTCGAGCGCAACGCACAGATCGTCGACGCACGCACGGCGGGGCGATTCCATGCCACCGAACCGGAGCCGCGTCCCGGTCTGCGCGGCGGCCACATTCCCGGCAGCATCAACCTGCCCTTCCGTTCCCTGCTGACCGAGCGCGGCACGCTGCTGCCGGTGGCCGACCTGCGCGATCGCTTCGCCGAAGCCCGCATCGACACGGCCCAGCCGGTGATCGCCCTGTGCGGCTCCGGCGTGACGGCCTCGCTGATCGCCTTCGCGCTGCATCACATCGGCGTCCCTGACACAGCGGTGTACGACGGCTCGTGGGCGGAATGGGGCGCCTTGGCCTACGCGCCGGTGGACATATGAGCGGACCCAAGAAGGGCCACGGCGACGCGACGCGCATTGCCCACACCGGGCGCGGCGGCACGCGCCACCACGGCGTCGTCAATCCACCCGTGTATCACGCCTCGACGGTCACGTTTCCCTCGCTGAAAGCGCTCAAGGACGCGACCGAAGGTACGCAGTCGGACCGCGCCGTGACCTACGGTCGGCGCGGCACGCCAACGCATTTCGCGCTGCAGGACGCGATCGCGGCGATCGAGGGCGCCGGCTCGACGTTCGTGCTGCCGTCCGGGCTCGCTGCCATCTCGGTGTCGCTGTTGTCGGTGCTCAACCCCGGCGACCATCTCTTGATGGTGGACAGCGCGTACGCGCCGACGCGTCACTTCTGCGACACCGTGCTGCGCACCCTCGCCATCGAGACGACCTACTACGATCCCGCCATCGGCGCCGGCATAGCCAAGCTGATCAAGTCCAACACGCGCGCGCTGTACCTCGAGGCGCCGGGCTCGGTGACCTTCGAGATGCAGGACGTGCCCGAGATCACCATGGCGGCGCACGTGCATCGCGTCGCCACGCTGATGGACAACACCTGGGCGACGCCGCTCTTCTTCAAGCCGCTCGCCCACGGCGTCGACATCTCGATCCAGTCGGTGACCAAGTATATCGGCGGCCACGCCGACGTAATGATGGGTTCGATCACGGCGAGCGAGCCGTGGCTGTCGCGGCTGCGCCACTGGATCAACCACCTTGGCCTGTGCGTTGGCCCGGACGATTGCAGCCTCGCCTTGCGCGGCTTGCGTACGCTCGACGCGCGCCTCGCCCGCCACCAGGCCAGCGGCCTCAAGGTGGCGGAGTGGTTGAGCAACCGCCGCGAGATATCGCGCGTCTTGCATCCGGCGCTGGTCAACTACACCGGCCACGGCATCTGGAAGCGCGATTTCACCGGCGCGAGCGGGTTGTTCGGGGTGCTCTTGAAGCCTTGCTCCGACGAGGCCTTGGCGGACTTTGTCGACGGGCTGGAGCTGTTCGGCATCGGCTATTCGTGGGGCGGCTTCGAGAGCTTGATCGTGCCGCACGATCCGCGAGCGATCCGCACCGCGGTGCCGTGGCAGACGAGCGGCCGCCTGATCCGCATCCACGCCGGTCTCGAGGACGCCGACGATCTGATCGCCGACCTCAGCGCGGGGCTGGCGCGCCTCGCGACTTGAACGCTGGTACTGCGACGCTGAGGGCGAATAGCAGCGCTGCGGCAAGGACGATGGCTGGGCTGGCGGGGGCGTCCCACAGGAGCGACGCGCCGAGCCCGGCGAGAACCGCCACCACGCCAAGGGCCGACGCTGCTGCGGCCATGGCCTCGGGTGTGCGCGTCAGGCGCCGCGCGGTCGCGGCCGGGATGATCAGCAGCGAGATGATCAGCAGCGCGCCGACGATCTTGAGCGCCACCGCGGTGACCAGCGCAACGGCGAAGAGGAACGCGAGGCGCACCGCCGCAACGGGAACGCCTTCGACGGCGGCGAGCTCTTCGTGCACGGTCATGGCGAGCAGCGGCCGCCAGATGACCGCGAGTACGGCGAGCACCACGGCACCGCCGCCCCAGATCCACCACAGGTCGGCGGGCGCCACGGCGAGGATGTCGCCGAACAAGAAGCCCAACAGCTCGCTGCTGACGTCGCTGACGTAGACCAGCAGCACGAGGCCCAAGGCGAGCGCCGCGTGCGCGACGATGCCGAGCACCGCGTCGTCACTGACGCGTGGGTCGCGACGCAGCGCCACGAACAACAGCGCAACGGCGAAGCACACCAGAATGGCGCCGGCCGTGACGCCGATGTCGAGGGCGAGGCCGAGCACAACGCCGAGCAGCGCCGAGTGGGATAGCGCGGAGCCGAACACCACCATGCGCCGCCACAGGATCAGGCTGCCGACCGGGCCGGCGACGATCGCCACGCCGATGCCGCCCGCCAGGGCGCGCCACAAGAAGTCGTACATCGAGCCCTAGTGGCGGTGCGGGTGGTGGTGATCGTGCGCCAGCGGGACGACAGCCCCCGACGCCGCGTGAGCGTGGTCGTGGTGGTGGGTGTAGACCGCCACACCGGAGGGCAGGCCGCCAAACAGGGCCAGGTACTCGGGGTGCTTGCCGACGGACTCGGGCGCGCCTTCGCAGCAGACGTGGCGGTTGAGGCAAACGACCCGGTCGGTCGTCGCCATGACGAAGTGCAGCTCGTGGGACACCATGAGGACGCCGGCGCCGCGTGCCGCAGCGGCGCGCGCGATCAGCTCGTACAGGTCCGCCTGCCCCGCCATGTCCACGCCCTGGACCGGCTCGTCGAGCACCAGCAGCTCCGGCTGACGCAGAAGTGCGCGTGCCAGGAGAACGCGGCGCAACTCGCCGCCCGACAACTCCTGCAAGGCGCGGCCATCGAGGCCGCGCGCACCGACTTCGATCAGCGCTGCCTCGCGTTGGGTGGGCGTCGCGTTGCTGCTGAGCGACAACCAGCGCGCGACGGTCAATGGCAGGGTCGCGTCGAGAGAAAAATGCTGCGGCACGTAGCCGATGCGCAGGTTGGGCCGGCGCTGCACGGTGCCCGAGTCGGGCGCCAGCAGCCCCATGGCCACCCGCAGCAGCGTGGTCTTGCCGGCGCCGTTGGGTCCGACGATCGTAACGGTCTCGCCGGAATGCACGGTCACTTCGACCCGGTCGAGCAGGCGCTCGCCGCTGCGCGCCACGACGGCGTCGCGCACCAACAGCAACGGCTCTGTGCCTGGGCGGTCGCCGCCGTGGAGCGGAGCCGGCGCAACGGGCGCGTGCTTCACGTCAGGCGCCGATCTGCTGGCAGCGGCTGCACAGGCCGTGCGCCTCGACGGTCTGCGCAGCGACAGCGAAGCCGAGCTCGGCGGCGCGGCTGACGATCTTGCGTGCCAGGCCGCCGATCTCGATCTCGACGGCATCGCCACAGCCTTCGCACAACAGGTACTGGGCGGCGTGGCGCTGCTCCGGCTGCGGACAGCCGACGAATGCGTTGCGGGATTCGATGCGGTGGACCAGCCCCTGCTCCATCAGAAATTCCAGGGCGCGGTACACCGTGGGGGGTGCCGCGTGGGTGCCGTCCTTGCGCAGGCGCTCCAAAACCTCGTAGGCCCCGACCGGCGCGTGGCTCTGCCAGACAAGCTCCAGTACCCGGCGGCGGTTCTCAGTGAGGCGCGCACCGCGCTCGGCGCAGACGGCCTCCGCACGCGCGATTGCATCCGTCACGCAATTGGCGTGATCATGATCGCTGTGCGGGCGTGCCGAGCGTTTGGTCGTCGGGGGCATGGATTGCCGTGCGCGCGTTCGTGAAGTTTCGGTTTTGTTACTCTATACCATGATGCCGGCAAAGGAGCCGCAGCGATGCCCGACCAGCCCATCGACTCGCCCGCGGCCGGCACGAGCCTGATCGAGGCAATCCGCTTCGACGCCGAAGGCCTGGTGCCGGTCGTCGCGCAGCAGCACGACAGCGGGCTGGTGCTGATGCTGGCGTGGATGAACCGCGCCGCGGTCGAGGCGACGCTCGCGTCCGGCGAGGCGCACTATTACTCGCGCTCGCGGCGCGCACAGTGGCACAAGGGCGAGACCTCCGGCCAGGTGCAGAAGGTGCGCGAGATCCGTCTCGACTGCGACGGCGACGCCCTCTTGCTGCTCGTCGAGCAGAGCGGCGTCGCCTGTCATACCGGACGGCGCAGCTGCTGGTTCCACACGGTGCAAGAGGGGCGCATCCAGGTGCTCACCGCGCCCGACGTCGAGCCGAGTGTGCTGTACGGCAATGCGAAGCTCTAAAACTTGAATTCATACGCCTCGACCTTGTCCGCGGTGATGCGATAGCCGGCCTCGGCCAGCTCGGTATTCATTTCCGCCTGGAGCAGCACGCCGGTCACCGTCACGGCATCGAATAGTCCGGTGATCTTCACGCCCTTGGCGCTGCGCACGTAGACCACCTGATTGGGCGGTGGCGGCGGCACGTGGATGCAGGCACCGATGTACGGCACCAGCAGAAACTCGGTAACCGTCGTCGCGTCGAGGTCGAGCGGCACCACGAAGCCGGCGATGGCGACGCGCTTGCCATCGAACTCCTTGACGGTGCCGGCGGCGGCAACGGCGCCGGGATCGATATCGAGGATGTTCTGGCCATGCTGGACGAGGCCCATTGCTATGAAAGTCTGCAGACCGGGCACAAGCTGCTCCCACTGCAGCTCGACGGCCTCGTCGGCGGCGCGCACCGGTGCCGCCAAGGTGAAAAGCGCGAGCGCAACGACCAACCAGATACGCATGGGTGCCTCCTAGGTTCGGACCATCATGCCGTCGGCGACGGACAAGCGATAGGCGCGCAAAGCGGGGACGACTCCTGCGGCAATGCCGCCGGCAAGGATGCCGAGGATCGCCAGACCCTCGCGCGGCGTAGGTAGACCGAGCGGCAGGTACAAGCCGAAGCGCGCGTCGATGATCGGGCGCGCGACGAGCAACGTCAGGTACAGGAACGCGACTCCGGCGGCGACGCCTGCCGTGGTGAGGGCCGCGGCCTCCGCCGTGAGCAGCCCGACGATGGTCGCGGGCCGCGCGCCGACCGAGCGCAAGATCGCCATCTCGCGGCGGCGCTCGTTGAGCGTGGCGAGGATCATCGTCGCCATGCCGAGCAGCGCCGTCAGCACCGTGAGCGCGGAGACGATCGCCAACGCCTGCTCGGCCGTGCCGACGATGCCCCATAGCTCGAGCAGCGCGACGCCCGGGAGCACCGCGGTAAGCGGTTCGGCCGCATACTCGTTGATGGCGCGCTGCACGCGGAAGGCAGTCAGGCGCGAGTGCAAGCCGATGAACGCGGCGGTGACGTCCTTGGGCGTCAGATCGAGCGCACGGACCTCCTCCGGCGTGAGCACAAGTCCTGGAATGCGCGCGCCGCCCTGCCAATCGACGTGGATGGCGGTGATCGCTTCCAGGCTGACGTGCACCGAACGGTCAACCGGCGTTCCGGTCTTGGCAAGCACCCCGGCGATGGTGAATGGCTTGTCGCTGTGCATCGCGAACGAGGTGGCGCCGAGGCCGTGGGCGATGACGATGCGGTCGCCGACTTGATAGCCGAGCGCGGCGGCGACATCCGCGCCGACGACGGCCTCGAACAAGTCGGCAAACGGCGCGCCTCCGGCAAAGGCCAATCCTTGGTCGCGCCGATAGCGGTAGTGCTCGAAGTAGCCGATGGTCGTGCCGACGATGCGGAACCCGACGTGCGAATCGCCGAGCGAAATCGGCACGAGCCATGCGACTTCCGGCCGCGCGGCGATTTCCTGGACCGTGCTCCAGCGGACGTTGTTGGTCGCGTTGCCGATGCGAAACACGGAGTAGAGCAAGAGGTTCACGCCGCCCGAGCGCGCGCCCAGAATCAAGTCGGTGCCCGAGATCGTGTCGGCGAAGCTGGCACGCGCGCCGGTGCGGACCTTTTCGACGCCGAGCAGCAGCATCACGCTGAAGGCGATTGCCAATACCGTCAGCAGGGCCGTGAGCCAACGATTGGCAAGGGAGGCGATGGCCAGGCGCGGGATCATGTTGCGCGCTCCCCTTGACCGCGCTCCACCCGGGCGATGTCCTCGAGGCGCACGACGCGGTCGAAGCGGCCGGCCAACGTGCCGTCGTGGCTCACCATCACCAGAGTTGCCGCGGCGCGCGTGACCTCGGCGAACAACAGGTCGAGGAACGCCTGCTGGCTGTCGCGGTCGAGGGCCGAGGTCGGCTCGTCGGCGATGATGATCTCCGGCGCACCGATCAGTGCCCGCGCCGCCGCGACGCGCTGCTGCTGTCCGACGCTGAGGCGAGCCGCGGTGCCGCTGCGGACCAGGCTGGGCTCGATGCCGAGAGCCTCCAGGAGGCGCATCGCCTCCGCGGCAACGCTGCCCCGCTCCGCCGCACGCCGGCGCCGGCCGGGCGCGAAGTGGAGGGGCAGGACGACGTTGTCCATTACGCTCGCGAACGGCAGCAGGTTGAACATCTGGAACAGGATACCGAAGTGCTCGCCGCGGAAGCGGTCGCGCGCAGCGCCGGGCAAGCGCGCGAGGTCGGAGCCCAGCACCTCGATCGCGCCGCTATCCGGTGCGATGACGCCGCACAGCAAGCTGAGCAGCGTCGACTTGCCGGAACCCGAAGGACCTACCAGAAGGACGCGCTCCCCAGGCGCCACGCGCAGCGCGTCGACGCTCAACGCGAACGACGGTCGCCCGCGCCAGCGGAACCGGACGTCGCGCAGCTCCAAGGCATGCGGCGCGACCGCGGCGGCAGCGCGCGCTAGCGCCCGGTCAGCCATCGCAGCAGGAAATTGCCGCGATCCAGGCGCGGGGTGGCGCGGGTGACCTCGTACTCGGTCGGGCCGCGTCCCGTCAGCACCGTTACCTCGATCTCCTCGGCATTCTGGAACTTGGCGAAGAGCGGAAACTCGATGGTGCGGATGCCAGCGGCGTCGGCGCAGGTGAACAGGTAGACCGCCTCGAACTCGGTATGCTCCGTGGCCGCCGCGCCCGCTGTGGGCCGCTCGTACCCTTCGACGGTGACTTCGGCTTCGGCGACGGTGCAGCGCGCCGCGGTCGGCAGCGCGACAATGCCGATCGGATTGCGCAGCGCCGCGGTAGCGCCGGCCAGGGCGACCTCTTCGGCCGGCGTCTGCGGCGGGCGCTCGAAGCCGACGATGTCGGCGCCGGGCATGACGAGCTCGATGGCGAGTCGATTGCCCTCGAACGTGATGGTGGCGGTGCCGTGCCCGTGCTGGTGGGGCGCCTGGGCCCATGAGCCCGTCGCGATCGTTGCGAGCAAGATAGCCAGGCCGATCCGCGTCACCGCCGCCCCTCAGAATGTTATATCGTATCACTGTTATACAGTAACGAACGTCGTCCCAGTCAAGAGAGAGTTGACCCGACCCGTTGTATATGTTTGTATACGACGTCTCCGATGGCCGGGAGGCACCGCGCGATTGACGGCGCGCGGCACGCGTTCCGGTCCCAACGCTGGCTGGCGTTGTATACGGAACGACATATCGAGGGTAGCCGGTCTCCTGCTCACCTCCCTCAAAGGGGGCCGGCGCATAGAAACGAAGCGCGGACGGCGGCATCCCTCGCCCCGTCCGCGCTTTCGTTTCGGGGCGGTCTGGCTTTTTCGGGGCGGTCTGGCGCGCCCCGTCCGGGGACGGTAGCTTCGCCGCATGAGCTTCTTCCGCGCCGGCGCCGCGTGCGCCGCGATCCTGATCGCCTGTGCACTGGCGCCCGTCGCAGCGGCGCAGCAGGCCCGGCCGGCCACCGAGAACGATCGCTACGTCCAGTACTTCGACTCGATCGTGTTCGGCAACGAGTTCGCCGGTCGCGCTGCCTTGGTGCTGCGCAAATGGATCGAGCCGGTCCGCTACAAGCTCGGCGGCAACGCCGCGGCCATCGCCAAGTACCGGCCGATCGTGGTCGGCCATATGGAACAGCTCTC
>CAMDPO010000016.1 GCA_945904955.1 Rhizobium sp. Q54
TCGGCGCCGCGCTCGGTCCCGTCGTGGGCGGCGCGTTGCTCGAGTTCTTCTGGTGGGGTTCGGTGTTCCTCATCAACGTGCCGATCATGGCGCTGCTGCTGGTGCTCGGTCCGATCCTGCTGCCCGAGTACCGCGACCCCAACCCCGGCCGCATCGATCTGGTCAGCGCCGCGATGTCGCTCGCGGCCGTCCTCGCCGTCATCTTCGGCCTGAAGGAGATCGCCCAGGACGGACCCAGCACCCTCAGCCTCGGTGCCGTGGCACTCGGCATTGCCGTCGGCGTCGCCTTCGTGCGCCGCCAGCGCACGCTCGCCGATCCGCTGCTCGACCTGGGCCTGTTCCGCATCCCGGCGTTCAGCGCCTCCGTCCTCGTCTACATGATGGGCGGCATGGTGATGTTCGGCGGCTTCGTGTTCGTGCACCAATATCTGCAGCTGGTGCGCGGCCTCTCGCCGCTCGAGGCGGGCCTGTGGAGTCTCCCCTGGGGCCTCGCCTTCATCGGCGGCTCGATGGGGACGCCGCTTTTGCGCCGCTGGGTAAGCGCCCCCACGGCGATGGCCAGCGGCCTCGTCGTGTCCGCCCTCGGTATGGCCTACCTGGTGACCCTCGACACCGACACCACGCTGGTCGCGTTCCTGCTCGCGACGTTCGTCTGGTCGCTCGGTTCGGCGCCCGTGTTCACCCTCACCAACGACCTGGTGCTCGGCGCCGCACCGCCCGAGCGCGCCGGTGCCGCCGCAGGCATTTCCGAGACGGGTGGCGAGCTTGGCGGCGCGCTCGGCATCGCCCTCTTGGGCAGCATCGGCGCCGCGCTCTATCGCCGCGAGATGGGACAGGCGATTCCTGCCGACGTGCCGGCGCACATCGCCACCGCTGCGCGCTATACCCTGGGTGGCGCCATCGGCGTCGCCGAGGAGCTCGGCGAGCCCACCCGCGAGCTCCTGGTCGAATCGGCGCGCGACGCCTTCCTCTATGGCCTGCAGTTCACCTTCGTCACCGGCGTGGTGGTGATGCTCCTGCTCGCCGCGATGGTGTTCGTCGTCCTCGGCCGCCGCCGCGCCCCAACGTCCGAGGCCTAAGTCAGTCGCACTGCCGGTAGCCGGACTGCCGGCACACCTGCGCCATCTGCTGCGCCTGGGCGAGTTGCGCCGGCATCATCTGCGCTGCCAAGAGATCGCGCGACAGGCTTGCCTGCTTTGCCTCTTCGCCGGCCAGCAGCGGCACCGCGACGCTGAACCACAGATGCGCGCGCACCGGGTCGCGCGGTACGCCGCGCGCGCTCGCATACATGTTGCCGAGCCAGACTTGCGAGTTCGCGTCGCCTTGTCCCGCCGCGCGGCGATACCACTTCGCGGCCTCTTGATAATCCTGTGTCACGCCGCGCCCGGTGTCGTACATCGCGCCAAGGTCGTGCTGCGCGCCGACATGACCCGCTTCCGCCGCGACGCGGTACCACACCGCCGCTTCTTCGTCGTCGAACGCACTGCCGACGCCCAGCGTGTAGACGCGCGCCACCGCGTACTGCGCCTTCAACAGTCCTTGCTCGGCGGCGGCGCGGTACAGCCGCCGTGCTTCGCCCGGATCCTGGTGCATGCCTTCGCCGGTGGCGTACATGCGCGCGAGCTCGAACTGCGCCTCGGCGCTCTCGGCGAACGCAGGCGCACAGACAAGCAGCATCACGCTGAGAGCAACTCCCCGAATCATCGCGCCATGATAGCGGGCGAGGCCAGTATCGCCCGAGAACCGTCATGGCCGGGCACAGACCCGGCCATCCACGTCGCCCGACGAGCGTGGATGCGCGGGTCGAGCCCGAGCAGGACGAGATTTCTGCGGACCTGGAGCCCAATCCCGTCAAGTCAGAAATATCCACAGCGGGTCGGTTCTCTACATGATCTTGTAATGAACGTGGGTTAGCATCGCTACCAGTGGTGATCGCGGTTCCATGGCGCTCAATTGTGCCGCTCAAGTCGGCCGCCCCTGACTGCGCCTATTCGGCAACCCCCACCTCTGCTGACCTTTGTTCGACCCCGGCCCCCTGCGGCCGGGGTTTTTTGTTGTCCAGCAACGGGAGGTCCGTCCTTGAGTAAGCGTTCGAGCATCAAGCAAGCGAACCGCAAGAAGCGTCGCATTGTCCGCTCGCTCGGCACCGCCGAGATCATCGATTTCCAGGGTGGGAAATACGACAACAACGCCAAGTTCGAACACGAGCGCGCGCTGCCGCCGATCAAGGCGCTCACGCCGACCCAGGGCGACTACCTCGCGGCGCTCCGCACCGCCCCGCAGGTCATCGTGCTCGGCCCCGCGGGCACCGGCAAGACGTGGATCGCCGCGACCCACGCCGCCGACCTCTACCGCAAGCGCGCCATCACCAAGATCATCTTGTCGCGTCCCAACGTGCCGAGCGGCCGTTCGCTCGGCGCGTTCCCCGGTACGCTCGAAGAGAAGTTCGCGCCGTGGGCCGTCCCCGTCACCGACGCCATCAAGCAGCGCATGGGCGCGGCGGCTTTCGACATCGCCGTCAAGCGCGGCAACATCGAGATGGTGCCGTTCGAGGTGATGCGCGGCCGCTCGTGGAACGACGCTTTCGTGCTGCTCGACGAGGCACAGAACACCACGCCGTCCGAGATCAAGACGTTCCTCACCCGCATCGGCCAGAACTGCACCGTCGTGGTCAACGGCGACGTCAGCCAGTGCGACCTCGAAGAGTCGTCCGGCCTTGCCGCCGTGCTGCATCTCATCAAATCGAAGATGTTGCCCGTGCCGGTGGTCGAGTTCGGCTTCGGCGACATCGTGCGTTCGGAGATCTGCGCCATGTGGGTGCGCGCCTTCGCCGAAGCCAAGATCTAGCTTGCTTAGCCAACAAACCGATCAGACGGAAGTACGCGTAGTAGAGAGGCCGGAGCAGTTGCTCCGGCCTCTCTGTTTTCGGGGACGGCGGCGCGCCACTCCGGCGCGATCGACCTAATCCCTTTGCCGATCTGTCGCGCGCCCGCTCCCTGCGTACCTCTAGGAGCGGGTCCCCTCGCCGAGGAGCGCGACAGATGGACGAACCGCAGAGCTCACGCGACGACGCGCAGCGCGTCGCCGTTCCGCTCGACACCGACCGCGGCTACGCCCCTGGCGGCGGCTACAGCGACGGCACGTTCCCCGAAGACTGCTACCGCTGGCGCAGTACTGCGACGCGCGGCTACGGCAGCCAGGACGAATTCACCCGCCACCCCGAGGACGCGTTCCGCCGCACGGCCGGCGGTGGCGAGCGCGACCGCCCGGGTGCCCAGCGCACCGCGCGGCACGCCAATGCGGAAGGCCACGCCCAAGCTTCGCCGCGCAGCTCGTCCGAGCGCGTCAGTCCGCTGAGCGAGGTCGAAGAGGTCGGCTACCGCCGGATCGCGTACCGCGACGACTAGCCGTCCGCACGGATCGGCTCATGGCGCTGCCATGAGCGGATTGATCTACGGCGCCTTGGTCTCGATGCGGAGCAGAGCGAGGTCGGCCGCCGGAGGCGCCGCTTCGGCCGGCGAAAGCGCCTCGTCCTTGTCGACGATGCGCAGCACGCCGCCCATGCCCCAGAACGCGAACAACCGGCTCGCGGTGGTAACCGCGAACGTGCCGCTGCGTACCGGAACGAACGTGATGTAGACGGTCGCGCCCGGCTCGACCGCCACGGTCTCGAGCCCACCGATGCGTCCCGGACCCCAGTCCGCCAGAAGCTCTCCTTCGCTCTCCGGCGCCAAGCCCTCGGCGATCGCCGGCGCAGGCTGCGCCATCGGTACCGGTGCGGCCGGAGGGGCGGGTGTTGCTGGCGGCGCCGCGGCCAAGCCGCCGAGCACGTCAAACGGGTTGGCCGGTGCGGCCGCGCCCTGCGCGGGAGCTGGAGCGATGTCGCCGAACGGATTGGCGGGCGCGTTCAGCCCGAACGGATCGGCGCCGAGCGCGCCGAGGTCGCCGAGCAGGTCACCGAAATCGATTGCGGTCGCCGGCGCCGCCGGTCCGTCGAACGGGTTGCGCGTCGTGCGCGCCAACTCCTGCTCATGGGGCGTCAGGCGAACGATCTGGCCGACACCGTGATGGGCGAGCTCCGCCATCTTCTCGCCGGTGTAGCCGGTCGGCGCCAGCGTGCGCGGCTCATTGTTGGCGGTCACCGTGCGAACGGCCACTGCATTGAAGAAGCCGGGCGCCGCGAACGTGTGCTCGATCTCGCCGGTGTTGCGGATCTGCAGGCGCACCGGCTCGCCCACCACGAAGGTGCGGGAGGACGGCGCGATGGCAAAGTCGGTGAGCAGGATGTCGGCGACGGCGGGGTTGTCCCACTTGGCGTCGCGGATCAGCTTGTCGACCTCGGTGGCGCTCGGCGCTGGTGCGGCGACCAGGGCGCGCGGCCCGGCGCACGCAGAGACCCCGGCGACGGCCAAGCCGAGCATCGAGAGCAGAGCTAACTCTTTGTGCTGCATGTCTAATTGGCGACTGTAGCAAAGCCTTGGGTGCGCCGCCAGGGCGCTCTCGGCGGTGACGGTCGCGCCCGGAGGCGACGCCGACCCAAAATAGGAGAGCGGCCGCTGCGGCGGCCGCAGGCGCAGCCGACCGAAAACATGACAGCGCCCGTTGCGGCCGCCCTCCTGCCCGACTAGGTTGGCGGCCCGCCGCGGGTTAGGGGGCGCGCGCACATCGCTGGCGTGCCGACCTCGCGCACATATCGTGCCATGTCACTGCTTTCCCAGGCCGTTCGCCGCATCAAGACGTCGCCGACGATCGCCATGACGACGCGCGCCGCCGAGTTGAAGGCGACCGGCCGCGACGTCATCGGCCTTGCCGCCGGCGAGCCCGACTTCGACACGCCCGACCACATCAAGGAGGCGGCCATCGCCGCCATCCGCAAGGGCGAGACCAAGTACACCCCGGTGCACGGCACCAAGGCGTTGCGCGAAGCGATCTGCGCCAAGTTCCTGCGCGAGAACGGCATCACCTACACGCCCGACGAGATCGCCGTGTGCTGCGGCGGCAAGCAGGTGCTGTTCAACGCCATCCTGGCGACGGTCGACTCGGGCGACGAGGTGCTTATCCCGGCGCCCTACTGGGTGTCGTATCCCGACATCGTCATGCTGGCGGGCGGTGCGCCGATCGCCATGCCGGCCGGCGTCGATATGGGCTTCAAGATCGGCCCGGTGCAGCTGCAGCGCGCCATCACGCCGCGCACCAAGTGGCTGATCCTCAATTCGCCCGCCAACCCGACCGGCGCCGCCTACACCCGCGACGAGCTCGCCGGGTTGGCCAAGGTGCTGATGCGCAACCCGCAAGTGTGGGTGATGGTGGACGACATCTACGAGCACCTCACCTACGACGGCTTCCAGTTCGCGTCGTTGGCCCAGGTCGAGCCGGCGCTCAAGCCGCGTACGCTGACCATCAACGGCGTGTCGAAGGCCTATTCGATGACCGGCTGGCGCGTTGGCTACGCCGGCGGCCCGATCGAGCTCATCAAGGCGATGGCCAACGTCCAAAGCCAGAGCACGACGCACACGGCGTCGATCAGCCAGGCCGCGGCGACCGCCGCGCTGAATGGTCCGATCGACTTCTTGAACGACCGGCGCAAAAGCTTCGCCGAGCGCCGCGACTTCGTCGTCGCGCAGCTGAACGCGACGCCGGGCCTCAAGTGCTCGAAGCCCGACGGCGCGTTCTACGTCTACCCGAGCTGCGCCGGCCTCATCGGCAAGATGACGCCCGCCGGCAAGAAGATCGCCAACGACACCGACTTCGTCACGTACCTGTTGGAGTCCGAAGGCGTCGCGACGGTGCAGGGCAGTGCGTTCGGCTTGGAACCGTTCTTCCGCATCTCCTACGCGACCTCGATGAAGTCGCTGCAGGAAGCCTGCACCCGCATCACACGCGCCTGCGCCGCGCTCAAGTAGCCAACGCCCCAGGCCCGCTCGTCAATGCGAGCGTAGCGAAGCAATCCAGGTGTTGTTTTGTTGCGGCTAAGCCCGAGCCGGGCAGTGCTGGGTCCATCGCGCTTCAAGTCCGGTCCACCCGCCGTACCGGCGAGGATCGCCGACCACGCCACGCCCGAGGCGATCGATTCGTTCGCGCCGCCGGTGTTCACGGCAAGCGCCACGCTGTGCGTCCTTCCATCCAGTTCCATCGGAGCGCTCTTAGAACAGGACGAAGAGCAAATGATGACGGGGATCGGAACTCCGAGCAGCCAAAGCAATCCTGCGCAACCCGTGGGGCATCTCCTTGTCAAAGATAGCCGCCGGCGTGTGTGGCCGGGGCCCGTCAAGGGAATGTGGACCGCTGCGCCCCGCGCGGAACGTCGCGTTGGTAGCTATGCCTTTGGAGCGGGACGGTGGCTTAGGGCCGCCCGGAACAATCCGGCATCAGCGCGCCGGACCTGCGCGAAACCATTGCCTGCGGCCGGACTGGCAGCGAGATGCCGGCCAATCTCGACGGGGCCTACGTGCGCGTCGCGTGCTTTGGGTTGCCCCCAGGGCCCCACCGCCCGATACCACGGCGGGCCTCGCCATGCCGGCCGCCCAGCTCGACGCCACGGTCGAATACCTACTCGCCCGCGTGGTCGGCACGTCACCGACCATCACCAAGGCCGAGTGCGTCGCCTACCACGGCCGCCCCGACCACCCCGAGTGCAAGAACTACCGCTAGCGATTACTTCGGTACCGCTGCGCCCGGCCGCGTCGGCAGCGTTGGCGGCAATGCCGGTCGCAACTGTGGCACCACCGGTACCGGCTGGAACGTCGCCGGCGGCCCACCCGCGCCGTCGGGCGGCAACGCGGTCTCGAACTCGATGGCGTTGCCGTTGCGCCGGTAGTTGACCAGCAGCGCGACTTGCTTTCCGCACGCGTTGGCGAACCAGTGCTCGGTCCACGCCGTCGGCGTCACCGCCAGCATCTTGATGTCGCTGATGAACGTCGCTTTCTCGTCCTTGCACTCGGCGATCTCCATCAGCACCGGCACGGCCGTGCGCTGCACGTCCGCCTCCAGGCGCAGGTCGCCGCCGAACTCGCCCGGCAGCATGCGGGACGGAGTGAGGTTGTTGGGTCCCGCCACGACGATCAGCAGCCGCCGCACCGTGGCCACGCCGCACCGGTCGACGGGCACCCACGCCACCCACACGCCATCGACGATGGCGCCCTGGCCGTTGGTGACGCTGAACGCCGCCGGCCGCACCACGGCATAGCGCGGCTGCTC
The DNA here is from genome assembly GCA_945904955.1 of Rhizobium sp. Q54. Classification (GTDB taxonomy): domain Bacteria; phylum Pseudomonadota; class Alphaproteobacteria; order UBA2966; family CAIVPW01; genus CAIVPW01. Next base: position 7,198 of record CAMDPO010000016.1, read on the forward strand.
GCGCACCGTCATCTTCGCGCACTCCGCCTTGAGCACTGTCGGCTCGGTCGAGGCGAGCGCCGCCTCGATGAACTGCATGTACGGCGCCGAGCCCAGGAACGACAGGAACAGCTGCTCGTTGGCCTGCGCCTGGGTCTGTGCCGGCGTCGGAGTAGGTGCCTGCGCGGGCGCCTGTGCGCCGGCAGGAATCGCCAGCACCATCAGGGTGAACGCCGCGGCAAGAAAGACGAAGAGTCGGTTCAGAGTGATCTGCATCCGCGCACCCTACGGCATCTGCGCCGCCCCCGGAAAGCGTCCGCTCCCGGCCAGCGCCGGTCACTTCCTCGGGAAGGCGCGCCTAGGCGACCAGCAGCGGCGCGAATCCGCCGCCCGGCGTGCGGAAGTTCGTAGCTTGGCCTTGGTAGATGCGTGCCGTCGTCATCAGCAAGCTTCCCGCGTAGGTGTACAGGCGCACGTCCACCTTGCGCCGCTGCGCAGTGCCGTCGACCGTCACCACGCGCTCGCCCGGCGCGGCGAATGCCTGCGCCACGTATCCACCGGCGGCGACGACCTCGGCCCACGCGCCGCGCGTGATCTTGTCGCCGCGGTACACCGCCTTGCTGCCGTATCCAGCGGCCGGCTTGAAGAACCAACCCTTGCGGCCGTCCCACAGCGCGGCGGCGTTGTCGGCGCTCACCTCGATGGTGCGCGGCACGAAGTCGAGCCGCCGCACCAGCTCCTCGCTGGCGCCCAGACGCTGCAGCGCCGCGCCATCCGACAGCAGCACCAGGTTGCGCTTGTCGGCGTACAGCGCGTGCGTCTCGGGGTTCGGGGTCACCGCCACCGCGCCCGCGTCATAGGCGGCGCGCAGCGCCGCGTGGCGCGTCTCGTCCAACCCGAAATCGACGAGCCGGTTGTAGACCAGGTCCACCGCCTTGCCGCCCGCATGGAGCGCGCCGTCGCGCCACTCCAGATCCACCGCATCGACGATGTCGGCTGCGATCCCGGCCTGCTGCAACGTGCGCTGCGCCAGCAGGAATTCCGGGTACAGGAACTGCGTCGTCGGCGCGTCGTCGACGATGACGACCCGCTGCAGCGGACCCATACCGCCATGTAGGGCCCACTCGGCGCGGAACATCGCCACCACGTCCGCCTCGAACCGCTCGGCGCCCGCCGCCGGCCGCTCCGCCTCGCCGCAGCATGCCTGTTGCGCCCGCGCCAGGTACGCGTTCAGGAACGCCCCACCGGCGTTGGTATTGATCTCGATCAGCTGCGGCCCCGCCGGCGCCAGGTGAAAGTCGAACCCCATGAACGCGCCACGCGGCCCATTGCTCCGATGCACCCGGCCGGGCGCGCGTCCCAGCACCGCCTGGCGGAAGCCGGGCAGGGCGATGACCTCCTCGATCGCTGCGACACCGCGCGTCATGGCAAGCAGCTGCTCGCGCGACAGGAACACCGCGACGTCGGCGAACAAATGCGGCCGCGGCTCGATGTAGGTCGTCCAGAACGCCGGATCGCCGATCTCGTTCGCCATCGCCGCGCGCAACACATCGCGCTGCAGCGTGACGCACTGGCACCCCTCGTTCAGGTGATGCGAGGCAGAGGGGCGGGGCGGCGCTTCATCCAGCAGCAAGGTCGTCCCCTTGGTAGGCCGAGGGCCGCGACCGTAGGCTCGACCATAGCAGTCCGCGCGGCCCGCGGGCGCCCGAATAGAAGGTCGCGGGCTAGTGCGCGGCGGGCTGGAACAACTCCACGACATTGCCGGAAGGATCGTCGAGCAGGATCTGGTTGCCGCCCTTGCCCTCGACGATGTCGTTGCGGAACTTCAGGCCTGCCTTCTTCAACCGCTCCACCTCGGACTTGAGGTCCGTGACGTGGATCTGGAAGCGCGACCAGCCGCCGGGCGTCTGCTTGCGGCCGTCGGGCATCTCCTTGGCACCCGCGCTGGTCTTGTTGCTGAGCAGCAGGCGCATCGGCCCGCGATCGATCGCCGCGAACGCCGGCGAGATGTCCTGGTGGACCGTGAAACCGAAGTGCTCGGTATAGAACTTCAGCGCCGCCGGAACGTCGTCAACGATGTAGCGCACTACGACTGCGGGCTTGTCCATCTCGCTACCCTCAAAGGGCTCCTAGCCCAAGAATCCAATGTGGTGGATGACGGCCGCGGAGACGCGCCGCACCAACTCGAAGTGTTCGCGCAACGGCCGGAACACCTGGGCGTGCTCCGCCTCGTAGGTGTGCTGGTCTTCGCTGCGATAGTTGGCCGTCTCGCCGAAGTCCTCGTTCTGCGCTGGAGTCTGCAGCAAGAAGATGCGTTCCAGCGCGTCCACCGCGCCGTTGACGTCGAGATGCAGCAGCCGCAAGATCGTACGGTCTCGCGTCGTGCCCATCTGCGGGCCAAAGTCCGGCACGCGCGTCGCCAGCTCATAGAGTTGCAGCACCAGCGCGACGCGCAGTGCATGCAGGATCGACAGGGACGCGGTGCTCTCGCTCTCGACCAGCTTGCCGCCGGCGAGGCCGCCGCTCTCGCGGGCGATCTCGGCCAGGCCGGCGCGCGCCGCGAGTACGTCGGTGTACAGCCGCCGCACGACGCGCTCCTGGGCGCCGTGCAGGTTGGCGCGCTCCAGCATCGCCGCGACCGCCGACAGGCGCTCGCCCCACGGCGCATCGGCGGTGGCGCCGGCGCGCAGCAGCCACAGGTTCGGATCGTGAGTCTCGACGTAGGCGCGCAGCGCATCGAAGCTGCCGACCGACAGCGCGTACTCGGCAATACCCATCAGCGTGCGCAGGCGGGGGCTGTTGCGATAGAGCTCGGCAAAGCGCTGCGGGTCGCGCCGGATCGCTGCGCCCAGGCCGCCGGCCGAGTTCGCCAGCACGCCGAGCTGCTGTAGCGCGGCGTTCTGCGGAATGGCGCGCAGCTCCGCCGCATACGCAACCGTCTTCACCTCGCCGTCATCGCGCTGGCGCACCATGTTGCGGCTGCCCGACGGGTAGATGAAGTTGGTCGCGAACGCACCCAGTAGCGCGCCGAAGTCCGGATCGGCCATCAGCTCCACTTGGAACTGCGTGATGCCCGTGAACAGCTCCGAGATGTAGTCCGTCTCGCGGTAGTACGGATCGTTCGCCGCCGATGCCGGCGGGTCGACCGCGTGCTCCAGGATGCGCGTCAGCGCGGCCAGCGCCGCCGCCGGGTTCATGTAATAGAGAAACCCGTCGCCGCCCTGGAAGCTGACTTCTTCTTTGACGCGCACGCCGGAGCGGTTGAGCGCCTCGCGCGACGCCGGCGTGTCGGCGTAGTTGAGCGCCTCGGTCAGGTTGATCGGGTGGCCGCCGCGGCCGACCGATTCGCCGTGGGTGTCGAACACCACCAGCTCAATGCCGCTCATGCCCTGGTCCTTGAGGACCTTGGCGAGCTTCAGCTTGAAGCGCTCGATGGCCGCCGCCGCCGGCATCTGGCCGAGGTAGCGGCCCGCATCGGAGTAGCCGGTCTGCACGGCGATGCGGCCGCGCCGCTGCACGTAGGCGCGATAGCCCGGCACCGAGAGCAGCTCGTTGATGATACGGTGGCCGCTCTCCAGCGCCTTCTGGGTCTCGAACAGGGGCGAGATGTCGATGCGGTCGTCGATGCCGAACAGCCGCGCGTAGTACAGCGCCGACAGCACCGTGAACGCGGTCTCGGTCTCGGCGATCAGGAAGCGCACCGGCGTGCGGTTGTCGACGTACTTCAGCATCTGCGCCGTGACCATGAACAGGCGCCGCGCCGACGCTCGCTCGGCCATCACCGAGCCGAAGTTGATCGTCGCCGTCTCGACCTTGTCCAGCAGCGCGCCGATGCGTGCCATGTAGCTGGAGCGGAAGCGCGGATCATCCGGCCCGCCCTCGAGGCCCATCGTACGGCGGATGGCGTTGTGCAGCTGGCTCGCATTGATGCGCACGTGCACGTGGCTCAGCCCGAGCCCGGTGTTGGCGAGCTCCGCCCGCAGCACCAACAGGCGCCGCGCGATGGTGGACGACATCGAGACGTCGAGCGCGCCCTGCAGGACCTCGATGAGCGTGGCCGAGTCGGTCAGGCGGTGGGGCAGGCCCTCGACGATGCGCTTGGAGATAGTGCTGATCCGCACCCGCACCTCCGAGGGCGCCGCTTCGGTTTGCCCAAACGCCGCGATCTCCGCCGTCACCTCGTCCAGCGCCGAGCGCAACCGCGCCGCGATGCCGTCGAGCGCGGCGGCGAGCGCCTCGCCGTTCTGCTTCTCCTGATGCAGCGCCGAGGCGCGGATCGAGGTGACTTCCTGCAGCGCCAGCTTCAGCCGCTGGGCGTGCCCGCGCAGGTGCATCTGCAGCGTATCGGTCCAGCCGATGTCGGAGCGCCCGTCGAGGTCGTAGCCGACCCAGCTGGCAATGGTGACCATGCGCGGCGTCAGCTCGCGCCACCGTTGCGGATAGAGCTCCTCGGCGATCTCCAGCACGGCGGTATGCGCGCGCCGCAGGGCCTGGTGCAGGTTGACGATGACGACCTGGCTCAGCTCGTGCTCGCGCACCAGCGTCATCGAATCCGGGCGGTGGTGGCCCGAGCGCGCCAATCTGAGCAGCTTCTCGCGCGCGTCGTCATCGAGCGGCCCGCCGTCGGCGCCGCGGTTGGTGGCGAGGTCGACGAGGGCGTGCATCAGCTCGCCCGAGATGTTGAAGGTCGGATGTGCCGTGAACACCACGCCGAACAGCTCGCGCTCGACGCGCCGCTGGTACTCCTCGAACGCTACGGGCGCGCCCTCGGCGTCCGTCGCCAGGCTGCGCGCCAGGCGCTTCAGCGTGTCGGTGTTCTTGCGCGGGTCGGTCTCGCCCAGGTAGCGCGCCAGCCGGCGCGAGCGCGCCAGGAACGCCTGCACCGTCAGCGTCTGCAGCACGCTCTCGAGCGTCGCCAGCGACACCTCGCCGGCCGCCATGCGGCGCGACAGGTGGTGCGCCAGCATCAGGATCGGGTTGCGGAACGGGTCGCCCTCGGCGCCCTCGGACAAACGGCTGAACTCGGCGTGCAGCTCGGTCAGCAGGCGGACCGGGTCGGTCATGGGACCCGGGGTAAATCCCTCCGGCGCGGCCTGGGAGGCCGCCTCGCTCATGACTTTGCTTCGCGGAGCCAGCGCTGCCACGGGTTCGAACTCGCTTTGGTCCTAAGGCAGCCAGTGCCTTAGCACGCCGCCTTGGCCCCGCGAAAGGATGCTCACCAGGCCTAGCCGGCCCGTCGGAAAGTGAGGTTGAAGCGGAACCCTCCTGTCGCCGGGTGCATGCCGGGCGTCCCACCGAAGGTGGGCGCTTGGCGCCCAAGCGGCGCCACCCCGTGAAACCGCAGCCGCGCCGCCCCGCCCCACACCACCACGTCGCCGTGGCGCAGCGGCAGGCGCCGCACGGGATCGCGGCGCTTGGCCCCGCCCCACAGGAACGTCGCCGGCAGCCCGAGGGACACGGACACGATCGGCTGCCCGAAGTCCGCTTCGTTGCGGTCCTGGTGCAGCCCCATGCGCGCCCCCGGCTCATACCGGTTCACCAAGCACGCATCCGGAGCGAACTCCCCGAACCCCGCCTCGGCGGCGGCACGCGTCGCCAGTTCGCCAAACGCCCGCGGCATCGCCGCCCACGCCCGCCCGCTCAGCGGATCGCGTTCCGTGTACCGATACCCGCTCCGATCCGTCACCCACCCCAGGCGGCCACAGTTCGTCATCGCCACCGACATCGAGTGCCCACCCGGCACCACCATGTTGCGAAATGGTGCGACAGCCGCAACGCGCTCGATCTCCCTCAACAGCTCGGCTGCTGCACTTTCTGCGAGTCCAGAAAGGACGACGATGTCGTCCTTACTCCCTCTCCCGCGTTTGGTGGGAGAGGGTCGGGGTGAGGGTGGGTAGGAATCCGCCCGCAAACCCGTCACCGTTTCTTGGCCTCCTTCGCCAACAGAACCCGCTTGCGCCCTTCTTTGTCCAGGAGGGCGCGCTTGCGCGCCACGCCCCACCGATACCCCGCCATCGCCCCGTCGCTGCGCACCACGCGGTGACACGGCACCACCACCGCCAGCGCATTGGTCGCCACCGCGCGCGCTACGGCGCGCACCGCCGCCGGCCGCTTCAGCTGCCTGGCAATCGCTGCATACGTCGTCGTCGCTCCCGCGGGGATCGCGCGCAACGCCGCCCACACCTGCTGCTGGAACGCCGTGCCGCGCACATCGAGCGGCAGCGCGCGCGCCTTCGCCGGATCGTCCACCATCGCCACCACCGCCGCGACTTGGTTGCGGAACGCGCGGTCATCCGCGAGCTCCGCGTTGGCGAAGCGCGCGCGCAGGTCGCGCACCAACGCCTCGCCGTCGTCACCCAGCGCGATGGCGCACACGCCGGCGTCGCTCGCCGCCACCAGCACCACGCCGAGGCTACACTGCGCCAGCCCGTAGCGGATGCGCTCGCCGCTGCCGCCGCGACGATAGCTCCGCACCGCCATGCCGAGATCGGCGCGCGCCGACTCGTAGAAGCTCGCGCTCGATCCGAACCCAGCGTCGTACAGCGCCCGCGTTGTCGTGCTGCGCCTGGTCAGCGCGACCTGCACGCGCCGCCGCCGCTCCGCCAGGAAGTACGCGCGCGGCGTCACGCCCGTCGCCGCCTTGAACACCCGGTGGAAGTGGTGCGGCGACAACCCCGCTGTTGCCGCCAGGTCATCCAGGCGCGGCGATGTTTCCGCCGCACCGATGACGCGGCACGCCACGGCGATTGCCGCCCTGTGCCCCTGGCCCGCCTCGTTCGGCCGGCAGCGCTTGCACGCGCGGAACCCGGCCCGCTCCGCGTCCGCGCACGAGTCATGGAACCGCACGTTGTCGCGTAGCGGCCGCCGCGCCCCGCAATCCGGCCGGCAATACACGCCCGTCGTACGCACCGAGTAGAGGAAGGCGCCGCCGGCCTGCCGGTCGCGGCCCGCGACTGCGCGCCAGCGCTGCGCATCGGTCAGGAAAGAGGAAGCCATCGTCATGCCTGCAAATCTAGATGCCGGCGCGGCGAAAGCACTCGGCCGCTTGCGCTCGAATTTTCGGCGCTTGCAGCGCGCCGCGACAAAGCTACCCCCGTACCGCCGCGGCGAGGCCGAAGCCCGCCCACGCCCCGGCCAGGCACAAGACCACAGAGCCGGCGATATACCCCGCGGCGCGTGCCCATTCGCCCGCCTGGGCGAGCGCCAGCGTCTGCATGCTGAACGCCGAGAATGTCGTGAAGCCGCCCAATACGCCCACCACGACGAACAGGTGCCCAGCGGTCGCCGCGCGCGTCGGCGGCGTCAGGGCGAACCAAATGCCGATCGCGGCCGAGCCGACCACGTTGATGGTCAGCGTCCCCCACGGGAACCCGGCACCCACCAGCCGCGTGAACCACGCGTCGGTCCAGTAGCGCGCCACTGCACCGAGACCGCCACCGAGCGCCACCCACACCGCGTTCATCTCGCCTCCGCAGGCGCTCGATTTGCGCCGGCCGGCGCCGGCGCGATGCGTGCTGCGCACGCGGCCGCCACTGTGGCACAGTGCGGCCAACCCCGCGATGACCTCCCCGCCGCCGCCCGCCACGGACGCCAGCATCGGCCTGCGCTTCACTGCCTCCCTGGTGGCGGTGGCGTCGGCATTCTTCTTGCTGGATTTCGCGCTGCGCGGGTTCGCCCTGGCACCGCCGCGCGCCATGCTGGGCATGCTGCCGATGGTGCCGATCGCGCTCCTGCACGCCGTCGCTCTGATTGCCTCGGCGTGGTGGTCACGGCCGCCGCGCGCAGCTGCGCTCGCCCTCACCGGCGTCGTCCTGTTGGTCGGCATGCTGGTGGTCGCGGGCGGCGCCGATGCCGCCGCGGTGCAGGGGCGCAGCGCCCTTGCCGGCATGAGCTTCTCCGGCTACCGCCTGGCGGTCGGTGGGCTGGTGGCGCTGCAAGGCGCGTTCGGCGTCGTGCTCATCTGGTCCCGCCGCGCCGCGGTAGCGCGCGGCGAGGGACCCGTTCGGCGGCGCCAACAGGGGCCGATGCGCCTGCGCCGCCACGACGACGACTAATGTTACACTCCCAACAAACGCGCGATTCTCGCCCGTGTCGGCGGATGGGTGCGCAGCAACGCCGGCACTTCCACCGCGCGCCACAACATGCGGCGCAGCAGCGAGTGCTGATCCGTCTCGATGCGCTGCAGCGCCGAGGCGAGGCCGATCGGGTCCCCCGTCAGCGCCGCAGCAGTACGGTCGGCGTCGAACTCACGGTTGCGCGACAGCGCCAGGTGAATCAGCGTCACGCCGAGCGGCGCGGCCGCCACCACGAGCAGCGCGCTCATGCTCACCGCGCCGGCGCCGGACAGCACGACGAGGAACGCGAACAGCAATCCCAGGAACGCCAACGTGCGCACCAGGCGCCCGATGACGTTTGCCACCGCCAGCAGCGCCATGTCCCCGGCGGCGATGTGCGACATCTCATGCGCCAGGATGCCGGCAATCTCGCGCCGCGACAGCGTGTGCAGCAGCCGGTGCGAAATGCCGATTGCCGAATCGTTGGGTGCCCCGACGGAGAACGCCGTCAGCGCCGGGTTGTGCACCACCCACAGCGCCGGTGGCCGCGCCAGCCCGGCGCGCGCCGCTAGCGAAGAAGCTTCGGCATGGAGCTCCGGTGTGCGCACTGGATCGAGCGGCTGCGCGCGGAAGAATCGGCGCAGCATCGCCGGCGTCGCCCGCGGCGCCAGCAGCAGTCCGGCAGCAAGCATCACCGCCACCACGACCACCGCCGCGGGGCCGGCCAGCAGGCGCGCCGAATAGAGGAGGACGCCTGCCATGGCGGCCATCAGGAGCACGGCCTGCCAGCGCGAGCCTCGGACCTCGACGAACAAGACGGCACGCGACATACCTGGGGATGTGGTGCTTCCGGGCCCTACGCGCCACCTGGACCCGAACTTGTTTGCCGTCACACAGGCATCGGCGGTTGCAATCGCACACATAGGGTCCTGGCCTGGGCAACCTGAAACGGGGCCGTGTTACGTTTTGCGCACAACTGCAAGTGGCGTTCACTGCGCTTCGGCGCCGAGAGAGAGGGTGATCCCATGGCCACGACCGCGAAGGCGTCAGCCCGTTGAGGGCGAGCATCACGTCGTCGACGACGAGCGCCGAGCAGAACAAGTTGTCATTGCTGTTGGACAAGGGAGCTAATCCGAACGGCGTGTGGTGGACCGCACACACGCCGCTGCGCGCGGTGACTCAGCCGGTGAGTTTGGCGGCGGGCGCCTTCACCAGTCCGAGCTCGTGCAGTTGGTTGGCCTTGGCGAGGATTGCGCCTTGCGCGCCGTCCACGTCGCGGTACGACGACGACGCGAAGTCCTGCATCGCCTCCCGGAGCGTCCGCGCGGCCGTCTCGGCCATGTTCTGAAAGACGCGCGCGCGTACCGCGGCGTTCGCACCCACGAGCGCTAGGGCGAGGCGGTCCTGCTCGACGGTGCGCAACAGCGCCAGCCACGACCCCCGGTCCAGCTGCGCGAAGTCGTCAAACGTCCGAAAGACAGCCCGCATGCCCGTATCCGCTATTGACACTGAATGTATCGAATGATACATTACGTGTCAGTGCGGGCCATCCTACGGGAACGACCAGGCCTTCGTCCCGCGTAATCCCGCGTTCTTTACGCGGGGCGAAGGGCCACCCGGCGCGAGACGATTTCCGGATAACGCCCGTAGAGAACCGTCTCCAGCGGTGAATAGGGCCGTCAGTTGATGGGATAGGTGCGACTCACGAGCTGGATCTCGCGCGCGCTGATCAGCGCGGCGCTGGCGACGCGCACGGAGTGGATTTTGCCCTCGATCTGCGCCTCCCAGAAATCGAGGAACTTCTGCAGGACCGGGAACTTAGGGGCGATGTCGAGCTCCTGCCAGATGAACTGCTGCAGGAAGGCGGGGTGATCGGGCCGGTGATAGACGATCTCGGCCGTCGTCATCCGGTAGCCCTCAAGCTGGCGAACGAAGGCGGGCGAAGCGGACACAACCGATGCCATGGACTTCCTCCGACTACTGTCTCCGTTCCGATTCGCGGAACGAACGCAACTGTCATGGTTCCGCTAGGGCATCGGCGTGTCAAGAACATAACAATTTCAGCACCTTAGCAGCGCTCGCCGGAGACTGCTGCCAAGCTCTGGCACTCGCTACCGTTGGCTGCCAAATTCTTTGGCAGTCGTGGCTTGCGTCTGCTAAGAGGGGGCATATATCCCAAGTGCCAATCGCGCCTTCGACGCCGCGCCCATGCGTGGCCGAAGGGTGAGGGCCACGGGAGAGCGTCCCGAGAAGCAAGAAAGTCCTGGAGGAAAGCCTGCATGTTCCGACCGCTGCAAGACCGCGTTCTGGTCCGCCGCATCGAAAGCGAAGCGAAGACCTTGGGGGGAATCATCATTCCCGACACCGCCAAGGAGAAGCCGTCCGAGGGTGAGATCGTCGCCGTCGGCCCCGGCGCCCGCGACGAGAAGAGCGGCAAAGTCGTTCCGCTCGAGGTCAAGGTCGGCGACCGCGTCCTGTTCGGCAAGTGGACCGGCACCGAGGTCAAGCTCGACGGCGAAGAGCTGATGATCGTCAAGGAATCCGATCTGTTCGGCATCATCGAGAACGACGCAGCCGGCGCCACCAAGAAGTCGCGCAAAGCCGCCTAAGGAGACCAGCACACATGGCAGCCAAGGAAATCCGCTATCACGGCGAAGCACGCGCCGACCTGTTGAAGGGCGTCGAGATGCTCGCCAACGCGGTGCGCGTGACGCTCGGTCCCAAGGGCCGCAACGTCGTCATCCACAAGAGCTACGGCGCTCCGCGCATCACCAAGGACGGCGTCACCGTCGCCAAGGAAGTCGAGTTGGCCAGCCGGTTCGAGAATCTCGGCGCCCAGATGGTGCGCGAGGTTGCCTCCCGCACCAACGATAACGCGGGTGACGGCACCACCACCGCCACCGTGCTCGCCGCCGAGATCGTCCGTCAGGGCATGAAGTCGGTCGCCGCCGGCATGAACCCGATGGACCTGAAGCGCGGCATCGACCTCGCGGTCACCGCGGTCGTTGCCGACCTCAAGAAGCGCTCGAAGAAGGTCACCGGCAACGCCGAGATCGCCCAGGTCGCCACCATCTCCGCCAACGGCGAAGTCGCCATCGGCAAGATCATCGCCGAGGCGATGGAGAAGGTCGGCAAGGAAGGCGTCATCACTGTCGAGGAAGCCAAGGGCTTCGACACCGAGCTCGAGACGGTCGAAGGCATGCAGTTCGACCGCGGCTATGCCTCGCCGTACTTCGTCACCAACGCCGAGAAGATGGTCGCCGAGCTCGACGACCCGTACATCCTGCTCAACGACAAGAAGCTCTCGTCCCTGCAGCCGCTGCTGCCGGTGCTCGAGAAGGTCGTCCAATCCGGCCGTCCGCTGCTGATCATCGCCGACGACATCGAGGGCGAGGCGCTTGCCACCCTCGTCGTCAACAAGCTGCGCGGCGGCCTCAAGATCGCCGCCGTCAAGGCGCCGGGCTTCGGTGATCGCCGCAAGGCCATGATGGACGATATCGCCGTCCTGACCGGCGGCACCGTCATCGCCGAAGAGCTCGGCATCAAGCTCGAGAATGTCACCATGGACATGCTCGGCCGCGCCAAGAAGGTGCTGATCAACAAGGAGACCACCACCATCGTCGACGGTGGCGGCAAGAAGCAGCACATCACGGCGCGCATCGATCAGCTGCGCAAGCAGATCCCGGAGACCGAGGGCGAGTACGACAAGGAGAAGCTCCAGGAGCGCCTGGCGAAGCTCACCGGCGGCGTGGCCGTCATCCATGTCGGCGGCGCCACCGAGGTCGAGGTCAAGGAGAAGAAGGACCGCGTCGACGACGCCCTGCACGCCACCCGTGCGGCCGTCGAAGAGGGCATCGTGCCCGGCGGCGGTACTGCCCTTCTCTACGCGACCAAGGTGCTCGAGAAGCTCGCCGTCGCCAACGAGGACCAGCGCGTCGGCGTCGACATCGTGCGTCGCGCCCTGCAGGCCCCCGTCCGTCAGATCGCCGAGAACGCCGGTTACGACGGCGCCGTCATCGCGGGCAAGCTGCTCGAGAGCAAGGACCCCGACTGGGGCTTCGACGCGCAGAAGGGCGAATACTGCAACCTCGTCAAGGCCGGCATCATCGACCCGACCAAGGTCGTCCGCCACGCGCTGCAGGACTCTTCGTCCATCGCGGGCCTGATGATCACCACCGAAGCTACGGTGGTCGAGAAGCAAAAGGACGAGGGCTCCGACGCCCACGCCGGCCACGACCACTAAGCCACAACGACACTACTGAGAACTGGAGGGGTCCGGCGCAAGCCGGACCCCTTTTCGTTTTGGAGACTGCGGTGATGTCTCTACGGCAGCGCCTTGAGCGCCTCTCCGACGGTGACCGACATCGGCGTCGTCGCCCGGCCGATCAGCTTGGACAATTGCTTGCGGTCCTCGAACAGCGCGTCCTTCGCCGCCAGCGCGTCCCAACCGGCGATGGCCTTGGCCAATCCCGCCGGCAGTCCGAACCCCGCCAACGCCGTGGCGTATTGATCCTGCGGCATGTCCTTGTAGGCAATCGTCTTGCCCGTCTGGCGCGACACCTCGCCCGCGAGATCGGCAACCGTGAACGGTGCGTCGCCCGCCAGCTCGTACGTCTTGCCGTCGTGGCCGGGCGTCGTCAGGACCGCCACCGCCGCGTCGGCGTAGTCGCGCCGCGCCGCGCCCGACACGCGGCCGTTGCCGGCGCTGCCAATGAACGCGCCGCCCGCCAGGGCGCCGCCGATCGAGCCGGTGTAGTTCTCCGTGTACCAGCCGTTGCGCAACACCGTCAGCGGAATGCCCGACGCCTTCAGGTCTGCCTCGGTGGCGCGATGCTCTGCGGCGAGGTCGATGGCCGACGTGTCGGCGCGCAGGATGCTCGTGTAGACGATGCGCTTCACGCCGGCCTGCTTGGCGGCCGCGATGATGTTGCGATGCTGCGCCGCGCGCTTGCCGATCTCGCTCGCCGAGATCAGCAGCAGCGTATCCACGCCCGCCAGGGCGGACTTCAGCGTCTCCGGCTTCTCGTAGTCGGCGACACGCACCTGCACTCCGAGGCTGGCGGCCTTGTCGGCCGAGCGGGCGAGCGCGACGATGCTGGCGGCGGGTACCTTGGTCTTGAGCTTCTCGACGACGAGGCGGCCCAGCTGGCCGGTCGCTCCGGTGATGGCGATGGTCATGAAGTAAATCCTTGGTTGGCTTGATCTGAACCAACCATATGGGTGTTTACTTACATTCCGTAAGTACCTACATAAACGTAAGTATGAAGAAACCAGCGACGCCCTCCAGACGGCGCGGCGACCTGTTGTCGCCAGCATGCCCATCGCGCGACGTGCTCAAGCACCTCACCAGCCGGTGGGGTGTGCTTGCGGTGGTGGCGTTGCAGAACGGTGGCACCCATCGCTTCGGCGAGTTGCGGCGCGCGATCGGCGGTGTCAGCGAGCGCATGCTGGCGCACACCCTGCAGTTGCTCGAGGGCGACGGGATGGTGGAGCGCATCGCCTATCCCGTGGTGCCTCCCCATGTGGAGTACCGGCTGACGCCCCTCGGGCGCGAGGCCGCCACCCGACTGCGGGGCCTGGCCGAATGGATCGAGGCCAGCCTGCCGCGCTTCCAGAAAGTCTGGAAGGAGCACGGCCGCGCCGCTACGGTGCCGCGATGACTAAAGATATTGACGCCCGCTGCGCCGAGATGGTGAAGAGCATCGAGACCGATGCGACCGCCACGGGCAGCCACACCGGCCGCGAGAAGTTCTCCGCTAGGGTACTCACCGCGATCCGCGAGGTTCCACGCCACAAGTTCGTGCGCGAGGGCGATCAGGCGCGTGCCTATGCCAACGGCCCGCTGCCGATCGGTCAGGGCCAGACGATCTCGCAGCCCTACATCGTCGCGCTGATGACCGATCTCCTCGACCTCACCGGCGCCGAGCGCGTGCTCGAGATCGGCATGGGGTCCGGCTACCAGACCGCGATCCTGGCCGGCCTCGCTGCGCACGTGTACTGCGTCGAGATCCTGCCCGACCTCGCCACGGCGGCCGAGGCGCGCGTCCGCGCCCTCGGTCATACCAACCTTTCGGTCCGCGTCGGCGACGGCCACGCCGGCTGGCCGGAGCATGCGCCATACGACGCCATCTTGGTCGCCGCCGGTGCGTCGGCAGTGCCCGACGCCCTGCTCGCCCAACTGAAGCCCGGCGGCCGCATGGTCGTCCCCGTCGGTCGCGGCCGCACGACCCAGGAGCTGCTCGTCGTGTCCAAGGACGCCGCCGGCAAGCTCAGCCAGCGCTCCGCCCTGCCGGTCGCTTTCGTGCCCCTGGTGAAGGGCTAAGGCCCGACGGGCCTGTGGATAAAAGCAAACCCGCCAGCGGGCCGCTAGCGGGTTTGCCTATTTAAGCCTCCGGAAGCGGTCGCGACGGGCCGGGGAGGATCGGAGTCGGCCTTCGTTCGCGTCTAGTTCCGGTGCCAGACTGGACCGGCGATGCGCCGGGTGCCTACGGCCATGGCGTGGCCGTACTCCTTGTGTACTCGGCCTAGGTCTCGGGGTCAGTGACGGTTGTTACAAGATGTGCCGCACGGCACGCTTGCGGCAACCATGGCTGGCCGCATGGCCAACCATGGTTGTCACACGTGCGCTTGTAGTATGTGGCGCGAGTCATATGGCTTCGGCGGCCCACGCTTATTTGACTTTCCACAGGTATCCCGGTTTTCTTCTCTTGTGGGGATCGGGGATAGGCAGCAGGCAGCGCTCGCGGAGCTGCCCGAGGAGCGTTCGCTCGCGGGCATCCATGTGCTTTCGGTGCTTCCACCGGAAGCGCTGCGCGAAGTCGAGCGCCTTTGCCAGTTCGAGTCCTACCGGCCGGGGTCCTGGCTGTTTGAGCGCGGCCAGGAAACCAACCACGTCTTCTTCGTCCTGCGCGGCACCATCCGCGTGCTGAATTATTCCGCGACGGGCAGGGTGGTGCGCTTCGCCTCTGTCGGTCCCGGCGGCGTATTCGGCGAGCTCGCCGCGATCGACAGCCTGCCGCGCTCGGCGACCGTGGTCGCCGATCAGCCCTGCGTGGTCGCCAAGCTCGCCGCCAAAGATTTTCAGAGCCTGATCTCGAGCTCGCCGTCGTTCGCCATGGCGATGGTGCGCCGTCTCGCGCAAGTGGTGCGGGCCTGCGATGAGCAGATCATGGACCTCGCCGAGCTCAACGCCTCGCAGCGCGTCTGCCTGCAGTTGCTGCGCCTGGCCGAGCCCGATCCGATCGTGACGACCAGCTGGGTAGTCTATCCGCTGCCTACCCAGGCAACCCTCGCCGGCGATGCTGGCACCACGCGCGAGACCGTGGCCCGCGTGCTGGGCCGCCTGCAGGCCCAGGGCATCGTGCAGCGCAAGGGCCGTTCCCTCTACATCCGTGACCGGAATCGCCTCGAAAGCCTTGCGGTCCGAGACCATCCCGACAGCTAGCCGCCTTGCCCTTTAAGTCATCTGTGTTTGTGCGGACTGCCATTGACCGTGGCGCCCTGCGGCGGGGAAGTTCGCCCAAAGGGACGCGGAGGATGCGCCGCGTGGGGCTTGAGCGCTCCTCTAGCAGTGGCCGGGTGACAGCGCCGGTCCAAGGTCGCGGATGAGCATTCCCGACTTCAATTGGGGCCAGCGGCGCATCCTCGTTGTCGAGGATGATGCCGAGACGCTCGAGCGCATCCGCGCCATCTTCGCCCCGGTGCGCCTCGCGGGGCTCGAAGTCCTGCGCGACGGCGGCAAGGTCGCCGACGCGCTGGGTCGCTTCCCCGCCGACATCGTGCTGATGGAAGCCAATCCGGTGGGCACCGATGGCCTCGACGTGCTGCGCGCCATCCGTGGCCGCGAAAGCCCGAACCGCGACGTCATCGTCGCGGTAATGGTGGCGATGGCCGACGCCGAGCGCCTGCGCCGCATGTGCGGCATCGGCATCGAGAGCTTCATCCGCAAGCCGGTGACCGGCGAGGTGCTGTTGGCGCGCGTTGCCGGCGCCCTCCAGAACCCGCGCCGCTTCATCAGTTCGCTGACCTACTTCGGGCCCGACCGGCGCAAGCTGCGGGCGGTCAACGAAGCCTACCTCGGGCCCGAGAAGCGCCGCATCGTCAAGGTCAAGGAGCCGACGCCGCCACCCCGCGCTGTGACGCCGCCGCCCGCCGCGCGGGTCACGCCGGCGCGCCCGGACGATGGCGACAAGTCTGCCTGGTTCGAGGCTGCGCCGACCGCGAAGAAGCCGGAGCTCAGCGAGAACTTCTCGCTCGTCGATCCGGTCGAACCAAAGAAGCCCAAGTCGTCCGAGAAGGTCGAGGTTCTGGGCAAGCCCAAGAAGAAGGACACCTCAGAGGATTGGGCGAGCGAGATGGCGCCCAAGGAGACGAAGGTCGAGGAGGACACCAGCTTCGACGTCGCCGGCATGCTCGCCGGTCACTCCGAGTGGCTGCAGTCGGGCGGCACCACCGGCACCAAGGCGGTGCTGGAAGGCCAGGATCTGTCCGGCGCCGACATGCCGGGCGTGAACCTGTCCGGCGCCACCCTGCGCAACGTCATCCTGTCGACCGCCAATATGCGCGCGGCGATCCTGCAGAGCGTCGATCTGCGCGGGTCGGTCCTGTCCGGCGCCGACCTTACCGACGGCGACCTGACCAGCAGCAACCTGCGCCGCGCCGACCTGTCGACGGCCAAGCTGACGAACACCAAGCTCGCCGGCACCGACTTGGCCGGTGCGTCCCTGCGCGGCGCCGCCATGGAGGGCACCGACCTGCGCGGCGCCAATCTCCTCGACGCCGACATCGCCTCGACCGACCTCAGCATGACCACCGGCCTGATCCAGTCGCAGATCAACAAGGCCCGGCCGAACGTTCACACGGTCCTGCCGCCCGGTATCCGCCGCCCCGCGATCGAGTAGGGGTTCCATACGAAGTTTAGTGTACAACTGGCGGGCGCAAAGCCACGGCGCGGCTTCCTTTGGCCAGTTCCACACAGGCGAATTGGTAATTGGAAAATTCCACAGGAAACTTTACTTAGATCAGCGGATCGCCGACACTCGCGGCGGGGAGAAGCCCGCTACGGGCTGGGTTTTCGGCGTTTGCACCGCCGGAGGGCACTGCATTGGATCAACTGCCGATCTGGTTGTCGCTGCGCGAGCGCAGCGTCCTGGTCGTTGGGGGTGGCGAAAAGGCCGCCGCCAAGATCCGCCTGGCGCTTGCCGCCGGCGCCTCCATCACCGTTGTTGCTCCGCGCCTCGGCGCTGAGGTCTCCGAGTTGGCGCGCGCCGAGCGCGTCCGTCACGTCGAGCGCGCCTTCGCCGATGGCGACACCGAGGGCCACGCCATCGTCTACGGAGCCACCGGTGTTGAGGCGGTAGACACCCACGTTTCCGCGGCAGCAAAAGCGCGCGGCGTGCTGGTCAACGTGGTCGACCGCCCGGCGCTGTCCGACTTCTCGATGCCCGCCATCGTCGATCGCAGCCCGGTGGTCGTCGGCATCTCCACGGGCGGCGCCGTGCCGGCGCTGGCGGCGGCCGTACGCGCCCGCGTCGAGGCAGCCTTGCCGGCGCGCCTCGGCCGCCTCGCGGCGTTCGCCGAATCGTTCCGTTCGGCTATCCGCGCCAAGATCGCCCAAGGTCCCGCGCGCTTGCGCTTGTGGCAGCGCATCGTGGCCGGTCCCATCGCCGAGCAGGTCTTGGCGGGCGCCGAGGCACGCGCCCATGCCGCCGTCCTGCAAGCGCTCAATGGCGGCGACGCCGAGCACTCCACGGGCACCGTGTACCTGGTGGGCGCCGGTCCCGGCGATCCCGAGCTCCTGACCCTGCGCGCCGTGCGCCTGCTGCAGACCGCCGACGTCATCGTCTATGACCGCCTGGTCGGCGAAGACGTGCTGACGTTTGCGCGCCGTGACGCGGAGCGCGTGTTCGTCGGCAAGGAGCCGACCCGCCATCCCGTCTCGCAAGACGAGATCAACGCGCTTCTGGTCGCGCGCGCCCAGGCCGGCCTGCAGGTCGTGCGCCTGAAGGGCGGCGATCCGTTCATCTTCGGCCGCGGTGGCGAGGAGGCGGACCACTTGCGCGCCGCCGGCGTTGCCGTCGAGGTCGTGCCCGGCATCACCGCGGCGCTGGCGTGCGCGGCCGCGGCCGGCGTGCCGTTGACGCACCGCGATCACGCCATGGAGGTCACCTTCGTCACCGGCCACGGCCGCGAGGAGGGCAATGCGCCCGATTGGGCGGCGCTCGCCCGCACGCGCCACACCCTGGTCGTCTACATGGGCGTCGGCCACGCCGAGGACATCGCCACCCAGCTCGTCGGCCACGGCCTCTCGGCATCGACGCCGGTGGCGATCGTTCAGAACGGGACGCTGCCGAGCCAGCGCGTCGTCGCCGCGACTCTGGGACGGCTTGCCGCGTCCATCGCCGAGCAGGGCGTGACCAATCCGGCAGTCTTCATCATCGGCGACGTGGCGCGGGCAGCGCAGTCCGACACGACGGTCGCCGTCAACCTTGTGCGCGCGGTGGCCGGCTAATGGACGGAACTCCCAAGAAGGCCTCGGCCGCCGAGGCCGCGAAGAATCCGAAGGCGAGCCAGCAGGTGATGACCGCCTACCGCCTCGAGGATGGCCACGTCATCTACCTCGCCGCCGATGGCAGCTGGAGCGAGTGGATCGAACAGGCGCGCATTGCGACCACCAAGGAAGAGGCAGACGCCCTCACCGCGGCGGCCAAAGACGCGACGGATGCCAACCAGATCTTCGAGACCTATCTCATCGACGTGACCACGGACGGGCGCACATGGCCCGTGACGATGCGCGAGGTCATGCGCGCCCAGGGTCCGACCATCCACCCGCAGTTCGGCAAGCAGGCCGAGCGCGGCGAGCGTGTCACCGCCGTGGCGAACGCCGCGGGCGGTAAGCGTACCGAGCGCGGCGAGCGCCGTGAAAATCGAGAAGGCTAGCAATGTACCGCTACGACGAGTTCGATCAGGTAGTCGTCAAGGAACGCGTCGAGCAGTTCCGTGGCCAGGTGGAGCGCCGCCTCAAGGGCGAGCTCACCACCGACGAGTTCCGCCCGCTGCGCCTGATGAACGGGCTGTACGCGCAGCTGCATGCCTACATGCTGCGCGTCGCCATTCCGTACGGCACGCTGTCGACGCGCCAGATGCACATGCTCGCGCACATCGCGCGCAAGTACGACCGCGACTACGGCCATTTCACCACGCGCCAGAACATCCAGTACAACTGGCCGCGCCTCGTCGACGTGCCCGACATCCTCGCCGACCTAGCGTCAGTGGAGATGCACGCCATCCAGACGTCGGGCAACTGCATCCGCAACGTCACCTCGGACCAGTACGCCGGCGTCGCGGCCGACGAGATCGTCGACAGCCGCATCTACTCCGAGATCCTGCGCCAGTGGTCGACGTTCCACCCGGAATTCTCGTTCCTGCCGCGCAAGTTCAAGATCGCGGTGACGGCCGCCGCCGACGACCGCGCCGCCGTGCGCTTCCACGACATCGGCGTCATCGTTCACAAGAACGAGGCGGGCGAGATCGGCTTCGAGATCATGGCCGGCGGCGGCATGGGCCGCACTCCGGCGGTGGCGCCGACCCTCAACAAGTTCGTGCCGGAACGCGACCTGCTCGCCTACTGCGAGGCGATCCTGCGCGTCTACAACCTGCTCGGACGGCGCGACAACCTATTCAAGGCGCGCATCAAGATCCTGGTGATGTCGACCGGCGTCGAGGCCTTCACCAAGATGGTCGAGGAAGAGTTCGCGCTCATCAAGGACTCGGCGCTGAAGCTCCCCGAGGAGGAGATCGCGCGCATCCGCGCCTACTTCGCGCCGCCGGGCTACGAGGACCTGGCCCCCCAGTCGAAGGCGCTCGACGCGCACCTCTTGAAGGACAAAGCCTTCGCTGATTGGCACAGCGTCAACGCTGCTGCCCACAAGCAGCCGGGCTACGTCATTGCGACCGCGTCCCTGAAGCCGACCGGCGGCGTTCCGGGCGACTGCTCCTCAGACCAGATGGATGCCATCGCCGACCTTGCCAAGAAGTACAGCTTGGGCGAGGTGCGCGTCACCCACGAGCAGAACCTCGTGTTCCCCTACGTGCGGCAGGACGACCTCTACGCCCTGTGGCAGCAGTTCGTGCGCCTCGGCATCGCCACGCCGAACCTCGACCTGATCTCCGACATCATCTCGTGCCCGGGCCTGGACTACTGCGGCCTCGCCACGGCGCGCTCGATCCCGGTGGCGCAGCAGCTGTCCGAGCGCTTCGCCGACCTGAAGCGGCAGAAGGACATCGGCGAGCTGCGCCTCAACATCTCGGGCTGCATCAACGCCTGCGGGCACCACCATGCCGGCAACATCGGCATCCTCGGCGTGGATAAGGCGAACCAGGAGTTCTACCAGGTGACGCTCGGCGGCCATGACGGCGCCGATGCCAGCATCGGCGAGATCGTCGGTCCGTCGTTTCCGTCCGACAAGATCATCGACGCCGTCGAAACGGTCGTCGACGTCTACATGGCGCAACGCCAGGGCAAGGAACGCTTCATCGACACCTATCGCCGTGTCGGCATGAAGCCGTTCAAGGAGAAGCTCTATGCCGCTCATTAGGGATGGAAATCTGGCCTTGGACCAATGGGTCCACCGCGGTGACGACGAGCCTCTCGCGGACGGCCCCACCATCGTCAGCCTCGATCGCTGGAAGCGCGACCGCGCCGCGCTGCTGACGCGCAACGCGCCGCTCGGTCTGCGTCTGAAAAGCGACCAGGCGCCGGCGCAAGTCGCCGCCGACCTCGGCCATTTCAGCGTCGTCGCTCTGGAGTTCCCGACCTTCAAGGACGGGCGGCCGTTCTCCTACGCCAAGCTCCTGCGCGACCGCTACGGCTACAAGGGCGAGGTGCGCGCCTTCGGGCACATCCTGCGCGACCAGTACCTGTTCCTCGACCGCCTCGGCGTGAACTCGATCGAGGTGAAGGACGAGAAGCAGCTGCGCGAGTGGAAAACGGCGCTTGGCGAGTTCTCGGTTTTCTACCAGCCCGGCGTCGACGCGCGGCGTCCGGCGATGGCGCTGCGCCGCCAAGTGGCGAGCGCGCTCAAGCCGTCGCGCCCGGACTTCGACGACCTGACGCGGGTGGCGGACGTGCCGCCGCCCGCCGACGCGCCGCCGGCCCCGAGCCCAGCGCGCATCGCCGTGGCCGACGCCAAGGTGCGCGCGTTCTCGCACAAGTACGGCCACCTGTCGGCGCCCAAGCTGATCGCGGCGATGATCGACGTCGAGTTCAAAGGCAACATCGCCTTGGTGTCGTCGTTCGGCACCGAGGCAGCCGTGCTCCTACACATGGTCTCCGAGATCGACCGCAATCTGCCGGTGCTGTTCCTCGACACCCAGAAGTTGTTCGGCGAGACGTTGCGCTACCGCGACCAGCTCGTCGGCCAGCTCGGCCTCAGCAACGTGCAGACCATCCGGCCGGACGCCGAGCGCGTGAAGGAGCTCGACCCGAACGGCATGCTGTTCAGCCGCCGCGCCAACCTGTGCTGCCAGATCCGCAAGGTCGAGCCGCTCGAGAGGGCCCTCCACCCCTATGACGCGTGGATCACCGGCCGCAAGCGCTACCAGGGCCGCCGCCGCGCCGTGCTGCCGGTGATCGAGGCGGCCGGTGGCCGCGTGAAGATCAATCCGCTCGCGGGCTGGAGCAAGGACCTGCTCGACGAGTACTTCCTCGAGCACGGCCTGCCGCATCACCCGCTCGAGGCGGAAGGCTTCCTGTCGATCGGCTGCATGCCCTGTACTGATCGCGTCGCGCCCGGCGAGGACATGCGCGCGGGCCGCTGGCGCGGCCAGGACAAAGACGAGTGCGGCATCCACGAGACGCCGGCCGCCCAGTCGCTCACCAGCTCCGGGCTGTAACGAAAAAGGGCGGACGCGACAGGAGAGACGCGCCCGCCCTTCGTTGTCGTCCGAAGGCTACTTCGCGACCTTCGAGACGGTGTTGACGTTGTTGGCGGCCTCAAACGTCAGCGTGACCGTCTGACCGGCGGCAAGGCCGGCCGTGTCGAAGGCGGCCGGGAACGTGTAGGTGACGCCGTTGACCGTCACGGTGCGACCTGCCGCGTTGACCGCCGTGATGGCGCCCTTCACCTCGGCTGCGACTGCCGCGCCGATGCTCAGGGCCATAGCCGCGCCGACGATGGCCGCGATCATCTTCTGCATGGGGAATTTCCTCCTCCTTGGTGGGCCACCGTCCACACGGTCAAAAGCCACTTCCGGGAAGCGGTGAAACAGGTCGGGCGGCCCTTTGGCCATCGGGTGCTCGCCGTATGGCCGAGCCCAGGCTGGACCCGCTACAGGTGCTCGCTTTTCCCCAGGGTGCGCTGGCTAGAGCCCCCCGCGGTCGGCGACTTCCTCGATCGCCTGGATCAGAGCCGGGCGGATGCCCGGCTCGGGCAGGGCATGGCCCGCGGTCTCGATGAGGCGGAGCTCGCATCCCGGCCAGGCCTGGGAAAGAGCGAAGGCGGTCTGCGGCGGGCACAACAGGTCGTAGCGGCCCTGGACCAGGATCGCGGGGATGCCCGCGAGCCGCGGCGTCTCCGCGAGCAGCTGGCCCGGCCGCAGGAAGCAATCGTGCTCGTAGTAGTGCGCCTCGATGTACGGAGTCGCGGGAATGGTGCGGCCGACGATCGCGGCGCCCAGAGAGGCGGGCAGGGTGACCGCCTTCTCGGGGCGGATCTCCGACAGCGTGCGTTCGTAGTCGCCCCAGACGCACGCGGCGGGAATGTGGATCGCGGCGTCCGGGTCGCGTAGGCGCCGCGCCAGCGCCGCTAGGAGGTCGCCGCGCTCGGCCTCGGGCAGCAGGTGCAGCGCTGCGGCATACAAGTCCGGGCGGAAGATGCGCGGCGCATCGACGAACGCCCACCGCCATTCCTGGTGCGTGCCGAGGAACACGCCGCGCAGGGCAACGCCCGTCACCCGGTCGGGATGTGCCTCGGCATAGGCCACGGCGAGTGTCGCTCCCCAGGACCCGCCCACCACCAGCCAGCGCTCGATGCCGAGGAGGGAGCGGACGTGCTCGATATCGGCGACCAGGTGCTGGGTGGTGTTGGCCTCGCGCCCGCATCTCGGCGTGCTGCGGCCGGCGCCGCGCTGGTCGAACAGGACCGCGCGGAAGCGATGGGGATCGAAGAGCTGGCGGTGCGCCGGCTGGCAGCCGCTACCCGGCCCGCCGTGCAGGAACACCACCGGCGTACCGCTCGGGCTGCCGGCCTGCTCGACATAGAGCGTGTGGCCGTCGCCCACGGCCACCATGCGGGTGTCAAAGGGCGCGACCTCCGGGTAGGGTTCCCGTGTCGGACGGGTGGAGGATTCCATGGCAGCACCGAAGATACTCGCTTTCGCAGGGTCGCTGCGCGAGGCCTCTTTCAACAAGAAGCTGGTCAAGATCGCGGCGCGCGGCGCGCGCGAAGCGGGCGGCGACGTCACCGAGTTCGACCTGCGCGACCTGCCGATGCCGCTCTACGACGCCGACCTGCAGGCCAAGGAAGGCTTCCCGCCCAACGCCAAGAAATTCAAGGAGCTGGTCGCCAGCCACGCCGGGCTGTTGATCGCGTCACCCGAATACAACTTCGGCATGACCGGTGTCTTGAAGAACGCGCTCGACTGGGCATCGCGCGGAGACGGCAAGGAGCTCGCCTACACGGCGACGCGCGGCCGGTATGCGGCGGTGATGTCGACGGCGATCGGCATCTACGGCGGCGTGCGCGGGCTGATTCAGCTGCGCGCGGTGCTGACCGGCTTGAAGATCACGACGCTGCCGGACCAGGTCGCAGTGACCAGCGCCAAAGACAGCTTCGATGCGGACGGGTCGCTGAAGTCACCGGAGATCACCGCCGAGGTGATGGCGCTCGGCGCGAGCCTCGTGAAGCTGCTGGCGAAGCTCGCCTAGCCTACTTCCTCACCGACGGCGTTTCGACGGGCAATCCGCGGCCGCGCCAGGCGACGTAGAGCTCGAGCGCAAGGTACACGGGCGAGCCGAGCGGATAGGGCTCAGCGCGCATCGAGGTGTTGCACCATTCGAACATGCGGTGGGTTGAGCTGATGGTGTGCCAGATCAGCCGGTACATCGGATGGCCGTTGGTCTGGCCCTGGCTGATGGTGTCGCCGCGCAGGAGCATGCCCGGGCGATCGTCGTGGCACATGGCGCACGAGATATCGATCTGGCCGCGCCGCGTGGACCAGAAATCCTTGCCCTGCTCGAAGAACGGGGCGGCCGGGCCGGTGATGTCCACGGCCTTGGGCAGGCCGCGCGACTGGTGCGAGATGTACGACGTCATCGCCAAGAGCTCGGGCGACTCGTAGACCAGCGGCGCGGCGCCCATCTTCTCGACGCGCTCGCGGTTGATGACGAGCTCGAGGTTGAGGATGCCGCCCGACTTCGCGTCGTAGGCGGGGTAGCGCGTCGCGACGCCCTTCATGGTCTCGGCGGCGTTTTGGTGGCACGAGGCGCAGCTGCGGCCCTGGGTGCCATCGACGCGCCGCCACGCGGCGGCGCCCGCGTCCACTGCGAACATGCCCGGATTCTGGAAGTCGTCGTCCTGCAACAGCCGCGTTTGCTGGCCGAGGTAGAAGTAGCCGGAGTTGCGGCCCTCCACGGAATAGCGCGCGATCGGCCAGCCCTGGGCGTGCGCCGCCGTGGCGGCCAGCACCGCGGCGCAGGCAAGGAGGAAGGCGGCGCGGGCGCGCATCACTTGATGGTCAGCAAGAACGCAATGGCGTCCTCGATGTCCTGGGCGCTGTAGATGGTGCGGCCCGCGAACTGAGGCTGCACGCGGGTCAGCCCCTCGGTGCGGTAGTAGGCCGGCATCATGGTGTCGGGGGTGATCAGCTTCGCGTTGACGAGGCGCAGGCGCAGCTCGGCGGCGGTGTAGCGGCTGCCGAGGCCTTCGAGGGGCGGCGCAATCTTGCCCTGGTCCGGGAGCTCGGCGAGCGCCGGCACCTCGTGGCAGATCAGGCAGGTGGAGTTGGAGGCGTCGGCGATCACGCGCCTGCCGCGCGCCGGATCGCCGGGCTGCTGGGTCAGCGGCTGCGGAATGGTGTTGCCGACGATCTCGACCTTCACCAGCGGCGGGATCGGACCGGTCAGGTGCGCCTGCAGCGGCGTCCGCTCCGGCACCGGGGGCGCCGCTGGCGCCACGGCCTGTGCCCAGGCGGCGCCGGCGGCCAAGAGGACGACCAAACTGACGAAAGAGAAGCGCACGCGCGGACTCTAACATGAGCACACCCCCGTCAGCGTCGGCTGACGGGGGTGTGATGGGTGGTTCAGACGCTGGAGCTTAGCCCCAGATCTCGTTCGCCATGCTCGCGTACCAGCCGCGGGCGTAGTCGGCTTCCTGCTTGCGGAACTCAGGCGTGGCCATGGCCGGGCTGTTACCGCCCGAGCCCGGCACGGCGATGATGGTGCCGTCGTCGCCGATGCGATGCACGCTGGCGACCGAGATGCCGTAGTCCGGGTTGATCAGGCTGTAGCAGACGTTGATCATCGACGGCGCCGTCGGCTGCTGGCCGCGCAGGAGCGCGACAATGGCAGCGGCGGTCACCTTGCCCTGGTTCGAGGCCGAGAAGCCCGACTTCGGCATGGCGCCGGCGACGCAGGCGTCGCCGATGACGTGGATGTTCGGCACCGTGCGCGATTCGAAGGTCTGCGGATTGACCTGGCAGAAGTCGCCGGTGGCGAGGTTGGCGAGGTCGACGACGCGGCCCGCGCGCTGCGGCGGGATGACGTTGACGACGTTGCCCTTGTGCTGGCCGAAGTCGGTGTAGACCGTCATCGTGTTGGTATCGACCCGCGCGACGTTGCCGCCCTGGCTGAACGACACCCACTCGATCATGCCCGGGTAGAGCTGCGTCCAGGCGGCCTGGAAGAGAGCCTGCTTGGAGAAGGTATCCTTGGCGTCGAGCAGGATGATCTTCGAGCGCGGCTTGGACGTCTTCAGGTAGTGGGCGATGAGCGAAGCACGCTCATAGGGGCCCGGCGGGCAGCGGAACGGATTGTTCGGAATGGCCATGATGACGACGCCGCCGTCATCCATGGCGATCAGCTGACGGCGCAACAGCTCGGTCTGCGGTCCCGCCTTCCAAGCGTGCGGCATCTTCTCAGATGCCGCCTCGTCGTAGCCCTGGATGGAACCGGTGCCGCTGAACTTGAAGTCGATGCCGGGCGAGACGACCAGGCGGTCGTACGCGATCGGCGTCGTGTTGCCCTGCACGGTGATGCGCTTCGCGGTCGCGTCAATGCCGGTGACCGTGCCGTTGATGACGGTGACGCCGGCGCGGCGCAGGCCGTCCCAGCTATGGGTGACTTGGGCCATCTCGCCGAAGCCGCCGAGCACCGTGTTCGAGAACGGGCAGGTGATGAAGTTGGCGCCCGCGTCGATCAGCGTTACGTTGACGCCGGCGCGGCGCAGGTACTTGGCGGTGGTGGCGCCACCGAAGCCGCCGCCGATGACGACGACGTTGCCGGCGGCCTGGGCGAAGCTCTTGCTCGACGGAGCCAGGCTGGCGAAGGTCGCGGCGCTGGCGAGCTTGAGAACGTCGCGGCGCGAGTTGTTGCTCTTCAACATTGGATCTCTCCCTCCCGGCGCGCTAGCGGATGGCCGCGAAATGGGCGGCGATCAGGTCGATCTCCGCGTCCGTGTAGCCCTTGGCCAGGCGGTTCATGATGGTGACGGTCACCTGGTCCGCCTTGAAGGCCTTCAGGACCGTCACGAGTTCCGCCGCCGGGCGCCCGTTGATCGCGGGCACCTTGCTGTTGGCGAGACCCTTGCCGTCGACGCCATGGCAGGAATTGCAGGAATTGGCGAGCACCGCAGGTGCCGCCGCAGCCATCGCCGGCAATGCGGCCGGTGCAGGCTGAGCAGGTGCGTTCTGCGCCACCGCGGCGCCGGAGAACGCGAGCAGCGTCAATGCAGTCGCAGCGACTGTTCGCAACGTCATGTGGCAAGTCCCTCCCATGCCGGGATTGCTGGAACATGTCGCCTCCCCCTCCCGGGAGGCGACACGTCCGGCCGAATCCGTGGCCGCAATATACATCGGTTGGCTTGTTACTGCGCGCCGATCGCGATTCCGCGCCGCGGGCGGCGTAAGA
The DNA here is from genome assembly GCA_945904955.1 of Rhizobium sp. Q54. Lineage (GTDB taxonomy): Bacteria > Pseudomonadota > Alphaproteobacteria > UBA2966 > CAIVPW01 > CAIVPW01. The sequence goes on from CAMDPO010000016.1 coordinate 34,354, forward strand.
CAGTGGGGAAGGGTGGTTCACGGCCCCGTGAAGGCGGGCAAGGCGCACCGCGGCCCGCTGTGCGCGGCCCTACTCGGGTAGGGTGCGGACGACCCGGAAGCCGACGTCGTTGATGCGCAGCGTTTCCGGCGTGGCTTGGCGGAAGCCCGCGAGGAAGGCGCGCTCGTGATGCCAACTGCCACCCCGCACGACGCGGCGGCCGCAGTCGCCGTCGTACCAGGCGGTGCCGTCCTTGGGCGCGTTGGCGAGCGAGGGATTGAAGCAGTCCTCGACCCACTCGGCGGCGTTGCCGGGCATGTCGAAGAGGCCGAACTTGTTCGGCTCGTAGCTGCCGACCGGCAACGTGAAGAGCCAGTCCTTGCGTCCCATGGTGTCGATGCCGGGGCAGTCGGCGCAATTCGCCATCTCGAAGCGCGGTGTGTTGGCGGTCGTCCACCACGCGGCGTCGTTCGGGCTGCCGGCGCGCGCGGCGTACCCCCATTCGGCTTCGGTGGGCAGCCGATAGACCTCGCCGGTCTTGTCACGCAGCCAGGCCACATAGGCCTGGGCGTCCTCGTGACTCACGCACACGACGGGCTCGTTGTCGGCCTGCACGTGCACGGCCGGATCGAACGCCTCGTTGAAGTCCTTGTCGGGATGAGGGCGCGCGCCCACCAGCGAGAACCATGCGCAGCCCTTGGCGACGTGACCGGTTGCCTTGGCGAAGATGGCGAACTCCGCCCACGTCACCTCGTTCTTGGCGATGGCGAAGGGGCGGCGGAACTCGACGGGAAACTCGGTGGCGCCGAACTTGTCGCTGCGCGTCATCTTGCCGGCCGGCACGACGACCATCGCAGGGCACTCGGCGCAGTCTTTGATCTCGCGCTCTTGAGCGCGTGGGGCGGCGGAGCCAAGGGCAGTCATCAAGGCGATACCGCCCAGGATTGCCGCGCCCCTCGCCATGCTAGCCCCCGTCCCCCTGCTACCGCAGGCCCGCGTCGATAACCCGCCCATTCCGCATCGTGCACTGGTAGTTCAGCGTCGAGTTGCGGCCGGCGTCGTTGAGGCGCGTCAGGCGGCCACCGATCAGGAGATTGGCCCCGGCGATCTCGTGCCAGATGGTGTTCTCGAGGAAGCGCAGGTCGTCGGCCTCCTGCATATCCTCGGTGATCGTCTCGTGGCATTCGGCCAGCTCGGCCACGTACGGGCCTGCACCCGCGCGCACGCTTGAGCCGTACATAGCGTTGTAGCCAAACCACGCGCCAACGCCTACCGCTGCCGCGAGCGCGGCGCCGACAACCAGATTCCTACGTCGCATGATGTCGGTCGCGATCCTGTCCGCAGAGACTACGTGACGGTGATCTCGCGGCTGCGCTTGTAGACGCTGCCGTCGTCATCCAGCCACGTGAACTCGAGCTTGCCGGTCTCCGTCGCGGTCGTGAAGAAGGCCACGTACGGGTTCTCGGCGGTGCCGGGCTGCATGTTCGAGCGGAACACCTCGACGTCGTTATAGGTGACGAAGAACGTGTTGATGATGTGCCGCGGGATGATCTGGCCGTCGCGATCGTAGTTGTAGCCGTTGTGCATCACGTGGTTGATCAGCGTGCGGATCTCGATGACGTCGCCCTTCTTGGCGGTCTCGGGAACGGAGATTCTCGGCTCAGGAATTTCCATGGAACTGCTCCCTACTCGTTGCCGCGCACGCGCTGGCGCTTGAGGAACTCGGCGGCGTGGAATGCATCGACCTCTTCGACGCACGCGCCGAACGTCACACTGAGCGGCACCGAGGTGCCCCAGCGGCGGCCGTCGGCCATGAGCGCGACCGCATATACGGTTTGCGTCTTGGCCATGCGAATGCGGCTCGAGACCTCTGCCTTGCCGGCGCGCACACCCATGATGTAGTCGGCGACGGTGGCCTCGGGATTCTCGGGGGCGAATACCAGAATGCGTTTGACGTGGTCGTCCTCGGTCATCTTGGTGGCGACCCGGAGCGTCACCGGTACCGAGAATCCGGACTCGGCGATGATGGGCAACTCCATCATTAGGTCGCCGAAGTGGTAGTCACCCGGCCCGACGTTCTGATCGAGGATGTCGACGACGCGTCTCGGAAACGCCATCGGACCGTCGGCCAGCGCCTGCTGCGGGGCCGCCGTGATCATACCCACGACACCCATTCCGGCGCCTACCAGGAAGGTGCGGCGGTTAGGCGTGCGGAAGCGATTTTCAGCCTGCATGGAACACCTCAGGACTCGAGATCACTTGAGGGGAATCTATCTTCGTGCGGCCAAATTGCAATGCCGCCTGTGTGTAAATCGGGTGAGCAGGGCAGAAGCAGGCGTCAAAAAGCAGTGACGGCCGGGGTGGTTTCCCACCCCGGCCGTCCGGTAGTCCCTGACCCCGAAGGGTCAGCCTGTTCGTAAGCTTACGTCCAGGACAGGTTGGCCTGGTTGATAATGACGTCACGGACGCGCTTGCCCGTGGCGGCGAAGATCGCATTGCCCAGAGACGGCGCGGTCGGCGGGCACGCGGGCTCGCCCATGCCGCCCCACTTGTCTCCGCCCGCGAGGGCGAAGTGGACGTCGACGACCGGCATCTGATTGATCTTCAGGAGCGGGTAGGTGTCGAAGTTGCCTTCGACCACTGCGCCCTTGTCGATCGTCAGTTCGCGGTAGATGGCGTCCGTCAGGCCGTAAACGACGCCCGACTGCATCTGGTGGGCGGCGATTGCCGGGGTCACCAGGTTGCCGCAGTCGACGACCACGTCGTACTTCTCGACAGTCAGCTGGCCACGGCGAGAGACCGAGACCTTCGCGCACATCGCGATGATCGAGCCGAACGACTCGCCGATGGCGACGCCCATGCCTTCGCCCTTCGGCAGATCGGTGCGATAGCCCGACTTCTGCTTCAGGGTCTTCAGCACGAGCTGCCAGTCCGGCAGGTCCTTCGTCAGCTCAAGGCGATAGTCGAGCGGGTTCTTGCCCGCCGCCAGCGCAACCTCATCCATGAACTGCTCCATGTGCCACAGGTTGTGCTCGTAACCCGGGGCGCGATAGGCCTGGATGTTCTGGTTGGTGTTGCGGATGTGGCCTTCGATGAGGGTGTTCGCGATCTTGTAGCGGTGATCGCGGATGCCGTTCATGGTGCCGCTGTCGAGGCCGTTGGCGACCGAAGTCGGGTTCGCCTGAGCCGCCGACGAGTGGCCGGCAAAGCGGCCGTAGAACGCGATCGGCATGCCGCTCGCGTCGAGGCCCATCTTGAGGTGAGACATCGCGGCCGGACGGCCACGTGCCTGACGCTCGTTCTCTTCACGCGTCCACAGCATCTTCACCGGACGATTGCCAACCTGGCGGGCGATTTCGGCCGCCTGGCGGACTTCGTGGTTACGGCTGCGGAGACCGAAGCCACCACCGAGGAAGGTGGTGTGCGAGTACACGTCGACCGGCTGCTTGCCGAGGTGCTCGGCAACAACCGCCAGCGCGCCCGGCGGGTTCTGGAAGCCGCCCCAAACATCGACGCGATCAGCGGTGATCGAGACGGTGCAGGACATCGGCTCCATGCAGGTGTGGCTGTTGTAGCCCGTGAAGTACGTGCCTTCGACGGTCTTCACCGCGGTCTTCATGGCGGCGATGGCGTCGCCGTCATTGCGGCCAACGGCGCCCGGAAGCTTCACGGCTTCCGCGAGACGGGCCTTGTACTCACGGCTGTTGAGCGCGACGTCCGGACCCAGATCCCACACGACGGGCAGCAGGTTGAGCGCGGTCAGAGCGCGATAGTACGTGTCGGCAACAACCGCCACGCCTTCGTCGATGCGGGTGGCGTACGGCTGCTCACCGACCGGCTTCAGGGCGTAGGCGCCGATGATGCCGGGACGACCCTTGATGGCGTTGAAGTCGAAGGACGTCAGCTTGCCACCGCGAACCGGAACGACCTTCACTGCGGCATAGACCATGCCGGGCAGCTTGACGTCGAAGCCGAACGTGGCAGTGCCGTTGACCTTCAGCGGGGTGTCGAGACGAGCGAGCGTCGTGCCGAGCAGAGAGAACTGGCCCGACTGCTTGATCGCCGGCTCCTGCGCGAGCTGGACCTGCGAAGCGCGGGTCGCGAACTCGGCGTAGGTGCCACGGCGGTTGCCCGCCGTCAGAACGCTGTCCTTGGCCACGACTTGGTCGCGCGGAACGGACCAAGCAACGGCTGCTGCTTCACGCAGGCGCTCACGAGCGGAGGCGCCGGCCTGCTGCAGGAACACGCGGCTGTTACGAACGGCGCCTGAGCCGCCCGTCGACATGCGCTGGTACAGGTTGTTGTTGCGGACGTGACGGTTCGAGTCGGCGTATTCGACCTTCACCATCTTCCAGTCAACATGCAGCTCTTCGGCGACCAGCATGGGCATGGCGGTGAAAACGCCCTGGCCCATTTCAGACTGGCCGACGCGAATGGTCGTGGTGCCATCCGGGTCAACGACGATCCAGGCATTGATTTCCTGGCCGTCCTTGTCGGTCGGACGTTCCCACGGGTTCGGAGCCATACCGGCGGCGGCGTGAGCCGGGCCAGACATGGCGATACCGATCATCAGACCACCGCCGGCCGCAGCCGTGGTGACAATGAAGCTACGGCGAGTGATTTCGAGATGCGTCATGGATTTCCTCCCTCGCCTTAGCGTGCGCCGCCGGCAATGGCCGCAGCGCGATGAATCGCGGCGCGGATGCCTTGGTACGTGCCGCAACGGCACAGGTTCAGTTCCATCTCGGCGTCGATGTCGCCATCGGTCGGACGGGGACGCTTCGCGAGCAGCGCTGCAGCGGCCATGATCTGGCCGGACTGGCAGTAGCCGCACTGCGGAACGTCAAGTTCGGTCCAAGCAACCTGGACCGGATGGGTCGAATTCGGCGACAGGCCTTCGATGGTGGTGACCGCCTTGCCAACCGCGGCCGCAGCCTGGGTTGCGCAAGAACGAGCAACCTGGCCGTCGATGTGCACGGTGCACGCGCCGCAGCGAGCGATGCCGCAGCCGTACTTGGTGCCAACGAGGCCCATATTGTCGCGGAGGACCCAGAGCAACGGCGTCTCTGGTTCAACATCCACCGTATAATTTCTGCCGTTGACGGAAAGCGTCAGTGCCATGGTGAGCTACCTCCCTCAAGATACATGCGGGGTGTGTTCGTCACGGAATGCCTCTGCAATACAGGTATTGCAGAGAACTCCCGCAGCCGTGCGAAAGCACGCTCCGCCGTGCCATCCCGTATAAGGCCGAGGGGGTCCAAAAACAACAGAAAACGGTCGATCTGTGCGTGGAATTCCGCGCGTTTCGGACGATCCAAGCCCCGCCGCAACGCCGGCCAAATCCGTAACAAAGATGCGGATTCACGCAGCACCCCGGCAACCCCGGCCAGGGCTACCCCCTATCTTACATATGGAAATATCGACGGTGCTCGAACGGGCGCGCCGGCCATCAACAAACGGTGGGGGTGCCCCCCTGGGGGACGGCCTTGCTTGGCGCGAAGGCTGCGCTCAAAACGGCGACGCCGCCACCCGGGTGGGTGACGGCGCCAAACCGAACTGTTTCGCCCCGGACGCGCCGTTGGCGCGCCTCCGGCACGGCGGGTGCCGCTAGTGGGCCGCCGGAGCCCGCACCGAAGCGATGTCGCCCTTAAGATCGGGCCACGGATCCCGCGTGGTTAACTGGGAGCGCATAAACAGCAGGATCGCCTCGAGATCCTCGTCGCGGATCTGCAACGGCGGCATCGAGCGGTCGCGCGAGCCCGGCGGCGGCCGGATGCCCTCGACGATGATGCGGATGACGTTGCGTGCGTCCGGCATGTTCACGGTGGTCGTCATGCCGAGCGGCAACGGCTGGCCGTTGATCTTGTGACAGTTGGCGCACACGCGGCTGAACTCGGTGGCGCCCTTCGCCAGGGTCGCATCGGTGGGCTTGGGCGGCGCGTCCGGATTCCACTCGCGCGCCCGCGCGAATGCCGTGACCTCATCGACCTTGGCCTGGGTGACGGGCGGCTGGAAGGTCGCGAGGTACTCGGCCATGGCGAAGACGTCGTCTTCGTTCTGATCATAGAGGTGACGGATCACGGGCGTCATCGGGCCGGCGGTGATGCCGTGCTGCTTGTCCCAGCCGTCGAACAGGTAGTTTACCAGTGCGTTGGCGCTCCACGGGATCGGCGCCAGCGACTGGGTGTTGATCGGCGGCACGTACCAGCCCTCGGCCTCACCGCCGCCGAACTTGGCGGCGCCGCCCTTCTGTGCGCCGATCAAGTTGAGCGGCGTGTGGCAGGCGCCGCAATGACCAAGGCCCTCCACGAGGTAGGCACCGCGGTTCCAGTCTTCATCCTTTGCAGGATCGGGCACGTAGGGGCCCTTCTTGAGGAACAACAGGTTCCAGCCGGCGATGCCGAGGCGGATGTTGAAGGGGAACGGCAGCTTCGTCTCAGGCGGCTGGTAATTCACCGCGCGGACGCCCGTCATGAAGTGCGCGTAGATGGCGGCGATGTCCGCGTCCGTCGTCAGCGTGAAGTGGTTGTACGGGAACGCCGGGTAGAGGTATTGGCCGTCGCGGTCGATGCCCTCGCGCATGGCGCGGGTGAAGGCCTCGAGCGACCAGCCGCCGATGCCGGTGGCGACGTGGGGCGTGATATTGGTCGAGTAGATCGTGCCGAACGGCGTCGGCAACGCCAAGCCGCCGGCGAACGGCTCGCCACCCGGACGGGTGTGGCAGACCTCGCAGTCGCCCATGCCGGTCATCAGCTTGCCGTGCTCGAGCACGTCGCGGCTGAAGGTGGAAGCGGCAGGTGCGGCGGCCAATGCCGGCATCGCGTCGTAGCGCATGGCCCATGCCATGGCGCCGACCAACACGACCAAGCCGAGCACCACGATTCCCAGTAGAACGCGCATACCTGGAGATCTCCCGTCTGGATGGACCGCGCCGCGATCGGCGACGCGAAATTCAAAGCCGGCGGCGTGCTGGAAGAGCGCGCGGCCGGGCGGGCACCATAATATGGCCGTATTGGCCGCGCCAGCCGAACTGTACGGGTTGGCGCGAGGCAAGCAGCCGCATTGCGCGGCGGGCAGGAGTGGAAGCGGCGCTCGGTAGTGCGAGCGCCGTCGACGCTAGAGGGACGAGCGCAGCCGTCCCATGGCGCCGAGAACTTGGTAGTGGCTGAGCAGCACGGCGCTGCGGCCGCTGACGACTCCGCCGGCCGCCTGGAAGAGCTGGTCCTCGACACCGAGCAGATCGAGCAGCTTGGCATCGCCCGCCTCGAAACGGTCGTCGAACGAGAGGCGGCCGTCCTCGGCCGACTTGAGCGCGTCCTCGAGCGACGGCATGCGTGCCAGCGCGACCTCGTGCGCGTTGAAGGAGAGCCTCAGTGCCGCCCGGGTGCGCGTCAACCTGACCGACCCGACCGTCGCCCAGATGGCGACCGATCTCCGCGGCCCGGAAATCGGTGTGCCGTTCCATCGCCTCTTGCGCTCGAACCTGATCGACCGCGCCGCGGCGCCAGTCACGAGCTGGCTCGACCGCATCTAAGCGCTTTCAAGCGCTCTCCCCGGCAAATAGGCAATTCCTACCGCAACCACCGGCAACTTTTGCCGCAGCGTGGCGATTCCTGCCGGGCCGATCGCACTAGGCAAGTGTGATCTACCGCACAATTCCTGCCGAGTCAGGAATTGCCTACCTGGCACGCCGGTTGCTTCCCAAGCCTAGCGCAAAAGCGCGGCCCTGCAGAAAGCGTGGGTGTTAACCACGAGATGAGTGGGGGAAACCAAAATGGGTATGTCCGTTAATACGAACCCGGGCGCGATGGTCGCGCTGCAGAGCCTGCTCGGGACGAACTCCGCGCTGGAGCGCACGCAGCTCCGCATCACGACCGGCCTCAAGGTCGGTGGCCCCAAGGACGACGCCGCGACCTTCGCCATCGCGCAGAACATGCGCGGCGACATCGCGGGGATGGCCGCGGTGAAGACGAACCTCGCGCTCGGTCAGTCGATCGTCAACGTCGCAATCGACGCCGGCAAGGCCATCGCCGACCTGCTGGTCGAAATGAAGGCCAAGGCCGTACAGGCGAGCCAGGAAGGTCTCGACACCGACTCCTACACTGCGCTGAACTCTGAGTTCACGTCGCTCCGCAACCAGATCCAGTCGATCGTCGCTTCCGCCGACTTCAACGGCAAGAACCTGATCGAGTCGGGTGCCTCCGATCACAACGTCCTGTCGACCGTCGATGGCAGCACGATCACCGTCGCCAAGCAGTCGATCGACGCCACCACCCTCGGCATCCTGACCATCACGCTCACCAATGCGACGGTCGCCGGCACGGCGCTGAACGCCGTCAGCCAGGCGATCATCGAGGTCTCCAACGCCCTCGCTTCGCTCGGTTCTTCCGGCAAGCGCATCGACATTCAGGCGGAGTTCACCGGCAAGCTCATGGACATCCTGAAGCAGGGTGTCGGCAACCTCGTCGACGCCGACCTCGCTCAGGAAAGCGCGAGCTTGCAGGCTCTGCAGATCAAGCAACAGCTCGGCGTGCAAGCACTCGCGATCGCCAATGCCGGTCCGCAGAGCGTTCTGGCGCTATTCCAATAGGAGAACGTGAAGGCTAGCATCGATTATTGGCAGTAGGCCGCGTCGTCGCGAAGAATTCGGGACACCCATGGCACTCAAGATCACGCTGAAACCAGGTGAGAAGTTCGTCATCAACGGCGCCGTCGTCGTCAACGCCGACCGCCGGACGAGTCTTCTGATCCAGAACAAGGTCGCCATCCTTCGGGAGAAGGACGTAATGCTCCCGTCGGAAGCGAACACTCCGGTCAAGCGAATCTACTTTGACGTCATGATGATGTACCTCGACGACACCGCCCATGACCAATACATGCCTGCTTTCACGCAACGGATGACGGAGTTCATGGAAGCAATCACCAATCGCGAGGCGCTGCAGAAATGCGTGAGTGTCGCCGAGGACGTGAATGCGCGGCGTTATTACAACGCTCTCATGACCTGCAAGAAGCTGCTGCCGTTCGAGAAGGAAAGGCTTGAATATGTCGCTCCACGAGCATCCCTCAGCGCTGCCAGTAGATGAGCATCCGCGGCGGACGGAGCACCGTCTGTTCTCGGAGATCACGCGCGGCCTGATGTCGGCGGGCGCGTCGGGCGCTGGTTCGCCCGACCTGCACTACGCCGTCGAGCGCAACTGCTTGTTGTGGGACACCCTGCGTCGTGACCTGGAGTCCGAGGCCAACTGGTTGGCGCCCGAGCTCAAGGCCAAGCTGATCTCGCTCGCCCTGTGGGTCGAGCGGCATTCGGCCGAGGTGGTGACGGGTGAGGCCGAAGTCGGCCCGCTCATCGCCGTCAACCGCACGATCATGGAAGGTCTCTCGACCTGAGTTTGGTACGCCCAGCGTAGTCCCGCGGACGGGAATTTTTCAGAGCAATAGGCTAGGCAGACTCCCATGGTGAACGGAATCAACGCTCCCACAACGGTGTTCGTCGCACCGGCGAAGTCGACCCCGAACGCGCAGGCGATGAGTCTCGCCGGCGCTGTTCCGGTCGTGCCGCCGGGGCAAGCATCCAACGCAAGGCCGGTACAATCCGCGCCTGCGGCCGATTCGGAGAAGTACGTACCCGACGAACGCGCCGAGGCGCCGGCGACCCCGCCGGCGCATGTGACGCGCCTCTCTATCGGTCGCGATGACGCCGCGGACCGCTACGTCTACCGCGGCCTCGACGGCGCCACGAAAGAAGTGCGCCAGCAATGGCCGCGCGAAGAAGATCTGAAGCGCATGGCCAAGATGCGCGAGATGTCGGGCAAGATCGTCGACGAGATCCTCTAGGACTCGTCGAGCGATCTGCTGCGCGCCTTGACGGCGAGCCTCCTCGCTCGCCCTCTGTTCGGTATCCGCGGACTACACGCGTACGTGCGCGTGTGGCCGCAAGCATCAAACAGAGTTCAGACGACCTCGTGGAAGGCGATGGCGGTCGGCACCGCTACCGGCTTCTTGCGGTTCGGCTTCGTGTAGGTCGCCGCCGCGTTGTAGGTCTGGTAGGGCGTCTTGTGGCGCTCGACCGCTTCCGTGACGGCGCGCAGCATGCGCTCCGACACATCCCGCGCCGCCTGGACGCGGCGACGCTGGTCGTCGAGAACCTTGTTCAGGCGCTCGCCCGCTGCACGCACCGCGGCAAGGTCGGCCTTCGGCGCGGCGCGCAGCTTGTCGCGATCGGCGCGCACCGCATTCAGCTCTTCCTGGTAGGCGCGCGCGATTTCCTCTTTGTGGGGCGCGGTGTGGCTGAGTTCGCGCGGGCGCCGATTCTTGAGCAAGGCCACCTCGGTCTCGATCAGAGTCGCCAAGCGGTTGGTGAGATCGATCAAGCGCGTCAGCGAGCCCGTCGCGCCCGTGGGCGCAGCGGCGATCGGCGCGCTCGGTGCAGCAGCCGGTGCGGCGGCGACCAGCGCGGTGCTCGTCTTTCCCACCGGTGCGGCGAAGGTCTTGGCGGGTGATGCGGCTGCGGGCCTGGCGCCGGCACGGCCAGCGGACGTCGGGGTCGCCGGAGGGCGGGCGGCGCTACGGGGAGCGACGGGGCGTGGAGCGATCATGTGCGGCGCTTCGCCTCCTGCAACTGGAGCAATTCCTTGTAGACCGCGTCACCGATGCCGACGCCGCCTTGGCGCGCGATCGAGCCGGCGATTTCCTGGTTCATGATGCCGCGGAACATCTTCTCGCCCATGCCGCCGCCGAACGGGCCGTCGGCCTCGAGGCCAGAGAACATCTCGTCGAGAATCTGTGAGAGCAGGACGGATTCGAATTCGACCGCCGCCTTGCGCGCCGGATCGGCGGACTGCATCACCGAGTCGCGCACGAAGGTGCGCTGGGTGGTGGCGCGGTCGAGTGCGAAGTTCGGCAGCATGCCCAGAGCGTCGGCCATCTACATCACCACGATGTCTGCTTGCAGGGCGCCGGCAGCCTTGATGGTCTGCAGGATGGAGATCATGTCGCGCGGGCCGACGCCGAGAGCATTGAGCCCATCGACCAGGTCCTGCAGCGTCACGCCGGGTTTCAGCACGGTCAGCTTGCGGTCGGCGCCGTCGTCGATCTGGATGTCCGTGCGCGGCACGGTCACCGTCTGAGCGCCCGGAGGAGCAAAGGGGCCCGGCTGCGACACCTGTGGCGTCTCGGTGATGCGGATGGTCAGGTTGCCCTGAGCGATGGCGACTTCATCGACGCGCACGTTAGCGCCCATGACGATCACGCCGTTCTGCTCGTCGATGACGATGCGGGCGATTTGATCCGGCTCGACCGTCAGCTGCTCGATGTCGGTGAGGAAGCCGACCAGGTCCTGCTGGTAGGGAAGCGGCACGTTGAGACGCACGGTAGAGGCGTCCAGCGCCTGCGAGACCGGGCCGCGCATGAAGCTGTTGATGGCCTGGCTGATGCGGCGCGAGGTCGTCAGATCCGGATTGCGCAGCGTCAGGTTGAGGGAGGTTATGGCGCCGAACTCAAACGGCACCTCGCGTTCGACGATGGCGCCGTTGGCCATGCGGCCCGAGGTCGGGACGCCACGCGTCACGGTCTGGGCGGCGCCGCCGGCGCTGAAGCCGCCGACCGTCACCGAGCCCTGCGCCACGGCATAGATCTCGCCGTCAGCGCCCAGCAGCGGCGTGACGAGGAGGGTGCCGCCGAGCAGGCTGCCGGCGTCGCCGAGGGTCGAAACGGTGACGTCGATGCGCGTGCCCTGGCGGGCGAACGGGGGCAGGTTAGCCGTCACCATCACGGCGGCGACGTTCTGGGTATTGAGGGTCGCGTCGCGGGTGTTGACGCCCAGGCGCTCGAGCATGGCAATCAGGCTTTGGCGGGTGAACGGGGCGTTGCGGAGCGAGTCGCCCGTGCCGTTCAGGCCGACCACCAGGCCGTAGCCGACCAGCATGTTGTCGCGCATCCCCTCGAAATCGCTGATGTCCTTGATGCGCGGCGCGGCCGCAACCGGCGCAATGGGCGCCACCGCGATGGCCGCGGCGAGGACGAGATGTAGGAAACGGGGCAAAGGAATGCGCATGAACCAACCTTCCGGCCGCCTATCCAGAGCGAATCTCGTGCCACCGAGGTGCGGCCTGTCTCGTTGAAATCATTGAGACTTTTGGCACTCGCAGACCTTAATGACGGGCCCGCACAGGCAATTCCTGCCGCACACGGCAGCTTTGCCCAGGGGCTAGTACGCCTCAGCGATGCGGCGGTGGTATGGCAGGCGTCACCGGACGGCCGCACGGCCTGGGCTAGACTGCAGGTACCTCTTGCCGTCGGCCGTTTACCGTGCGTTAACCCTGTTCGAGGCACGCTACGGTAGTGCGTAGGTATCTCAGGGAGTAGGACGTCCGCCGCGTGAAGATCGTCGGGTCCGGACCAATCCATACGGCTGAAGCGGCGCGCGTGCGCCGCAAGCAGGCCAAGGACACGAGCTTCGCCAAGGAGCTCGAAGGCGGCGCGGGTGAAACCACGCGCCTCGCCGAGCAGTCGCGCGTCCAGACCCTCGACTCGCTGCTGGCCCTCCAGGAAGTGCCCGACGCGACCCAGCGCCGCTCGGCGGGCGTACGCCGCGGCTTCGACCTGCTGGACCGTCTCGATGAGATTCGAATGGGCCTCCTGACGGGCTCTATTCCGGCGGATCGCCTCAGCAATCTCGTCCGCCTTGTGCGCGCGCGCCGCGACGGCGTCATGGATCCGAACCTGAACTCCATCCTCGACGACATCGAACTGCGGGCGATGGTCGAGCTGGCCAAGCTCGGCCAGTACTAGAGCGTGGCTGGCGCCGACCGACGTTCACGGGCCCGTGCGCGCGCCATGCGGACCGTGGCGTCACCCTCCCGTAACAAGCCCTCGGCCAAAGCGTCACCCTCTCGGAATAATAAGAAGAGGCCAGCAGATCGCTCTACCGGCCGTTCTCGGGCGACTCCCGCTGTTGCGGGAGCAAAGGCCGATTCATATACTCCGCGCCCGATTGAGAAGGCCAAGCGTGGCGCCGCGTCCGCGCCTGTCGCGCGCGGCACGAAAGACAAGTCTGAGGAGTCCCGTGTGAACATGACCGTGCGTCTGCCGAAAGGGTATCGCCCCTTGGAAGACGAGCCCTTCATGAACAAGAAGCAGCGCGAGTATTTCCGGCGCAAGCTTCTCGCGTGGCGGGAAGAACTTCTGCGCGAATCCACCGAGACCCTGCAACACCTGCAGGGGGAAAGCGCTGCGGCTCCCGACATGACCGACCGTGCGTCGGCCGAGACGGAGCGCTCGCTGGAACTGCGTACGCGCGACCGCGAACGCAAGCTGATCGGCAAGATCGACGCCGCGCTGCGCCGCATCGACGACGGCTCCTACGGCTACTGCGAGGAGACCGGCGAGCCCATCGGCCTGCCGCGCCTCGAAGCCCGCCCGATCGCCACGCTGAGCATCGAAGCCCAGGAACGCCACGAACGCCGCGAGAAGAGCTACCGCGACGAGTAGCGCTCTACCTTCGTCATTGCGAGCGAAGCGAAACAACCCAGGCGTTGTGTTTTGTTCCCCTGGATCGCTTCGCTTTGCCCGCGATGACGACCAAGCGGAATCAGAAAGGCCGGTCCTAGCGACCGGCCTTCTTGTGTCTGGGTGGTTGTCCTCGAGGGACGCCTCGCCCCAGATCGGGGAGGGTTTGAAGCCTCCCGTCTTAGAACGGGGCGATGATGTTGCGTCGGGTCCTGCGGGCCCTCCGCTGCATTGGTCTGCCCTGTCGAAAGTGGTCCGAGTCCAGAGTTAGGATTGGCCCGCTTTTGAATGGAGAACGGCATGCCGCGTCAGCGATTTACGTCCGAGCAGATCATCGGGAAGCTGCGTGAGGTTGAGGTCTTTGTGGCGAAGGGCGGGT
>CAMDPO010000017.1 GCA_945904955.1 Rhizobium sp. Q54
CGGCAACCACGTTTTCTATTCAGACGTACCGTAGGAGAAGACCATGGCCCTGCTGTCATTCCTGCCGATCATCGGTGACGTGCTGGACAAGGTGATCCCCGACGCGGCCGAACGGGAGAAGGCGAAGCTGGAACTGTTGAAGGCCGAGCAGTCCGGCAAGCTGGACGAAACCAAAACCCAGCTATCCGCGATCCTGGCCGAGGCACAATCGGCCGACCCCTGGACCTCCCGAGCCCGGCCGACCTTCCTCTATGTGTTCTACGTCCTGCTGATTCTGTGCGTGATCGGCGGGGTGTTGGGCATCTGGTGGCCGGATCGAGTCACGACGGCGGCGCAGAACGTCGCCAACCTGATGGCGGCGCTACCCGAAGAATTGTGGTGGGTGTTCGGCGCGGGCTACCTCGGCTACACCGGGGCGCGGACCATCGAGAAGTCGAAGGGCGCGGCCAAGTAGCCTGCGCGCAGCGCCGAACCTCTGCGCGTTCCTTCTCCTCGTTCCCCCTCAGGTAGGAGGGCTGTGGGCGGGCCGTGTGTTAGGTAGGTCGTGCTAGCCAACGACTCGCGGCGGCTTCGGTCGCCCCGGCAATTCGATCTCGGTCAGAGACGGCGACGGCTTCCAATACGGCGACTGCGTGCATTCGTAATGGTACGGCTCGCCGCCATTGCCGTACACGGCGGTCAGAACCGGCCGACCGCAATGCGCGCACTTCATCGTTGTTCCCGCGCTCGTAATTGAATCATGCATGGTGCGTGTCTCAGCCTCCTATAGGGGTTGTCGTCACCCATATGTGTTGGTGTTCCTTGGTCTACTTGGTGGGAGGTTCGGGCAGCGGCATCCAGTGGGTGGGCGCAAAGAGCCCTTCGATCAATTCGCCGCGCCAGTCCTGAAACCCGCCGAGAGGCATTGCGCGCACGACGATGGCCCACCGACAGCCAGCCTTCGCCGCGAGAAACCACGTCGATTTGTCCTTCGGCGCTGTCTCAATCGGCCGCCATTCCATCTTTTGCGTGTTCCTTGGTCTATACGGAGAGGGGGCTAGGCGGGTTGCAGATCATGCCGCCGACTCGTGGGGGTTGAGGGCAGCGATCACGTCTCCGACCTCCCGGTGGATGGGGAGACGGCCTTTCGCGGTACCGAAGTACCCCGAAACGGTCGGCGGATTGGTGGGGAAGATTCGCCGGAGGCTGGCTCTGGCGGCGGTGGTGCCCACAGATGGAATCGAACCATCGACCTCTCGCTTACCAAGCGAGTGCTCTACCTCTGAGCTATGTGGGCGCCGGGGGTCGGATCGCTTGCGCGGCGGACCTTGCCAAAAAAGGCCCGCGCCAGCAAGGGAAGCTGCGGGCGGCCGGGTGCGCGGCCTTGACGCGGCCCCAATTGGCCTCGAAAAGGGGTCGCGTCAAATGACTGACCGCGCCAAGCCGCCCCCCGGGCCGACCTCTCCCAGGAACGCCCCCAACCGGCCGATCCAGAAGGAGCGCCTGTCCGACGCGCTGCGCAACAACCTGCGCCTCCGTAAGGAGCAGGCCCGCGAGCGCGGCCCGGATGAGGCCCCCCAGCGGCCGACCCTCCTGCGGCCCGAAGGAAAATAAGCCAAGGAATAAGAAGACTTCATGGATCGCATTCGCATCCGCGGCGGCAACCCCATCCGCGGCAAGATCGCCATCGGTGGCGCCAAGAACGCGGCCCTGCCCCTGATGGTGGCGAGCCTGCTCACCGAGGACATCGTCAAGCTGTCCAACGTCCCCGACCTCATGGACATCAAGACGCTGATGGACCTGCTCATGTCCCACGGCGTCATCGTCGAGATGGCGTGGGACAAGAACAGCGCGGCCTGCCGAACGCTCGCGCTCAACTCCAAGAACATCACCAACCTCACGGCCGAGTACGACCTGGTGCGCAAGATGCGCGCCTCGGTGCTGGTGCTGGGTCCCCTGGTCGCGCGCTTCGGCGAAGCCAAGGTGTCGCTGCCGGGTGGTTGCGCCATCGGCACGCGCCCGGTGAACCTGCACCTCGCCGCGCTCAAGGAGCTCGGCGCCGAGATCGAGATCGAAGACGGCTACATCCTCGCCCGCGCACCGAACGGCTTGAAAGGCGGCGTGGTGCGCTTTCCCACCGTCACCGTCGGCGGCACCGAGGACCTGCTCATGGCAGCCACCCTTGCTAAGGGCGAGACGGTGCTGGAGAACGCCGCCTGCGAGCCCGAGGTCGTGGACCTTGCCCATCTGCTCGTCGCCATGGGCGCCAAGATCGAGGGCGCGGGTTCCTCGCGCATTGTCATCCACGGCCAGCCGCGCCTGCACGGCGCCAATCACCGCGTCGTCGCCGACCGTATCGAAGCCGGAACCTACGCCATCGCCGCCGCCATCACCGGCGGCAGCGTCGAGCTCAGCGGCGCCGGCGTCGAGCTGATGGGCGCCGTGGTCGAGAGCCTCGTCCACTCCGGCGTCGAGGTGACGTCGGCGCGCGACAGCCTGAAGGTCGCCGCCAATGGCGCCGTGCAGAGCGTCGATATTTCGACGGCGCCGTTCCCCGGATTCCCCACTGACATGCAGGCGCAGATGATGGCGCTGATGGCGACCGCGCAGGGCGCCTCGGTCATCACCGAGACGATCTTCGAGAACCGCTTCATGCATGTCCCTGAGCTGGCGCGCATGGGCGCCGACATCACGATCAAGGGCAACACCGCCATCGTGCGCGGCGTGAAGACGCTCAAAGGTGCGCCTGTGATGGCCACCGACCTGCGCGCCTCCGTCTCCCTGGTGCTCGCGGGCCTCGCGGCCCAGGGCGAGACCGTGGTCAACCGCGTCTACCACCTCGACCGCGGTTACCAGAGCCTGGACCAGAAGCTCCGCGCCTGCGGCGCGGATATCGAGCGGATTCCTGGCTGAGAAGGCCGCCCGATTCGCCTGCTGGAACGGGCGGCCCGGCCGAACTACTTTGTCGGCCAATCGCTTAGCGCACCCCGACCCGGCAGACCCATGGCCAACCCGCTCAAGCTCACGGCGAACGACGCCGAGGACCTGACCATCATCTCGGCCTGCTTGCAGGACGCCGTGACGTTGGCCACGGACCTTACCTACCTGCCCAAGGAGCGCCGCTTCGCCGCGGTGTTCAGCCGCTTCTGTTGGGAAGACCACTTCGGAGACGGCAAGAAGCGCTGGGTGAAGTCGGGCGTGCACTTCAACGGCGTGCTGGGAGTCCAGAGCAAGGACCTCGATCGCCGTCCGGACGAGGTGCTCGAGCTTCTCGCCATCGAAGCGAAGGCGCGCGACGACGGCGCCGCCGAAGTGCGCCTCGCCTTCGCGGGCGGCAGCTCCATCCGCCTCGACGTCGAGTGCATCGACTGCAACCTTCTCGACATGGGCGAGCCGTGGGCGGGCCGGCGCCTGCCCAAGCACCCCGTCGACAAGGGCTAAGCTGTGTTGGACGCATCGATCGCCGACAGCACCATCGTGCTGGCGTTGCCGCGCGGCCGCATCCTTCGGGATGTGATGCCGCTGGTGAAGCGCGCCGGTATCGAACCGGAGGCCGCTTTCGACGATCCGAAGACGCGCAAGCTGCTGTTCGACACCAACGATCCCAACGTGAAGATCGTGCGCGTGCGCTCGTTCGACGTGGCGACCTTCGTCGCGTTCGGCGCGGCGCAGCTCGGCGTCGCCGGCAACGACGTGTTGATGGAGTTCGACTATCCGGAGGTGTACGCGCCGCTCGACCTTGGCATCGGCAAGTGCCGCATGTCGGTGGCCGAGCCCGCCGCGATGGTGGCAAGCGATGATCCGTCGCGCTGGAGCCACGTGCGCGTCGCCACCAAGTATCCGAGCATCACGCGCAAGCACTTCGCCGCGCGCGGCGTTCAGGCAGAGTGCATCGAGCTGTCGGGCGCCATGGAGCTCGCGCCCAACCTGGGACTCTGCCGGCGCATCGTCGACTTGGTCGAGACCGGATCGACGCTCAAGGCCAACGGCCTGGTCGAGGTCGAGCACATCGCCGACATCACGTCGCGGCTGGCGGTGAACCGCGCCGCGCTGAAGACGCGTCCCGACGAGATGGGCGCTTGGATCGAGCGCTTCCGCGAGGCGATCGAGGATGTGAGCGATGCCGACGCGGCTTGATACCAAGTCCAAGGACTTCGAGAGCGGCTTCGCGGCGCTGCTGAGCGCCAAGCGCGAGACGTCGGCCGACGTGAACGCCGCGGTCGCGGCGATCCTCGCCGACGTGCAGGCGCGCGGCGATGAGGCCGTGGCGGCGTACACCCAGCGCTTCGACGCGCTCGCCCTGACGCCCGCGACGCTGCGCATCACAACCGACGAGATCGAGCGCGCCGCCGCCCAGGTTCCGGCTGCCGACTTCGCGGCGCTCGAGACGGCCGCTGAGCGCATCCGCCTGTACCACGCGCGCCAGATGCCGGCGGATGATCGCTACGTCGATGAGCACGGCGCCGAGATCGGCTATCGCTGGACGCCGCTTGCCGCGGTCGGCCTGTATGTGCCGGGCGGCAAGGCGGCCTATCCGTCGTCGGTCCTGATGAACGCCATCCCCGC
This sequence comes from Rhizobium sp. Q54, assembly GCA_945904955.1. Classification (GTDB taxonomy): domain Bacteria; phylum Pseudomonadota; class Alphaproteobacteria; order UBA2966; family CAIVPW01; genus CAIVPW01. Next base: position 4,546 of record CAMDPO010000017.1, read on the forward strand.
ACAGGTCGCCGGCGTGCCGCGTCTCGCCATGGTGGTGCCGACGCCGCGCGGTGAGCTGAATGGCCTCGTGCTGGCGGCCGCAAAAATTTCCGGCGTGCGCGAGATCTACCGCATCGGCGGCGCCCAGGCGGTGGGCGCGCTGGCATTCGGCACCAAGACCATTCCCGCCGTGGACAAGATCGTCGGCCCGGGCAACGCCTACGTCGCGGCGGCCAAGCGCCAGGTGTTCGGCACCGTCGGCATCGACATGGTGGCGGGGCCGTCTGAGATCCTGGTGATCGCCGACGGCGCCAACAACCCCGACTGGATCGCCGCCGACCTGCTGTCCCAGGCTGAGCACGACGAGACGGCCCAGTCGATCCTGATCACCGATGACCCCGCCTTCGCCGATGCGGTGGCGCGCGCGGTGGACAAGGCCTTGCCGACGCTGGCCCGCGTCAAGATCGCCAGCGCGAGCTGGCGCGACTTCGGCGCCATCATCGTGTGCCGGACGCTGGCGGAAGGTGCCGCCCTGGTCGATCGCCTGGCGCCCGAGCATCTGGAGATCGCCACGGCCGACCCGGACGTGCTGGCAGCGCAGGTGCACAACGCGGGCGCCATCTTCCTCGGCCGCATGACGCCGGAAGCGATCGGCGATTACGTCGCGGGGCCGAGCCACGTGCTGCCGACCGCGCGCGCGGCGCGCTACGCGTCGGGCCTCTCGGTGCTTGATTTCCTCAAGCGCACGTCGCTGATGCGTTACACGGAGCAGAGCCTGCGCGCGCTGGGGCCGACCGCCGCGACCCTCGCCGATGCCGAAGGCCTCGGCGCGCACGCTCTTTCGGTGCGCATCCGCCTCGGCTCCTGAGTCCTCCGCGACCATGCCGGACACCCAGCGCATCGCCGACCTGACGCTGGACGAGCGCACCGTGGTGCGCCGCAACCCCGACGTCGAGCAGGAGCGCGCGGTCGCGATCTACGACCTGCTGCAGAAGAACCACTTCGCGCCGCGTGGCCACCTGTTGGGGCCGTACCGCTTGCGCCTCGGCATCGAGCCGGCCGGCTTGGTGTTCGACGTGCGCAGCGAGACCGATGCCGAGATCGGCCGCATCATCCTGGGGATGTCGGCGTTCCGCCGCATCATCAAGGACTACTTCATCGTCTGCGACAGCTACCACGAGGCCATCAAGACGGCGACGCCGGCGCGCATCGAGACCCTCGATATGGGCCGCCGTGCGCTGCACAACGAGGGCGCTGACCTCTTGGTCGAGCGGCTCAAGGATCGCGTCGACCTCGACTTCGACACCGCGCGGCGGCTGTTCACGTTGCTGTGCGTGCTGCACCGGCGGGCGTGACCATGGAGCGCCGCCCGCCCGCCAGCGTCCTGTTCGCCTGCGACAACAACACCGTGCGTTCGGTGATGGCGGTGGGGCTGGCCAAGGCGCGCTATGGCGACGCGGTGTACTTCGATTCGGCGGGGGTGCGCGCCGGCGAAAAGCCGGACCCGTTCGCGGTGGCAGTGCTGGTCGAGCTCGGCATCGACATGGCGGCGCACCAGCCCAAGACCTTCAAGGACCTGCACGACAGCTCGTTCGACTGGATCGTGTCGCTATCGCCGTCGGCCCAGCATCGGGCGGTGGAACTGACCCGCACCATGGCGTGCGAGCTGATCTTTTGGCCAACCTTCGACGCCACCGCGGCGCGGGGCAGCCGCGACAGCATCCTGGCCGCCTACCGCGAGGCGCGCGACGCCTTGGCGCGGCGCATCGACGAGGCGTTCGGGGTCTTGGCGCGGCCTTCGCCCGGCACCGTCCAGGAAAGCTCTTGAACTGGCCTGGAAGGCGAGGGATTCATAGGCCCCAAATTCGGCCCCCCTTCCGGGGCACCCCCCAACGGCGATGGAGAGCGAATGGCGAAAGAGGAATTGTTGGAGTTTCCGGGCACGGTCATGGAGCTGCTGCCCAACGCGATGTTCCGGGTCAAGCTCGACAACGAGCACGAGGTCCTCGCCCACACCGCTGGCAAGATGCGCAAGCACCGCATCCGCGTGCTGGCCGGCGACAAGGTCCTGGTCGAAATGACCCCCTACGACCTCACCAAGGGTCGCATCACTTTTCGGTACAAGTAAGTCGGCCGCTCCAAGTAGAGCGGTCCTCTGACGTGCGTGCGCTCGTCCTCGCCTCGGCGTCTCCACGCCGGCTCGAGCTGTTGCGCCAGATCGGGATTGTGCCCGATCGCATCGAGCACCCCGAGATCGACGAGACGCCGAAGAAGGGCGAGTTGCCACCGGCGCTGGCGTTGCGCCTAGGCCTCGCCAAGGCTGCAGCGATCGCGGCGCGTTTTCCGGACGATGTGGTGCTGGCCGCCGACACGACCGTTGCGGTCGGCCGGCGCAATCTGCCCAAGGCGGAGGACGAGGCCACGGCGCGCAAGTGCCTGACGCTTCTGTCCGGGCGCCGCCACCGCGTGCACACGGGCGTCGCGGTCGCAGCGGCGGGCAAGACCCGCAGCCGGCTGGTGACGACCGCGGTATCGGTGAAGCGGCTGACTGCCGCTGAGATGGACGCCTACATCGCCAGCGGCGAGTGGCAGGGCAAGTCCGGCGGCTACGCCATCCAGGGCCGCTTCGCCGCGCTGGTGAAAAGCATCAATGGCTCGTACTCGAACGTCGTCGGCCTGCCGCTGCACGAGACGGCCGCGCTGCTCGCCGGGCTACTGCCCCAATAGCACCATCAGCGCCACTCCCTCGAAGCTGGAGATGACGACGTCGGCCTTGCCGTCGCCGTTGAGGTCGCCGGCGGCGAGGTTGTAGGCGCCCGGTCCGACCCGATAGGGCGAGCCCGCTGCGCCGGCGAATCCGGCGCGGCTGCCGACCAGTGCGGTGACCGACGTGCCGTTGGCCGTGAGGATGTCGGCGAGGCCGTCGCCGTTCACGTCGCCAACGACGGCGTCGAATCCTTCGGCGCCGGTGCGGTAGCGCCCGGCGCCGTCGGGCGTGAGCAGGCCCCCGAAGTTGATCAGCACCGTGACGTCGTTACGCTCGGCGTAGCCGATGATGGCGTCGGGGGCGTCGTCACCGTCGACGTCACCGAAGCCGAGCAGCTTGGGTGCTTCGCCTTCGAACTGCATGCGCGCGCCGGTGCGGAAGCCGCCGCGGCCGTCGTTGAAGCGGGGCACGATCAGGCCGCTGCGGCCGTCGGCAGCGCGGCCCGCGGTGACAAGATCGACGCGCTTGTCTCCGTTCACGTCCCACAGCAGGTGCGAGTAGAAGTCCATGCCGGGGTCGAGGGTCACGACCGGACCGGGGCGCAGGGCGCCCGCGCCGTCGCCCAACAGTACCTCGACGGTGTTGCGGCGGCCGTTGGCGCTGACCACGTCGGCATGGCCGTCGCCGTTGGTGTCGGCGATGTGCAGGAACGGTTTGTAGAACGGGATCGCGGGCGCGGTGGCGAGCGGCGCCCCGGCCGCAGCGAAGGTGCCGTTGCCCGTGCCGCGCAGCACCCGCACAAGCTCCTGGGTCGCGTCCTTGTTGGCGACGATCAGGTCCGGGATGCCGTCGCTGGTCAGGTCGCCGAGGGTGATGGCGCCCGGCTCGAAGGCGAGGGCAATCGAGGTTGGCGCGGCGAAGCGTCCGTCGCCGCTGCCGAGGGCGACGGAGATGACGCGCTGCAGCAGGTGCTTGGTGACGAGGTCGAGGCGGCCGTCGCGGTTGAGATCGACAAGAAACACCTCGCCCGAGCCGGGACCGACCTGCACCGGCGTGCCCGCGACGAGCAGATCAACCGCGAGCGCCGGCCAGGCGACCGTGGCGAGGAGTGCGGCGGTGCACAAGGCGCGCGTCATGGCGGGCCATGGTACGCGCGCGCGCGGTGCGGGACTACCCCGCCGGCTCGTGGTGTCCGAACACCGCCGCGTCGGGCGTCTCGTCGGTGCCGATGCGGCGGTAGATGAACTCCGGCGCCGCGGCGCTGGCTTCCTTCATGGCGAGGCCGAAGGTCGCCTCGTGCAGGGGCGACAGCTCGCAGGCGGGGTCGACGGTGCCGGCGTCACCGGCCAGCGCGTAGGCCTGGCAGCGGCAGCCGCCCCAATCGATCTCCTTGCGGTCGCAGCTCTTGCACGGCTCGGGCATCCAGTCGGTGCCGCGGTATTTGTTGAAGGCGACCGAGTTGTCCCAGATCCACTGCAGGCTGTGCTCGTGCACGCTGTCGAAGGCGAGGTTCGGGATGCTCTCGGCGGCGTGGCAGGGCAGCACCTTGCCCGCCGGGCTGATGTTCAGGAACCGCCGCGCCCAGCCGCCCATGCAGGTCTTCGGGCGCTTGGCGTAGTAGTCGGGCACGACGTAGTCGATGACGAGCACGCCCTTGAGCCGCACGCGCGCGGCCTCGACGACTTTGGTGGTGCGCTGGAGCTGCTCGTAGGTCGGGATGAAGGCGGCGCGGTTCTTGAGCGCCCAGCCGTAGTACTGGACCTGGGCGATCTCGATGCGCTCGGCGTCGAGCTCGACCGCCATCTCGAGGAAGTCGGGGACGTGGTCGATGTTCTGGCGGTGGACGACGGCGTTCACCGTCAGCGGCAGGCCGATCTTGCGCACCAGGCGCGCCACTTCGAGCTTCTTGAGGTGACCCTTGAAGCCGGCGATGCGGTCGGCATTGGCTGCCTCGGTGTCCTGGAAGCTGACCTGCACGTGCTCCAGGCCGAGGTCGGCGAGGGCGCGCAGCCGCTTCTCGTCCAGCAGCACGCCGGAGGTGATCAGGTTGGTGTAGAGCCCGACCTTGGTGGCGTGCTCGACCAGCTGCTCCAAGTCCTTGCGCACCGTCGGCTCGCCGCCGGAGAAATGCACCTGGTGCATGCCCATGGCGGCGGCCTCGTCGAGGATGCGCAACCAGGTCTTGGTGTCGAGCTCCTTGCCCGAGCGTTCCAGCTCCAAGGGGTTGGAGCAATAGGGGCACTGCAGCGGGCAGCGGTGCGAAAGCTCGGCAAGCAGGGCGAGAGGCGGTTCTACGCGTGCGTTCATAACTGGATTCCTATTTGCCCCCGGCGGCTGCTTTGGCCTGCGGCGCGCGCGCCGCATCGACCAGAAACGCCTTGTCGGCGAGATCCTGGAGCATGGCGACGACGTCGGTGGCCACCACGTCGCGGGGTGGCGGATCGATGGTGATCATCTCCATCAGCGTGTCGACGACGGCGCCGAGGGTGCGCTGGCCGTCGACCAGCTTGAGCACGGTGACGGCCATCTCGTCGGGCTCCAGCAGGCGCTCGGGGGCGAGGATCACCCACTGCTGCTTGGTGTTGTTGAAGCGGAACTTCACGCCGCGCGGAAAGGCGGGCACGGAGGCTTCGCTGAAGGCGGCGCGCTCCATGCCTAGGCTGCCGGAACGAAGGCGCCGGGCGGCACGTTGCCCTGCACATAGGCGTAGTCGAGGGCGTCGAGCATGGTCCACAGCACCTCGCACTTGAATAGGAGGGCGTCGCACACGGCTTCGCGTTCTTCCTGGGTGCGGGCGTTGGTGCGCACGTAGTCGAGGCACCAGTCGGCGTCGCGCGGCGCCTGGTTCAGGCGCTTGCGGAAGTACGCCATGACGTCGTCGGTGATGAATGTGTAGCTCTCCAGCATGCCGGAGATGCGCTCGCGGTGGATGCCCGGTGCGAACAGCTCGGTGAGGGACGAGGCGACGCCTTCGAGGGTCGGGCGGTCGCGGGTGAAATTCAGGTAGGCATCCACGGCGAAGCGCGTCGCCGGCAGGATGCCACGCGTCGAGGTGACCAGCTCGCGATCGAGGCCGAGTCCATCGGTGAGCTTGAACCAGCGCGCGATGCCGCCTTCGTTCTCGTGGGTGCCGTCGTGGTTCTCGATGCGGTGGCGCCATTCCAGGCGCGCGCGCGGATCGCGCATGCGCGCGAGCACCGCACCATCTTTCATCGGGATGGTGGACTGGTAGTAGTAGCGATTGAGCGCCCATGCCTGCACCTGGCCCTTGGTGCATTTGCCGCCATGCAGGCGCGCGTGGAACGGGTGCAGGTTGTGATAGCGGGTCGCGCCGATCTCGCGCAGGCGCGCCTCCAACTCGTCGGCGTTGCGCATCTGCGGATGCGACTCGTTCCACGTCACGCTGCGCAGGTGCACCGCGATCGGGACGGATGCCGGCGCGGGGTGTTCGATGGTCTGCAACTTGTTCACAGCGTCACCTTCATTCCGTCGTAGCCGACTTCCCAGCCCTCCGATTCGACGAACCGGCGCTCGGCCGAGTCCTCCGCCAGCACGGGGTTGGTGTTGTTGATATGGACGAACACCTTGCGCCTGACGCCCAGGTCTTCGAAGGCTGCGACCGAGCCGTCGTCGCCGGAAACGTGCATGTGGCCCATGCGGCCACCGGTCTTCTTGCCGGTGCGCGACGCGATCATCTCGTCGTCCTTCCACACGGTGCCATCGAAGAAGACAAGGTCGGCGCCGGTCAGGCGGCGGGCGAGGGTGGGTGGCATCGACGCGCAGGCGGGCACGTAGAAAAAGCTGCTACCGCTCGCGCGCTCGGTGATCTGCAGCGCGATGGTGTCCTCCGCCGTCGATCCCATGTTCGCCTGGTTCGCGTCCTCGAGGTACAGCGCCACCTTGCCCGGCACGGCGAACGGTTCCACGGAGATGCCGTTGATGACGCCGTCCTTGCCGGCGAGATCGGTGCGGCGATCGAGGTCGAGCGGGCGGCGGTCGACATAGGCCGGGTTGAGCACGCCGTAGACCGAGTTGCGGTCGAGCACCGCGTGCACACGTCGGGTGGCGTAGACAGCCAGTGGCTGGCTCTCGCGCAAGTTCAAGAGGCCGGCAATGTGGTCAACGTCGGCGTTGGTGAGCACGGCGCCCACGATCGGGCTGTGGCGCGTGCTGGCCGCATCCGGGTGCAGGTCGGCGTTGTCGTCGATCTGCTTGCGCAGGTCCGGCGACGCGTTGAGCAGGAACCACTTGCCGTCGCCGGACGAAACCGCGAGCGAGGACTGGGTGCGCCGCTTGACCTTGGGGTCGCCGGCGCGGGCGCGCTTGCACTGGAGGCAGTTGCAGTTCCACTGCGGGAAGCCGCCGCCCGCCGCGGAGCCGAGAACGATCACTTGCAGCATTGGCTGCACCCTAACGTGCGCCCGATGGGTGGTTAATCTATGCGAGACATAGCCGGCGGTTGTTGCGGCGACAGGCCCGAAGGGCCTGGCGGGACGCCCGCCCATAAACGCGAAACGCCCCGGCTATGCTCCGGGGCGTTTGCGATCCTGGCCTAAGCGAGGAAGGGAGCTCTAGAGCTCGGCGCAGGCGTAGCAGTTGATCTCCATGCCGACGCTGATGACGGTGATCTTCGGGGTCTTCCAAGCCATGGTCGTCTCCTCTGGAACGGCGCGATCCCATATGGATCGAACGATTGCAGTGTCGGCGAGGAGACGATGAGTAGAAATCTATCCGAGCCATACGGGTGCCGGCCTATGCCCGCCATAGGCAAAGGCGATGGTCGTGGCAAGCCGGGGCGATCAGCCGACTTTGGCGGGTGCCGCGCGTTCCGCGCCGATCGGGCGGATGAACGGCGGCTGGGGCAGCACCGCAGGGATCTCGACCTCGGCGCCGGCCTGCTCGAGCGACGCGATGAAAGTCGCGTACGGCTCGATGCGCGCGTACTGGCTCGGGATCAGACCGACGATGCGGCGGTCGGGCAGGTCGACGTTGTAGAGCTGGACGCCAAAATCGATTGCCGTGCCGAGGCGCGCGGTGAGCGCCGGCACCACGGCGACGCCCAAGCCTTCTTGCACCAAGGACAGCGCGACCTCGTAGGTGCGCACCTGGGTGACGACGCGGTGCTGCGGAATGTTGCCCTGGAACCATTCTTCCATGCGGCGCTGGTGCGCGGTGCCAAAGCTGAACTGAATGGCGCTGTTGATGACCTTGCGCTCGGCCTCAGGCAGGTCGTGCCACGGGTCTTTGACCTTGGATAGGTCGATGCCCTTCGGCACCGCGAGCACGTACGGGTCGCTGAACATCTCGAAGCGGCGGAACGAGACGTTGCTCTTGGCGATCGAGTCTTCGGCGACCAGCGCCACCGTGAGGCGGCGGCCGTAGAGCAGCTCGATTGCCTCGCCGGGTGAGACCTCGTGCACGTCGAGCTCGACGGAGGGGAACACCTTGGACATGCGGCGCATGGCGCGGGGCAGAATCACGCGCGCGATCGAATTCAGTGCGCCGACCGAGATGACGCCGCGCGCGCCATCGGTGAATTCCTGCAAGCCGGCCATCGCTTCGTCGACGCTGGCGAGGATCAGCTCGGACTTGCGCAGCAGGAACTTGCCGGCGTCGGTGAGCTGCAGCTGGTTGCGGTTGCGGTCGAACAGCTGGGTGCCGATGCCCTCCTCGAGCTTGGCGATCTGCTGGGACAGAGAGGGTTGCGCCAGGCCGAGCAGCTTGCTGGCGCGCGTCAGCGATTCCGCATGGGCGACGGCCCAGAAAATCCGCAACTGATGGAGTGTGATCATGGAATGACCCGGCGCGGCGGCCCGTGGAACACGGTACCAGGGACCACCTCCACTATACCCCGCACGGCGGGCGCGGTAGAAGGCAGTACCATGGGTACGGTGGCGAGCATGCGGCCGCGGGGCAAGAGCGGCTGCCCGATGTGTGGCAAGCCCGTCATGGAGGGCCACAAGCCGTTCTGCAGCGCGCGCTGCAGGCAGCTGGACCTCGGCCGCTGGCTGAGCGGCAGCTACGCGATACCCGGTGAGCCCGCCACCAGCGACGACTCCGCCACGCCGCCCCAAGAAGACAAGGACAACGAATCGTGACCGCCCCGGGAGGGCGTGACAGCATCCCGCTCGTCGCCGGCGACGACGCGCTCCTCGTGCCCGGCCGCAGCTGCGGCACCTGCACGATGTGCTGCAAGCTCATGGTGGTGCCCGAGCTCAAGAAGCCGCAAGGCACGTGGTGCACCCACTGTGCGCCGCGCTCAGGCTGCACCATCTACGAGACACGGCCGACATCGTGTCGCCAGTTCTATTGCGGATACCTCACTTCGCCCGGCGTCGGCGAGAACTGGCGGCCCCTGCACGCACGCATGCTGCTGATGAAGGTGGACGGCGGCATCGCGGCGGTCGTCGATCGCGACCGCAAGGACACCTGGAAGCAGCCGCAGTACTACGAGCAGCTCAAGGCGTGGTCGCGCCAGGGCATGGCGGAGGGCTGGTTCGTCATCGTGCGTGTCGACAAGCACGTCACCGCCATCCTGCCGGACAGCGACGTCGAGCTCGGGCCCATGGAGTCCGGCGAGGGTATCGAGATCGGCTGGCATCCGACGCCGACCGGCACCCGCTACGAGGCGAAGAAGATTCCGGCACAGATTGCCGCGGACGCCGTGCCGTGACCGAGGTCGCCGTGACGCGCGCGATCAAGACGGTGCCGGGCCGCTCGTGCGGCACCTGCACACTGTGCTGCAAGCTGATGATGGTGCCCGAGCTCGAGAAGCCGATGGGCACCTGGTGCGGACACTGCAAGCAGAGCGCAGGCTGCACGATCCATGCGACGCGTCCGCAATCTTGCCGCGACTTCTATTGCGGCTACCTGCAATCGGACACCCTCACCGACGAGTGGCTGCCGGCCAAGGCACGCTTCATCGTGGTCGGCGAGGCCTCCGGCATCGTGCTGTACGTCGATCCCGGGCGCCCCGATGCATGGAAGGACGCCCCGTTCTACGAACGGATAAAATCGTGGTCGCTGTCGGGCGTGCCGAGCAACCGTCAGGTGACCGTGCGCATCGGCCGCCGCGCCATCGCCGTGCTGCCTGACAAGGACGTCGACCTCGGCGAGATGGAGCCCGGTGACCGCATCATTTGCGAGGCGCGGCGCGGGCCCGTGGGCCGCGTCTACAGCGCGTACAAGATGCCAAAGGCCGAGGTGACCGGTTCATGAAGCTCGCCGAACTGGTACCGGGACGCGGCTGCGGCACCTGCACCCTGTGCTGCAAGCTGATGACGGTGTCCGAGCTCGAAAAGCCGAGCGGCACGTGGTGCAGCCACGTCGCGCAGGGCAAGGGATGCGGCATCTACGAGACGCGGCCGCACTCGTGCCGCGCCTTCCTGTGCGGCTACCTGTCCACCGAGGCCCTCTCGGACGCCTGGTATCCGGGACGCTGCAAGATCGTCCTGTCCTCCAACGAAGGCGGCATCACCGCGCAGATCGATCCGAGCCGCCCCGACGTCTGGCGCCAGGCGCCGTACTACGAGCAGTTCAAGTCGTGGTCGCGCGCCATGTCGCCCAACGGCCGCGTGATGCTGTTGCGCGTCGGCGCGCGCGCCGTCGTCATCCTGCCGGACGAGGACGTCGACGTTGGCGTGGTCTCACCGAGCGACTCCTTCTTCCTGGACATGCTGCCGGGCGCGGTTGGCCCGCAGTACCGCGTGCGCAAAGAGGCCAAGAGCGCTGACCTTCTGCGCTTGCCCGTCGCGGAGCAGGTCGAGTGAACGACTCCCCGGCGCCGGTCGCCGCCGGCCGTTCGTGCGGCACGTGCACGCTGTGCTGCAAGGTCCTCGCCATCGAGGAACTGAGCAAGGCGCACGGCGTCTGGTGTCCGCATGCGAAGCCCGGTCGCGGTTGCGCCATCTACGAGACGAGGCCGGGGTCGTGCCGCGAGTTTCACTGCGGTTGGCTGGTCTCGGAAGGGCTTTCCGAGGCGTGGTTTCCCGCCAGCTCCAAGATCGTCCTGATGTACGTCGAGAACGGCGTCGTCGCGGTCGTCGACGCCGGCAGGCCGGATGCGTGGAAGGCGGCGCCGTTCTACCAGCAGCTCAAGGCCTGGTCGGCGGCGTTCCTGCAGCACGATCGCCAGGTGCTGGTGCGAGTCGGCGACCGCACCATCGCCGTCCTGCCCGACGAGGACGCCGATCTCGGGCCCATGGCGCCGGGGGCGCGCGTCATCATCGAGACGGCGCGTGCCCCGACGGGCAAGACCCTGTATCGCGCGCGTCGCGCGGACGCGAGCCCCGCACAATGACCGACGTAGCCACTCCGAACGAGGGCGGGGCTCCGGCCGCCGGTAAGGCGTGCGGCACCTGCACCATGTGCTGCAAGGTCCTGCACATTGCCGCATTGAACAAGCCGCACAGCGTGTGGTGCCCGCACGTCAAGCAAGGCAAGGGCTGCGGCATCTACGAGGATCGTCCGCACGAGTGCCGCAAGTTCCACTGCGGCTACCTGTCGTCGAATCTGTCCGAGGAGTGGTTCCCGCAGAGATCGAAAATCGTGCTGATGGCAGACGTGAGCGGTGGCATCACTGCGGTGGTCGACCAGAGCCGCCCCGAGGCGTGGCGCGAGCAGCCATTCTATCGGCAGCTGAAATCGTGGTCGCGCGAGCTGCTTGCCGCGAACAAGTACGTCGTCGTGCGCATCGGCAAGCGCGCCATCGCCGTGCTGCCGGACGAGGACTTCGACCTCGGCCCGATGGAGATGGACGAGCCGCTCGTCATCGAGACGGCACCCGGTCCGACGGGACGTCCAATCTACCGCGCGCGCCGCGCCGATCCGGGCTACGCCGCGCGAGCCGCCGTGCCCAAGGTGGCCGAAAAATGAGCGGCGCGATGACCGCAGCGCCCGGCAAGTCGTGCGGCAGCTGCACGCTGTGCTGCAAGGTGCTGCGCATCGCCGAGCTGGAGAAGGAGCACGGCGTGTGGTGCAAGCACGCGCAACCGGGCAAGGGTTGCGCGATCTATGACACGCGGCCGCGCGAATGCCGCACGTTCCATTGCGGCTACCTCGCGTCCTCCGAACTCTCCGACGAGTGGCATCCGGCGCGCAGCAAGATCGTGCTGATCGCCGAGGCGGCGGGCGGCGTCACCGCGGTGGTCGACGCCGGCCGCCCCGACGCCTGGCGTCAGGCGCCGTTCTACCAGCAGCTCAAGGCGTGGGCGCGCGAAGGGGTTGCGGTGCAGCGCCCCGTCATGGTGCGCATCGGCGCGCGCACGATTGCGGTGCTGCCGGACCGCGAGGTCGACCTCGGCCTGATGGATCCGGGCGAGCAGGTTGTCATCGAGGCGGAGCCGGGACCGTTCGGCACCGTCTACAACGCACGCAAGGCAGGGCCGCAAGCGATCATCGCGCCCGCGGCTACCCCGCAACGCTGATAAGATTGATGGCCATGACCGACGCCACGATGCAGGCGACCAAGGACGAGCCGGTGCCGGGCCGCCAGTGCGGCTCGTGCACGCTGTGCTGCAAGCTGCTCGGCATCAAGGTGCTGAACAAGCCCGAGTGGACGTGGTGCCAGCACTGCAAGCCCGGCAAGGGCTGCGGCATCTACAACGACCGGCCCGAGCCCTGCCAGACGTTCTACTGCGGCTACCGTCTGGCGCCGACGATCGGCGAGGAATGGTACCCGGCCAAGTCACGCATGGTGCTGCGCGCCCAGGGCATCGGCATCGTCTGCTACGTCGACCCCGGCTACCCCGAGGCTTGGAAAGTGCAGCCCTACCACAGCCAGCTGCGGACGTGGGCGAAGCGGGCGACCAACAGCGAGCAGCACGTCATCGTCAACGTTGGCGGCCGCGTCATTTGCGTCCTGCCCGACAAGGACGTGGACCTCGGCTTCATGCAACCCGGCGAGAAGATCGTCGTCGGCACCAAGGACACCCCCATGGGGCCGATCTACCACGCCGAGCGTGTGCAGATGGGCAGCGGCTAAGCCCTCGCCCAACTTGCCGCTCCTTGCGAATCCCTCTATAACGCGGCCCGTCCGGCCAGCCCGGAAAACTCCTGCCCGGGTAGCTCAGTTGGTAGAGCAGCGGATTGAAAATCCGCGTGTCGGCGGTTCAAATCCGTCCCCGGGCACCATTTCTTTCCTCGCTGCGACGGCCCGCGCCTGACGCTCCCTCGCGCCGCCGGAGGGCGGCCTCGAGCGCTTCGCCTTGCTGGCGGCGGTTCCGGCTGCAGCATCTCGCATCACGGACTTGCCGGTCGACGGGTCGGTCCAGCGCAACATTTGCCAACTGCTCGTCGCGTCGATCCACCTCAATCCCTGGCGCGACAAACCCAAAGGCATGCCGCTCGTTCTGTCGCATCGCCCGGTCGATGCAACTGCAGCCGCGGCTCATGGGCATCCAAGGAATGTCGTGGCTGCACGCGCACGCGTTGCGGGAAGTGTCGGCGCACCTGGCGTGGGCACACGATCTGTTCGTCGAGAATGGCGCCTTCACGGCCGAGATGGGGGTTGCGCCGCCAGACTGCGGCCTTCTCACCGGCAGCGCCGAGCGCAAGCGCTTGTACGAGAGCGGCGCATTCCGTCCGCGCATCGCCCTCGTGCTCTGGCATCGCGACGACGTGCTCGACTGGGCCGCTCGTCACCCGGAATTCAGCGACGCGGCGGCCTCATCGGCGCGCGTGCTGGCCGGACCGCGGGCGGCGCGGCGTTCCCCCTCTGTCGGCCTGGCGCCCCAAGGCGCCTCCTGAGTCCTCCGTGCATCGGCCATAACAAGCAGGGCACCCTCGGGGCGCCTTGCTTGTTTTGGTAGACTGCGGCCAAAGGAGAGTTGCCGTGGCCAAACAATCGGGTGGTACGCCGCTCCTGGCGATGCTCGGCGGCGCCGCCGTCATCGCGGTCGGCGTCGCGTTGCTCGTCCAGTCGTGGACGGCCGCGGAGGGCGATCAAGACCACCCCGGGCCGAGCGTGCGCGAGCTCGCCGACGCCCACCGCCACGTGCACGGCTACGCGTTGGCGACCCTGTTCGACGTCAATGACCCGAACCAGGTGCTCAACCTGCCGGCCGCCGAGGCGCCCGCCGCGACGCTCGCCGTGCGCGCGGCGGCGGACGGCGGCTGGGACCTGACCCTCGACGTCGCCAACTTCACGTTTGCGGCGAGCCCACTCGAGGAGCGCCACGTGCCGGGCCGCGGCCACGCCCACATCTATGTGGATGGGCAGTACTTCGCCGACTTCAGCAGCCGCACCCACTACCTGCCGCCGCTCGATCCGGGCGTGCATGAGATCGCGGTCGGCCTCAACACCATCGATCACCGCGCCTACGCGCGCGAGGGGCGCGTCCTCGTCGAGCGCGTCATGTTGCGCGTCGGCGATCCGCGCCGCCGGCCGCCGCCGGCCGAGCCGCGCGCCTTTGACCTGGCCGTGCAGAACGGCAAGCTCGCCGGTGCCGACACGCTGCGCGTCAAGCAGGGCGAGACGATCTTGTTGCGCTGGACCTCCGATGCTGACCTCAACCTGCACTTCGAAGGCTATGACATCGAGATGACGGTCTCGCCGCGCTCACCGGCAGCGATGCAGTTCGTCGCCGACCTGCCGGGTCGCTTTCCGGTCGAGCAGCACACGGAAGGCGGCGCGCACGGGCGTGGCGCCGTCTTCTACCTGGAGGTCTATCCCTAGGCGGCGGGCCCTAGGCGGCGGGCCCTAGGCGGCGGGCGTCCCCGCGGGGAGGGCGGCCGGCACGCTCGCGGGCGCCGGCGCGCGTTTTGGCATGCGCCCATTGAGGAGGAATCCGACGACGTCCGAGCGCCGCACGCCGTAGGCATGGATGAGCAGGGGGCCGGCGAAGCCAGCGAACACGGCGGCGGCGTAGATCGGCCAATACGATTCGAACACGCCGGCGAGCGCCGCGAGCACTGCCCAGATGAAGGCGAAGTGCAGCAGGTAGGCGGTGTAGACCGACTCCGACATTAAGGCGAGGAACGGCGTGCGGCGGCGCACCGTGACCTTGAAGGCGTAGGCGAGGACGCCGATCACTGCCACACCGAACACGTTCTCGGTCAGCACCCGCACCGGCCCGGGCAGAAACCCGCTGACCACCAAGGCGAACGCAACGGCGGCCACCAATGTCCACGTCGCAGCGGCGCGGCCGCTCGGCGCGATGAGCGCGTCGCGCAGGCTCTGATGATGCCAGGCGAGCATGCCGAGCATGTAGAAGGGCAGGTAGATGAACTGCGCGACGATGAGCCACTCCGTCTCGACGCTCGGCCACACCAGCGCCGTCGCATCGAGGGAGCCGCGTACGAACACCTCCATCGCCACGAGCAGGGCGATGGCCAGCGCGATCGGCACGACGCGCACGCCCGCCAGGAGCTTGCCGGCGCGGGCGGCGAGGGGGTCGAGGTACGGCGCCGACGCGGCAAAGCCGGCGAGCACCATGAGGAACCACAGGTGCAGGTACCATTCGTGCGGCAGCGGGCCGAGCTCGACGCCAGGGAACGCGGCGGTGCGCGATTCGGCGTACACGCCGACCAGCCACAGCACGACGAAGTTGAGCGGCAGCACCACCGCGAGCGGCACCAGCATGCCCGGCATGCGCTTCATCAAGAAGTCCTGCGGGTCCGTGCGTGCCAGCGACATGGCGGCGAAGAAGCCGGACAGGAGGAAGAAGCCCTCCATGCGGAACAGCCCCGACATGTAGATGATGCCGTGTAAGACCGGCACTGCGTAGGTTCCGGCATGCACGAAAATGCCTGCGAACATCAAGAACGTGCGTAGCGCATCTACGGAATGGATGCGCTCGGAACCGCGCTCGCCGCTCATCGGTGCAACCCTTCCGCGCCGTTGCCGGCGTCTTGTCGTTCGTGGGCCGCTCGCAGCATGACCCAGCAGGCGCTTGGCGCGTCTGTCGCGGACGAAGCAGACCTGCTCCGATCGGGGTAGCCCGCCCGCACCGCTGCACCGACGCTGCCCACCCGCCTAAGCTTGGGCGATGCAAGACATCCGTGGCATCCCCAAGCGTCAGTTGCACGACATCCTGTCCTGGGCCGAGCGGCGCGTCGCCGCCGGCAGCGAGCCCTCGTGGGCGCGCTATCAGCAGATGAAGCTGGTCCAGGCGATCCGTTCCATCCTGCGTTCGGAGGCCGATCATACGGCCCTCGAGCACGAGCGGATGGACCAGACCCCGCCCAAGTCCCCGGACTGGCCGGTGCAGGTACTCTCCTAGTCAGCGCCCGTATTCGGGCCGTACCGCCGCCGGCGCAGCGCTCCGCCTGCGGCGGCGGCCGTTGAGCAGGAACGCGGCGACCTCCGAGCGTTGCACGAGCAGCGCGTGGACGCACAGCGGCACGCCCAGCCCGACGCATACGGCCAGCACGTACAGCACGGCGTACGATTCGATGTACGCGCCGGCCGCTGCCAGGAACAGCCACACACACAAGAAGTGCACGAGGTAGACCGTGTAGGCTGCGTCGGAGATGAACGCCATCACCGGATTGCGCGCGCGCACCAGGGTGGCGAAGGCGAAGCTCGCCATCCCGAACAACGCGAGACCGGTGAGCGCTTCGACCACGCGGCGCAGAGGGCCGTCGATGCCGGTCAGCACAAGGGCTGCTAGTCCGGCGACGGCGATCGCCGTCCAGATCGCGGCGTAGGACGCGCGCGGCATGATTAGTGCCGCGCGAAGCCCGGCGTGGTGCCAGGCCAGCAATCCGATCATGTACGACGGCACGTAGAGGGCCATCGCCAGCACCAGCCATGTGTCATCGAGGGCGGGCCAGGTGGCCGCGGCGAGGACTTTGAGGGCGGTACGGCTGAGCAGAGTCAGCAAGACGGCCAGCGCCAACCCCAGCACGAGGGGTGGAACCGCCACCCGCTGTAGCTGGGGCGCGGCGCGCGCGGCGAGGGCATTCAGGGGTGGCGTCGCGAGGGTGAAGGCGGCCAGCACGAACAAGAACCAAAGGTGCAGGTGCCAGGGAGTGGCCAAGGTGCCGAGCTCGACCTGCGGGAACGCCTCGGCGCGCGCCCGCGCGTAGGCAGCGATGGCCCACAGGGCGATGACGTTGGTGGGCAGCATCACCGCCAGCGGCACGAGCACCGACACCAGGCGCTTGCGGAGGAAGTCCGTGGATGGCGCCTTCGCCAACGACATCGCGGCGAAGAACCCGGACAGAAGGAAGAATCCTTGCATGACGAACAGCGTCACCAGGATGTTGCCGGCCACCAGGGCGGGGATCGCCGTGGTGAGCGTGCCCGCGTGGATGAAGATGACCGACAGCATCAGGAAGGCGCGCAACGAGTCGGCGGAGTGGATGCGTTCGCCGCTCGCGGCGTTGGTCTGAGTCATGGTGTCTCCGGGGCTGCGCTCCAGCTTGGCGCGATCGGGCGGGCGCCGGGATTCCCCTTCTGGGATAGGCGCTGCTCGGGAAGGACGGGGCCACGGTGTAGAATGCCGGGATGCCGTCCGCCGTTCTGCCTCTGCCCCTGCTGGTCTAGCGTGTCGAACTTGGTTCGGCACGCCGCGGCCGGCATGGGCTTGGTCCTTGTGCTCGTGGCAGCGCTGCCCGCGCCCGCCTGGGCGCACGGCTTCGGCGAGCGCTTCGTGCTGCCGCTGCCGCTGTGGCTATGGGTGGCTGGCGCCGGGCTGACGGTCCTCCTGACGTTCGCCGTACTGGCGGTGTTCGTACGCGAACGCCGCGCCGCCGCGGACACCGCGCGCGCCGAGATCGCGCGTTTTGCGCCCGCCACCGTCGCGGCGATCCGCGCCGTCGCGGTTGGGTTGTTCGCGGTGTTCGTCGCGGCGGGGTTCCTCGGCAACCAGGACCCGTACCAGAACATCCTCCCGACCTTCGTCTGGGTCATCTGGTGGGTCGGCTTGGCGTTCGTGTGCGCGTTGATCGGCGACCTGTGGGCCCTGGTCAATCCGTTCGCCACCGTCTTCGCTTGGGCGGAGCGCGCGTTCTTGCTGCGGCCGCTGCTGCGGTATCCGCCGCGCCTCGGGGCGTGGCCCGCGGTGCTGGTCTACCTCGGCTTCGCGTGGGCGGAACTGATCTGGAGCGCCAACGACGTGCCGCGCGACCTGGCGACCGCGGTCACCGCGTATGCCGCCTTCACCTGGATCGCCATGTTGCTGTTCGGGCGCGAGCGCTGGCTGCAGAGCGGCGAGGCGTTCAGTGTCGCGTTCGCCGTGTTGGCGCGCTTCGCACCGCTGGTGGCTGAGCGGAAGGCAGACGGTCGCGCGCATCTCTACGCACGCCCCCACGGCGCCGGCCTCGCCGGCGACGTGGACATGCGCGTGTCATTCCTGGCGTTCGTGTTGCTCATGCTGGCGACGGTGACGTTCGACGGATTCCTCGAGACGCCGCTGTTCCAGGCCATTACCAACGCGCTCTACAGCTCGCGCGACGTCGCCGATGCGATGTTCCGCCTGGCGGACTTCGGCATCAGCGACCTCCAGATCATCATGACCGTGGCGCTGGTGTTGTTCCCAATCCTGTTCTTCGCCGCCTACTGGCTCACCAGCGCCGCGATGGCGCGGGTGACCGGGAGCCGCCGCCCGGTCGCCTACCTGGCGTGTACGTTCGTGCTCAGCCTGGTGCCGATCGCCGTCGCCTACCACCTGTCGCACTACTTCACGCTGCTCCTGACGGCGGGACAGTTCCTCATTCCGTTGACCTCGGATCCGTTCGGCTGGGGCTGGAACTTGTTCGGCACGCGCGGCTACGAGGTCAACATCGCCTTCGTCAGCCCCTACGTATTTTGGTACGGCGCGACGACCATCATCGTCATCGGCCACGTCATCGCCGTGTACCTCGCCCACGTCGTCGCGCTGCGTGAATTGCCTACGAGACGCGCAGCAATGCTGAGTCAGGTGCCTATGGTCCTGCTCATGGTTGCGTACACGATGTCGAGCCTGTGGATTTTGGCGCAACCGTTGATCGGCTAAGGCCGCCACGGCAGAATTTGCTTCCCACTGGGCGCGGCGGACGCTAGGAGGTGGCCCATGCGCAACCGCGGCGGCAAGAATACTGAGACTGCCCTGTTCGACGTCATCTACGAGGACGGCACCCTTTCGTCGAATCGGAAAGTCCCCGGCGCGGCCTTGGAAGGCCCCGATGGCGAAGAGGGCGCCCGCGCCGTGCTCGAGGAGCAGGACCGCAAGGTCGTTGCGGCCGGTGGCCCGCCGCGCTCCCGCATCAAGACCATCAAGCGGGTGCGCGGGCGCTAGCGCTACCTCTGCACGCCCGGAGCCTGGGCGTTGAATTTCGGATCGTTGGTCGACCAGTGGATGTGCACGATGCGGAACGCGTCCGCGGCGCGTCGCAGCAGCGCCGTCTCCAGCGTCCGGTTGTCGATCGCCTGGCCCTGCTTGTCGGTGCCGGTGACGCGATAGGTCGTCACCGCCCACCAGTCGTCGCCCCGCCGCCCTGGCGGCGCGTTTCGACCCTCCACTGGGTCGCGGCGGCGAGGTTCATCTCGAAGGGCAGGTGCGCGAAGGCAACCTGCTCCAGGGTCGGGTCGGGCACGCCGAACTCGAACACGATCAGGTCGCGGGCGAGCAGCGACATCGCCATGGCGGTGTTGCCGCCCTCCGGCGCGCCGGGGAAGGCATCGACGGTATCGGTCGGTATGCGCGCGTCCTTGGCCATCGCCGGCACGGCCGGCACGAGCAGCAGCGCGAGCGCGGCGACGCATCACGTCTCCTCCTGGAAGACGGTCCGGCGCTTCTTGGCGATCTGCGGCACGAACACGACCAGCAGCACGACCGCCGCAACGACCATCAGGGTGGCGCTCAACGGGCGTGTCACGAACACCGACCAGTCGCCGCGACTGATGATGAGCGCGCGGCGCAGGTGCTCCTCCATCTGCGGGCCAAGCACGAAGCCGAGCAGGAATGGCGCCGGCTCGCAACCTACGCGCACCAGCACGTAGCCCAGCGCGCCGAACAGGGCGAGGGAGTAGAGGTCGTACTCGTTGGAGCCGATCGAGTACGAGCCTATCGCGGCGAAGGCGATGATCGCCGGGAACATCACGTAGTAGGGGATCGTCAGCAGCCGTACCCACAGGCCGATGAGCGGCAGGTTGAGGATCACCAGCATTGCGTTGCCGATCCACATCGACGCGATGACGCCCCAGAACAGGTCGGGGTTGCGCGTGATCACCGCCGGACCGGGAATGATGCCTTGCAGGATCATGGCACCCATCATCACCGCCATCACCGGATTGGCGGGCACGCCCAGCGTCAGCAGCGGGATGAACGAGGTCTGCGCGCCGGCGTTGTTGGCGGCCTCCGGCGCCGCCACGCCCTCGATGGCGCCCTGGCCGAACTCGTGCGCCCGCTTGGAAATGCGTTTCTCCAGGGTGTAGGCGCCGAACGCCGCCAGGATCGAGCCGCCGCCCGGCAGCACCCCGAGCAAGGAGCCGAGGAAGGTGCCGCGCAGGATCGGCGCGACGATACGCTTCAGGTCGTCCTTGGTCGGCATCAGGCCCGTGATCCTGGTGATCACGGCCTCGCGCTCACGCTCGTTCTCGAGATTGCGCAAGATTTCGGCGATGCCGAAGATGCCGACGGCGACCGCGGCGAAGCTCAGTCCGTCGGAAAGCGCGCGGATGCCGAAGGTGAAGCGGTTCATGCCGCTGAACAGGTCGGCGCCGACCAGGCCGAACAACAGGCCGAGGATCACCATGCCCAGCGCCTTGATAACCGAGCCGTGGGCCAGCGCCACGGCACAGATCAGGCCGAGCACCATCAGCGAGAAGTATTCGGGCGGCCCGAACTTGAGCGCATAGCGCGCGAGCGGCGGCGCGAACACGGCGATGACCAGGGTCGCGACCGTGCCGGCGAAGAACGAGCCGAGCGCGGCGGTGGCAAGCGCCGGACCCGCACGTCCCTTGCGCGCCATCTTGTAGCCGTCGATGGCGGTGACTGACGACGACGGCTCGCCCGGCATGTTCATCAGAATGGCGGTGGTGGAGCCGCCGTACTGGGCGCCGTAATAGATGCCGGCCAGCATGATCATCGCCGTCGCGGGAGAGAACCCGACGGTGATCGGCAGCAGCATGGCGATGGTGGCGACCGGACCGACGCCCGGCAGCACGCCGATCAGCGTGCCGAGCAGTACCCCCAGAAAACAGAACAGGATGTTGTGCGCGGTCAGCGCGACCGACATCCCAAGCCCAAGATTGCCGAGCAGGTCTTCCATCAGCCGGGGCCGAACACGAAGTCGAGCCACGGCCCGGTGACGCGCAGGGGCAGACCGAAGCCGTAGTGGAACACCGCCAGCACGAAGATGGTCAGCACGATGCTGAGAATCAGGCCAAGACGCAGCGTCATGCGCTGGCTGGCGTAGGACGCGACCAGCACCGCGATAGCCGTCGTCGGCACCAGGCCGAGGCCGCGCACCGTCGCGCCGAAGAAGAGGGTCGCGCCCAGGATGAACAGCATGCCGCGCCACGGCATCGGCTGGACGGCGCCGTCCGGTGTTGCGCGCACGCCGCGCACCACCAGGATCGCGCCCAGCCCGAACAACAAGCCGGTGAGCAGCAACGGAAAGAATCCAGGTCCCATGCGCCGCGCCGTGCCGACCGGCAACGCGGCGTCGAGCATCGCGGCCGCAAGGCCCTCGGTGAACAGGGCGACGAAGCCGACGACGCCAAGGGTCTGCGCCAGGAAGAACAGGGCGAACGCGATGAAGATCAGGCCGACCATCAGATCGTGCCGGTGCAGGCCGGTCTGCAGGAGACTGCGGACATCGCGCATGCCAGGGACCCTCAGGGTCGGCACAAAAAGGGACGGCGCCGTCGCGGGCGCCGTCCCGTTCTCCGTGATTCGCGTCGCGGCCTAGTCCGCGTACACGCCGGCCGCCTGGATGAGCGGCTTCCAGCGCGCAATCTCCGCCTTCACCTTGGCGTCGAGCGCCGCAGGCGTCGCTTCTTCCTTGGTGCTGGGCGCGGTCGCCAGCGCGGCAAATCGTTCGGCCACCGAGCTCTGGGCGAGGGCAAACTGCAGGGCGCGCGTCAGGCGCTCGACCACGGCCGGCGGCGTTCCCGCGGCGGCCCACACGCCGTGCCAGATGCCGAGCTCGAAGTTCATACCCTGCTCCTTGGCGGTCTTGACGTTAGGGATCTGGGCGAGAGGTCGGGCGCTGGTGACCAGGTAGGCCTTCACCGAATTGCTTTGGATCTGCGGCACGGTGGTCGTGGTCTGGTCGCACATGAAGTCGACCTGATCGCCGAGGATGTCGGTCATGGCCGGCCCGGTGCCGGGATACGGCACGGTGGTGACCGCCTGCTGAATCTAGCTCATGAACAGCATGCCGCACAGATGCGAGGCCGAGCCGACGCCGGCATTGGCCATGGTCACCGTGGCGGCGTTCTTCTTCACGTAATCGACGAGGGCGTTGAGGTCGGCGGCCGGCAGGCGCGGGCGGCCGATGATGGTCATCGGCACTTCCGTGACCATGCCGATCGGCGCGAACGAGATGAGCGTCTGGTACGGCAGGCGGCGATAGAGCGTGTCCGAAGTCGCCATGCCGATGTGCCAGAGCAGCAGCGTGTAGCCGTCCTTGGCCGCGTTGGCGACGCGCGCCGCACCGGTGGTGCCACCGGCGCCGACGACGTTCTCGATGACCACCGTCTGGCCGAGGTCGCGGCCCATGGCCTCGCCGAGCACGCGCGCGACCGTGTCGGTGGGGCCGCCGGCGGCAAACGGGACGATCAGGGTGATGGGACGCGCCGGAAACTGCTGTGCGTAGGCGACACCCGCAAACAGTGAGACTGCGGCGAATACCGCCGCTACCGGTGAACGCTTCATCTTTCCCTCCCCAGGTCGCCGCGGCCGCGGCCTCGATGCGCCATGATATCCCGAGGATTATCAAGGCATCGGGGGCCCTCCGCAACCGGCGCCGGCCTGGTGCCCGGCCGCTTGGCGGACGCGCCGGGCATGCCCACATGCACCCGGCTGGAACCCCTGCGCTGATTTTCCGCCTTGAGCGCGACCGGCGCCGCAGGGTACGACCGGGGCGCGCCCGCGCCCGGGCGGACGCCGGGCATACGGAAACGCACCATGGATGAGTTTTTACAACCCGGCTGGATGACCGCGTTCCTAAAGGTCGTGCTCATCGACCTGGTGCTTTCGGGCGACAACGCGATCGTCATCGGCCTTGCCGCCGCTGGCCTTCCCCCCGCGATGCGCGACCGCGCCATCATGCTCGGCATCGGCGCCGCGACGCTCCTGCGCGTCAGCTTTGCGGCTATCACGACTCAGCTCCTTGCCATCGTCGGACTCTTGTTCGCCGGCGGCCTCCTGCTGCTGTGGGTGTGCTGGCGCATGTGGCGCGAGTTGCGCATC
Organism: Rhizobium sp. Q54; assembly: GCA_945904955.1. Lineage (GTDB taxonomy): Bacteria > Pseudomonadota > Alphaproteobacteria > UBA2966 > CAIVPW01 > CAIVPW01. The sequence goes on from CAMDPO010000017.1 coordinate 27,574, forward strand.
ACCGCGCACCAGGAGACGCAGGCACGCGAGGCTCTGAGCAACACCGACATCGACCACGACGGCACGATAGCCGGGGCGGCGCCGCGCAAGACGTTCACCCAGGCGGCGATCCAGATCATCATCGCCGACGTCTCCATGTCGCTCGACAACGTGCTCGCGGTCGCCGGTGCTGCCCGCGAGCACATCTGGGTGCTGGTGTTCGGCTTGGTGCTGTCGATCGCCCTGATGGGCGTCGCGGCGAGCTACATCGCCAAGCTGCTCCACCGCCACCGCTGGATCTCGTATGTCGGCCTGTTGGTGATCCTCTACGTGGCGGTCGAGATGTGCTACCGCGGCGTTCTCGAACTCTGGCCCTACGCGTTCGGCTAAGGCCGCCGGTCGTGGACGGCCCTGCCGCTGGGCCGTAGAGTGCCGCGCCCAAGGTGCGCGGGCGGGGGATTCCAGTGGTCAGCCAGAGAAAGCGCTACGAGCTCTTCATCTTCATCACGGGAGCCGTGACGCTGGCGCTCGAAGTGCTGTCGTCCCGCATCATGACGCCATACTTCGGCGTCTCGCTCTTCATCTGGTCCGGCATCCTCTCCATCACGCTCTCGTTCCTCGCCATCGGCTATTGGGCCGGCGGCAAGGCGGCGATCGGCAAGACGCCCGAACAACTGCTCACCTTGTTCCTCGCCGGCCCCGCCGCGGCGTCCATCGCCATCGGCATCGCCGCGATTCTCTACCCGGCCGTGTTCCCGGTGCTGGCCGAGTTCGACCTGGTGGTAGGCAGCTTCGTCGGCGGCGCGATCCTCCTGGCGGTGCCCATCGTCTCCCTGTCGGCGATGAACCCGCTGCTGGTCGCCTTGCGGCGCGAGAGCGACCCCCAGGGCGACGCCGGCGCTGGCTGGGTGTTCTTCGTCTCGACGGTGGGATCGGTCGCGGGTGTGCTCGTCACTGCGTTCGTGTTCATCCCGTTGTTCACCAACTTCCGCGGCATGCTGCTGCTCGGCGTGGTCATCGGCCTTGGCACGATGGCGCTGGCCGCCTTGGCGACGCGGCCGACGGCGAGCGCACGCCGCGCCGTCATGAGCGCCGCAGCCCTCGGCGTCGCCCTGTGCGTCGCCCTGGCGGCGGGCCGCGACGCCTACCTCGGCGCGCTCACCGCCGAGAGCGATATCCGTTTTGAGATTGTTGCGCAGTACTCTTCACTCTACGGCACCATCAAGGTGGTCGACGCACATAGCCCCGGCGGCAACAGCCGTCTCTACCTGCAGGACGGCCTGGTGCAGAACTACGTCGGCACGGATGGCATTTCCCTGTCGCTGCACACCCACGCTTTGGAAGAGCTGTCGTTCGCGTTCACCCGGGATCCGCGCGCGGCCCTCGTGCTCGGCGTCGCCGCGGGGCTCGTGCCGATGCGCTTCAAGAAGGCCGGCATGGCGGTGACGGTGGTGGACATCAATCCGCACTCTCCGGAGATCGCGAGCCGCTATTTCGGATTCGATCCCATGGGCATCGATGTGCGCATCCAGGACGCGCGCACCTACGTGCGCGGCTGCCACGCCGATCGCGGGCGCTTTGACGTTGTTGTGGTCGATCTGTTCCACGGCGATGGCACGCCTGACTATCTGATGACCGTCGAGTTCTTCGCCGACGTCGCCGCTTGCCTGAACCGCAATGGCATCGTGGTGATGAACATCTTCTTCGACAGCCAGGACAACGCGCCCAACCAGCGAGTTCTGGCGACGGTTGCGAGCGCCTTCGGCGTAGTGATGGAGTTCCGCACCCCGAACGGCGGCGCGTTCCTGGTCGCCACCAACTCCGCGCCGCCTGCGCAGGTATCGTTCCCCGGCACTGAGGTGCCGGAGTCCCTGCGGTCAGCGTTCGCAGCGACGGTTGCCTTCGCTCACCTCATCGGTCCGGCGGAGCTGCAAGGCGTCAAGCCCTTCACCGACCACCAGAACGCTTTCTCGTTCGTCTTCGCCCGCGCCCAGATGGAGCACCGCCAGTGGTGGGCGGCCGGCTTGCCGTCGGGGTTGCTCGTCAACTAGCCCCAGAGGCCGCTCAGCACTCGAAGCAGTTGGTGAACGGCAGGCCGAAGCCTTCCAGGCCCTGCAGCAGAATCGCGTCCGAGAGGTGCTTGCGGAACGCCGCGTACTCGAGCGGCTCCGGCACGCGCGTGTGCTCATCCTCCAGCAGGAAGCGCATCGTTTTCCCGTAGGGCTCCTTGCCCTCGAACATCACCAACTCCGCGAGGATGGAGATCAGGCTGCGGTCGCGGAACTCCGGAAAGACCTCGAGGATGCGCGGGTTCTGTTGCCGCGGCAGGTCGGCGAAGACCTCGAGGGACATGAGAATGTCCTCCCGCGTCGTGTCGGGCGCGAATGCATGGACGACCTTCGTTCCCTGCTTCGTCTCGACGAGCAGGTGCGCCTCGAACCAGCCGAGGTACTGCGAAACCCGCGATGCGACCTCGTACTCCAGGCGCGTCAGGTTGGTTTCCTCGGCGGTGGTCTCGTCGACGTAGTCGCGCCATTGCTGAAACGCAAAGGCGCCACCGCTGACGGCGATCGTCGACAGCAGCCACAGGCCAAATCCCGAGTTGATGAAGTCCCACAGCTTGCTCTGGCCAGGCGACTTCTCTTCTGCTGCTTCGCTCATGTGCTTCCCTGGCTGGGTGGCTAGCGCCGCCGGACGTCTTTGAGGATCTCGCGCGCCGCATTGTGTCCCGGTGCGCCGGTGACGCCGCCGCCCGGATGGGTGCCGGCGCCGCATTGGTACAGGCCCACGATCGGCGTGCGGTAGTCGGCATAGCCGAGCGCCGGGCGCGCCGAGAACAGCTGACCGAGCTCCAGCGTGCCGTGGAAAATGTCGCCGCCCACCAGGCCGAAGGTGCGCTCGAGGTCGAGCGGGCTGAACACCTGGCGGGCAATCACCGACGCCTTGAAGTTGGGCGCGTGCGCGTTGACCGTGTCGATCATCAGGTCCGCGACCGTATCGCGGTGGTCGTCCCACGACGCGCCTTTCGGTAGTACCGGCGCAACGTGCTGGCAGAACAGACTCGCGACGTGGCGGCCTTCGGGCGCCAAGGAATTGTCGAGAGTGGAGGGAATCAGCACCTCGACGATGGGCTTCTTTGACCACCCCGTGGTGCGCGCGTCGAAAAACGCCTGCTCCATGTAGCGCAGGGTCGGCGCCAGGATGATGCCCGAGGTGTGATGGTCGGCCGCCTCCTTGCCGGGCAAGGCCGAAAAACTTGGCAGCTCCGATAGCGCGACGTTCATGCGGAAGGTGCCGGAGGCACAACGCCAGCTCTGCATGCGCTCCAGGAAGGGCGCGGGGACGGCGCCCTGGTCGATCAGGCTCAGGAACAAGAGCTTCGGGTTCAGGTTCGACACAACGGCTCTGGCCTTGATCGAGTCGCCGGCTTCCGTGACGACGCCGACCGCGCGGCCGCGCTCGACCAGCACCTCGCGCACGCCGCTGCCGATGCGAATCTCAGCGCCTTCCTGGCGCGCCGCGGCCGCCATCGCTTGGGTGATCGAGCCCATGCCGCCGATGGCGTGACCCCACGCGCCTTTGACTCCGTTCACCTCGCCGAAGCAGTGGTGCAGCAGCACGTACGCGGAACCCGGCGTGTAGGGGCTGGCATAGGTGCCGACGACGCCGTCGAAGCCATAGACGGCTTTGATGGGGTCGCTCTCGAACCAGTCGTCCAGGTAGTCGCCGGCGGAGCGCGTGAAGAGGTCGAGCAGGCGTTGCTGGCGTTCGCGCCCCAACCCGCGCAACCGGTTGCCGAGCCTGCCCGCCTTGAACAGTTCGCCGAGTGCGCGGATGGCGCTGCCCTCGACGACATTAGGCGGCGTCTGCAGCACCACCTCGCGCAGCACGTCGGCGATCGCTTCGAGTTCCTCGCCGTAGGCGTCGAGCTTGGCTGCGTCGCTGCCGGAGAACTTGGCGACCTCGTCCTTGGTCTTGCCGCCGCCGACCTTCAGGTAGCGGCCGTCCTCGGTGGGCAGGAAGTTCGAGATCTTGCGCTGCACGATGCGCAGGCCGTGGCGCGCGAGATCGAGGTCGCGGATGACCTTCGGGTGCAGCAGCGACACGGTGTACGCCGCGACGGAGTTGCGAAAGCCCGGATGGAACTCCTCGGTCACCGCCGCGCCGCCGACGACCGCGCGACGCTCCAGCACAACGACCTTGAGGCCGGCGCGCGCAAGATAGGCGGCGCACACCAACCCGTTATGGCCGGCGCCGATCAGGATGACGTCATACATCGGGTCCCCCGGCCGAGAAGCTAGGCCATCCCATCTCCCATCGGAAGGGAGGCGCAGCGCGGGAACTATTCCCTTTGCGCGGGCGACCGGTCCGAAAGGCACCTTGCCGCAGACGCTGGCCCGACCGCATGTATACGGCGCAGCCGAAGGCGTGGGCACGGTGAGCCGGACCTGCGCCCCGGCCGCGGACAACCCTTTAATCAAGGAGCAGGCCATGAACAAGAACAAGAACATCAAGAAGGGCATCCTGATCGCCGTGCTGCTGGCGGCTGCTGCCCCGGCGCTGAGCGCGTGCAATACCTTCGCCGGCATCGGTGAAGACGTTCAGCGCGGCGGCGCCGCGATCGAGCGCGAGGCGAACCAGAATCGCTAAGTGCATCTAGACCGCGCAGGAGGGGAAGGCGTGAGCCTTCCGTCTCCCTGCCGGGACGTCCCAACCGAAAGGAATTCGAGATGAACAAGGATCGTGCGGAAGGCGCCGCCAAGCAGGCCAAGGGCGCTATCAAGGAAGCTGCCGGCAAGATGACCGGCGACGCCAAGTGGGAAATCGAAGGCAAGGCCGAGAAGACCGAGGGCAAGATTCAGAACGCCGTCGGTGGCCTCAAGGACAAGGCCAAGGAGAAGGTCGAGAAGGTGCAGAAGGACGCGACACGTTAAGCGCGTCGCTCCGCTCCCTTCTTTCTACGGTCCGCGGACTCTGCGTTCCGCGCGAAAAGGCTCCGGCGACGAAATCCTCCGCCTTCGCCGCCGGAGCCGACTTCGCTTTTAGGCCGCGCCGAGCGCGATGCCGGCCGCGGCGATCAGCCCCGCCCAACGGCCGCAGCATCTTCGTGCGCGCCAGCAGCGCCGCGGCGCCAAGGCCGCTCAGGTGCAGCAGCGTGGTCGCCAGCGCAAAGCCGGCCCCATAGAGCAGGCCGCTGGAGTCGAACGGCCAAGCCCAACGCGATCACCGAGGCGAGGGTGCCGGCCTCCACCATCGGCACCGGCAATCCGGCGACGCCCAGGAAGCCGCCCGCCGCCATCGTCAGCACGAAGGTGACCGGCAGCAACCAGCGCGCCTGTCCGCCGAGCAGGGCCGCCCACAGGCCGACCGCCACCATGGCCAGGATGTGGTCGTACCCGCCGATTGGGTGTGCGAAGCCGTGGTTGAACCCGGCGGTGGCGTGGCCCGTGTGGGCGAGGGCAGGGGCCGCCACGACGAGCGCGGCGGCGGTGAATGCGATGCAACGGAACATGACTTCCTCCCCGATCAGGCCAGGGCGGGCTGGCGCTCGACCAGGCCGCCGGCACGAATGATGAAATCGACAACCACGTCGACGCCGTGGCCGGCGCGCACGTTGGTGAACACGAACGGCCGCTCGCCGCGCATCTTGCGCGCGTCGCGGTCCATCACTTCCAGACTCGCGCCGACGTAGGGCGCCAAGTCGATCTTGTTGATGACGAGCAGGTCCGAGCGCGTGATGCCAGGCCCGCCCTTGCGCGGGATCTTGTCGCCGCCGGCGACGTCGATGACGTAGATCGTGATGTCGGCGAGCTCGGGGCTGAAGGTCGCGGCGAGATTGTCGCCGCCCGATTCGATCAGCAGGAGCTCGAGCGCCGGAAAGCGCTGGCACAGGTCGGCGACCGCGGCGAGGTTGATGCTGGCGTCCTCACGGATGGCGGTATGCGGGCAACCGCCCGTCTCGACCCCGACGATGCGCTCCGGCGCCAGCGCGCCCGAGCGCGTCAGGAACTCGGCGTCCTCGCGCGTGTAGATGTCGTTGGTGATGGCGGCGATGTCGAAGCGGCTGCGCATGCGCTTGCAGAGCGCGTCGGTGAGCGCGGTCTTGCCCGAGCCGACCGGACCGCCGATGCCGACGCGCAATGGGCCGTGCCCTTGGGGCCCATGCGAGGACGCAGGTATCAAGGGACGAGAGCGCGCGTTCATGAGCGGAACAACCTCGTGTGTTGGGTCTCGTGCTGCATCGAGCACCAGTCGATGGTCCATGTCCCCGACCCCGCGCTCGCCAGCGGTGCTTGGGGGGCTACCGCCGCCAAGCGCAGGATCGGAGACTCCAGCGTGGCGACTAAGCGCTGGCCCTGGGTTTGACCCAGAGGAATGAGCCGCACCCCGGCAGACACCAGGTTGGCGGCGAATCCGTGCAGGTAGGCCTTGAGGCCGTCGTCCAAGCTGATGCCATGGGCGGCGCAGGTGACGCCGACCGCGACGGGATAGGCGAGCGAGCCACCTTTACGCAGCAACGCCATGCCGCGCGCCGGCCACGCCGCGCCGGCCGCAAGGACGAAGGCCTGGCCCTGCTGCAAGGTCTCGCGGGCGAGCTCCGGGGTCGCCGGCAGCGCGGCGGCGAGCTCGGCTATCTCGGCCAGGCGCAAGGCATCATCGACGCGTGCGGCCCGCCAGGCGTGGGCGAACAGGATGGCGTCGCAGCGCCCGCCGCCGTGGGCGAGCACGTCCTCGATCCAGGCGAAGAGGGAGTCCGCGTCGTCGATGCAACCGGTGGCGACGCCGTACTCGATGCCGTGGCTGTAGCTGTAGGCGCCGACCGGGAATCCCGGCGACATCCACGCCAGCAGGCGCAGGAGCGACGCATCAGCCATGGGAATGCCCTTGGGCATAGGCACCGGATTCGGGTGTGAAGGGTGCACGCACCGTCACCACCTGTGCGCCAAGCTGGCGCAGCATGTCGGCGATGACGTGGTCGTCGCGCAGGCGCAGCGCGTTCGGCAGCACCTGCACCGACAGGTGCCGGTTGCCGAGGTGATAGGCGACGCGCGCGAGCTCGGTGGCGCTATCGCAGCGCACTTCGAGAAGAGTCTCGTCGGCGGCGCGCACAGTAATCGTCAGGCCGTTGTCACAGGCGAGTCCGTCGCCGTCCTCCAAGATCCGAGTCTCGGCGAGGTCGAGCAGGAACGACACGCCGCCGTCCGTCGTCATGCGCATGCGGCGGCGGTGGCGCGCGTCGAAATCGAGCGTGATGGAGTCGGCGGCGCCCTGCCACGATCCGGCCGGCAACACCGCGCGCGCGCGCGGCAAAGAGGGCGTCAGCCACATGGCTAGAACAAGAAGTACCGCTGCGCCATCGGCAGCACCGTTGCGGGTTCGCAGGTGAGCAGCTCGCCGTCGGCGCGCACCTCGTAGGTCTCGGGATCGACCTCGATGCGCGGGCAGGCAGAGTTGTGGATCATGTCGGCCTTGCCGATGTTCCGCGTGTTCCGTACCGCGATCAGGCGCTTCTGCAGGCCGTACTCGTGGGCGACCTCGCTCTGCAGCGCCGCGTCCGAGACGAATACCGCGGCGCTCTCGGTGCGAGCGCGGCCGAAGTGCGCGAACATGGGGCGCGAATGGACCGGCTGCGGGGTCGGGATCGACGCATTGGCGTCGCCCATCTGGGCGAGGACGATCGAGCCGCACTTCAAGACTAGGGCCGGCTTCACGCCGAAGAACGCCGGCGACCAGACGACCAAATCCGCGAGCTTGCCGACCTCGACCGAGCCGACGTGCTCAGCGATGCCCTGGGCGATGGCCGGGTTGATCGTGTACTTGGCGACGTAGCGCTTGGCGCGCGCGTTGTCGTTGTCGCCGCGCTCGGCGGACAGACGCCCGCGCTGGCGGCGCATCTTGTCGGCTGTCTGCCAGGTGCGCGTCACCACCTCGCCGACGCGGCCCATGGCCTGGCTGTCGGACGAAATGATCGAGAACGCGCCGATGTCGTGAAGGATGTCTTCCGCCGCGATGGTCTCCTTGCGGATGCGGCTCTCGGCGAACGCCACGTCTTCCGCCACGCGCGGGTCGAGGTGGTGGCACACCATCAGCATGTCGAGGTGCTCCTCGATGGTGTTCACCGTGTAGGGCCGCGTCGGGTTGGTGGACGACGGAATGACGTTCGGCTCGCCGGCGACGCGGATGATGTCCGGCGCATGGCCGCCGCCCGCGCCTTCGGTATGGAAGGCGTGGATGGTGCGGCCCTTGAACGCCGCAATGGTGTTCTCGACGAAGCCCGACTCGTTCAGCGTGTCGGTATGGATGGCGACCTGCACGTCCATCTCGTCGGCCACGGTCAGGCACGTGTCGATGGCGGCGGGGGTGGTGCCCCAGTCCTCGTGCAGCTTGAGCCCGCACGCGCCGGCCGCGATCTGTTCGCGCAGGGCCTCGGGGCGGCTGGCGTTGCCTTTGCCGAAGAAGCCGAGGTTGACGGGGAACTCCTCCGCCGACTGCAGCATGCGCATCATGTGCCACGGGCCCGGCGTGCAGGTGGTGGCGTTGGTGCCCGTGGCGGGGCCGGTGCCGCCACCCATCATGGTGGTGATGCCGCTCGCCAGCGCCTCGTCGATCTGCTGTGGGCAGATGTAGTGGATGTGCACGTCGACGCCGCCGGCGGTGACGATCTTGCCTTCGCCGGCGATCGCCTCGGTGCCGGGGCCGATGATGATGTCGACGCCCGGCTGCACGTCGGGGTTGCCCGCCTTGCCGATGGCGACGATGACGCCGCCCTTGATGCCGATGTCGGCTTTGACGATGCCCCAGTGGTCGAGGATCAGCGCATTCGTGATGACGGTGTCGACGGCGCCCTGGGCGCGCGTCATTTGCGACTGCCCCATGCCGTCGCGGATGACCTTGCCGCCGCCGAACTTCACTTCCTCGCCGTAGATGGTGCGGTCCTGCTCGACCTCGATCAGCAGGTCGGTGTCGGCCAGGCGCACGCGGTCGCCGACCGTCGGGCCGTACATCGCGGCATAGGATCGGCGATCAACGACGACGGGCATTTTTCTTCGCCTTCGTGGGCTTCTTCTTTACGGGCTTGGGCGCGGGCTTCTTCTTCGGTGCGGCCTTGGGCTCCAGCGCGCCGCTGACCAGGGAGTTGAAGCCGTAGACGACGCGCTTGCCGCCATAGGGGATGAGCTGCACGTCGCGGCCCATGCCCGGCTCGAAGCGCACCGCGGTGCCCGCGGCAATATCGAGACGCATGCCGCGTGCCCGGGCGCGGTCGAACTCCAGGCCCTCGTTCACTTCGAAGAAGTGATAGTGGCTGCCGACCTGCACCGGCCGGTCGCCGGTGTTCTGCACGTGCAGCGTGATGGCCTGCTTGCCCTCGTTGAGGGTGAGCGAGCCTTTCGCCGGAATGATTTCGCCGGGGATCATCGACGGGCTCTCATCGAATGGGCTCGTGGACTGTGACGAGCTTGGTGCCGTCGGGGAATGTCGCCTCGACCTGCACCTCGGGCAGCATCTCGGCGATGCCGTCCATGACTTGGTCGCGGGTGATGATGGTGGCGCCGTCGGACATCAGCTCGGCGACCGAGCGGCCGTCGCGCGCGCCCTCCATGACGAAGTCGCAGATGAGCGCGACTGCCTCCGGGTAGTTGAGCTTGACGCCGCGCTCGAGGCGCCGGCGCGCCACCACGGCTGCGTACGACAGCAGCAGCTTGTCCTTCTCGCGCGGAGTGAGGTTCATGTCAGAAGCTCCAGGCGCTGGGCAGCACTGCTGGAATTTCGGCGGCTTCCAGGAACAGGCTGAGGAACGGCACCAGCTCCCGGCGCAGGGCGTACGTGCTGTCGGCAGCGAAGCGCGCCAGCAGAACCCCACCCACGGTGGTCGCCGCGGCAGTCACGTGGGTACACGCCGTCATTTCGCGCGCTGTCTCCAAAAGGCCGGTCACGTCGTCGGCGACGTAGAGAACGGTCGCCAGCGCTACGGCGCCGTCGGCCGTCGCGGTACGCGCCAATACGGTGGAGACGTCGTCCTCCAGGCGCAGGCTGTCCGCCCACACCAGCTTGCCGTCGCGCAGCACCCGCCACGTGTCGTGCAAAAGGCCGCTGCGCATCTGCTCGCGCCGCGCCTGGCGCCCGAAGGCGAGCGCCTCGCACGCCAGCAGTCGGCCGCCGCGGGCGACGCGGATGGTCGTCTCGCGCTGCAGGCGGCTGCCGTCGAACAGAATGGTCTCTTGCGGCAGCCAGGCGAGCCAGGCGCCTTCGCCGACGTGGAGCTCGGTCGTGACGCGGCTTTCGCCACCCGCCGAGCGGTAGATCTTCTCGGCCGCCTGGCTCGTCACCACGGCGCCGGCGCCGGGTCCGATGCGCACCTCGGCGTCCAACGTGTCGCCGCCGGTGATGCCGCCGGCGGTGTTGATGAGCACCGCCTGGGGCGACGCGCCCGGCGCCATGGCCGGCCGCAGCACGCGGCTGCAGCCTTCCTGATAGAGCGTCTCCAACGCGGTCCGTCCCGCCCGTAGCCCGAACGCGATGCGCGTGCGGCCGTGGCTGCGGTTGGCCGCAGCGAGCGGCGCCGCGATGCCGGCGCTAGACGGTAAGGAAGCGGCGTACATCGGTACTGGCCATGGCGGCGCGATCGCCGGAAGCAACAACTCGTCCCCGTTCGAGGACCAGGAATCGATCCGCCAAGTTCTTGGCGAACTCGAAATACTGCTCGACCAGGACGATCGCCATGTCGCCGCGCATGGCGAGCAGGCGGATGACACGCTCGATTTCCTTGATGATCGACGGCTGGATGCCCTCGGTCGGCTCGTCGAGGATCAACAGGCGCGGGCGGGTAACCAGCGCGCGGGCGATGGCGAGCTGCTGCTGCTGGCCGCCGGACAGGTCGCCGCCGCGGCGGCGCAGCATGTCGCGCAGCACCGGGAACAGCTCGAAGATCTCGTCGGGAATGGTGCGCAGCGCGCGCGGCACGGCCGCGAAGCCGGTGCGCAGGTTCTCCTCGACGGTCAGCAGCGGGAAGATTTCGCGTCCCTGCGGCACCGAGGCGATGCCGCGGCGGGCGCGCTCATCGGCTGGCACGCCGCGGATGTCCTTGCCCTCCCAGACGATCTTGCCGGCGCGCACCGGCAGGTGTCCTGCGATGGCGCGCAACAGGCTGGTTTTGCCGACGCCGTTGCGCCCGAGCACGCAGGTGATGCCGCCTTTGACGGCGGTCAGGTTGACCGAGCGCAGCGCCTGGCTGGCGCCGTAGTAGAGATCGAGGCCTTCGACTTCGAGCATGGTCTAGCGCCCCAGGTAGACTTCGATGACGCGCGGGTGCACCTGCACGTGCTCCATCGAGCCTTCGGCGAGCACCGAGCCTTCATGCAGCACGGTGACCTTGGCCTCGAGGGCGCGCACGAATTCCATGTCGTGCTCGACGACGACGACCGAGCGGTCCTTGGCGATGGCGCGCAGCATGGTCGCGGTCGCTTCGGTCTCGGCGTCGGTCATGCCGGCGGCGGGCTCGTCGACCAGCAGAAGCTGCGGCTCCTGCGCCAGCAGCATGCCGATCTCCAGCCACTGCTTCTGGCCGTGGGAGAGCAGGCCGGCGATCGTGTCGCGCTGCTCCATCAATCCGATCGTGGTGAGCAATTCGTCGAGGCGCGCGGCCTGGGTCGCGCTGGTGCGCGAGAACAGCGCCGCGTACACACCGCGTTTGTCCTTGAGCGCGAGACGAAGATTGTCGTCGACCGTCTGGGTCTCGAGCACCGTCGGCTTCTGGAACTTGCGGCCGATGCCGAGGTTGGCGATGGCGGCCTCGTCGAGGCGGGTGAGGTCGACCTTGCCGTCGAAATAGACTTGGCCGGAGTCAGGGCGCGTCTTGCCGGTGATGACGTCCATCATGGTCGTCTTGCCGGCGCCGTTCGGCCCGATGATGGCGCGCAACTCGCCCGGCAGCAGGTAGAAGCTGAGTTTGTTGAGCGCGCGGAACCCGTCGAAGCTCACCGACACGTCGTCGAGATACAGGATCGTCTGCGCGAGGTCCCGGTCAGGAGCGATGTGCGCGCCCGGCTGGTGCCGGACGTCCGGGGCCCCGCGAGGCGGGGTTGGAGGGCGGCCGCCGAGCGGGGAAATTGAAAACGTCATTCGGCCACTCCCGCCTGCGGACTAGGCGTGAGAGGTGGTTTGGACGCGCGCACCTTCGGCCACAGCTTGCCGAGCCACTCCTTCGCCGTGCCGCCGACGCCCTTGGGCAGGAACAGGGTGACGCCGATGAAGAGGGCGCCCAGCACGTACAGCCACGCCTCGGGCAGCGCACCGGTGAAGTAGGTCTTGCCGTAGTTGACCAGCACCGCCCCAAGGGCCGCACCCCACAGGGTGCCGCGGCCGCCGACGGCGACCCAGATGACGACCTCGATGGAATTGGCCGGTGCGAATTCGCGCGGGTTGATGATGCCGACCTGGGGCACGTACAGCGCGCCGGCGATGCCGGCCAGCATGGCGGAGATGACGAAGGCGAACAGCTTGTAGTGCTCGACGCGGTAGCCGAGGAAGCGCGTGCGCGACTCGGCGTCGCGCACCGCGATCAGCACGCGGCCGAAGCGTGACGAGACCAGGAACCGGCACAGCACGTACCCCAGCGCCAGGGCGATGGCCGACGCGGCGAACAGCGACGCGCGCGTGCTCTTGGCCTGCAGGCTGAAGCCGAAGATGTCCTTGAAGTCGGTAAGGCCGTTGTTGCCGCCGAAGCCGAAGTCGTTGCGGAAGAACGCGAGCATCAGCGCGAACGTCAGCGCCTGGGTGATGATCGACAGGTACACGCCGGTGACGCGGCTGCGGAAGGCGAACCAGCCGAACACGAAGGCCAATGCGCCGGGCACCAGGATCGCCATCAGCGCGGCGAAGGCGAACGAGTCGAAGCCGTACCAGTACCAGGGCAGCTCCTTCCAGTTCAGGAACACCATGAAGTCGGGCAGCGTCGCATTGCCATAGACGCCGCGCGTGCCGATCTCGCGCATCAGGTGCATGCCCATGGCGTAGCCACCCAGCGCGAAGAACGCGCCGTGACCGAGGCTAAGAATTCCGGCGAAGCCCCAGATGAGATCGACCGACAGGGCGAGCAGGGCGAAGCACAGGTACTTGCCGAACAGCGACACCAGGTAGTTGGGGATGTGCAGGCCTGAGTCGGTCGGCAGGGCGTTGAGCACAGGGACCAGGACCGCGGCGAGCAGCAAGAACGCGACGAGGATGGTGCCGCCCGTGTCGCCGAGCGTGCTGAAGAAGAGGGAGCCGGAGCGGCCGCGTCGCGCGGGAAGCGCGCTAACCAAAGACATCTATGCCTCCACCGCGCGGCCCTTGAGGGCGAATAGTCCGCGTGGCCGCCACTGGATGAACAGGACGATGGCGACGAGGACCAGGATCTTGCCGAGCACGGCGCCGGCGTAGGGCTCGAGGAACTTGTTGACGATGCCGAGGCCGAATGCACCGACCAGCGTCCCCCACAAATTGCCGACGCCGCCGAACACCACCACCATGAACGAGTCGACGATGTAGCCCTGGCCGAGGTTCGGGCTGACGTTGTCGATCTGGCTGAGGGCGACGCCCGCCATGCCGGCGACGCCGGAGCCGAGGCCGAACGTCAGTGCATCGACCCAGCCGGAACGGATGCCCATGGAGCGGGCCATGCGGCGGTTCTGCGTCACGGCGCGCATCTGCAAGCCGAACTGGGTGCGGCGCTGGATGAAGATCAGCAACCCGAACACCAACAGCGCGAACACGACGATCCAGATGCGGTTGTAGGTGAGGACGACGCCGCCGGTGAGCTCGATGGCGCCGGACATCCACGACGGGCTCGTCACCTGCATGTTGGTCGGGCCGAAGGCGCTGCGCACGGCCTGCTGCAGGATCAGCGACAGGCCCCAGGTGGCAAGCAAGGTCTCGAGCGGGCGGCCATAGAGCCAACGAATGATGCCACGCTCGATGGCAATGCCGACGAGTCCGCTCACCGCGAACGCGGCCGGGATGGCGACGAGCAGTGCGTAGTCGAGGCCTCCCGGCAGGTATTCGCGGAAGGCGAGCTGCACGGCGTAGGTCGTGTAGGCGCCGAGCATGACCATCTCGCCGTGGGCCATGTTGATGACGCCCATCACGCCGAAGGTGATGGCGAGGCCGATGGCGGCGAGCAGCAGCACGCTGCCGAGGGAGATGCCCTGCAGGACGTTGCCGAACATCTGCCAGGTGGCGACGCGGCGCTCGATCTCAGCGACGGCGGCGATCATGGCGGCCTTGAGCTCTTGCTGCTCGGCGGGTGCTGCTTCGTTGATGCCGCTGATGCGGCTGTTGAGGAAGGCGCGGATGTCGGGATCGGCGAAGGCGCCGAGGGTGACGACAGCGGCGCGTTTCGCCTCCGGCTGGTCGGTGAACTGCAACTCGGTCGCGGCAAGCGCCTTGACCAGCGCCTTGCGCGCGGAGCCGTTGCTCTCATGCGCGAGCGCGATCTTGAGCGGCTCGACCATTTCCAGACTCGGCGTCTTGAACAGCGCGTCGGCGGACGCCTTGCGACGCGCCGGATCGGGGTGGGCGAGTTGCAACGCGCCGAGCGCGGTCTGCAGCACGGTGCGCAGGCGGTTGTTGAGGCGGGCGCGCTCGAAGTCGGCAGGCGCCGCCGCGCCGAGCTGCTTCTCGGTCAGCGGATCGGTGATGGCGAGCGTGCCGCCCTGTTCCTTGCCGATGACGACGAGGTTGTCGGACTTGCGCGCATAGAGATTGTTGTCGAGCAGCGCCTGCAGGATCGGCACGAGACGTGGGTCACCCGTCGTCGCAAGCACCTGCGTCGCTTCGATCTTGGCCGTGAAGTCGCCGATGGCGAGGACCTGGACCATCTCATCGATGGACTTGGTCTCGACCGTCTGCGCTACCGCCGTTCCGGAACCGAGAGCCGCGCAAAGCACGCACGCGCGGACCAAGCGCCCCACAGCTTGGGTCAACATTTGCATCACCATCGGAGTCGCCAAACTTGCCGGTGGACTGCGTCTATGTACTCACCCGTCGCGACCGTCGCAGCGGTTGAGGTCTCTCTCACCGAACTTCCTCAGCCGTTTGTCGCGGATGAGGAAGGCCGGTGCTCCCCCGGGCTCGAAGGGGAGGACAACGAGCCCGGGGGATGCCGTCGTAAGGTTGGCGAGTTAGTTAGCGAACTTCGGCGTGGCGCAGTTGCCGCAGACCCACGGATAGGTCCAGTCCGCGACCAGCGGCTTGCTCTCCGGAATGAAGTCGGACCACGCGTCACCGACGACGACGCCCGGCGTCTTCCACACGATGTCGAACTGACCGTTGGCCTGGATCTCGCCGATCATCACCGGCTTGGACAGGTGATGGTTGGTGTTCATGACGGCGACGCCGCCGGTCAGGTTCTTGAACTTCTGGCCGTACATGGCCTGGCGGACGGCGTCGACGTTGGTCGAGCCGGCCTGCTTCACCGCCTGCACCCACATGTTGAAGCCGATGTAGTGGGCCTCCATGGGATCGTTGGTGGTGCGCTTGGTGTTGCCGATGAACGCGTGCCACTTGGCGATGAACGCCTTGTTCTCCGGCGTATCGACGCTCATGAAGTAGTTCCACGCGGCCAGATGACCGACCAGCGGGGCGGCGTCGAGACCGGCGATCTCTTCTTCGCCGACCGAGAAGGCGACGACCGGGATGTCGGTGGCCTTGATGCCCTGGTTAGCCAGCTCCTTGTAGAAAGGAACGTTGGCGTCGCCGTTGATGGTCGAGATCACCGCGGTCTTTTTGCCGGCCGAGGCGAACTGCTTCACTTGGCTGACGATCGTCTGCCAATCGGAATGACCGAACGGCGTGTAGTTCTCGAGGATGTCCGCGTCGGCGACGCCCTTCGAGTTCAGGAAGGCGCGCAGGATCTTGTTGGTGGTACGCGGATAGACGTAGTCGGTGCCGAGCAGCACGAAACGCTTCGCGGAACCGCCGTCGGCGCCCATCAAGTACTCAACCGCCGGGATGGCTTGCTGGTTCGGCGCAGCGCCCGTGTAGAACACGTTGCGCGAGGATTCTTCGCCCTCGTACTGCACCGGATAGAACAGGAGGCCGTTCAGTTCCTCGAACACCGGCAGCACGGACTTGCGCGACACGGAAGTCCAGTTGCCGAACACCACGTCGACTTTTTGCTGCGCGAGCAGTTCGCGCGCCTTCTCGGCAAACAGCGGCCAATCGGAGGCCGGGTCGACGACGACGGCTTGGACCGGACGACCGAGCAGGCCGCCCTTCTTGTTGAGGTCGTCCACCAGCATCAGCATGGTGTCCTTGAGGGTCGTCTCGCTGATCGCCATCGTGCCCGAGAGCGAGTGCAAGACGCCGATCTTGATCGGCGTTACCGCCTGCGCCAAAGCAGGCCCGGCGCACGCGGCGCCGGCGAGAGCACCGGCAGCCACGGCGGCCGCGCGTGCCCAATTCAGAAGCTTCGTCATGTAGCGTTGACTCCCGCGTGCAAAGGTTGCGTCCGGGGCCCCCATAGCAACGCATGTGCCATGGTCGCGGAATCTGCCTAAGTCTTTGGCAGAACGGATGAATCGGGAGTCGTTCGCGGCCCGATGCGCGCCGCATCTGCACACGGAATAGGCGCCAGGAGGGGTGGCGCCTAAGTTCGAGGCAGCCTTAGCGCTGCAGCTCGAGATAGTGTTGGTTGAACTGGCTGAAGTAGCGCCCGAGCGGACCGGGGTCCCGCCAGTAGCGCCATTCTCTGCGGAAATTCTTGCGCAAGAATTCAGCAGTGGTGCCGCGCCCGTCGATGACGATGAAGCAGCCCGGCGCGAGCCGCTCCTCGATCTCGATCAGGTCGGCGTGGCCCGGGCATTCCTTCGCGCCGGCGGGGCCATCGAGATAGATGAACTGCGGCATCGGCTCCGGCCGCCACGCGTACTTCACCGCGCAGGTGCCGCCGACGTCGCGCCTCTCCACCGGGCTGTGGTGGATCTCCACCCAGGACCCCAGCCACGGCGGCAGCATGGCGCGGGCATGGCTCGCCCACTCGGCCGCCGCGTCCATCGAATAGAGGTGCCCGGCTTCGTTGTCGGCGAGCGCTTGGGCTAGGAACTGCGTCGACCAGCCGGCGCCGAGCTCCCACAGCACCGTCGGCTTGCGTTCGCGCACGAAGCGCGTGAGGCGGACGATGTCGACGAACTGCGGCGGATAGGCCTTCTCGCCGACATAGCGGCCGGCATGCTCCAGCACCCGTCCGTTCACCTGGACGCGGTAGTAGGCCTGGATCAGTGCGTGGATGCCCCAGCCGATGCGTGCGCGAAGCGACATAATAAGATGCGCGGCGTAGCAGCCCCGGGCGGGGTGCGCAAGCCACAGCCCTTCCGACGCTCGCCTTAGCGCCGCGCCCAGCGCTTCATGGTGATGGTGGTGCGGCGCCCCTGCGCCGAGACCACCTCGAACTCGTCCATCATGCGCCGCGCCGTCGGTAGGCCGAGGCCCCGGCCGCCGTTGGTCGAGTAGCCGTCTTGCGGCGCCATCGGCACGTCCGGGATGCCGGGGCCGTGGTCACGCGCCACCACGACCACGCCGCTCAGGCGGCCGCGCCGAGCTCCGGCCGCAGCTTGCGCACCGCTTCGGCGAGCTGCCGCCCGGTCATGCCGCCCGGCATCACTATGTCGGGGAGCGGGAGGTCGACGTGCGGCGCGGCCGCCAGTACGGCGAGCGCAGCCGGCCCGGAGTCGGCCTCGATCACCGTGAGCCAACCGAGCGCAGCGGCGCCGCGGCGACGGTGCGCAGGGGGCGCGTGGTCTTGGACGGCGACCCGTGTGCACGCGTAGGCTGCGCGGTCCCGCCCGATGGCCACCCCCGCATCCTCGATCCGACGTGCGCATGTGCCCCCGCGGTGTGGGCGCTCGGCCTCGTCAGCCTGCTCATGGACATGTCGTCCGAGCTGGTACACAGCCTCCTGCCACTCTTCTTGGTGACGGTGCTCGGCGCCAGCGCCACCACCCTCGGACTGATCGAGGGCATCGCCGAGTCGACGGCGATGATCGTCAAGGTGTTCTCGGGCACCCTCAGCGACGCGTTCCGGCGGCGCAAGCCGCTCGTTGTCGCAGGCTACGGACTCGCCGCGCTGGCGAAACCCCTGTTCGCCATCGCCAGCACCGTCGACCTGGTGTTCCTGGCGCGTTTCCTCGATCGCATCGGCAAGGGCATTCGCGGCGCGCCTCGCGATGCGCTCATCCACGACGTCACGCCGCCCGAGGTGCGCGGCGCGGCCTTCGGCCTGCGCCAATCCCTCGACACCGTCGGCGCGGTGGCGGGTCCGCTGCTCGCCATCGCCTTGCTCGCCGCGTTCGCCGGCGACATTCGCAGCGTGCTGTGGTTCGCCGTACTGCCGGCGCTTGCCGCGGTGGTGCTGCTGGTGCTCGGCGTGCGCGAGCCGGTGGTCGAGCGCGCCGCACCCCGCGCCCGCGCCCGCGCCCTCTTCACCGGCATCGCCCGGCTGCCACCGGCATTCTGGGCGGTCACGACGATCGGCGCGGTGCTCACCCTGGCGCGCTTCAGCGAGGCGTTCCTCCTGCTGCGCGCCCAGGACGTTGGCATGGTGCTGACCGTGGTGCCGGTGGTGATGGTGGCGATGAGCCTGGTCTATTCGCTCGCCGCCTATCCGGTCGGCATCCTGTCCGACCGCGTCGGCCGTGCCGGCTTGCTCGGGCTTGGACTTGCCGTGTTGATTGGCGCCGACGTCGTCCTCGCCACCGCCGCCGGCCCGTGGACGGTGCTGCTCGGCGCCGGTCTGTGGGGCCTGCACATGGGCCTCACCCAAGGCATCCTGTCCGCCATGGTCGCCGACACCGCGCTGCGCGAAGTGAGCGGCAGCGCCTTCGGCATCTTCAACTTGGCGAGCGGCATTGCGCTGCTGTTGGCGAGCGTCATCGCGGGCGTGCTGTGGGACACACTCGGACCGGCGGCGACGTTCTTCGCCGGCGCTGGCTTCAGCCTTGCGGCGCTGATCGGTCTATTCGGGATGCGCGCCCTGTTCCCGCGGAGGTAGGCGCTTCGGGCGCTTGAGGCGAACGGCCGCGGATGGCCCAATCCGCGCCCCACTTGCCGAATGCGTGCCGAAAGCGAGGCGTCCGTGTCGTACCACCATTGGTCCGCGCCCATTGTTGGGTCGCCGCCCATGCGCGATGCGCATGTCGCGCGCGACACCGCGTTGGCGCAGGTGCGCGCGGTGCGGGCGACGACCGAACGGCTGGTCGCGCCGCTCACGCCCGAGGACCAGGGTCTGCAGTCGATGCCGGACGCGAGCCCGGCGCGCTGGCATCTCGCCCACACGACGTGGTTTTTCGAGACGTTCGTGCTCGGCCCGCACGCCGCCGGCTACGAGTTGCACGACGCGCGCTACGCCGCGCTCTTCAACTCGTACTATGAAACGGTCGGCGTGCCGTTCGCGCGCGCCGCACGCGGCCTGCTGTCGCGACCGACCAGCGCCGAGGTGCTCACCTGGCGCGCCGCCGTCGACGTCGCCCTCGAACGCCTCATCGCCGACTGCGCGTCCGACATGTGGCCGGTGGTCGCCGCGCTCATCACCCTCGGCCTGCACCATGAGCAGCAGCACCAGGAGCTGATCCTCACCGACATCCGCCACGCTTTCTTCCAGAACCCGCTGCAGCCAGCGTACCGCCGTGATCGCAAGGCGCCGCCGCCGGCCGCGCCGGTCCACCAAGGCTGGCGTGAGTTTCCCGGCGGCATCTTCGAGGCGGGCGCGCCGGCCGGCGAGGCGTTCGCCTTCGACTGCGAACGGCCGCGCCATCGCGTCTTCCTGCGTCCATTCCGCATTGCCACGCGCCCGGTCACCAACGCCGAGTACGCCGCGTTCATCGGCGACGGCGGCTACCGCGACCCGCGCTGGTGGCTCGCTGACGGCATCGCGGCGGCGCGCACGCAGGCGTGGTGTGCGCCACTCTATTGGAGCGCGCCGGAGCGCGCGGCCAACGTCTTCGACCTCGGTGGCATGTCCGCCATCGATCCCGATGCGCCGGTGTGCAACGTCAGCTACTTCGAGGCGGACGCCTTTGCCCGCTGGGCCGGCAAGCGCCTGCCGACCGAATTCGAGTGGGAGGTTGCCGCGGCTCCCATGCCGCTCTACGGCAATCTTCTCGAGAGCGACCACCTGCGCCCGATCGCGGCACGCGCGTCGCGCGGCACGCGCGCCAGGGGCGCTGCGCGGCACGCGCGCCAGGGGCGCGCAGCGCCCCTTCGGGGCGTCGCGCGGCACGCGCGCCAGGGGCGCGCAG
>CAMDPO010000018.1 GCA_945904955.1 Rhizobium sp. Q54
CGCGGTGAATTCCGTCCACGTCGCCGTCCAGAACGCGCGCAGGCGCTGCTTGGCGGCGTCGTACTCCGTTCCGACGGAGCGATAGGTGTTGTCATCGATACTGGCCGGCAGAAAGGCTGCGCACACGGCCTTCGGATAGTCGCGCGCCAGGGCGACGACGCGAAAGCGCGGGTCAGGCCCGAGCGCCGCCACGACGTCCTCGGTGAAGCCCTCTTTGGGGAGGACCATGACGGTGACGGCGTTGGGTGCGCCGTCGCTGAGCGGCACCAACGCCCAGCGCAGCAGCCGCGCCACGGCGCGCGCGTTGCCGCGCTCGGCGAACATCGTGATCAGCGGCGCGAGCGCCCGGCGCCGGGCAGCACGCAGGGCGCGCGCCATCGGATGGATGGGCACGACGGCGCTCACGCGGCAGCGGCAACGCTGCCGACCTCGTTGGTATTGATGCGCTTGATGCGGGCGCGATCCTCGCTGGAGCCGTTCCACCCCAGGAACAGCGTCACGGCGAGCTGGAATCCGTGCCGCGCGCACAGCGCCGGCGCGTCTGTCGGGATCGCCCACTCGCGTCCGTACGGATACGACAGCCAGCGCGGCGGCGATCCGAGAATGCCGGCGAGGCAGTCGACGTTGCGCTTCACGTCGGCGTCGAGACCCGGCCCGAGGCGCGACATCGGCGCGTGGCTGTGGCCGTGTGCGCCGACCGTGTGGCCGTTCGCGACGAGAGCGCGCAACTCCTCGCGGTCCATGTAGAGGTCGGAACCGAAGATGCGCTCGTCGATCCCGCGGGCGCGCAGCATCATCGCCGTGGCGCGATCGACGACGTCGTGGGGCAGCGAAAAGTTGAGGCGGTACTTGAGCAGCGCATCTGCGGGCGTGTCGTAGACGTACTGCTGAACCGCCTTCTGGCGCGACGCCTCGTCGGTACGGTCGGCGGCCCGCTCCGGCGGCACGTGCGATTCGAACTCGGTGGCGAAGGCGCGCGGGTCGGTGTGGGCGCGCAGCCAATGCACCTTGTGCACCGTCAGCGGCCGCCGCTCGATCAGGGGCCGCGACGTCACGAAGAACAGCGCCTTGATGCCGCGCGCATCCAAGACGTCGCGCGCCGCAACCCCCTGCTCGCGCATGCCGTCGTCGAAGGTGAGCAGGACGCTATCGCGCGGCAAGGTGCCACCGCCGAGCAGGAAGCGTTCGGCTTCCTCGGGCGTGGCGACGTGGAAGCGGGCGGCGAGGTCGTCGACCTGGGCGCGGAACGCGTCCATGGCCATCGGGTAGATGCCGGGAAACGGCGCTGCTGCCGGATCGCGCAGATAGTGGTAGTTGATCAGGAGCAGGCGCGCCGCGCTCATGGCGCCGCTCCCGCGCGTCGCACCGCGGCCTCGGTTTCCGCAACGATGCGGTCGTAGCGCGCGCCGAGGCCTTGGCGCGCCGCATACGTGCGCACGTCCTCGAGCTGCTTCGACGCGACGTTGCGCCATAGGCCGACGCGATCATCGGAGAGCGGCGTACGCATGCGCGCCAACGTCGTGCTGGCCTTGCCGGTCTGCTCGAGCACGACCTTGAACTCATCGTCGCGGCCACTGAAGCGTCCGGCGGACGGGTCCCAGTCCTCGCCGACGAAGGCGACGACGCTGCCCATCGTCGTCTCGGGTGCGAGCACGAGGGATTCGTAACGCACCTCGAGATAGTTGGCGGACGCCAGTGCGCCGGCACGGATGCCGTCCTCGCAACCGGCGAACATCGCGCACCAACGCGAGCCGAAGTCGGCGGCCGAGGTCCACTTGCCGGCTTCCAGCAGCGACGCATAGATGTCGCGCGGATCGCGCACGATGTGCACCACCGGCGCTTTGGGCCAGCGGGCCCGGATACGGCGCGCTTGGGTAATGTTGCCAGGAGTCTTCTCGGCCCAGCGCGGCTTGCTGGCGGCACGCGCCACGCGGGTCATGAACGTGTCGAGGAACGCCTCGGCGTCGGCGCTGTCACGCGCCATGGCGTCGACTTCGGCCGCCGACAGCTCGAAGTATGCGGCGAGGCGAGCCAAGTGATCGGCTAGCGGCTCACCACCGCGGCCGGTGCCGGCTCCCAGGTCGAGATCAAACCAGTACGTCTCGAGGCCGCTGGCGATGGCGCGATGTTGACTCAGCATGGCGCGCAGCAGGCTGGTGCCCGACTTGAACATGCCGCCGAGGAAGATGGGCACCTTGCTCATGTGCGGCCCTCACGGCGCAGCAGGAACTCGGCAAGCTCGAGCTCGAAGGCATCGTCGATGTTGACCACCGGCCGCTCGACGACGACAGCGACGCAGTCGTTCTCGAGGATGGCGCCCTCCTCCACCAACGTCTTACGGCGCACCGCATAGCACAGGCCATTGCGATGGAAGTAGCGCGGGATCGCCTGGCGCAGGGCGAAGCGCTGGCCGCCCTGCAGATAGAACCCGATGCGCTCCTGAGCATCGACGGTCAGCGTCTTGTGCGGCGAGAAGTGTGCCGGCGTCGGGCTCACGGTCGCCGCGGCAGCGTGGTTGCCGGCGGTGAGCGCCGCGAGGGTGCGCTCGACGTCGTCGGCGGTGCGCAGCGGGCTGGTGGGCTCGAGAAGGATCGACACAGCGAACGCGCGGGCATAGTGCGTCTCGGCCGCGAGCCACGCGTGTCGCCACATGTCCACGGAGGTCGCGGTGTCGGTGGCGAGCTCGGCCGGCCGCACGAACGGGGCGTCGACGCCGTGGGCAACGGCCTCGGCGATGATGGCGTCGTCGTCCGAGGAGATGACGGCTTCATCGATCCAGTTGATCGCCGCCGCGAGTGCTGCGGCGCGCCCGACCAGCGAGACGCCGCCCACCGCGCGCAGGTTCTTGCCGGGGATCGCCTTCGATCCGCCGCGCGCCGGCACGACCGCGAGTACGCTGAGGCCGGCGTATGCCACTAAGCGAGCCGCACGACGGCGCCCGTGCCGTGGCTGGCGCGCGCCGCCTCGATCACGCGCAGCACGCGTTCGCCGTCGGCGATCGTGCACGACGGCTTGGCCGCGCCGCGCGCGACGCTGAGGAACTCGCGTGCCACCGCGACGAACATGTCGTTGCGCTCACACGTGTAGTTGGTTTCTTGCCAGGTACCGTCGGCGTCGTGCGCGACCGCGACGCGGTTCGGATTGGCGGTCCACAAGATCGTGCCCTTCTCGCCCGAGAAGCGGATCGTGCGCTCATGCGGCCGCGCGAAGAGATCAAGGTGAAGGCTGACGCGCAGGCCGTGCGGGTAGCCGAGCAGAATGTCGACGTTGTCGTCGCTGGAGATGTCGAGGTCGCTGAGGCGCTCGATGCGCGCGCTCACCGTCTCCGGCATGCCGAAGAGCCACACGGCCAGGTCGATCCAGTGACTCTCGTCGAGGAGTGCGCCGCCGCCCTGTTCGGCGTGCGCCATGAAGAAATCCTGATAGCGCTCCCAAGGGTGCCAGTCGGCGAGGTGCGCGGCCATGACGAAGCGCACGTGGCGCACGGCGCCGATGGCGTTGTCGGCGAGCAGCGCCCGTACCTGGGCGAGCGGCGGCCACCAGCGCCAAGTGTAACCGAGCAGAAGCGGCGCCTTGGCGTTTGCCACGGCGGCAGTGAGCTGTTGGGTGGCGGCGAGATCGGGCGCCACGGGCTTCTCCAGCAACACCGCAATGCCGGCGTCGAGCGCCTGGATGCACTGGGGCACGTGGTAGGCGGTCGGCGAGCCGATGACGACGCCTTGCAGATCGCGAGCCGCAACGTGCAGACCTTGCTCAATGGTCTCGAAGCAGCCCTCGACGCGCAACTCCTTGGTGATCTGGCGCAAGCGATCGCCGCGCGGGTCGACCGCCGAGATGCGGCAACCCTCGGCTGCGAGGTTCTTGGCGTGGCGGCGGCCGACCGAGCCTGCCCCCACAATGAGCATGTGCGGCGCGGCCACCTGCTAGCGCAGCCCCTCGACCATGCGTTGGTAGCCGTCAGGATCGAACGGCACCTCGATGTAAGCCGGGCCGTCGTGCCACTGCCACGCGGCAAGGGCGTCGCTGAACTGCTGCAGACCCTCGGTACGCGCGACCGGCAAGCCCATGGCGGACATCACCTTCAGCCAGGAGGCATCCTCCATCAGGAGTGGCGCCTGGGTGAGGCCATCCTTGATCGCGCGCGTGCGTACCGAGCCGAAGCCGCCATCGGTGATCAGCACGAACAGAATGGGCAGGCGATGGCGCACCGCGATGCGCATCTCGGCGACATGGGTGCCGATACCGCCGTCGCCGAGGAACGCAACCGTCGGCACCGTCGCATCGTGGAACGCGGCGCCCAGCGCCATGGGAATGCCGGTGCCCATGTAGCGGCCCATGCCCGACATCAGGCACCAGTCGGGACGGCGCGCGCGCCACGCGTGCTCACCGATGGTGCAGAAGTAGCCGGTATCGAACACCGCGCGCACTTGGCTGCGGAAGTGCCGGTCGACGGCGTCGTAGATGTGCGCCGGCTGGTACGGGCCCGACTGCATCTGCAGGCGCAACTTGCCGACGGCCAGTTGGATGCGCGGGATTTCCCACACCTTGGGACCAAGCGCCGCGAACACCGAGTCGGAATCCGATGTCGTCGCCCCGAAGGCGAACGCAACGGCCGACGGGACGACGTCGACATTGATGGCCGGGCAGGCGAACGGCTTGGTTGCCAACACCTCGCCTGGCCGCAAGCCGAGGCCGACGATGAGGTCGCAGTCCGGCAACAACGCCGTCTCGGGCGCGCGCGCCAAGCCGACGCCGGTGTAAACACCGGCGGCGTGCGGCAGGGTCTCGTCGAGGACGCCCTTGGCCGAGGCCGTGGAGAACACCGGCACTTTCAGCGCTGCGAGGCGCGCACCCCAGCCACGGCGGATCGCCAGAGTGCCGGCGATCACCGCCGGGCGCTTGGCCGCCGCAATGGCGGCGATGGCGTTCGGATCGGCGGGTACGGCCGGCAGCGGCGGCGGGAGCACTGCATCCCCGGCAGCGAACTCGGCGACGACGGGCCCGGGCACCTCAGCCGTGGCAAGTGCTGCGAGCCTCGCGAAGTCCGGAGCGGACCCCATGGGCACGCGCGCCTTGGCGACGACGCGCGCGAGACCGTCGTGGTCCATGCCCTTGTGACGGATGCGCCAGTCGACGTTGGCCGGAAATGCCTCGACCATCGCCACGACGGGGAAGTTCTCGAACCAGCTGGCAGCAAGGCCCTGCGCGAGATTGGCGAAGCCGGGGCCCTTGATCGACAGCGCAACGCCGGGCCGCCCCGACAAGCGTCCGATGGTCCCCGCCATCAGCGCGGCGGTGCCCTCGAAGTAGGTCGTGGTGAAACGCACCCCGCGCTGCTCCAACGCATGGATGAGCTCGAGCGTTGGGCCCGAGCCCGGCACGCCGAAGGCGTGATGGATGCCGGACCGGGCGATGCCGTCGGCGAGTACCTGGGCCGTCATAGTCCCCAGACCTTCATAGCCCCAAGTGCTCCAGAATCTTCTCCGCCGCGCGACGGCAAACGATGCGCACGGCGTCCGGGCTGAAGCCGCCGATGTGCGGCGTGATCAGCAGGTTGCCGTGCTCGCGCGCATAGGCGATGAGCGGATGATTGGCGATGGCCGGTTCGCCTTCGAGCACATCGAGACCGGCGCCGCCGAGGCGCCCGCTTTTGAGGGCGGCCAGCATCGCGCTCTCATCGACGATGGCGCCGCGCGAGGTGTTGATAAGCACGGCGCCGGGCTTGACTCGCTCCAACAGTGCAGCCGAGACGAGCCCCTTGGTCTCGTCGTTCAGGTGCACGTGCACGGAGATGAAGTCCGACGTCTCGAACAACACCGGCAGCGACACCATGTGCACATCCGGCGGGGCCGTGGCGACGTGGGGGTCGTTGCCGACCACTTCCATGCCGAAGGCGCGACCGTACCGCGCCATCCAGCCGCCGATGCGCCCCATGCCGATGAGGCCGAGGCGGCGGCCGTGCAGCATCGTGCCAGGGAATTCCTCGCGCACCCACTTGCCGGCGCGAACGTGATCGAGGGCGGCCGGCAGACGCCGCGCGCAGGCCATCAACAAGGTCCACGACAACTCCGCGGCCGGGGTAATGTTGCGCAGCAGGGGGCCGTCCTCCCGCAGGGTGCGGATGGCGATGCCGCGCCCTTCGGCGGCCGGCCGCGCAATGTGATCCGAGCCCGTGGTGGCGCAGCTGATGATGCGCAACGCCGGCGCGGCTTCCAGCATCGCGGCGGTGACCTGCACGCGCATTGACGCATCGAGAAGGCCGGCTGCTCCGGCGAGGGCCTTGATGAGCGACTCGGAGTCGGCCGTGACGTGCGACGTCAGCGCGCGTCCATTGGCGGCGGCTGTGAGTGCCTCGAACCCTTCCGGCGCACCGAGATAGGCAATGGTGGGGCGCATCAGGCGTAGGCCAGGCGTTTTTGGATGCGGAACGTCGCGCTCGCCAAGATATCGGCGATCTTGCGACCGGAGTCGCCGGTGCCGAACATCTGGGACGACGGGAAGCGGCCGTGCGCAACCTGCTTGCGGATCGCGGCAGCGATCTCAGCGGCAGCGTGCGCGGTGTAGACGACATTGGCGCCGTGCTCGCGGCCCTGCTGGCGGGTGCCGATGTTGACGACGGGCACGCCGAGGTACGCGCCCTCGCGCAGGCCGGACGATGAGTTGCCTACCAGGCACGCGGCGTTGTTGATGAGGCGTGCGTAGTCCTCGGGCGCGAAGTTGCGATAGAGGTGCAGCCAGCTGGGATTGTTGTGCTCACGATACATACGCAGGCCTTTGGAAACGTCGTCGGAGCCGGCGTCGACATTGGGCCATAACCAAGCCGTCTGCATGCCAATGCTTTCGACGGCGCGCAACGTCTCGTTGATCTGGGCGAAGCCCTGGCCGTACTCGGTCGTCACGGGGTGCTGCAGCACGACGAGGTACGGCTTGGCCGCGTCGATCGCGGCGCCGACGCCGAGGTAGCGCGTGAAGATGTCGGGCGGCAGCTTCATGTCGATCCCGGCAATCAAGTCGATGCTGGGGCAACCGGTGAAGTGGACCGTGTCGGGAGCCTCGCCCATGCGCACGAGATACTCGCCGGCCTGCCGCGTCGCCGGGAAGTGGATATGGGAGAGCTTGGTGACCGCGTGGCGCACGCTCTCGTCGATGCTGCCGGTGACCTCGCCGCCCTGGGTGTGGGCGAGCGGAATGTTCATGTAGCTCGCCGCCACCGCGGTCGCCAGCGTCTCGAAGCGATCGGCGACGGTGAGCACCACGTCGGGCTTGAGGTTGTCGAACTGCGTGGCGAGCTCGATGATCGCGATGCCCGTCGACTTGGCCATGGTCGTCGGCGTCTCGCCTTCGACGATCGAGTGCACGGTCGCTTGCGCCTCGAAGCCGTCCGAGGCGATGTGGTCGCGCACGTTGCCGAAGCGATACAGCAGGGCCGAGGCGCCGATGATCAGCTGCAGCTGCAGATCGGGATGGTCGGTGACGGCGCGCATCACCGATTTGACGCGCCCATAGTTGGCGCGGCTGTTGACGATGACGCAGATCTTACGACGGCCGCTCATTCCAAATCCTCCCGGCGCAAGAGGCGCTCCGGCCCGACGTCGTGCTTGAGCCTGCGGCCCAGCACAGTGTCGATTTCGTGGGCCGGGATGCCGGTGCCCGGCTTCTTGGTGGTCAGCATATTGGCGGCGAGCACGGCGCCCTTGGCGATGGCTTCCTTGGGAGCGAGGCTCTTGTTGAAGAGCGCGCGCATGGGCGTGAGGAGGCCGGCCGCGGCATCATTGTCGACCGGATGGGCGTCCATCTCGGCGTAGGCATCGCGTGCCTCGGCCAGGAGACGTATCTCGGACGGCACCAGCGAGACCGGGACATCGGGCCCGAACATGGTGCGGTCGAGAGCGAAGTGCACCTCAACCAAGTCGGCGCCGCGCGCCATGGCGGCGAGCGCCGGATAGGTCTTGCCGGAATGATCGGACAGCCCAACCGGGCAGGAGAAGCGCCGGCGCAACTCGTCCAACACGTTGAGGCCGACCTCAGCGAGCGGGGTCGGATACTTGGTGGTGCACTGGAACACCGCGAGCGGAGCGCGCGCGGCGCGCACCAGCTCGGCAGCCGCGCCAAGATCGGCATAGGTGCTCATGCCGCTCGAGACGAGCACCGGCTTGCCGGTCGCCGCCATGGTGCGGATGAGATCGTGAGAGCGGACCTCGCCCGATCCGACCTTCCATGCGGCCATGCCGAGCCGTTGCAACAGGTCGACCGCAGCGATCGAGAACGGCGACGATAGGAAGACGACACCGCGCTCGGCGGCGTGCGACGCCAGGCCCGCCCACTGCTCCGCGGTGAACTCCATGCGCTTCCAGTAGTCGTAGCGGGTAGCGTCCTGGCGGCTGAACTTGACGCGGAACTCCTCGTCGAGGGTCGACTCGGCGGCGGCGATATGGGTCTGGAACTTGACGGCGTCCGCGCCGGCGGCATGGGCAGCGTCGATGAAGGCGTGCGCGAGGCCAAGCGAGCCGTCGTGGGACTGCGCCACCTCGGCGATCAGGAACGCCTTGCCCGCACCCACGGCGCGGCCGGCGACGGAGAACGTCGCCACGCTCACGTGCCGACCTCGGCGAGGCCGACCTGGCGCGCACCATCGGCGCCGATACGGTAGACGACGTGGGCGTCGGCGACCGCCGACGGACGGTGCGCGATGACCAGAACGGTGGCGTCCGCCGCGAGCGAGCGGATCGAGTCGCGCACGAGCGCCTCGGACTCGGGATCGAGGGCGCTGGTCGCCTCGTCAAACACATAGACGGCAGGCTTCCGCAAGATGACGCGGGCCAGCGCGAGGCGCTGGCGCTCGCCGCCCGACAGGGTCGCGCCGCGGTCGCCCACCACGGTGTCGTAGCCCTGCGGCAGGCGTTCGATGAAGCTGTCAGCGTGCGCGGCGCGCGCTGCGGCCTGGATGGCGGCGTCATCGGCGCCGGGCACGCCGAAGCGGATGGTGTCGCGCACGCTGGCGTTGAAGATCATCGGCTCCTGGCTGACGTAGCCGATGCCGGCGCGCAGCGACGAGAGACTGAACTCCTCGATGGCGTGCGAGCCGAGGCGGATGCTGCCCGCCTGGGGCGAGAGCAGGCCGAGCAGCAGGTCAGCGATGGTTGACTTGCCGCTGCCGGAGGGGCCGATCAGCGCGGTGATGCGGTTGCGCGGGATGGTCAGGTTGACGCCGCGCAACACGTCGCGGCCAGGTTCGTAGGCGAACGTGACGCCGCGGAAGGCGATGTCGCCGTCGAGCCCGGCGAACGGCACGCCGTTGGTACGCTCGCGCACGGGCGCGTCCTGCAACGTCGCGTCGACGAGCTGCAGCGACGGCAAGTAGGAGATGAGCTTCATGCGCTGGGTGAGCAGCATCATGAAGTTCGTCATCAGGCGCTGGCTGACGAACAGGAAGAATCCGAGCGAGGCCGCGAACGTCGCAGGCTCGAGGCCCAAGACGTTCTTCAATGCGATGAGGGCGATGACCAGGACGAAGATCACCATGAACTCGCTGGTCTGCACGGGCAACTCGCGCGAGGCACGGAACAGCGCCTCCTCGCGGGTGTGCCGCTTGAGGCGCAGCCCGAGTTGGTCGCGCACCCGCGCCATGGCGCCGAACAGACGCACCTCGAGGCCGCCGGCGATGGCTTCGGCGCCGAGCGCGTTCACCTCTTGGTGCAGCTCCTGGTGCAAGCGGCCGAAGCGCATGGCGTAGCGGAAGCTCCACCGGCGCGAGAAATAGAACAGGCTGCCGGCGCTGAGGGCGACGGCAAACGTCGCCGCCCAGCTGGTCAGCAGCAGCACGCCGGTCAGCACCAACGCCATGATGGCGCGGTTGACCGTCTCGAGCAGCAGCGCCATGCCGCGCGCCGCGCGGTAGGGCTCGATGGTCAGGTTGTGGATGAGCTCGCCCTGCTTCTCGCGCTGCATGGCGTCGAAGCGCGCCGTCATGTAGTGCTCGAAGATGCGCGTCGACCAGCCGTCGCGCAGGCTGAGCGCGAAGTAGTCGCTGAGCGCGTGGGTGGCGGTGAGCAGCAGGCCTTTGACCAGGAAGGCCGCCGCCAGGATCGCCAGGATCGCCTCCAGCTCGAAGCCCGCCGGCATCATGCCGCGGAAGGCTTCGAGCCACTCGGCGAAGCGGCCGGCGCCGACCGGGATGCCGGCGAGCGTCGAGATCAGCGGCAGCACCATGGAAACGCCGACCGTCTCGGCGAACGCGGCCAAGAACATGAGGGCGAGCAAGAATCCGGCAAAGCCAATGCGATCGCCAAGCAGCCGGCGCAGGATGCGCGACCGCCGCACGAGGGTGCTCATCGGCGGGGCCTAGCGGTCGGCAGCGCGCAACGTCCGCGCGTTGACGACGGCGCGCACGTCGCGGCCGAGGAGAGAGAGCAGGATGATGACGCGCTCGGCGTCGACGCGCGCCTGGAACAGGCCGACCTGCTCGCACATCGCACCGTCCTCGATGCGCACGCGCTGGCCGGGCAGGAAGCGCGACGCGGCGCCCTGGCCGTTGTCCAGGTCGACGAGGCCGTCGTCGCCTTCGCGCGCCCGCAACTCGGCGATGACAGCATCGGGCACGACGGACGGCTGCTCACCGAAGCGCACCAGGCTGACGATGCCGGGCGCGAAGGCGACACCACGCGAGCTGCGTCCCTGGTCGGCCTGCACGAACAGGTAGCGCGGGAACAGCGGCGCCTCGACCCAGGTGGTGCGGCGGGCGTGGCGGCGGCGCTTGTGGTAGCGCGGCAGATAGACTTCGAAGCCGCGCTCCCACAGGTTGGAGCGGGCCCATACTTCGGCGTCGGGCTTGGTGTAGGCGCAATACCACTGCATCGCGACTACTCTTGCACCACGCGCGCGCGGGGCGACAACCCGGCGCGCACTTTCAACAATGCCGGCACCAGCACGCGCTCGGCGGCGATCTCGCGGATGAGGGCGTCGTAGGCGGCCTGTGGACGCTGCAACTCGGCGAACAGGACGCCATCGACGGGCGCGAGCTCGGCCAGGGTGGCGTGCACCGGGACCTGCAGGAAGCGCTGGCCGGCGGCCTTGGGCGCCACCGCACCGATGACCGTGAGCGGCTGGCCCATGGCGCACAGCAGCGCGATCTCGGCGATGTCGCCGACACCGAACAGGACGACACGCTGCCAGCGCCGCGCCACCGCGACGGCGAGCAGCTCGTCGCACTGCTGGCGGGCGCGGCGATAGAGGCCGAACGACGAGGTGAGGAAGCGCGCGGTGAGGCGGCTCTTCTCGGCGAAACCCTTGGGCGTGAGATAGTAGGCGTAGCGATTGGCGGGGGCCTGCGAGACCTTGACGAGGCCGCGGCGCACGCAGCGCCGGATGTAGGCGTTGGTGAGGCCGAGGGCGATGCCGAGCTCGGACGCGATCGAGCGCTGGGAGATGGACGCGTTGTCGTGCACTGCGTCGAGGACGCCGAGGGTGATGGCGTCCCCATCGGCCGATTGGGCCGGCGTATCGTCCTGATCGCGGCTGCGACGCCGCCGTGTCGCTTCGACGGGCAAGTGCGCCTCGCCTCCCCCAATGACCCGATTCCGGGAACTAAGGCCCTCCCCAGGGCGCCTGGCGTTCGCGGCGTGAACACTAGGCCGTTCACAGAATGAACGTCAAGGATCGGGGGTAGTGTCCTAATAGGACACTACCGGATCGGGGCCTGGCTGGCTCCTGAGGACGACGGCGTCGGACCGCCCTATTCCACTCACCCTGCGGCTTTGAATTGCGTAGGTGAGGGCGCCGCCCATATATGTGCGCGTGCCAATGAGACTTCGCCGCCGCAATCGCCCGCCCCGGACCGTCGAAAGTCCGGCCGCGGCGCTCAGAATGCTTCTCGAGCGCCCGGCGGAAGAGCCGATCACCGTAGGGGACATCGTCCACGGGCTGGGCGGGCGCTCGTTCGGCGTCCTGCTGTTCGTCTGGGCGGGGTTGAGCCTGATCCCGGCGTTCGTGCCGGGCATGTCGACCATCCTCGGCCTGCCGCTCTTGTTCCTGTCGTGGCAGCTGGCGTGGGGCTTCCCGGAGCCGTGGATCCCCAAGCGTCTGGCCAAGCGGACGATTGCGCGGAGCCAGGTCGAGCGCCTGGCCGAGTGGGCCCAGCGCTCGCGGGCCATCGAGCGAATGCTGAAGCCACGGCTGCTGGTGCTGGTCACCGGGGCTGGCCAGCGCTTCATGGGCGTCGTCGCCCTGCTCATGTCGGTCCTGTTCGTGCTGCCGATCCCGGCCGGCAACTGGCTGCCCGGTATCGCCATCGCCGTCATCGCCCTGGCGGTCGCGCGCCGCGACGGCGCCGCGGCCATCGTCGGGCTGGTCCTCGCGGTCGCCGCGGGCGGCCTGGTGTACGCGCTGGGCTTCGCCGGAGTGGCGGCCTTCAAGAACATCTTCGGCGCCTAGCTAGGTCGCCGCGGCCTGGGCCGACGCGGCCGGCGGCGGCACCTCGGCGGTCTCGAGGGCGCGCATCTCGGTGCGCGACCACCGCGCCAGCACCAGCGCGCCAGCGAGCAGCAGGATCGAGCCGAGCAGCAGCGGCGGCTTGAGGCCGACGTAGTCGGAGGCCGAGCCCATCGCCAAGGCCCCTGCCGCCGGCACGCCGCGCAGGATCATGCCCCAGATGCTGAGGACGCGGCCGCGCACGTGGGACGGCACGCCGGTCTGGACGAGGGTCTGGGTACTGACGCTGATCGCCACCGCGGCGAAGCCGGCGAAGACGAGGGCGACGGCGCCGACCCAGAGCAGGTCGGTCGCCACGAAGACGAGGCCCGAGAGCGCCAGCATCACCGAGCAGGTGGCCGCGATGCCCGCCGAGCCGAGCGCCGTGGCGCGCTGGGCCAGCCACAGGCCGCCGACGAGGGCGCCCAAGCCGACGGCAGACGTGAGCGTGGCGAGGCCGGCGGCGCCGCTTTGGAAGACGTGGTCGGCGAAGCCCGGCAAGAGCTCGGCCACCGGCCGCACCAGGAACGAGGTTGCCGCCATGAGCAGCAGCACCGCGGCAATGCCGGTGTGGTTCACGGCATAGGCGATGCCCTGCCCCACCTGCCGGAAGACGCCCTCGCCATTGGTGGCGCGCGCCGGCTGGCGCGGCAGATCGAGCAGCAGCAGCGCGACGATGAAGGCGACGAAGGTCAGCGCGTTGAACAGAAAGGCCCAGCTGACGTCGTGGGCGGAGATCATGTAGCCGGCGACGGCGGGGCCGACGAAGCGCGCCAGGTTGAAATTGACGGCGTGGATGGCGACGGCGCCGCCGACGTCGGCCGGGCGTACCAACGAGGGCACCAGCGACAGGCGCGCCGGCTGGCCGAGGGCGACGACGACGCCGATGAACAGCGTCAGCAGGAACAGCCACTCGATGGTGATGAGTCCCATCCAGGTCATGCCCCACAGCACCGTGGCCTGGCCGAGCTGCAGGACCTGGTTGACCAGGAGGATGCGGCGGCGGTCGAAGCGATCGGCGAGCACGCCGCCGAACAGGCCGACGACCAGCACCGGGAAGAGGTCGGCGAAGGCGACGGCGCCGAGCCAGAAGCCGGAATGGGTGAGCTCCCACGCCAGCCAGCCGACGCCCAGGCGCTGGACCCACAGGCCGACCAGCGACACCCAGGCACCGGCCGAGTAGATGGCATAGTTGCGGTTGGAGAAGACGCGGACGATGCCGGAGAGGTCGTAGAGCGGAGGTGCGGCCATCGTGTGGGGGGTGGGGCGGCCCTTCGACAGGCTCAGGGTGAGGGGCGGGCGATCCGGCGTTTGGCTATAGTTGCGGATATAGCGTCTGGGGACAGTGTGGAACAGGGCGTGCTTCGACAAGCTCAGCATGAGGACTCGGGGAGCGCCTCGGGTTGGCGCTTGACCAAGGTGCTGGTGACGGCGGCGCTCGGGTTGCTGGTGCTGTCGGCGTGCTACATCCCGACGCGCTTCAACGCGCAGATCACGGTCAACGCCGCCGGCGACTGGACCATGGTCTATACGGGCGTGCTCACCTATGGCGCGCTGGCGCCGGGGCTGATGCCGGATCGTCCGACGGCGGCGCAGCTGGCCGAGCGGGTGCGCAACGTCACGGCCGACCTGCGGCGCGACCCGGGTTTCCGCGATCTCGAGTACCTCGGCAACGGCGCGTTCCAGGTCGACTACGAAAAATCGGGCAACATCTACCGGCAGCCCGGCATCACCTTCGTGCGCACCGATAGCCGGGTGCTGCAGATCCAGTACGTGGGCACCAAAGAAGAGATCACCGTGCGCGGCAACACCGTGCCGACCGCCCAACGCCAGTGGGTGCGGGACGCCGGCCTCGACATGCAGGGCGACCTGCGCGTCATCACCGAGCTGCCGGTGGTCGACCACAACGCCACCGCGACGGGGCCGGGGCCGAACGGCACGACGATTTATCTCTGGCAGATTCGCGGCGTGGACGCCCAGGCGCCGCGGCTGGTGGCGAGCACCGCGCGGTAGCGCCGTCCCACGCGCCACCGCGGCGGCGAAATTCGATTCGGAACTATGGCGGATATGGGCCGATATGGGTGCGGCGGTGTCTCGCCGCGGGGCGTGGCCGCGTACTTTGCGCGGGACTACGCGGCGCAGGGCGGCACCGGGGCGCACGGCGGCGTCTCACCGTAATTACGTAGAAAATACG
Source organism: Rhizobium sp. Q54 (assembly GCA_945904955.1). Taxonomy (GTDB): domain Bacteria; phylum Pseudomonadota; class Alphaproteobacteria; order UBA2966; family CAIVPW01; genus CAIVPW01. Next base: position 14,660 of record CAMDPO010000018.1, read on the forward strand.
TTGCCTCACGCCTGCCTCTAGCCGACCGCGACCCAGCGGCGGCGGACCCCGCGAAAGAAGGTCGGGACGGACGGAGCGGAGGCGCGGGTCTCAAGCGGCGACTGCGGAACAAGTTGCGATTCGGGCGCAGCGCGGGCGACGGGCGCCGGCACGGTCACCGTGGCAGACGCGGGGCGAGGTGTCTCGACGTGGAACGGGACCATGGTTCGCAGCCTTGGTTTCGATTCAGCGTCACTATACAAGATGTGTTGGAGATGTCAACACATTTCGTATTCACGAGGGCGTGTAAGCTGCGATCACGGGAGGGGACGCGGGGGCGTGTCGGACACCGATCTATTCTTTGAACGGCCGATCCTGAATTCGCCGTATGCGATGCCGTTGCGCCATTGGGAGCTCGACCCCGATGGGCAGCCGACCAATCGCATCCTGGAACTGCGTCGCGATTCCAAGCTCATCACGCCCGTGCCGAAGCCGAAGAAGCGGCGGCGCCAGGAGCCGGAACTCTTGCTCGACGCAACGGACGGTCTCTCCACCGCCGAGCAGGAATACAACCCCACCCCGATCATCAACGAGGTTCGTGGCTACGTCGCGCGGTGGCGGAGCCTGAAGCCGGAGCAGTGGCAGGTCACGCCGGAGACGCAGCGGCTGCTGCAGCACTGGCGCAGTCACGAGTTCCAAAGCGTGCGGCCGTTCTTCTGTCAGATCGAGGCGGTCGAGACGGTCATCTGGCTGACCGAGGTCGCCAAGCGCACCACGCCGCAGGGCAAGAAGTTCTGGCAGCACGTCGAGGGTGGCAACGCGCAGGCGAACCCGGAGCTGCTGCGCCTCGCCCTGAAGCTTGCAACGGGTGCGGGCAAGACGACCGTCATGGCGATGCTGATCGCCTGGCAGACGGTGAACGCGGTGCGCCGCCCGGGAGCCAAGTTCTCGCGCGGGTTCCTCATCATCACGCCGGGCATCACGATCCGCGACCGGTTGCGCGTGCTGCTGCCCAACGATCCGGAGAGCTACTACCGGCACCGCGAGCTGGTGCCGAGCGACATGCTGCGCGAGGTCGAGCACGCCAAGATCGTCATCACCAACTACCAGGCGCTGCAGTTGCGCGAGCGCGTCGAGTTGTCCAAGGGCACGCGCGCCCTGTTGCAGGGACATGGACCGGAGCTGCAGACGGCGGAGACCGAAGGCCAGATGCTGCAGCGCGTCATGCCGGAGCTGATGGGCCTGAAGAACGTCGTGGTGCTCAACGACGAGGCGCACCACTGCTATCGCGAGAAGGCGCGCGAGGACGACGACGAGGCGCTGAAGGGCGACGACCGCACCGAGGCCGAGGACAACAACGAGGCGGCGCGGTTGTGGATCAACGGCATCGAGGCGGTGCAGCGCAAGATCGGCCTGGGGGCGCTGTACGACCTGTCGGCGACACCGTTCTTCCTGCGCGGCTCGGGCTACGCCGAGGGAACGTTGTTCCCGTGGACGGTGAGCGACTTCTCGCTGATGGACGCCATCGAGAGCGGCATCGTCAAGCTGCCGCGCGTGCCGGTGGCGGACAACGTGCCGGGCGGCGACATGCCGAAGCTGCGCAACCTTTGGGAACACATCGGCAAGAAGATGCCGAAGAAGGGGCGCGGCACGTCCGGCAAGTGGCTGGACCCGCTGAGCCTGCCGCCCGACCTGCTGACGGCCATCCAAGCGCTCTACGGGCACTACGCCAAGATCTTTGCGGAGTGGCAGAAGGAGAAGATCGCGGTACCGCCGGTGTTCATCGTGGTGTGCAACAACACCTCCACGTCGAAGCTGGTCTACGACCTGATCTCCGGGTTCTACCGGCCGCACGAGAAGGGCGAGCCAACCCTCGAGAACGGGCACTGCGAGCTGTTCCGGAATTTCGACGAGAACGGCAACCGGCTGGCGAGTCCGCGCACCCTTCTGATCGACAGCGAGCAACTGGAATCGGGCGAGGGCCTGGACGACGAGTTCAAGGAGATGGCGGCGGAGCAGATCGAGCGGTTCCGGCGCGAGCGGGTGCAGCGCGGCGGCGCCGGCGAAGAGGCGATGAAGGACGAAGACCTGCTGCGCGAGGTGATGAACACCGTCGGCAAGGTTGGCAAGCTGGGCGAGTCGATCCGTTGCGTCGTGTCGGTGTCGATGCTGACCGAGGGCTGGGACGCCAACACGGTGACTCACATCCTGGGCGTGCGCGCGTTTGGCACGCAGTTGCTGTGCGAACAGGTGGTCGGACGCGGCCTGCGCCGGCAGTCGTACGAGTTGAACAGCGAGGGGCTGTTCGACGTCGAGTACGCCGACATCCTCGGCATCCCCTTCGACTTCACGGCGCAACCCGTCGTCACGGCGCCAACCCGGCCGCAGGAGACGGTGCGTGTGCAAGCGGTGCCGGAGCGCTCCGCGCTAGAGATTCGCTTTCCGCGCGTGGAGGGCTATCGCATCGAGTTGCCCGACGAGCGCATCACGGCCAAGTTCGGGCGCGACTCGACGCTGACCCTCACCCCGAACCTGGTGGGACCGACCAGCACGTTGGTGCAAGGCATCATCGGCGAGGGCGTCGAGATCAACGTCGAGCATCTGCGTGACACGCGCGACGCGACCATTCAGTTCCACCTGGCCAAGCACCTGCTGTACTCGAAGTACCGCGACCCGGGCGAGGAGCCGAAGCTGCACCTGTTCGGGCAGCTGAAAGCGGTGGTGAAGGAGTGGATGGACCGCGGGCACCTGAAGTGCGTCGGCGGCACCTATCCGGCGCAGGTGCTGTACCAGGAGATCGCCGACATGGCCTGCGCGCGCATCCAGTCGGCGATCACCTTGACCCTGGGCAAGGACCAGCCGGTGAAGGCGATCCTCGATGCGTACAACCCGACGGGCTCGTCGGCCCACGTGAACTTCACGACCTCGAAGAAGACGCGCTGGCAGACCGACCCGCGCAAGAGCCACGTCAATTGGGTGGTGTGCGATTCGGATTGGGAGTCCGAGTTCTGCCGCGTGGCGGAGCGGCATCCACGGGTGCGCGCCTATGTGAAGAACCAGAGCCTGGGGCTCGAAGTGCCGTATCGCATGGGCTCGACGCCGCACAAATATCTGCCGGACTTCATCGTGCAGGTGGCCGACGGCCGCGCGGACGGGCTGAATCTGATCGTCGAGATCAAGGGGTTTCGCGGCGAGGACGCCAAGGAGAAGTCGAACACGATGAAGGCGTACTGGGTGCCGGGGGTGAACAACCTAGGCAAGTTCGGGCGATGGGCGTTTGCCGAGTTCCGCTCGGTGCACAAGATCGAGGAGGAGTTCCGCAGGACGGTGGACGCTTTTGCGAGCGCCCCTGTGACGTGACGTAGGCCACGTTGAAGCCGGTCGAGTTCCTTGGCGACGCGCTGGCGCGATTGCGAGCCTTTCCGAAGGTTGCACGCCGGGCCGCCGGCTATCAGCTCGATCGTGTCCAGCGCGGGCTGGAACCGGATGACTGGAAGGCGATGCCGGCAATCGGCCCCGGCGTTCGGGAGATTCGCACCCGCGGCCCCAGCGGCGCGTTTCGGGTAATCTACTTGGCGACCTTGCCCGACCGCCTGGTGATCCTGCACGCTTTCCAGAAGAAGTCGCAGAGGACGGCGCGCCCGGATATCGAACTGGCGAGAAAGCGACTACGCGACCTGCACAAGGGCTGACAGATGGCGAGACAGACATTCGCGAGCGTGTGGGACGCTGTTGAGGAAGACCCGGCAGACGCCGCCAACATGCGAGCGCGCTCTGCGGTAATGATCGCGTTGCGCGAGCGGATCGAGCACTGGCGGGGCGGCCCCGCCAAGGCCGCCAAACGCGTGGGCCTCACGCAGCGGCGGCTCGACGACCTGATGCGCGGCCGCCTGGACAAGTTCACGCTCGATGAGTTGATGAACCTGGCGCAGGCAGCTGGCCTTGGCGTGCGCGTCGAGATTGACGCGGCGGCATGAAACGGAAAGGAGCCGCGACGCCCGATCGAGTCACCGCTCACCCTGGCGAAGTGCTGCGCGAGGACTTTCTGGCACCGCTGGATATGTCGGTGCACGCCCTGGCGATTGCGCTGCGCGTGCCGGCAACTCGGATGGGCGCCATCGTCAAGGGCGAGCATGGCGTGAGCGCAGATACGGCATTGCGCCTGGCGCGTTTCTTCGGCACCAGCGCCGAGTTCTGGATCACGATGCAGGCGACGCACGACCTGACGAAGGCGCGCATGGAAGCAGGCGCGACGATCGACCGCGACGTCCACCCGCGAGCCGCCTAGGGGCCGCCATGGCCAAGAAGCCCAGCAAGAAGCAGCTGCAGGTTGACGCGCTGAGCCATACGGAGGCGAAGCGGCGCAACATCCCGACGGCCGAGTTCGAATCGGTGATGCAGCCGGAGCAAAAGCATCCGGTGCGCGTCGAATACGAGCGCCGCAACCGCGACCTCGACCCGCAGCTGGTGTGGCGCGGCAAGGACGAGCAGGACTGGTCCGACCTCGTGGTGCAGGCGCCGCCCCTGTACATCCAGGAGAAGGTGCACCCGAAGGTCCTGATCGACGACCTGATGCGCCAGTCGAAGGCGCGGCGAGAGGAAGGGTCAGCCCAGGGGCCAGACCTGTTCGCCGATTTCAACGGCTTGCACGACCCGGAGGCGAAGACCGAGTTCTACGCCCACGATCAGAACTGGACCAATCGCATGATCCTCGGCGATTCGCTGCAGGTGATGGCGAGCCTGGCAGAGCGCGAAGGGCTGCGCGGGCAGGTGCAGTGCATCTACATCGACCCGCCGTACGGCATCAAGTTCAACTCGAACTTCCAGTGGTCAACGACGAGCCGCGACGTGAAGGACGGCGCGCGCGACCACATCACGCGCGAGCCGGAACAGGTGAAGGCGTTCCGGGATACGTGGCGCGATGGGATTCACTCGTATCTGACCTACCTGCGCGATCGTTTGACTGTGGTGCGCGAACTCCTCCATGAGAGCGGCTCGATCTTCGTTCAGATCGGAGACGCAAATGTGCACCGCGTGCGCGCCCTGATGGATGAGGTGTTTGGTGAGGTAAATTTCTGTGCCCAGATCACGTTCCGCAAGACAACGGGAACCGGAAGCGGTCTCCTCGATACAACCGTTGACTTCATCTTGTGGTACGCGCGCGAAAAGACTCGGACCAAGTTTCGTCCCTTGTACGAGGCCCGCGTAGCCGCTGATGAAGTTAACCTTCGTTTCGTCGAGCTCCCGGATGGCCGCCGTCGCGCCCTGACAAAGGACGAGATTGGAGGGTTGGCCGAACTCCCAAACGGTTCCCGCATATACCGTCCCAATCCCCTTACAAGCGCGCGCATTGCTCAGGGTGCAGACGTCAAAGAATACAATTTCCAAGGCAAGCCATTCACTCCGGGCGTCGGGACCTTCAAGACCAACCTGCGCGGATTGGAGCAGCTGCGAAAGTCGGACCGGCTGATCCCAATCGGACGGTCGCTCAACTTTCTTCGGTATCTCGCTGACTTCACCGTGCGCGAAATCAACGACATTTGGGACGACACGAGGACCGGCGGATTCGGCGAGGAGCGCACTTACGTCGTTCAGACGGTTTCGAAGGTCTCTTCGCGCTGCATGCTCATGACCACCGATCCGGGCGACCTCGTGCTCGACCCGACGTGCGGCTCCGGCACAACCGCGTACGTGGCGGAGCAATGGGGCCGTCGTTGGATCACCATAGACACATCGCGCGTAGCACTAGCGCTGGCGCGGGCCCGCATCTTCGGCGCGCGCTATCCGTTCTACTGGCTGGCTGACTCGCCAGAAGGACAACGCCAAGAGGCATCGGTTGCCCATACGGCGCCGCGCACGACGCCAACGCACGGAAGTATCCGGCAAGGTTTCGTGTACGAACGCGTACCCCACATAACGCTGAAGTCCATCGCCAACAATGCAGAGATCGATGTCATCTGGGAGAGGTGGCAGGCGGCGCTAGAGCCGCTTCGCGGCGAGCTGAATGGCGCGCTCGGGAAGAAGTGGGAAGACTGGGAAATCCCCCGCGACGCCGACGACAAATGGTCGCCTAAGGCCAAGAGCGCGCACGAGCGGTGGTGGAAGGCGCGCCTCTCACGCCAGCGCGAGATCGACGCGTCGATCGCCGCCAAGGCGGAGTTCGAGTACCTGCATGACAAGCCGTACGCCGACACCTCCAAGGTGCGGGTGGCGGGGCCGTTCACGGTGGAAAGCCTGTCGCCACACCGCGTGCTGGCGATGGGGGAAGGCGACGAGCTGATCGATTTGATCGATGCGGCGGAGGGGAAGCGCAAGGGACCTGAGTCCGCTGCGGCACCCTCACCCTACCCTCTCGCGCAAGCGGGAGAGGGGAAGTCGTCGGGCGAGTCGCCGGACTTTGCGCAGATGATCCTGGAGAACCTGCGCACGGCGGGGGTGCAGCAGGCGCACAAGGAAGACCGCATCAAGTTCACGTCGCTGGTGGGATGGCCGGGCGATTTCATCTGCGCGGAGGGCAAGTTCCTGGAAGGTGCCACGGAACGCCGGGCGGGGGTGTTCATCGGGCCGGAGTTCGGCACGGTGGCGAAGCCGGACCTGGTGGCGGCGGCGCGCGAGGCGGGGGATGCCGGGTTCGACGTGCTGATCGCGTGCGCGTTCAACTTCGACGCGCATTCGTCGGAGTTCGAGAAGCTGGGGCGCATTCCGGTGCTGAAGGCGCGCATGAACCCCGAGCTGCACATGGCGGCAGACCTGAAGAACACCGGCGGCGGCAACCTGTTCGTGGTGTTCGGCGAGCCGGACATCCGCATCCTGAAGGCCGACGGCGGCAGGATTCAGGTGAAGATTGCCGGCGTGGACGTGTTCAAGCCGCAGACCGGCGAGATCGAGAGCGGCGGACCGGACACCATCGCGCTGTGGATGGTGGACACCGACTACAACGAAGAGAGCTTCTTCGTGCGCCACGCGTACTTCCTGGGCGCCAACGACCCGTACAAGGCGTTGAAGACGACGCTGAAGGCGGAGATCGACGAGCAGGCGTGGGCGTCACTCCACAGCGACACGTCGCGGCCGTTCGAGAAGCCGACGTCGGGGCGAATCGCGGTGAAGGTCATCAATCACCTGGGCGATGAGGTGATGAAGGTGTTTCCGGTGAAATGATGGGACAGCGCGTGGACGGCCGGGTCGAGCCCACTGCTGTCCGGTCAAGCATAGGTCAGCTCGCATTGTCGCGAGGTGAGGGTCTGTATGGGCGGTGGTTGGCCGGTCATCATGACGATCGAGGACACGCCGGCGGGGCAGCAGCCGGGTGATCCGGCGGTGATCGAGTTGCCCAACGGCGAGGCGTTCCTCTACTACGGCGGTCGCGGGCCGGGCGGCACCGGGGCGCAAGGCATCTGGGTGGCGAAGCGGGTGCGATGATCGTCGCGGGGGTCTCTCTTCCCTCGGCGTGGCGGGGCGGGGCGGCCGAAGCGGGGGTTGAACTCGGTCTCAGGAGAGACTATTTTTTGTCTCACATGAGAACGGAGCCAATCCATGTCGTCTTTGTTCGAGGCCGCACATTTCCTCGAGGTGCCATCGCGCAACAAGCCCCTGCAGTCAGAGCTGCAGTACCTGAAGTATGTAGAGCGTGGCCTGCCGTTTCGCAGCTTGGCGCGCCTTGCCGGGGCGTTCGCGCCCAACGACGCCACCTTTTGCTATCGGATCGTCCCGAAAGCGACGTACGCACGCTGCAAGGTCAGTGGGCGATTGAGCAAGGCACAAGGCGAGCGAGTCACACGGCTCGCCGCAGTGTGGAACGATGCGTTGAGCGTGTGGAAAACCGACGACGCGGTGCGGGCCTTTCTGTATCGCGCGCACCCACTCCTCGACAATCGACCACCTGTCGACATAGCGCTGGATAGCGAACCCGGAGCGCAGCTGGTTCGCGACATCTTGGGCCGCTTGGAGCATGGATCGGCTGTGTGACGGCACAGATCCTCAACCGGACCCTGACCTGTTACCGCGTCGGTGACCCCAACGGCAAATATCCGGTCTTCGACGCTGCAGGCTCGACAATCAACCCTGGCCGCTGGAACACGGCCGCGTGCCAAGTGCTCTACACAAGCCAGCACTACTCGACAGCGATGCTCGAAAAACTCGTGCATGGAAGCGGCGTCATGCCGCCGAACCAGCACTTCGTCGCCATCACCATTCCCCAGGGCGTCTCGTACGAACAGCTAAACCCGGCGCACCTGCCGGACTGGTACTTGCAGAGTTGCGCGACAAGCAGGCCCTATGGCGACGCGTGGCAGCAAAGCAACCGAAGCCTCTTGCTCATCGTTCCGAGCGTGGTGGCGCGGGAGGACAAGAACTTCCTGCTCAATCCTCATCACCCGGAGTTCGGCCAGGTGAAGGCTGAGCTGCCGATTCCCATCTGGTGGGACGCGCGTCTATTTGGTCCCTAGCCCGGCGAACCACGCCAGCGCGCCGCGGCCGGCGGCGGCGCCGGTGGCGAGACAGCCTTGCAGGAGGTAGCCGCCGGTGGGGGCTTCCCAGTCGAGCATCTCGCCGGCGGCGAAGACGCCGGGGTGGCCCGTGAGCATCAAGTTGGCGTCGAGCGCGTCGAGGCGCAGGCCGCCGGCGGTGGAGATGGCGCGGGCGAGGGCGAACGGCGCGTCGAGACGCAGCGGCAGCGACTTGATGAGCGCGGGTAGCGGGGTTTGGTTCCCGGCGTGCAGCGCCTCTTGCACCAGGCCGACGGCGGCGGGGGCGATGCCCGCCTGCTTGCGCAGGAAGTTCGACAGGGAGGCGCGGCCGCGCGGCTGGGCGAGGCGGAGGCCGAGTGCGTCGGCCGAGAGGTCGGGGCGCAGGTCGACGTGGAGCGTGGCAGTGCCGTCGCGGGCGATCGCCTCGCGCAGGGGCGCCGAGAGGGCGTAGACGGCGCCGCCTTCGATGCCGGCGGCGGTGATGACGGCTTCGCCCGGCACGGTCTGGCCGGCGAAGGTGAGTGCGATGCGCTTGAGCGGTGCGCCGGCGTGGCGGGTGCGGAAGTGCTCGGACCACGCGACGGTGAAGCCGCAGTTGGCGGGACGCAGGGGCGCGACGGCGGCGCTGGGGAACTGGGAGGTCCAGGAGCCGTCGGCGCCGAGGCGCGGCCAGGAGGCGCCGCCAGCGGCGATCACCACCGCGCCGGCGGCGACCGAATCACCGTTGGCGAACGTCAATGCGCCGTCGGCGTTCCATCCCGTCCACTGTGCGCGGGTGACGAGGCGGACGCCCAAGCCGTCGAGGCGGGCGAGCCAGACGCGCAGCAGGGGGCTCGCCTTCATGGTGCGCGGGAAGACGCGGCCGCTGGTGCCGACGAAGGTCGGCTGGCCGAGGGATTCGGACCAGGCCATGGCGGCGGCGGGCGGGAACGCGGCGAGGTGCGGTCGCATCCAGTCGGCGGCCGCGCCGTAGCGCGCGACGAACGCGTCGAGGGGCTCGGAGTGGGTGAGGTTGAGGCCGCCGCGGCCGGCCATCAGGAACTTGCGGCCGGGGGTGGGCATGCGCTCGAAGACGGTCACGGGCACGCCGGCGGTGGCGATGACCTCGGCGGCCATCAGGCCGGCGGGGCCGGCGCCGATGACGGCGGCGGTGGGTGGGGGAGGCTGGCTCATGGCCCTTCCATGCACTGGTGTACTGGGTAGCGCCAACAAAAGAACAACGGCACCCTCACCCAGCCTTCGCTAGGCGCTGCGCGGCAAGCTGCGGCAACTCTCTCCCGCTGAAGCGGGCGAGGGATGGAAGGGGAAGCGGGTGAGCCGCCGGCGAGCGGGCGGAAGGCTCGCAACGGGCTAGCCGTTTTGATAGGTTCCGCCCACTTTTCGGCCTCCGTCCAGGAACCAAAGAACCCATGCCGTCGTTCAATCCGCCGTTGCGCGTGCTGATGGGCCCGGGCCCGTCCGATGTTCATCCTCGCGTGCTGGCCGCCATGGCGCGGCCGTGCATCGGGCATCTCGATCCGGTCTTCCAGCAGCTGATGGAAGACTTGAAGGACTTGCTGCGCTACGCGTTCCGCACCAAGAACCGGCTGACCATGCCGGCGTCGGGGCCGGGCTCGGTGGGCATGGAGACGTGCTTCGTCAACCTGGTCGAGCCGGGCGACACGGTTATCGTGTGCCAGAACGGCGTGTTCGGCGGCCGCATGAAGGAGAACGTCGAGCGCTGTGGCGCCACCGCGGTGATGGTCACCGACGACTGGGGCCGCGCGACGGACCTCAACAAGGTCCGCGACGCCATCAAGGCGAACCCGAAGGCCAAGGTGATTGCGTTCGTGCACGCCGAGACATCGACGGGCGCGCGCACCGACGCGGAAGCGATCTGCAAGATGGCGAAGGCCGCCGGCATGCTGACCATCGTCGATGCGGTTACTTCGGTCGCTGGCATCCCGCTCGAAGTCGATGCGTGGGGTATCGACGCGATCTATTCGGGTTCGCAGAAGTGCCTGTCGTGCGCGCCGGGGCTGTCGCCGGTGAGCTTTTCGGCGCGCGCCGAAGAGGTCATCAAGGGGCGGAACCGCAAGGTGCAGAGCTGGTTCATGGATATGTCGCTGATCATGAACTACTGGGAAGCCAAGGGCGGCGCCCGCACCTATCACCACACCGCGCCGGTCAACGCGCTGTACGGCCTGCACGAGTCGCTCGTCATCCTGCAGGAAGAGGGACTCGAGAAGTCGTGGGAGCGGCATAAGAAGAATCACCTGGCGCTGCGCGCTGGCCTGGAGGCGATGGGATTGGAGTTGCTGGTGCCGGAGAACGAGCGCCTGCCGCAGCTCAACGCCATCAAGGTGCCGGCCGGGGTGGACGAGGCGGCGGTGCGCAAGCGCCTGCTCGCCGACTACAACCTGGAGATCGGCGCAGGTCTTGGCGCGCTCGCCGGCAAAGTGTGGCGCATCGGGCTGATGGGCTCCTCAAGCACCACCAACCACATCACGCTGTGCCTCGCGGCGCTGGAGAGCGTGCTGCCGGGTGCCGGTATGAAGATCGCGCGGCCGGGTGCGGCGGTGGCGGCGGCGCGGGCGGCGCTGTATCCGGCGTAGCGCCTTCTCCGAGATCGCGTTCGAGTCGGCGCGGCTGACGTTCCGCACGTTCACGCCCGCCGACGCGGCGGATTCGTATCTCCATGCCACCGCGCGCGTGACGCGCTTCCTGAGTTGGGAGCCGTATGCGTCGCTCGAGGCGTTCGCCCTGTCGTGGCGCACGTGGGCGGCACAGGCCGCGGCCGGTACCGAAGCACACAATCGTCGTGCGCACGCACGACGGCGAGTTCATCGGCTGCTGCGGCGTGCACTACCGGGGCGCGCCGGAGCCGGACGTCGGCTTGTGGATCAGCGCCCAGGCGTCGTATTCGGGGCCAAACGTGCGCGCCAGAAAATGCTCCTCCGCGGCGGCGACACGCTCGATGTAGAGCGCGTAGGCGAGGATCAGCACCAGCACCAGCTACCACACCAGCAGCGACAACGTCACGCCGAGCAGGATGACGAAGTTCGCCACGTAGAGCGGATGGCGCACGACCGAATAGGCACCGCTCGTGTTGAGGTGCACAGCGCGCTGCTCTGTGGTGTTGCGGCCCGACGTTCCGCCCGGCACGAAGCCGACGATCAGGCAGCGCAGCACCAGTCCGGCGTACGACAGGGCGAGGCACGCAAAGAACAGCGCGTGGTTGGCGTGCTCGCCGATGGCGAGCTCGATGCGCTCGCTTTCCGGGAGCGCGACGATCACCAGGGTAACAGCGCCGGCGGCACATAGCTGCGCCAGCGAAAGAGCCAGTCGCCCTGCTGCCGGATTTGTTTGGTGAGATGCATGCGCTTTGCCTACGGACCGGAGGACACCTTGGCGCGCGGCGCCAGCCGCGGCGCGCGCATGTTTTCTACCACGAGGATGGCGAGCGATACCGCGACGGTGGCCAAGGCATAGCCTGCCAGCACATCCGACAGCCAATGAACGCCGAGCACCAGGCGGCTGATACCGACCAGCACGGCGACGGCGAGGGCGGCGACCAGCGCGCTGACCCGCACGGCGCGGGAGCCGTCGCGCCCCAGCAGGTAAGCGAGCAGGGCGTACGCCGCCAAGGCGAGCGCCGCGTGCCCGCTGGGAAAGGCGGGGCCGCTGACGTCGAGCAGGCGGCCGCTTGCGTCGGGACGCTGCAGGCCGAAGGCGTACTTCATGACCGGGACCAGCAACGCGCAGGCCGCGAAGGTGACGAGCAAGACGATGGCCTCCAGGGTGCGCGCCCGGATGAGCAGCACGAGCCCGCCGGTGGCGACCACGGCGAGCAGCACACCGGTATTCCCGAGCACGGTGACGGTGGCGAAGAACGTCGTCAGCGCGGACGGCAGCAGCCCTTGCAGCCACCCGTAGACGGCGCGGTCGAACGGGGCGAACTCGCCTTCGAGAGCGTGTTCATCGATCAGCGCAAAGAGCGCGAGACTTGCCGCGGCGCCGGCGATAGCGGCGACCAGGGCGAGGCGGTTCGGCAGGTAGCGCGCGACGGCAGCGATCGAGGAACGCAATCGCTGCTGCATCACTTTGCTAGCGGCACGGCATCTCCGCGCCGAAGCGCGGGGATGCGCCGGGGCCGGCTAGCGGGGCGGCTTATCGCCCCCCGCGGGCCGCGGCCGCGGCGACCGGCGGGGTGGACTGTTCCGCGGGTCGGGACCTTGGCGCTCCGGGCTGCTGCCGCTGGGGCGGGGCGGGCGGACGCTGAGCCTCGCCACCCTGGCGCGGACGTGCGGCACCTTGCGGTGCGGACGTGCTGGTGGCGGGGCGCTTGGCGCCGCCGGCGGCGGCTTGCGGCATGCGTTGCGCCGGTTGTGCGGCGGCGACTCGTTGGCGCGCCTGCGGCGCAGGGGCGGTTTGCTGGCGCGCCTGCGGCGCGACGGCGAGTTGTTGCGGCGCGACTCCCATCTGCTGCTGCACCCACGACCACAGGGTGGCGATGTCGGTCGCCGGCTTGCCGGTGGGGTAGTGCTCGATGTAGGTGCGGCCGTCGTCCATCGGGTGCTGGTAGACGGGGCGGTCGATGATCGCCACGGGCGAAACCGGCAGGTTGTAGCGCGCCAGCGTCTTGCGGGCCTCGATGGTGGTCGGCATCTCGACGTCGCCGCGATTGGCGGGCGCCGCGTTGATGACGATGCCGGCGGGCGCATTGAGCTGCGCGATGATGTCGACGGTCTTGCCGATGGCGCGCAGATCGAACGGCGCCGGGCGGCACGGGATCAGATTGAAGTCGACGGCCTCGGCGACGAGGTACGCGAATTGACCGGCGTGCGGCGGCGTGTCGACGATGCACCAGGTGATGCCGCGGCGCTTGGCGCCTTCGAGGGCCTTGGCGAGATTCTCGGGCGCGCATTCGGCCATCGCCGGCTGCGGCAGCTTGCGGGCCCGCCACCAATCGGCGGCCGAGCGCTGGGGATCGGTATCGATGAGGGCGACGCGCTCGCCCAAGGACTCGGCCAGCACGGCCAGGTGCACGGCGAGGGTCGTCTTGCCGGCTCCGCCCTTCTGCGCCAGAAGGCTAAGTGTACGCATCCGGCCTCGCGCCCCTTGAGCCGTTCGGCAACGCTCCCCGTTGCGAACGCTAACCAACTGCAGGATATCATGATCGCCAAGTTTTCCACAGGCCTACGGGGCTTCTTTGTTGCCCCTCTTGCGGAGTGGTACCGTCCGGCCATGAACCAATTCTTTCGCGTTCGCAGACAAACACGGGTTGGTAAACAAATCGTTGCCGCGGGCCTCGTAGCTGCCCTGGCACTCGGCGGGCAGCCGGCGCTGGCGGGCTACGACGAGGGCTTCGTCGCACGCCAACGGGGCGACTATGCGTCGGCGATCAAGGAGTTCACGACCGCCGCCGAAGCCGGCGAGGCGCGCGCGCAGTTCGCCCTGGGCGCTATGTACCGTAACGGCGAGGGCGTGCCGCCCGATCCGGCGGCCGCCGCCAACTGGTACCGGCGCGCCGCCCAGCAAGGGCATGTGGACGCGCAGTACAACCTCGGCCTGCTGTATCGCAACGGCGTTGGTGTGGCGAAGGACGATGCCATCGCCGCCACCTGGTACATCCAGGCGGCGCGCCAGGGCCTGGCCCAAGCGCAATACAACCTGGCGGTCATGTACCAGATCGGTGCCGGCGTTCAGGTGGACCTCACCGAGGCGTTCGCTTGGCTGACGCTGGCGGCGCTACAGGGACAGGTCGGCGCCGAAGCGGCTCTCGGCCGCCTCGCCGTGACGCTCACTCCGCAGCAGACGACGGCGGCGGAGCGCAAGGCCGAGACGTATATCGACCAGTTCGGCCGCAAACCGGCGCCTGCGACGCCCGGTGCGACGCCGGCCGGGACGCCCGCGGCAGCGCCCGCCGCACCCGAAGTTCGGGCGACGCCCTAAGGGCGCGACGAGCGGGCGGCGCGTCCATGAGCGAGCGGCGCGACGCACACGAACGCCGCTCCGCGAGCTGGCTGCATCCGAGCGTGCTGACGACCATCGGCGCGCTGGTGCTGGCGATTGCCGGCGTCATCTTCGTGCTGAGCGTGGTGCTGGCGCCGTCAGGCGAAGCACCGTACCGGCCGACCGGCGAGCCGTATGCCGACGGCCTCGCCGCTTACCAGCGTGCCGACTATGCGATGGCGCTGGCCCAGTGGACGAAGGGCTCCACCGCCGGCGAGAAGCGCGCGATGAAGGGCCTCGGCGATCTGTACCGTCTGGGCCTGGGCGTGCCGGCCGACGCCGGCCTCGCCATGGAATGGTACGGCAAGGCCGCGGGCCAAGGCGTGGCAGAGGCGCAGCTCGAGCTCGCCAAGCTGATCGATGCGCGCGCCGGCAACAGCGACCGCGTGCTGATGGACCAGGCCCTGTACTGGTTCAAGAACGCCGCGCTGCAATATGTCGTCGAGGCGCAGTACATCGTCGCCACGTTTCATGAGCGCGGGCGCGGCATCCGCGTCGACCTGGTCGAGGCCGCCGCCTGGTATGGCTTCGCCGGCAGCCAAGGGCATCCGCAAGGTGCGGCAGAACGTGCGCGGCTAGTGGCCGGATTGACCGAGCAACAGCGGGTGTTCGTTGAGCAGCGCGAGCGCGAGTTGCTCGGCAACGTCGGCCGCGGGCGCTAGCGCAGCCAGGCGTCCAGGGCGGCACGCGCCGCAGCGATCGCCGCGCCCCACTCGCCGTCGTCGCCTTGGCGGAAGAGGCGCGCGGTCGGGTACCACGGCGAGTCATCGCGGCGCAGCAGCCAGCGCCACATGAACGACGCGTTGGGACGCGACACCAGCAGCCACACGGGCCTGCCGAGCGCGCCGGCGAGATGCGCCACGGCGGTATCGACCGTGATGACGAGATCGAGCGCGGCGATGAGCGCCGCGGTGTCGGCAAAGTCGGCGATCTCATCGTCGACGGTGCGAATTTGGAGGCCCGCGAGGGTGGCGCGGTCGTCGTCGCCGATATCCTTGTGCAGGCTGACGTAGTCGGCACCGCCGGTGCACAGCGCGGCGAACTGGCCGAGCGGAATGGCGCGCGGGTCGCCGGGCTCGGTGCCGCCGACGCTCCAGGCGACGCCGATGCGCGAGCGGGTGCGCGGTCCCAGGATTTGGGTCCAGCGTTCGGCGCGAGCGGGCTCGGCGCGTAGGTAGGGGGTATGGGCGGGGATCGTCGCCACGGTCGTGCCGAAGGCGAGCGGCAGGCCGAGCAGCGGCATTTGTGCGTCAAAGGGCGGCAGCGCTTCGCCGCGCGCGACGACGGTGTGGGCACCGGCGAGAGAGCGCATCACGGTGACGAGCTCGGGCTGGACCTCGAGCACGACGTTCCAGCCGAGGTCGGCGACCACGTCGGCATAGCGGCAGAACTGGATGGTGTCGCCGAAGCCCTGCTCGGCGTGGAGGAGCACGGTGCGATCCGCGGCGGGCTCGTGGCAGTGCCACAGCGGCTCGGCGAACAGGCGCAGCGTCGGGCGCATGTCGTCCCGGCGCAGGCGCCACTCATACAGCCGCCAGCCGCGCTCGTACTCGCCGAGCATGAGGTGGCACAGCGCTGCGGCGAACGGCGCGGCGGGATCGTGGGGCGCCAAGGTGTGGGCGCGGGCGTAGCCGACGATCGCCTCGGCGAAGCGGCCGAGCTCCTGCAGGCGGTTGGCGCGTTGCACCCAGAGGTCGGCGCGGCGCGGCGCCCGCGCCAGGGCGCGGTCGTAGGCAGCGAGGGCCGCCGCGGGGCGGCGCAGAACGGTCTGCATGTTGCCGATGCCGAAGTGGGCCTCGACGTGATCCGGATCGAGGGCCACGGCGCGCGTGTAGCTTTCGAGCGCCTCGGCGTGGCGGCGCAGGTCGGCCAGGGCGACACCCCGGTTGTAGAAGACCGACGCCTTGCTGCGATCGAGCGCGACCGCGCGGTCGAACGCGGCCAGCGCATCGGCGGGGCGGCGCAGATCGAGGAGCGCGTTGCCGAGATTCATGTGGGCGCGGGCGTCCGTAGGCTGGGCTTGGACGGCGCGGCCGAGGAGCGTGGCGGCCTCCGCCGCGTCGCCTTGCATGGCGGCGAGCACGCCGGCCATGTGCAGGGCTTCCGCGTGCAGCGGATTGGTGGCGAGCACCTCGCGGCAGAGGCGCGCCGCGGTCGCCAACTCGCCGCGCTCCTGGTGCAGAGTGGCGCGGGCCAGCTTGGCCTGATGGTCTTCGCGTGGGGAAAGCGGACTCAAGAGCACGCCCTTGAAACTCGCGCGCCGACGGGGGCGCGACAAACTCGCGCGCCGACGGGGGCGCGACACTCGGCGTGCGCCGACAAGTGGCGCAACTCGACGTCCCGTGTACCAGGGGCGCATTGCACGATGTGAAGTTTCGTTGCGAGTGTTGCGGCGTGTTGCCGCGGTGTGTGACGCAGTTCCGCGTATGACGGTTACGTGACGGAGGCGGGCAAGCACACCTTGGCAGCCAGACCACCCTGCGCGCTTTCCTCGAGCACGACGGTGCCATCATGGTCCTGGGCGATGCGGTAGGCGATCGACAGGCCGAGGCCAGAGCCGCCGCGCTCGCCGAGCGGGCGTGCGACGTCGAGGGGCGCGGCGGCGTCGAAGACGCAATCGCGCAATTCCTTTGGCACGCCCGGGCCGTCGTCGGTTCGGCGCAAATCGTCTGCAGGATGCTGGCGAGATCGGCGGGCTCGCGTTGCTCCGACGCACCCCGGGGATTTGCCTGAGGGTGGCGTGCGCGGGCCGCGTGCTAGCGTCGGCCAATGGGAAATTTCAGACGGCGGATGGCAGGCGCGGTCGGCGGCGCGCTGATTGCCGCAGGCGTGGTGGTGGGGCTCGCGTGGGTCTTGGCGCCGGCGTCACCGGCGCCGCAGGAGGCGGCCAGCGCCGAGGTGCTGACCGAGACCTTCGTGCGCATCGCGGTGGGGGCGGAGCCGTTCCCCCTGCGCATCTGGCGCAACGAGGTGCGCATCCTTTTGAACGGAGGCCTGGCCGAGGAGCTGCGGCCGTTGGTCGGTCAGGCAGCGGAGTCGTTCGCCGGCTGGTCCGGAATCGGCGTGGCGGTGGTGGCAGCGCCGGAGCAAGGCTTCAACGTGCTGATCCAAAGCGTGCCGCGCGAGGAATACACGCGCATCGTCACGACCATGGGCGGCGACCGTGAAGCCGGCCGCTATCTCGAGGAGCACCTGCTCTGCTACTCGACGGTGCTATCGCGCGCCGACTCCCCTGCCCTATTGCGCGCAACGGTGGCGATGCCGGACGACCTCGACCCGGCGAATCGCGAGCAGTGCGTGTGGCACGAGCTGATGCACGTGTTCGGCATTTTCGGTCACCCGGACGAGCGCGTGGCGTCGGTGCTCGCCCGCCGCACAACGCCGACCGCCGCCGATATCCTGCTGGTGCGTACGCTCTATGACCCGCGCCTTTCCGACCTGCATACGGTGGATGCGCCGGCGCGCATACGGGCGGTGATCGAGACGCTGCTGGACGAGCCGGAACCGGCCGCGAACCTGGCGGCGCGCGGGAACTAGGCGGGCGCGACCCGGGCGGAGTATGATCGCCGCGCGGAGGGCAGCCGCGGCGATGAACGGATCCCCAGAAGCGATTGCGGCATGGATGCTCGGCGAGGTCGAGCGGCGCGGGCGGCTCTATTCGGCCGCGGCCGCCGAAGAGGTCGATCGCATGCACGGCGCCCCGCACGTCGGCTATGACCAGGACGGCGACCCGTTCCTGATGCCGCCGGTGGTGGACGCGTTCCAGACACTGTCGGGCGATGCGATCGTCTGGTCGATGTCGGGACGCTTCTGGCGCCGCCGCGACGCGAGCGACAAGCCGGGCCGACAGCAGAAATAGCGTCCCCCGCGCGTCGCCCGCAGCCCGGATCGTCCGGGCTTTTTTGTGCCCGCCGTGCCCTACAAAGTGTGGTTAGTGACAGGGGGTATACCACTCCTTGTGTTGGGGATATACTGCGCCCCGCAGGCCTTGTGTGTACGAGGGAGACACGATGGACGCGCTCTCTACCATCAAAGGTTGGATCGGCGGCTTGACCGAGGTCGGTCTGATGCTGCTGGCGCTTGGTATCGTCGCTTCGATTTTGGTCAGCAGTGGATCGTTGCCGTTCTTCGGCAACATCGTCGGCAACATCACGAACATCGTCACCCAGCTCGGCCAGAGCGGCCTTGCCGGGCTGATCGCGCTCGGCATCGTGCTGTGGCTGTTCAGCAAACGGTCGATGTCCTGACCGTCTGAGGCAACATCGGGGGCGGGGCTCACACCCCGCCCCATCTACACCACCACCATCGAGGGTACCGCCATGGTCGAGCGGATCCGCACAGCAGGATGGCTGGCCGTCGAGGCCGCCGCCCTGCTCGTTATCTTGTGTCTGTTCCTGAGCATTATCCTGGGCGCCAGCAGCGGCGCGTTCGTCGCCGAGGTGGCACGCAACGCCACGGCATTCCTGCAGGCGGTGCCGCCCGGCTCGCTGCTGGGAGTTGCGCTGCTGCTGGGCTTCTACTGGTACTTCCGCCGGCGCGCGGCGGGCTAGGCCTTCCGGCGGCCGCCGCCAGCGAGCACTTCGTGGCCGGCGATGAAATGGCGGATGAGCCCGTCGACCAGCGTGGTGGCGGGCATGGCGAGGGCGCCCTTGGATTCCAGGACGCACATGCCGTGCAGGCTGGCCCACAGCATACGGGCGGCCTGGGCGCAGTCGCGGCGGGCGGCCTCGCCGTAGAGCGGCGCCAGCGTCTCCTCCATCACGCCGAACACGCGCGCGACCTTGGGCGGGTACCAGTCGGGCTCCGGCGTGGCACGGCTGTGCTCGAAGATCAGGGACCACAGCTGCGGCTGCGCGCGCACGAAGCCGATGTAGGCGCGTGCCAGGGCGCGCAGGCGCTTCTCGACGTCGGCACCGCGCGCGGTGCCGCTAACGGCGGCGAACAGCTCGTCGAGGGTGGCGCCGTTGAGCGCCAGGATCAGGTCGTCGCGATCTTTGAAGACGTTGTAGAGGGTGCCGCTGGTGTAGCCGATGTCTTGGGCGATGCGCCGCGTGGTCAGGGCGCGCTCGCCCTCAGCGGCGACGATCTTGCGGGCGGCGTCGAGCACCAGCGCGCGCAGCTGCTCCGGGGTGTGATCGGCTCTGCGACCCATGCACGCACGCTCCTCCCCTCGCCCATAGCACCGGGCGCGGGTACTGAACAGCGCTCAATTGCTTGCGTTTTTCGCTTAGCCGATGAGGCCGAGCGAGCGCCAGTCGTAGAGGTAGAGGCGATCGGTCGGCTTGTCGGTGGGCAGCAGCATGTAGCGGCCCTGGACGTGGGCGAACTGCTCGGCGAGCTGCTCGCGCCAGGCGTGGAAGCCCTTGCGGTACCGATCCTGGGTGCCGGCATCGAGGGCGATCTCGACCTCCTGGCCGGTCTCGACGTCCGTCAGGCGCACCTCGCCGGTGCCCATCAGGGACGGGTCGATCTCCTCGGGCGCGGCGATGTGCATGGCCCAGATTTCCTGGCCGGTCGCCGCGAGCAGGGAGACCTCGTCCTTGAAATTCACGCCCCACCAGTCGCTGAGCACGATCACCAGGCCCTTGTCGGTGAAGTGGCGCAGCGCGCCGCGCAGGGTGCCGGCGAAGGCGCCCCGGTTCGACGGCTTCTGCTCGTTGGCCCAGTCGAACATGGCCTGGCTGCGCATGACGCCCTGGAAGCGCGGCGACCAGGTGAGCTTGTCGCCGTTGCCGACGCCGATCTCGACGCGATCGCCGCCGGCCAGCCCGATGAACGCGAGCGCCGCCGCGATGCCCATGGCGTGCTTGAACTTGTTGGGCTCGCCGTAGTCCATCGAGCGGCTGCTATCGACGATGATGTTGATCGGCAGCGCCCGATAGATGTCGTACTGCTTGATGTAGTTCCTGCCGAGGCGCGCGTGCACGTGCACGTCGAGGTAGCGGAAGTCGTCGCCCGGCTGGTACTCGCGGTGATCCGCGAATTCCATACCCGCGCCCTTTTGCTTCGAGCGCCGTTCGCCGACGCCGACCGATGCCGCCTGCCAGCGTGGCAGCAGCTTGGAACGCGTCAGTCGGCTGAGAAGCGTCGGCGCGGGCGCGTAGCTCACGACTAGGCGGCTTTCTTCGACTCGGCGTCGAGCAGGCGGTTGAGCAGCGCGTCGGCGTTGATGCCCTCGGCCTCGCCCTCGTAGTTGAGCTGGCAGCGGTGGCGCAGCGTCGGCGCCAGGATCGCCTTCAGATCCTCGAACGCGACGTTGTAGCGGCCGGCGAGCAGGGCGTGGCCCTTGGCGGCAAGGATCAAGGATTGCGCGCCGCGCGGGCTGATGCCGAAGCGCAGGTACTTCACCACCTCGGCCGGGCCGTCCTTGCGGTCGGGCTGGGTGACGAGGGCGAAGCGGGCAATCGCGCGCGTGACGTGCGCGGCAACCGGCACCTGACGCACCAAGCGCTGCAGCGCGAGGATGTCGGTGGCGTTGAGCACCTGCTTCGGCACCACCTGATCGGCGCCGGTGGTGAGGTCCAAGATGCCGACGAGGTCGTTCTCGGAGGGATAGTTCACCAGGCTCTTGAACAGGAAGCGGTCGATCTGGGCTTCCGGCAGGCGATAGGTGCCTTCGAGCTCGATCGGGTTCTGGGTGGCGAGCACGAAGAACGGCTTCGGCAACTCCATGGAGCGGCCGGCCGCGGTGACCGTGCGCTCGCCCATGGCCTCCAAGAGCGCCGACTGGGTCTTCGGCGTGGCGCGGTTGATTTCGTCGGTGAGCAGAACCTGGGTGAAGATCGGTCCGGGCTGGAACTGCAGCTTGGTGCGGCCGGTCTCGTCCGGGATCAGCGCAAGGCTGCCGGTGATGTCCGCGGGCATCAAGTCGGGCGTGAACTGCACGCGCGCAAACGACAGGCCCGCAACGCCGCCGAGGGTGCGCACCAGCAGCGTCTTGCCGACGCCGGGCGAGCCTTCGAGCAGCACGTGGCCGCCGCAGATGAGCGCGATGAGAAGCTGCTCGACGACGTCCTTCTGACCGACGACCGCGCGGGCCATCTCGTCACGCGCCTTGCGCAGCTGCTCGAGCAGGCGCTCAAGCGCAACGGTGTCGATATCGCCGGCGCCGCCGGCCTTGCCTTGCATCGTAGCCATCTTGTTTCCTCGCTCCCCCTGAGCCAAACCCACTGGCCGAATTTCGTGAAGTTAGGCCGACGCCGCAGCGACGGCACGATTGTCAGACGAGCGCCGCAACAAACCGAACAGGTTCGGCGCGTAGCGGATCGTCAAGTCGGTCAGGAACAACAACAGTGCGATGATGGCCCAGAACCGCCAGCCCGGAGCGGCGATCCATTCCATCGCGTCACTGAACACCGATTGCTCGCCCGGCAGCAGACGGCCGCCGCTCATGCCGGCGAGCGCGCGCAGCTTGTCGAAGTCGGAGCGCGCGAAGTCGTAACGCGCCGGATAGGCGATGTAGGTCGACGTCTCGCCGACCAGCTCGCCGGCCTTGACCTCGACGCGGAACGCGCCGGTCGGAACCTCGACGAACATGCCCTCGTAGCGGCCGCCGCCGACCTCGCGCAGGGTGGTGGTGACGCCTTCCGGACCGGTGGCGACGACCGCGCGATTGACGATCGGCGTGCCGTTGGTGGCAACGAGATCCGCCGCGACCTGGACGTCGTCGCCCTGGCGCTGGAGGGTGACGTGCACGCCCGGGCCCTTGGCGTCGGGCAGGAAGTGACGAATGGCCTGCGACCACATCAGCGGGTACTCGGGCAGATCGATCCACGCCTCGGTGCCGAGACCGGCGCCATGCGTGGCGAGCGCCAGGACGTGGCCGTTGCCGTAGCGCCAGCTCGCCATCAAGGGCTCTTTCTCGCCCTTGTCGTCGGTGACGGTCATGTGCAGGTCGGCTTGCGGCTGCGCCGTGGTGCGAATGTAGGCGTGCACCGGCGGCAGGACGTTGGGCAGACCGGCGAGGAAGTCGGCGTCGCGGTTCTCCCAGTTCACCGGAGCGATGACCTGCTTCACAGGCGAGCTCGACAGCATCAGCGTCTCTTGGCTGAGGATGCTGGGCAGGGCCCGCATATCTTCGGTGTGATAAAACTGGCCACCGGCGGCCTCGGCGATGGCTTGCGGCTGGCGCGGATCGGCGGCGCTCGAGATGGCAATCGCCGAGATCGAGATGTTGGCGGCCTTGGCGCGCGCGATCAGCGCAGCGAAGTTCGCCTCCTGCGACAGGCCGTCCGTCATCACCACGATGTGCTTCGCCGAGGCATCGACGCGCTCGATCATGCTGACGCCAAGCTCGAGGCCCGGGAAGATGAACGTGCCGCCGCCGGGGATGAGCGGCCCGAGCGCGCGTTCGATGGCAGCCTCGTCCTTCTGCTGCTGTAGCGGAACGAGAACGTAGCCCTCGCCGTCGAACACGACGATGCCGACGCGGGCGTCGTCGTTGAGGAGACTGACCGCTGTCAGCGTCGCTTCCTTGGCGACGTCGAGGCGGGTCAGGCGGGCGGTTTCATCCGCGGCAGCCGACATCGAGCCGGAACGGTCGAGCACGAACACCAGGGCGACCTTGGGCGTCTCGTGTGGGATGCGCGAGGACAGCGGCGACATGCGCTCGAACGGCGTGCCGAAGTAGCCACCCGGGCCGAACGAGGTCTCGCCGCCGAGGATGAACAGGCCCTTGCCGTGGACCGAGACGAGCTCCTCGATCTGCTCCTGCTGCGTGGTGTCGAGCGCCAGCGCCGGGACGTTCATCAGCACGACGCTGTCGTACTGCAACCAGTCGTCGAGCTTCTTGGGCGCCTGGGTCGGGGTGATGACCTTGGCGGTCAGCCCCTGCACGGCGATGGCGCGCTGGAAGTACTCGCCGACGATCAGATCCTGGGTGATGACGACGACGTTCGGATTAGCGGCGATGGTGACGATGGCGCCGTTCTTGTTGTTCTCGGCGAAGGTGTCGCGCGGCGCCCGCACCGCGACTTCGAGCAGCAGCGTGCCGGCGTCGCCGGCGTTGACGGCGGTCTCGACGCGGTTGCGGCCGGCCAAGAGGTCGACCTCGTTCTCGAGCACGGCCTCGCCGCCGCGATAGATGGTGAAGACGCCCCTCTGCGGCGCCTGGGCGTAGATGACGGCGTCGAGCAGGAACGTGTCGCCGCGATAGACGCGGGCCGGCGCGCCAACCGATTCGACCAGCACTTCGCCGGGCGGCAACTCGGTGAGCGGCCGCACGTCGACGGCGACGCCGCGCGCGCGCAGGCCGGGTAGCGCGCGAGCGATCTCGCCGGCGGTCTCGTTGCCCTCGGTGGCGAGGACGATGCGGCCCGGCCGATCGGCGCGCAGCATCGCCGCAGCGAGGTTGGTGGCGCGCTCGAGGTTGGTGCCGGCGGCGACCGTGCGGAACGGATCTTCGCGCCACTCGCCACCCGCACCGATGTCGACGGCGACGCGCGGCGGCGCGGCGGCGACGACGACGCCGGCGTTGACGTCGTTGCCACGGTCCGCGAGACGCGTGCCGATCTCGGCGAGCAGCCGATCGCGATCGACGTTGCGCTTGTCGGTACCGAAATCGGTGCCGACGACGACCACGAGTTCTTCGGCGGGCACGCGCGAGGGCAGCGGCAGGCCGGACAAGGCGCCGACCAGGACGGCGATGCCGGCGACGCGCAGGCCAAGCAACAGACGGCGGCGCGACGACAGCGCGCGCGACGAGCCGAGAGCCTCCGGCCGCAGGAACTGCTCGGTGCCGCGGCCGGAAATCCAGGTCTCGACCAGCAGGATGACGAGGGCGGCAGCGAGCAGCCACCACCAGACGCGCAGGGAGTTGCCGGCGCCGACCTCATCGGTGGCGGTGTCTTCGAAGGCGGCGAGCGACGTCTCGCCGGTCGTTGCGGCGGCCACCGTGACGAGACGGGTCTCATCGGGGGTGACGACGCGGTAAATGCCGGCGCGCTCGGGCGCGAAGCCGCGCTCCATGCCGGGTACGAGGAAGTCGACGCCTGCCGTGCTGATCAGGGTTTGCTCGGCGCCGCCGGGAGAGACGATGCGCGCGCTCAGGAAGCGCGCCGGCAGCGGGCAGAGGACGCCGACCTGGCAATTCGTTTCGGACACGGCGCCGAGGTCGACGCCAAGCCAACGCACGAAATTGGTGACGAACACCGGGAAGCTGGAGCGATCGGACCAGCCCGTGTCGTCGATCTGGAACGCAAGCTGGACCTCGCGGCCGAACGGAGTGGTGCGCGCCTGGACGAGCGGCAGGCCGCCCGACTCGGCAAGCACGGTGGCGCCCGGCAGACGCGGCACGCGGAAGCCGACCTCGGGCGAGATGGCGGTCCAATCGACCTGGTCGGCAAGCGGATGGTCGCGCTCCCAGCCGGTGACATAGGGATCGGGCACGGGAAGCGGCGGCGTCTGGGACGCGAGATGCGCGGTCCCAACCCACAGCGTGTTGGTCTCGGGGCGACGCTGCAGGGTCACGCCGTCGACGATGACCAGGTCGAAGGTCTGGTCGTCGGGCGGCAGCGCGTCGGCGGCAACCACCTCGACGTAATGGATCGACTGCAGCGCGGCGAGCAGCGGCACGGACGGCGCGCCGAGATAAAGAACGCGCGCCTTGACCGGTTCGCGGCGCACGGCGAAGTGCACGGCGTTGTCGTGCGGGCCGGCGTCATTGGCAAGCTGCAGGCGCACGACGCCTGCGCCCGGCAGGCGCAGCTCGCTGCTGAACGGCGTGTCCGCGTCGATGCGCGCGACGTTGGTCGTTGTGAGCTCGACGAAGCCGTCGACACCGGCGGGCTGGAACATCACCTCGATGGTGGCGGTGTCGGGGGTCGGCCCGCTGAAGCGCACCAGGCCCTCGACGCGCCAGTCGCCGGTCTCGGCGTTGATGGGCGAGAAGCGTGCGGTCAGGCCGACGTTGCTCGAATCGTTGCCGCTGACGAGCGCGCGGCGCACGGCGACGCCCGGGAAGGCGCGCGTGATCTCGGCCACGCCGGCGTCGGCGCCGTCGGTGACGAGAACGATCTCGGCCGCCTCATCGGCGCGCACGAGCGACTGCAAAAGGATCGCGGCGCCGCGCCAGTCGGCGTTGCCGTCACCGGCGCGCAGGCTGCGCACGATGGGCAGGATGCCGGCGGCTTCGGCCTGGCGCGCAACCTGGAGGCGCGCCTCGGGTCCGGCGGTGATCAGCGAGACGCGCGCGCCGGTACCGGTGGTGTCGCTCTCGATAAGACCGGCCAGCCGGGCGAGTGCTGCATCGAAGCGCGACGGCACCTGGTCGGTGGCGCGCATGCTGGCCGATGCGTCGAGCACGTAGATCGTGTGCTGCGTGCCGCTGCGGCCGCTGGACAGGATGGGCTGGGCGAGAGCGAAGGCGACGAGCGCCATCACCGCGATCTGCAGGAACAGCAACAGGCTCGGCGGCGGACGCCGCAACGCGCGGCGCGGCGCAACGGTGTTCTCGAGTAGACGCCAAAGGACGACGCTGGGTACGTCCAGCTGGCGCCGCCGGCGCATGTGCAGAACCAGCACAAGTCCGATCAGCGCCCCTAGAACGAGCCAGCCCGGGGCCAGCAAGCTCACTTCCCGCGCTCCGCCATCAATGCTTGGAAGTAGCGGCTGACGACATCGCGCGCCGTGGCCGGTAGCGGCGTGCGGGTAACTTCATGCTCCTGCATCGGACGCCAAGCGCCCGCGACGGCAGGAGCCCCACCGAGGTCGGGATTGTCGCCGCCCATCTGCGGCGGCAGGTTGAAGCGCGTGCGACGGCCACCGCCGCCGGCGGCGTTCTTCAGCATGACCTCGTGTTCGGCCGTAAGGCCGAGGCGAGCGGCGTATTCGCCGAACAGCTTGCCCGTGGTGCCCTTGCCGGCAAAGTCGCCGGGGCCCTCGCCGTCGGCGCCGCCGACCATCTCACCCATCGGGCCGCCGCCACCGCCCGGACCATCCGGTCCATAGACGTCGTCGTCGGGAGCACGGCCGTCACCGATCGCGTCGACAATGCCGTCGCCTTCGGCGCCGAAGCGGCCGTCGCCGGCATCGCCCAGCACCTGCGCGGGCGGCACCATGTCGGCCGGATCGTCGCGGCCGGGGCCGTTGTACTCGTCGCGCGTGGTCAAGAGGCCGGTAAAGGGGTTGTCGGGCCGGTTCCAGCCTTCTTGCTGCTGCATGGCGCGGGCGCCGGCCGCGATGGTCTTCGTGCGATTCGCACCGAGCTGGGTGGCGACGGCACCGATCATACGGCCGAAGTTGGTCGGCGCGTCCGGCTGCTCGCCGACGCGCGCGTAGGCTTCGGTGGCGCGCGCCATCAGGCGATCGAGCCCCTCGGCCAGGTCCTGCATGCCCATGCCGGGCGTCGTGGCGAGTTGCTTGCCGAGCTGCTCGAGGTCGTGGGCGATCTGCTGCAGCTGCGGGTCGGCGCGGTCCTCGCCGTCCTGTTTGAGGATCGCGGCAATCGCCTGCAGGGTGACCGCGGCTTCATCGCGTTCTGCTTCGGTGATGGTGCCGACTTCGGGCGACGCACGCAGTGCGCCCCAGGCTTCTTGCAGAAGCGGCGGCGGCGGCGCCACCGAGAGAAGGGCAGCGATGGCGATCAGCACCGGCACGCCGAGCGCGACGCGCGGCAGGCTTACCGGGACGAGATTGGACGGCACGACCGCGGCGGCGCGCGCCTGCACGCTTTCCAGCAGCGCCTGGCCGACGATACCGGCGTGACGATTGGGCGCAGCGGCAACTTCGAGCGCAGTGCTTACGCTCTCATGCAGCTGAAACTTGGCGTCAGCGGCGCGCGCCATGCTGTTGATCGCGGGCCGGCGCAGGAGTGCGACGGCGGGAGCGATGAGCATGACGACGACGGCGACGTCGATGGCGAGCATCAGGTGCTGTGGCACCGGCGCCGGGCGCCAGGCGGCGAGCCACTGCGGCACGGCGACGTTGTCGAAGGCGAGCCACGGTGCCAGCGAGCCGAGCAGGCCGTGCATCAGCTCGAGCAAACAAAAGAGCGTGAGCGCGACCAGCACGCCGCCGGTCGCGATGGTCACGAACGTGCCGTAGGCCGTGCGTTGGCGGGCGCGTCCGAGCCGTTCCACGACGCCGGCAAGGCGGGCGTCCGTCGCGCCATTGGGCGCAGCCGGGGGCTCAGCTCCGGCGGAAGTAGCCTGCTTCATGGACAAACTTATGCACTCTTGATGTCGCGGCGGGCGATGCTCGCATAGGCCCTGGTTGGATGCAAACAACCACCGCATCCACCACCACCGGTGCAGCGCGCCTCCGCAGCCTCCCCCAAACCGATCGGCCCAGCGACCGGCGCCTCATCCGACTAGGCTTTATCCCAGCCAGGGCCGTGTACTAACATATATGTTCATGACGCGCTCCGCCCATCGGCGGGGCCAATCAATTCGTGAGCAACTTTTTTCGTGGCGAGAGGACTCGGGCCAATGAAGCTACCGCTGACAATCGCAATGACCCTGACGGGCGCGCTCGGGCTGATCGCAGCCGGGCCTATCGGACTGCCGCAGCAGCAAGCGCCGGCACTGACTGGTGGTGGCTACCTGCAGCTCGCCCAGGCAGCCGACCAAGCCACGATGATTCGCGAAGGCGGGCCGCTGTACACCCGCAATTGCGTCATGTGCCACGGCGCCAACGGCCAGGGCGGCGACGGCCCCAAGCTCGCCGGCAACGACTACATGAAGGCGGCGGGGGCCGTGATCAGCCAGATTCTCGTCGGCGCGGTCGAGCACGGCATGCCGCCGTTTGCCGACGCACTCAACGACCGTGAGATCGCAGCCGTCACTGCCTACGTGATGAACTCGTTCGGCAACAGCTTTGGCGGCAACGCGACGCCCGACATGGTGAAGGCGCAGCGCGGCCCTGGCGGCTGAGGGCAAGATTTGCGGGCCTAGGCCCGCATCGAAACAAAGCCGCCGGCGCCGAAACTGCGTCTGGCGGCTTTGTTGTTTGTAGTGCGCGTAATCAACAGCACCTGGGAGGGCTAATTCATGTCGAACTGGAAAACGTCGACGTCGCTTGCGGCCATCGCCGTGGCCGGATTGTCTGGTACCGCATTCGCGAATGATGACGTGCTCGCCAAGTCGAAGGATCCGGCAAACGTCGTGATGCCGAGCATCACGTACAACGGCTGGAACTACTCCGCGCTCGAGCAGATCAACCTGACCAACGTCAAGAACCTCACCGTCGCCTGGACGCTGCAGATCGGCATCCTCGACAGCCACGAAGCTTCTCCGCTGGTCGTCGGCGACACGATGTACATCGCCAGCCCGAAGCCGAACTACGTCTACGCCCTCGATCTCGCCAAGGAAGGCGTCATCAAGTGGGAGTTCCGTCCGACCATGGACGTGGCGCTCGCTACCGCGCAGACCTGCTGCGGCGCACAGACCCGCGGTCTGTACTACGCGGAAAACAAGATCTTCTACTCGACCCTCGACGGCCAGAACATCGGCCTCGACGCAAAGTCGGGCGAGCAGCTGTGGCGCACCGTCGGCACCGACATCACGCGCGGTGAAGGCATGGCCGGCAACAACATCGTCATCGGCAAGCTGTTCATCGGCGGCAACG
This sequence comes from Rhizobium sp. Q54, assembly GCA_945904955.1. Classification (GTDB taxonomy): domain Bacteria; phylum Pseudomonadota; class Alphaproteobacteria; order UBA2966; family CAIVPW01; genus CAIVPW01. The sequence goes on from CAMDPO010000018.1 coordinate 43,660, forward strand.
AAGGTGGCGAGCGCGGCGCGCGCGGCAAGACTCAGGCCTACAACATCGATACCGGCCGCAACATGTGGACCATGTACAACATGGGCCCGAACAACGAAGTCGGCATCGGCTCGCGCTTCAACAAGAACTATCCGTACCTGGCCGGCGCCAACCCGGCGCTCGACAGCTGGTTCGGCGACTCGTGGAAGCGCGGTGGTGGCACCAGCTGGGGCTACTTCACCCACGACCCCGACCTAGGCCTCTTCTACTACTCAACGGGCAACTGCGGTCCGTGGAACCCGGACTATCGCCGCGAGTGGGGCAAGTCCGAGCTCGACGCCAACGGCGGCCTGGTCGCCTACCACAACAACTTCTGCGCTTCGCAGATGGCGCGCGACGCCGTCACCGGCGAACTGGTGTGGGCCTACAATCTGACGCCGGCCGACATGTGGGACCTCGACGAGCCGCTGATCACGCCGCTCGTCGACCTAAACATCGGCGGCACCACCCGCAAGGTCGCCATCAAGGCGGCACGCAACGGTCTCTTCTATGTTTGGGATCGCGCCAACGGCAAGCTGGTGATGGAGCCGTGGATGCACACGTACTCCGACATCTTCAAGAACGCGTCGGCGGGAAATCCGACGCAGAACTTCGTCAACATGACGACCGGCCTGCCGAACTACGACATGGAGAAGATTCTCTTCACCGACGTTGCCGATCGCCGCAAATACACCCAGCACGACCCGGCGCCGACCACCGTCACCAACTACACCGGCACCGAGATCTACTACTGCCCGGGCACGTCGGCACGTAACTGGCACAACGACGCGTTCTCGCCGCAGACCGGACTCCTCTACACGCCGAACAACACGAGCTGCTCGACACTCGCAGCCGTGCGCGGCGACTACGTGCCGGGCAACGGCTACAACCTGACGCGCGGCGCCGCCGGCGTCACCAACCCCGCCAAGGACGTGATGGGCAAGCCGACCACGGTGCAGGGTCAGCTGCTCGCCAACGATCCCATCAACCGCAAGACCGTGTGGACCAAGGACTGGACCAGCGATTCGAACGCGCTGCCCATCCTCGCCACCGCGGGCGGGCTGTTGTTCCAGGGCGGCAACGACGCCGGCGTGTTGCGGGCGTTCAATGCGCGCACTGGCGACATCGCGTGGACGTTCCGCTCGGGCGCCCGCTACAACCAGTCGCCGATCAGCTACTCCTTCGGCGGCAAGCAGTACATCGCCGTGATCTCCAGTTCGGCGGCCGCCAATACGGCCGTCGCGGCGACGGCAGCTGCCGATAACGCCAACCGCTACCGCCGTTCGGGCACCACGTTGTACGTCTTCAAGCTGCCCGGCTAAGCCACAGCAAAATCGAGCGAACTAAGTTGGGGGGGAGGACGCAAGTCCTCCCCCCTTCTTTCTATTGGCAACGCGCTGACAGCACCAAAAACAACACCGTTATTGGTGGTGAAGCCTAGCCTTTCCTCTTACTCTCGCCTTAGCACGAGGTGCCTGCTCGTTTCCTGAGCAAGGAACGCTACCGTGAGCACGGAAGACTCAGGCTTCCATCGTTTCGGTTTTTCGCAGACAATCCCCACCAGTTGGGGGGGCGAAACGGATCACGTTCGAGGCGTTTGCCTTGCGCGGACCCCGCTCTAGCACCTCCAGCGAAATCGCGGACGGCACGGTGAAGACGCCGCGCCCGTGCGCGCCTTAGAAGTCCCAATGGGAGGGCTTACATGAACAAGTGGAACGTAACGACTTCCGCGCTGGCGCTTGCCGCCGTCGCGGGCATGTCGGGCAACGCACTCGCCAACGACGACGTGAAGAAGTTGTCCGCCGATCCGGCCAACGTCGTGATGCCGAGCATCACGTACAACGGCTGGAACTATTCGACCCTCAACCAGATCAATGCGACCAACGTCAAGAACCTGGCGGTCGCCTGGACGATGCAGATCGGCATTCTCGACCAGCACGAAGCTTCGCCGCTGGTCATCGGCGACACGATGTACATCGCGTCCCCGAAGCCGAACTACGTCTACGCCCTCGACCTGACCAAGGACGGC
>CAMDPO010000019.1 GCA_945904955.1 Rhizobium sp. Q54
ATTGACCTAGGACCTGCATCTCCCGAAGTTGCTCGTATGTCAAAAGACGAAGTCAATGCTGCATTAAGATCAGGCATGAGTCCAGAAGTTGATTTAGGACCTGCATCTCCTGACATTGCTAGTATGTCAAACGACGAAGTCAATGCTGCATTGAGATCGGGTCTGAGTCCTGACATCTCTGGCATGGATCCTGATTCAGTAAATGCTGAATTTGGCAAAGATGACCGCCAGTACGAAGACAGCATTCAACGCATGAGAGAAATGGCTGGTATCAAGGAATGGGAAGTTAAACTAGATCAATTCTCACCACCAAGAACTGGTTCTTACCCAGACCAATTGTATGGCAAAGATAAAGAAAGATATGATGCTGTACAAACAGGATCTGGACCAGAAAGTCAAAGAGTAAATCAGTACTATCAGAATAAAAACGCTGGCAGTTATGATTCTGGACAAAAATACACCGACGAGCGTGACGCAGATTACGCAGATAGATTGAATGCGGTACGTGCAGCAAGAATAGCCAACAATGAATTAACACCTGGTGAATGGATACAAAAAGGAACAAATGCTGTAAGAAAAGCATTTGGCGGACAAGATAAACCACTGCAGCCGGCTAAAACAGTTGTAGACCTTGATGGTCCATCAAACTATCCAAGCGCAAGATATGTTGGTAGTGATGAGTTCAATAAAAGAAAATATCTCGATCCAAAGGCTGATGCAGCGTATAAAGCAAGACAAAAGGCACTATTCCCAGACGATTTCAAAGAAGGCAAAGGCGACGGCAACTTAGCCAACAACGCTAAACCATATGACAAAGTCACACAGGGTGATGTTATTGCAGGCCGCCTTGGCAAAGATGAAAAAGGCGGCAAAGAAAAACAAGTTGAAGAAAGCATTTTTGCTCTCACCAACCAATGGAAAGCATACATCGCTAACGCCGAGCGTTACCTAAAGCCGGCCAGCGAGATGCTGCGGTTGTTCCAAGGATACGAGCATGCCGTGGCGCGCACGGTCGAGATTGCCAACCTTCTCAAGTTCAGTCTCGAAGAGCTGCGCTACGAGTATCCGGAAGAGACGGTACCGCCGGGCGAGACGTCGCAGTCGTTCCTGGAAAAGCTCGCCTGGGACGGCGCACGCTGGCGCTACGGCGAGATGACTTCCGAGAAGGCGCAGACCCTGCTCACCCATGAGCTGATGCTCATTGGCAAGCTGAAGTTCGCTCCGTACTTCCTCACGGTGCGCGACATCGTGCTGTTCGCCCGCTCGCAAGGCATCCTGTGTCAGGGACGTGGCTCGGCGGCCAACTCCATCATCTGCTACTGCCTCGGCATCACCTCTGTGGACCCGGCCGGGGGCGACCTTCTGTTCGAGCGATTCGTCTCGCCCGAACGTGGCGAGCCACCCGACATCGATGTCGACTTCGAGCACGAGCGACGCGAGGAAGTGATCCAGTACATCTATGAAAAGTACGGCCGTGAGCGCGCCGGCATGACGGCCACCGTCATTTCCTATCGCACGCGCAGCGCGTTGCGTGAGGTGACCAAGGCGCTCGGGCTGTCGTCCGACGTCGCCGGTGCCCTTGTTGGCATGGTGTGGGGCGGCGATCGCATCGGTGCGAAGGAAGCTGCGGCCGTCGGCCTCGACGCCAGCGACGGCCGCCTGTTCCAGGCGCTCGAGCTGACCCGCAAGCTGCACGGCTTTCCGCGCCACTTGTCGCAGCACGTCGGCGGCTTCGTTCTGACCAGTGGTCCGCTGTGCGAGGTGGTGCCGATCGCCAACGCGGCGATGAAAGATCGCACCATGATCGAGTGGGACAAGAACGACCTCGACGCGCTCGGCATCCTCAAGGTCGACGTGCTCGGTCTCGGGATGCTGACCTGCATCCGCAAGGCGTTCGGCCTCTTGGATCAGCATTACGGCTACAAGCTGAAGAAGGTGGAGGACGTTCCTCCGGAGGATTCCAAGGTCTACGACATGCTGTGCCGCGCCGACTCGGTCGGCGTGTTCCAGGTCGAAAGCCGTGCGCAGATGAGCATGCTGCCGCGGCTCAAGCCGAAGAACTTCTACGATCTCGTCATCGAGGTAGCGATCGTACGGCCGGGCCCGATCCAGGGCGACATGGTGCATCCCTACCTGCGCCGTCGCGAGGGCGTCGAGGCGATCACCTTTCCTTCGCTCGATCTGCGCGACGTACTGGCCAAAACCCACGGTGTGCCTCTGTTTCAGGAGCAGGCGATGCGCATCGCCATCGTTGCGGCAGGCTTCTCACCCAGCGAGGCGGATGGACTGCGCCGGGCCATGGCGACGTTCCGGCGCAACGGCACCATCCACAAGTTCCGCGAGAAGTTCATCGCCGGCATGGTCAGCCGCGGCTACGCCGAGGAGTTCGCTATCCGCTGCTTCAAGCAGATCGAAGGCTTCGGTGAATATGGCTTTCCGGAGTCGCACGCGATGAGCTTCGCGTTGCTGGTCTACGCCTCGTCGTGGCTCAAGCACTACTACCCGGCGGTGTTCGCTTGCGCGCTGCTCAACGCGCAGCCGATGGGCTTCTACGCCCCGGCGCAGATCGTGCGCGATCTCCAGGACCACGGCGGCCGCGTGCTGCCGGTCGACGTCAACCACAGCCAGTGGGACTGCACGCTGGAACGTGTCAGCGAGGGACACGCACTGCGGATGGGTTTCCGCCAGGTCGACGGCCTGCGCGAGGACGACATGACGAAGCTGGTCCTAGCGCGCGAGGGCAAGATGCCGTTCCGCGACCCGCATGATCTGTGGCGGCGTGCGAACTTGGCGCCGGCGGCGCTCGAACGACTCGCCAATGCCGACGCGTTCGGCTCGATGGGGTTGTCCCGGCGCGAAGCGTTGTGGGCGGTGCGGCCTTTGGGCGTGGCGCCGCTGCCGTTGTTTGCAGCCACGCCGATCATCACGCCCACCGTCACGGTTTCTCCGGAATTCGCGGAGCCGGTGGTGGCGCTGCCGCGCGCCGGATTAGGCGAAGAAGTGATCGCCGACTACCGCTCCATCCGCCTGTCGCTCAAGGAGCATCCGATGGCGCTGCTGCGCCCGGGCCTCAAGGGCACGGTGGCCGCAGCGCAGCTCGCCGAGACGAAGCCGGATTCGTTCGTCACCGTCGCCGGCGTGGTGGTGTGCCGTCAGCGCCCCGGCACTGCCAGCGGCGTCATCTTCATGACCCTCGAGGACGAAACCGGCATTGCCAATCTCATCGTCTGGCCAAAGACGTTCGAAAAGTACCGCAAGGCAGTGCTGGGCGGCCGCGTGGTGGCGGCGACGGGACGCATGCAACGCGAGGGCATCGTCATCCACGTCATCGCCAATCGCGTGGTCGATCTGTCCTCGCGCCTGAATGCGCTCAAGGATCCGCTGCCGCCGCTCGCACCCGGCTTCACCCCGCTGCCGGAGGCGGCGGCAACGGGCTTTGCTTCCCGTGACTTCCACTAGCTCCGAGCGCTATCCCGACGTTCGCGGCGGGAAGGGGCCCGCGACCGCAGCGACGCATACGGTCTTGTCGTGGACCGACTCGACCGCCAGCAAGCCACCGCCGGTGGCCTTCTCGCCGATCAGGTTGACGAGAATGAAGTCGCCGGCACGGAGCATGTCGGCGCTCGGGTCGAAGTAGGACGGCGCGACGATTGCCGCGGCAGCGTCATGGCTGCGGAAATGCCGGAAAGCCTGTGGTGGCTGTTTGGCGCCGGCTACCTCGGCTACACCGGCGCGCGCAGCTTCGATAAGTGGCGGGGCGTCGGCCCATGACGCGCATCTGGCTCAGCCTCGCGCTTGCCCCCGTGCTGCTCGCGGCGGATGCCGGCGCGGCGCCGCCGTGCGCCGAGCGCGCGCGGCTCCTCACGGACCTGCAGCAGCAGGAGAACAGGCGCGTCGTCGCGCACGCGGTGACCGATGCCGGCAATCTCTTCGAGATCGCCGCGGACCCCGCGGGCGCCCTGTCGGTGGTGATGACGTTTGCCGCCGGCATCTCGATCGCGGCGGACGGTGGTCGCTACGTCTATCCGCCGGGAACCGCCTGCGTCGTCGACGAAGGCGCCGGCTGGCAGGTGCTGCCAGAAGCGGGCGGGCGGGAGGTCCTAGGACAAGGCGGTGGTGGGGCTGCCTGGGATCGAACCAGGGACTTCTCGCATGTGAAACGAGCGCTCTACCGCTGAGCTACAACCCCGTACCGATGCGAACGGTAGGAACCAAGAGTCGTGTCACCGCCCGCCAAAGTCAAGAAAGCGCAAAGCCGCCGACCCTGAGACACGTATTTCTCACGTACTTTACGTTGCGACGCTCAGCCCACGCGCAGGTACTGCGGCAATTGGGCCATCGTGCGAATGACGAGGTCTGCGCCAAGGCTCTTTACGGGGGTCTCCGAGTAGCCCCCCTCGACCAAGATCACAGTCAACTTCGCGGCGCGGGCGAGCTTCACGTCGGTTTCGCTGTCGCCCACCAGCACCGCCGAGTCGACCGACGCGTTGAGGCGCTTGAGCACTTCCTGCGCCATCTTGGGATGCGGTTTCTTTACGGGCAGGCTATCGCCGCCCACCAGCACCGGCAGGTACTTGTCGATCCCGAGAGCCGCCAGCAGCTTCTTCGATGGGCCCTGCGGCTTGTTGGTGCAAACGCCCATCAACGTCCCGCGCATCGAAAGGGCGCGCAGGGCCTCGGCAACGCCGGGATAGAGCTTGCTGCTGTCGGCGACGTGCGCCTCATAGTCGTCCCGCGACTTCTCTACGAACGGGGCCAATTGGGCCTCGGGCAGGGGTCCGCCGGTGTGTTCCAGCGCCTTCATGACCAGGTTGGGAAAGCCGCCACCGATCATGCTCTTTACTACGTCGATCGGGACCGGCGGCCGGCCGATGGTCTTCAAGGCGCGGTTGACGGCGCCGGCAAGGTCGGCGGCCGTATCGACGAGCGTCCCATCCAGATCGAAAAGGACGGCGTTCCCCGGGAATTGCACTGATGGACCTCGTGCCTAAACCTGACTTGGCCGGTGCCGGAAGCGTATGGCAAGGTCGAATCGCCCCGGTCCCCGCCGCCGTTCGACCGTGGTATAGACAAGCCTTGCGCCGATGACCAATCGAAAAACTGCATCTGGGCAGCAGCGATCACAGCGGCCCCTCGCCGCCGTGGTGCTGGCCGCCGGCCGCAGCACGCGCATGCAATCCGACCTTCCCAAGGTCCTGCACCGCCTGGCCGGGCGCACGATCCTCGGCCATTTGGTCGATACCCTTTCGCATCTGAAGCCCGAGCGCACCTACGTGGTGATCGCCCCCGACGGCGAGGCAGTCGCCCACGCGGCGCCCGGCGCCATGCCCATCGTCCAGAACGACGCCCGCGGCACCGGCGACGCCGTGCTGCGCGCCCGCGAGGCGCTGGCCGGGTTCGATGGCGACGTGCTGGTCCTGTATGGCGACTCGCCCTTTCTCAAAGCCGAGACCATGCGCGCCATGATCGACGCGCTGCATTCCGACGATCGTCCGGCCGTGGTTGTGCTGGGCTTCGAGGCGCCGCTGCCGCACGAATACGGCCGCCTGGTGCTCGACGAGCGCGGCAGTCTCGTGCGCATCGTCTCCGCTCGCGACGCCAACGAGGCCGAGCGCGCCATCACCCTGTGCAACTCCGGCATGATGGCCGGCGACCGCGAACTCCTGTTCGACCTGTTGGGCAAGGTCGGCAGCGACAACGCCCAGGGCGAGATCTATCTCACCGACGTCGTCGAGATCGCCGCTAAGGGTGGACGTCCGAGCGCCGTGATCCGCGGCGACATCAGCGAGATGCTCGGCGTCAACACCCGCGCCGAGCTCGCCGCCGCCGAAGCCATCGTCCAAGATCACTTGCGCGCCGCCGCCATGGCGTCCGGTGCGACCTTGCTCGATCCAAGCACCGTCTATTTCTCGTACGACACACGCCTGGGCCGCGACGTCCTGGTCGAGCCGAACGTGCTGTTCGGCCCGGGCGTTACCGTCGCCGACGGCGCCACGATCCGGGCGTTCTCCCACATCGAAGGCGCGTCCATCGGCCCCGGCGCCAGCGTCGGGCCATTTGCGCGCCTGCGTCCGGGCACGCGGCTCGAGGCCGGTGCGCGCATCGGCAACTTCGTCGAGGCCAAGAACACGGTTATGGGCGAGGGCGCCAAGGCCAATCACCTGACCTATCTCGGCGACACCACGGTGGGCGAGCGCGCCAACATCGGCGCCGGCACCATCACTTGCAATTACGACGGCTACACCAAGTCGAAGACCGAGATCGGCGCGCACGCGTTCGTCGGGTCCAACACGGCGCTGGTAGCGCCGGTGAAGGTCGGCGAGGGCGCCGTCATCGGCGCCGGCAGCGTCATCACCCGCGATGTGAAGAGCGGCGCGCTGGCCCTGACGCGTCCGCCGCAGCGCGAGATCGACGGCTGGGCCGAGGAGCGGCGCGAGGCGCGCAACCAGAGCGCCGGCACCGCCAAGGACAAAATCAAAGAGGAACACTGAGTCGATGTGCGGAATAGTAGGTGTTGTCGGTAAGGCGGATGCGGCGGTCGTTCTGTCGGAAGGGTTGAAGCGTCTCGAGTACCGCGGTTACGACTCCGCCGGTATCGCCACCCTGATCGACGGGCGCATCGAGCGCCGCCGCGCCAAGGGCAAGCTCAGCAACCTCGAACAGCTCCTGCGCACCAAGCCGCTCGACGGCACCACCGGCATCGGCCACACGCGCTGGGCGACCCATGGAGTCGCCAACGAGACCAATGCGCATCCGCACGCCACACCCGCAGTCGCTCTCGTCCACAACGGCATCATCGAGAACTATCGCGAGCTGCGCGAAGAGCTGACGGCCGCCGGTCACGTCTTCACGAGCGAGACGGACACCGAGGCCGCGGTGCAGCTCATCGCCCACTACCTCGGCAAAGGCCTGTCGCCCGAGGCGGCGACGCGCGCCTCCCTCGATCGCCTGGAGGGCGCCTTCGCCCTCGGCATCCTGTTCGCCGGCCACGACGACCTTCTGATTGCAGCGCGGCGCGGCAGCCCGCTCGTCATCGGCTGGGGCGAGGACGCCATGTACCTCGGCTCCGACGCCATGGCATTGGCGCCGTTCACCGACAAGGTCACCTATCTGCGCGACGGCGACTGGGCCGTCTTGCATCACGATGGTGCCGAGGTGCGTGACGCGCACGGCGCCGCCGTCAAAGCCGACATCCGCCTGACGGCGGTCTCGGGCGCGCAAGTGGGGAAGGGCAACTTCCGCCACTTCATGCAGAAAGAGATCTACGAGCAGCCGAGCGTCATCGGCGAGACGTTGAACACGTACTTCAATCCAATGACGCGCACCGTGATGCTGCCGGAGCTGCCGTTCGACCTCGCGGCGGTGCCCAAGATCACCATCGTCGCCTGCGGTACGGCGTACCTCGCTGGCGCGGTCGCAAAATATTGGTTCGAACAGATCGCCAAGGTGCCGGTCGAGATCGACATGGCATCGGAGTTCCGCTACCGCGGCGCGCCGCTGCCCAAGGGCGGCCTCGCCGTCTTCGTCTCGCAGTCCGGTGAGACCGCCGACACGCTCGCGGCGCTGCGCTATGCGCGCGAGCACGGCCAGCACGTGGTCACCGTGGTCAACGTCGCCGAGAGCACCATGGCGCGCGAGGCCGACGTGGTCCTGCGCACCCAGGCCGGCCCCGAGATCGGCGTCTGCTCGACCAAGGCATTCACCTGCCAGCTCGTCGTGCTGGCGTGCCTCGCCATCGCCACGGGTGTCGCGCGCGGGACCCTCGACAAAGACGACGAGGCGCGCCTATGCGGCGCGATCGCCGAGGTGCCGGCGCGCGCCTCCGAGGTCCTCAATCACGACGAGACCCTGCGCGGCCTCGCCGCCGAGATCGCCGAGGCGGACGACGTCCTCTACATCGGCCGCGGCACGTCCGCGCCGATTGCCCTCGAGGGCGCCCTCAAGCTGAAAGAGATCTCCTACATCCACGCCGAGGGCTTCCCGGCGGGCGAGCTGAAGCACGGCCCGATCGCGCTCATCGACGAGACGGTGCCGGTGATCGTGCTGGCTCCCAGCGACGCTGTATTCGGCAAGACCATGTCCAACATGGAAGAGGTCATCGCCCGCGGCGGCAAGGTCGTACTGATCTCCGACGCCCGCGGCGTCAAGGCGGGGGGCACGCTCGCCTGGCGCAGCCTGACGCTGCCGACGGTGGACCCGTTCGTCGCGCCGATCCTCTACGCGATCCCGGTGCAGCTGCTCGCCTACCACGTCGCCGTGCACAAGGGCACGGACGTCGATCAGCCCCGCAACCTCGCCAAGTCAGTCACCGTCGAGTAGCGACCGGCCTAGAAGGTCGTCCCGACTCCCACCCCGAACGTCACCCGCGGCGGCCCGCCTTTGCGCTGCTGGTCGAGCACCAGCAGGCAGTTGGCGAAGGCGTCCGTGCCGCGGTTGAAGCCGTAGCTCTCGCAGGTCGCTTGGTCCTCGGCCAACTGCTGCTCGGCAGTGGCGCAAGCGGCCAAACTGGCTATGACCGCTACCGCGCATAGGGTCAAGACGATCGTGCGCATCCAACCTCCTGGATCCTGCTCGCAAGATAGGAGTGGGTTGGTCGCGCGGGCATCCGGTGAAATGCCTACATCTTCGGCCCGGTAGTGTAGGGTCCGCCCCGTGAGCAACTACGATCTCCTCGTCATCGGCGCCGGTTCGGGCGGCGTCGCGGCCAGCCGCCGCGCCGCGCTGCACGGTGCCAACGTCGCCATCGTCGAGATGGGGCGCGTCGGCGGCACCTGCGTCAACCGCGGCTGCATCCCGAAGAAGCTGTTCGCGTACGCGTCGCACTACAGCGAGGATTTCCGCGACGCGGTCGGCTTCGGCTGGGACGAAGCGAAACCCGCCTTCCGCTGGTCCAAGCTGGTCGCCGCCAAGGACCGCGAGATCCAGCGCATCAACCAGGTCTATGAGGGCCTGCTCGACCAAGGCCAGGTCACCCTCCTGCGCGCCCGCGCGCGCCTCCTCGATGCCCACACCGTCGAGATCGACGGCGAGCGCATCAGTGCCGAGCACATTCTCCTCGCCACCGGTGCGCGCCCGTTCGTGCCGGACATCGCCGGCTCGGACCTCGGCTTCACGTCCAACGAAGCATTCGACCTGAGGAGCCTGCCCAATCGCGTGCTGGTCGTCGGCAGCGGCTACATCGCCATCGAGTTCGCCAGCATCTTCCGCGGCCTCGGTGCCGCGGTCACCGTCGTGCACCGCAGCGAGGCGGTCCTGCGCGGGTTCGACGAAGACGTGCGCGCCTTCGTCACGGACGAGCTGCGCAAGAAGGACGTGTCCTTCCGTGCCGGCGGCCGCGTGCTGCGCCTGGGACGCAAGGGCGACACCGTCCTGGCCACTACCGACAACGGCGAGGTGCTTGCCGCCGAAGGCGTCCTGTTCGCCATGGGCCGCACCCCGAACACCGAGGACCTCGGTTTGGGCGACGCCGGCGTTACCCTGGACGCGCGCGGCGCCGTCGCCATCGACGCGGATTCGCGCACCAGCGTTCCCAACATCTACGCGATTGGCGATCTCACCCAGCGGCGCAACCTCACACCCGTGGCAATCGCCGAGGGTCGCGCCGTCGCCGACTTGCTGTTCGGCGCCGGTGGACGGCGCCTCGACTATGCGATGGTGCCGACGGCGGTGTTCAGCGCGCCTGCAGTCGGAGCCGTGGGTCTGACCGAGGCGGAAGCACGCGCCCAGGGCCACGAGGTCGACATCTACAAGTCTTCGTTCCGGCCGCTGCGCCACACCGTGTCGGGCAGCGACGAGCGCGCCCTGGTGAAGCTGGTCGTCGATGCCAAGTCCGACCGGGTGCTGGGGGCGCACATGGTCGGGGCGGATGCGCCCGAGATCATTCAAAGTCTGGCGGTGGCTCTCACGGCTGGCGCCACCAAGGCCCAGTTCGACGCGACGGTGGCCCTGCACCCTAGCGCCGCCGAGGAGTTCGTCCTCCTGCGCACCAAGGTAAAGCCCGCGGCTTGACCGCGGCGGCCCGGCGCCCCAGGTAGCCCCAGGGACTTCTCGCGGCCCAGACCCGCTGGCAATTTGACGCCAATCGGGCGTATTAGAGGCCGCGCCACCATGCGTACGGACAGAGAACGATGAAGCGCAATTGGAGCCCCGACGGCTGGCGTAGCCGGCCCGCAGCGCAGGCACCGGAGTTTCCGGATGCCGCCGCGCTGGCGCGCGTCGAGGGCGAATTGCGCCGCTACCCGCCGCTGGTGTTCGCCGGCGAGGCGCGCAAGCTGAAGGCGCATCTCGCCAACGTCGCCGAGGGCAAGAGCTTCCTGCTCCAGGGTGGCGACTGCGCGGAGAGCTTCGCCGAGTTCACTGCCGACAACATCCGCGACACCTTCCGCGTCATCCTGCAGATGGCCGTCGTGCTGACGTTCGCCGCCTCCGTGCCCGTGGTGAAGGTCGGCCGCCTGGCCGGTCAGTTCGCCAAGCCGCGCACCCAGCCGACCGAGCGTCGCGACGGCGTCGAGCTGCCCGCCTACCGCGGCGACATCGTCAACGGCATCGAATTCACGCTGGAGGCGCGCGTGCCCGATCCGGCGCGCCAAATTCGCGCCTATAGCCAGTCGGCGGCGACGCTCAACCTGCTGCGCGCTTTCGCGACCGGCGGCTACGCCGACCTGCACCGCGTGCATCGCTGGACGCTGGGTTTCGTCGAGCGCTCGCCGGTCGGCGAGAAGTTCCGCGACCTCGCCAACCGCACCACCGAGGCGCTCGCCTTCATGGAGGCGTGCGGCATCGACTCGCAGACCTTTCAGGGCCTGCGCGAGACGGAGTTCTACACGTCGCACGAGGCGCTGCTGCTCGGCTACGAGGAGGCGCTGACCCGCGTCGATTCGACCTCCGGCGATTGGTACGACACTTCGGCGCACATGCTGTGGGTCGGCGATCGCACGCGTGACCTCACCGGCGCGCATGTCGAGTTCTTGCGCGGCATCTCCAACCCCATCGCCTGCAAGGTCGGCCCGAGCACCAAGGCCGACGGCCTGCTCAAGCTCATCGAGATCCTCAATCCGCGCAACGAGCCCGGCCGCCTGACGCTGATCACGCGCTTCGGCACCGGCAAGGCGGCGGAGCATCTGCCGCCGTTGGTCCGCGCCGTCGAGCGCGAGGGCCGCAAGGTCGGGTGGGTTTGCGACCCGATGCACGGCAACACCGTCACGTCGGACAACGGCTACAAGACGCGCTCGTTCGATCGCATCCTCGGCGAAGTGCGCGATGTCTTCGCGGTGCACCGCGCCGAAGGCACCCGCCTGGGCGGCGTCCACTTCGAGCTCACCGGCCAGGACGTCACCGAGTGTCTCGGCGGCGCCCAGGAGATCACCGAGCGCTCGCTGTCGGACCGCTATCACACCCATTGCGATCCGCGCCTCAACGCCTCCCAAAGCCTGGAGCTCGCGTTCCTGGTGGCGGAAATGCTGAAGGCGCAACGCAGCGCGGCCCCCGCCAAGGTGGCCGAGGCCTCCTGAGGCGATCCGTCCGACGCGACCTGCTGCCCGTGCGCTTGGCTTGCGGGATATCCTCCATACCGGCAACCTAGACCTCGACTGTGATGGCCGACGCACTCTCCATCGTCCTGGCGCAGCTCAATCCGACGGTCGGCGACCTCGATCGCAACGTCGAGGGGCTGCGCACGGCCTTGCGCGACGCGGCCGCCGCGCGCGCCGACCTGGTCGTGGCGCCCGAGCTCACCGTCGCCGGCTATCCGCCCGAGGACTTGGTCATGCGCCCGGCCTTCCAGTTGGCCGTGCGCGAGAGCATCGAGCGGTTGGCGCTGCTGACCGCGGGGGGCCCCGCCCTCTTGGTCGGCGCGCCGTGGAACGCGGAAGACGGCCGCCTCTACAACGCGGCTCTCCTGCTGCAAGACGGCAAGATTGCGGCGCTGCAGTACAAGCACGACCTGCCCAACTACACGGTGTTCGACGAGAAGCGCGTGTTCGCGGCCGGGCCCATGCCGGCGCCGATCCTCTTTAAGGGCGTCAAGCTCGGCCTCCTGGTGTGCGAGGACATGTGGACGGCACCGGTGGCGACCGCGCTCAAGAAAGCGGGCGCCGAGATCCTGGTGGTGATGAACGCCTCGCCGTTCGATACCCGGCAGCAGGCCGATCGCTTGGCCGCCGCGTCGAAGCGGGTGAGCGAGACCGGCCTGCCGCTCCTGTATGTCAACCAGGTCGGCGGCCAGGACGAGCTCGTCTTCGACGGCGACTCGTTCGTCCTCAATGCCGATGGCAAGGTCGTGGTGCGCGCAGCTGCGTTCCGGTCCGAGCAGGTTGTGACCAAGTGGTCGAAGTCCGGCACCGCCTGGAGATGCGCGCCCGGCGCCGTTGCCGCGCATCGCAGCGAGCCTGCGCCTCTGTACCAGGCGCTGGTCGCCGGCTTGCGCGACTACGCCGGCAAGAACGGCTTCCGGGGCGTCGTCCTCGGCTTCTCCGGCGGCGTCGACTCCGGCCTTACCGCCGCTATCGCCGCGGATGCGTTGGGCAGCGACGCCGTGCATGGCGTCCTGCTGCCGTCCGAGTTCACCTCGGAGGAAAGCTTCACTGATGCCGAGGAGTGCGCGTCGCTGCTCGGCGCGCGCCTGGCGACGATTCCGATCCACCCGGCGGTAGACGCCTTCAACCAAATGCTGAAGGCCGTGTTCGGCAGCCGACCCGCCGACGTAACCGAGGAAAACATTCAGGCGCGCACTCGCGCCGTCGCCTTGATGGCACTGTCGAACAAGTTCGGCTACCTGCTGCTCACGACCGGCAACAAGTCCGAGCTCGCGGTCGGCTACGCGACCATCTACGGCGACATGGCGGGCGGGTTCTCGGTGCTCAAGGACGTCTACAAGACCGACGTCTACCGACTGTGCCGCTGGCGCAACGCCAACGTGCCGCAGGGTGGGCTCGGTCCCAAAGGCCAGGTCATCCCCGACAACATGCTGACCAAGGCGCCGACGGCGGAACTGAAGCCCGGCCAGAAGGATAGCGACTCGCTGCCGCCCTACGACGTGCTCGACGACATCCTGCGCGCCCTGATCGAGGACGAGCTGCCTGTCGCCACCGTCGTTGCGCGCGGCCACGACCTCGCCACCGTCGTCAAGGTGGAGAGCCTGCTCTACGGCGGCGAGCACAAGCGCCGCCAGGGCGCGCCCGGCGTGCGCGTGACGCGCCGCGCCTTCGGCCGCGACCGCCGCTATCCCATCACCAACCGGTTCCGCGAGGGACCGGCCCTACAGAAGAAAGTGCCGTGACCGCGCCCGTCGCCGTGCGGTTTGCGCCGTCGCCGACCGGGCGACTGCACATGGGCAACGCGCGCCCGGCGGTGCTCAATTGGCTGTTCGCGCGCCGCCACGGCGGCACGTTCCTGCTGCGTCACGACGACACCGACGCCGAGCGCTCGCGCGAAGAGTTCGTCGCTGGCATCGAGATCGACCTGCGCTGGCTGGGCCTCGGCTGGGACCGGCGCGAGCGACAGTCCGAGCGCCTCGCGCGCTATGGCGAGGTGCTGGCGGTGCTCAAGGCCTCCGGTCGCGTCTATCCGGCCTACGAGACGCCCGAAGAGCTTTCGCTCAAGCGGAAGTCCCAGCTCAACGCTGGACGCCCACCCATCTACGATCGGGCCGCCCTGCGCCTCAGCGACGGGCAGCGCGGCGTGTTGCAGGCGGAGGGCCGCAAGCCGCATTGGCGCTTCCGGCTCGACGCCGAGGACGTCGCGTGGAGAGACATCATCCACGGCGACATGTCGATCCAGGCATCCACCCTCAGCGACCCGGTGCTGGTGCGCGAGGACGGCACGCCGCTCTATGTCTTTACGTCCGTCGTGGACGACGTGGACTTCGGCATCACCCATATCATCCGGGGCGACGAGCACCTGATGAACACGGTGCCGCAGATCCAGTTGTTTCGCGCCCTCGGGGCAGTGCCGCCGACGTTTGCGCACTTCGCGCTGCTGGTCGGCAAGGAAGGCGAGAAGCTGTCCAAGCGCCTCGGCGCCTTGGGTCTTGAGGACCTGCGCGACGAAGGCATCGAGCCGTTGGCGATCACGAGCCTGCTCGCCCGCCTCGGCAGCGCCGACCCCATCGAACCGCGTTCCAACCTGCAGGACCTGGTTGCCGGCTTCGATCTCACCCGCTTCGGCCGCGCGCCGGCCCACTTTGACCCGGACGAGCTGCGCGTCCTCAACGCCAAGGTCTTGCACCAGTTGCCCTACGCCGTGGTGCGCGCGCATGTCGAAGAAATGGGAGTTCCCCATCCCGAGGCATTCTGGCTCGCCGTGCGCGGCAACCTCACGACGCTCGCCGACGCGCGGGAATGGGCACGCGTGGTGACGGTGGCGGATCTGCCGGCGCCCGCCGCGGACGCGGCCTTCGTCGCCAAAGCCGCCACGCTGTTGCCGCCCGAGCCATGGACGGACGCCACTTGGTCGGCCTGGACCGGCGCAGTTGCCGGTGCTACCGGAACCAAGGGGCGCGCGTTGTTCCACCCGTTGCGCGTAGCCCTGACGGGCCGCGATACGGGTCCGGAGATGAAGATGCTGTTGCCCCTGATTGGGCGCGCCCGCGCGCTCGCCCGCCTCAGCCGAGGTACGTGACGTGGCGCTGGTCCTCTACAACACTCTGAGCCACCAGAAAGAGCCGTTCCGGCCGATGCAGCCGGACTCGGTCGGCATGTATGCGTGCGGTCCGACCGTCTACGACTTCGCCCACATCGGAAACGCCCGCATGGCCGTGGTGTTCGACCTGCTCTATCGCGTGCTGCGCCGCCGCTACGCACGCGTCACCTACGTCCGCAACATCACCGACGTCGACGACAAGATCATCGACGCCGCCAAGCGCAACGGCGAGGCGATCGACAGCCTGACGGCCCGCACCGCCGCCGCCTATCAGGAGCACATGCAGGCTCTCGGTGTGCAGCCGCCAACCATGCAGCCGCGTGCCACCCAGCACATCGCCGAGATGATCGCGATGATCGAGACGCTGGTCGTCAGGGGCAACGCCTACGATTCCGATGGCACGGTGCTGTTCCACGTGCCGTCGGACCCGAACTACGGCGCGCTTTCGCGCCAGGATCGTGACGGCATGATCGCCGGGGCGCGCGTCGAAGTCGCGTCGTACAAGCGCGACCCCGCCGACTTCGTGTTGTGGAAGCCTTCGACGCCGGAACAACCGGGCTGGGATAGCCCCTGGGGGCGTGGCCGTCCCGGCTGGCACATCGAGTGCTCCGCGATGGCGGAGAAGTATCTCGGCCGCACGTTCGACATCCACGGTGGCGGCCAGGACCTGATCTTCCCGCACCATGAGAACGAGATCGCCCAAAGCCGCTGCGCCCACGACGGCGCGCCGCTGGCGCGCACCTGGGTGCACAACGGCTTCATCACCGTGCGCGGTGAGAAGATGGCGAAGTCGGTGGGCAACGTCGTCACCGCCAACGACCTGCTGCAGCGTCACGACGGCGAGACCATCCGCCTCACTCTGCTATCGGCGCATTATCGCCAGGGTCTCGACTGGACCGACGAGGTCATCGAGCAATCCAAGAAGGCGCTCGACCGCTGGTATCGCGCCGCCGGCGACGCGGCGCCGGGCGAGCCGGACCCGGAATTCCTGGCGGCTTTGGACGACGACCTCAACACGCCCCAGGCGATCGCGCGCCTGCACGGCCTCGCCGACCGGGGCATGGCGGGCGACGCCGGCGCCCAGGCGGCCCTCAAGGGGTCGGCGGCCGTGATGGGGGTCCTCGCCAAAGGCGCCGAGGCGTGGTTTCGTGGCGGGGCAGGGGCCGGCGAGGCCGATATCGACGCCCTCATCGCCCAGCGCGCCGCGGCCAAGAAGGCCCGCAACTTCGCCGAAGCGGATCGCATCCGCGCCGAACTGGAAGCCAGGAAGATCGTGCTCGAGGACTCGGCCAAGGGAACTACGTGGAGGCGCGCGTGAAGCGCGAACGCCTCTACCTGTTCGACACGACCCTGCGCGACGGTGCGCAGAGCCAGGGCGTGGCGTTCACGGTTGAGGACAAGCGCGCCATCGCCGAGGCGCTCGACGGCATCGGCCTCGACTATGTCGAGGGCGGCTGGCCGGGCGCCAATCCGACCGACACCGCGTTCTTCGCCGCACCGCCCAAGCTCAAGCGCGCCAAGATGACCGCGTTCGGCATGACGCGCCGTCCCGGTCGCAGCGCCTCCAACGATCCCGGTCTCAAGGCAGTCCTCGACGCCGAGGTACCGGCGGCCTGTCTGGTCGGCAAGACCTGGGACTGGCAGGTCGAGCTCGCCCTCGGCACGACGTTGGACGAGGCGGTCAAGCTCATCGGCGACAGCATCGCCACAGCCGTGGCGCGCGGCCGCGAAGCGATGCTCGACGCCGAGCACTTCTTCGACGGCTACAAGGCCAACCCGAAATTCACGCTCGATTGCGCGCGTGCCGCGCTCGACGCCGGCGCGCGCTGGATCGTGCTGTGCGACACCAACGGCGGCACCCTGCCGCACGAGGTCGAGCGCATCGTGACGGAAGTTACGAAGCATATCCCGAGTGACCGCCTCGGCATCCACGCCCAGAACGATACGGACAACGCGGTGGCCAACAGCCTCGCGGCGGTGCGCGCCGGCGTACGTCAGGTGCAGGGCACTCTCAATGGCATCGGCGAGCGCTGCGGCAACGCCAACCTCGTCTCGATCATCCCGACGCTGCTGCTCAAGAAAGACTTCGCCGAGCGCTTCGAGACCGGCGTCACGCGCGGCGGCCTGGAGCAACTGACCCACGTCTCCCGCCTGCTCGACGAGCGGCTGAACCGCGCGCCCAACATCCATGCACCCTACGTCGGCGATGCCGCCTTTGCGCACAAGGGCGGCCTACACGGCTCGGCCGTGGCCAAGGATCCGCGCACCTACGAGCATGTGCCGCCCGAGACGATCGGCAACCGGCGCCATGTGCTGGTGTCGGATCAGGCCGGCAAAGCCAACGTCGTGCTGCGGCTGAAGGAGGTCGGCATCGAGGTCGCGCCGGACGACGCGCGCCTCACCAACCTCATCACCGATATGAAAGAGCGCGAGCACCAGGGGTACTCGTACGACGATGCCCCGGCGAGCTTCGAGCTCATGGCGCTGCGCGCCCTCGGCCGCATCCCCGAGTATTTCCATGTGGCGAGCTTCCGGGTGATCGTCGAGCGCCGCTACAACCAGCGCGGCGACCTCGTCACGACGTCCGACGCGATGGTGAAGAGCATCGTCGACGGCGAGACGCTGCTGTCGGTGGGCGAGGGCAACGGCCCGGTCAACGCTCTCGACCACGCCCTGCGCCAGGAACTCGGCAAGTACTCCGCCTACCTCGCCGACCTCGAGCTTGTCGACTTCAAGGTGCGCATCCTCACCCAGGGCACCGCCGCAGTGACGCGCGTCATGATCGAGAGCCGCGACGCCAAGGGGCACCGCTGGGGCACCGTCGGCGTTTCCGCCAACATCATCGACGCGTCGTTCCAGGCCCTGTTCGACTCGATCGTCTACAAGCTCTATCGCTCGGGCGCGCCCGCCGCGGTGATCAAGGCGGCCGAGTAGGTCGTGTCTGCGCTCCCGTCCTTCGAGGAGTTTGCTGCCGTCGTCCGCGACTGGCAGGAGGGCATCGCTATCCTCACCGGCTTCCTGCTGTTGGTGGTTGCCTACGTTACTAACGCGCGAATCACGCGCCGGCGCGAGGCCGAGCGCCGCCTCAACGAGACGCGCGCCATCCTGGCCGCGCTCTACGGCGAGATCGTCGTCTTGCGCGAGAAAGTCGCGGTCGTGGCGCGCCTGGTGGCCGACAAGGCCATGCGTCATCAGGCCGACCTCGGCGAGCAGTTCATCTCGGAGAACATGCCACCGGCGCCGGTGTTGTTCGAGCGCCTGGTGGACAAGGTCGGCGTGCTGCCGTCGGCCTATGTCCTGCGCATTATCAGCTTCTATGCGAGCTACGAGGAGGCGCGCAGCGGTCTGCGCATGCTGGCGCCGCACAACGGCCTGTCGTTCGCCGCCACCACCTTCCTGAATCCCGCCATCATGGCGGTGCGCGAGACCGAGCCCATGCTGCGCCGCATGGAATCCGAAGTGGGCGCCGAGCGCGCCCCGGACTGCGATCTCGGCGATGCCGAGAACGTGGTCGACATGCTCGAAAAGCAGTTCCGTCGCTAGCCCTGTGAGCGAGACATCCCCGGCGCGCGCCGGCGTCGCCTATGCGTTCGCCGCCATCGCCGTGTGGGGCTTCATTCCGCTGCTCTACGATGTGCTGCGGCCGATCCCCCCCGGCGAGGTCTTGGCGCACCGGGCGCTGTGGTCGCTGGCGATCGTGCTGGTCCTATGTTGGATCAAGGACCGGGCGCAGCTGTTGCGCGTGCATCTCGTCGATCGCAAAGCGCTGCTGCTCCTCGCCGCAACGGCGCTCCTGATCGCGTCGAACTGGCTCGGCTTCATCTTCGCCGTCAACCGCGAGCAGGTGCTGCAGGCGAGTCTCGGCTACTTCATCAGCCCGCTGTTCACCGTGCTGCTCGGTATCGTGCTGCTGCGCGAGCGCCTCACCTGGCAGCAGTCGGCGGCGGTCGCGCTGGCGTTGGCCGGCGTGGTCAACCACGCAGTCGCCTTCGGCGCGTGGCCGTGGATCGCGCTGTGGTTGGCCAGCTCGTTCGCGATCTACTCGTACCTGCGCAAGATCGCCCAGCCGTCGTCCCTGGAAGGCCTGACCATCGAGGTGCTGTGGCTGGCGCCGTTCGCCGTCGCGTACCTGGCGTTTTCCGGCGGCGCCGGCGTATTCGGTGGCGACAACGTCGGCCTCAGCCTGGCGCTGGTGCTGGCCGGCATCACGACGGCCCTGCCGCTGGTATGGTTCACCGCGGCGGCGCGGCGGCTGCGGCTTGCCACCATCGGCATCCTGCAGTTCCTGTCGCCTTCGATTCAATTCGTCCTCGCCGTGACCTATTTCGGCGAGGCATTCGCAACGGCGGACATGGTGACCTTCGGCTGCATCTGGGCGGCGCTCGCCCTCTATGCGTGGCCCCGCGCCGCGCGGGTGCAGGCGGCATAGCCATGGCGGGCACCGATCGCACCCAGTCGCTGATACTCGGCGGTCCGGCTTTCGTGTTGGCGCGACCCCAGCTCGGCGAGAACATCGGCAGCGCCGCGCGCGCCATGCTGAACTTCGGCCTTTCGGACCTGCGCCTGGTCGAGCCGCGTCAGGGATGGCCCAACGAAAAGGCCATCGCATCCAGCTCCGGCGCCGAAGCCGTCACCGACGGGGCACGCGTCTACGGCAGCACCGCCGACGCCATCGCCGACCTGCAGTTCGTGTATGCCGCGTCGGCGCGACCGCGCGATATGGCCAAGACGGTGTTGACGGCGGAGGAGGGCGCCAAGCGCCTGCGCGCGCACGTCGCCAAGGGCGAGGCGGCCGGCGTGCTGTTCGGGCCGGAACGCACCGGCCTGCACAACGACGAGCTCGCCATCTCCGACGCCGTGATCGCCATCCCGGCGAACCCGGGCTTCGCGTCGCTCAACCTCGCCCACGCCGTGCTGTTGATCGGCTACGAGTGGTTCCGCCACGGCGACCAGCCGAGCAGCCGGGGCCCCGTGCGCCGCCGTGGTCGCCACTCGGGCAAGGCGTCCAGCAAAGAGGTGATGGACATGTTCCTGCACCTGGAGAGCGAGCTCGACGCCGCCGGCTTCTTCTGGCCCAACGAGAAAGCCCAGCGCATGACCCGCAACATCCGCAACATGTTCCAGCGCGCTAGTCTCAGCGAGCAGGACGTGCGCACCCTGCGCGGCATCATCAAGGCGCTCGCCGAGGGCAGCCCCAAGCGCAAGCGGACCTAGATTTCGTGCGGCCGCCGCTTGGTGCGCTGCAGCGACGTCGACGCGTACTCGAGGTCCGCGGCGGTATCGATCAGGCTGATGCAGCTCAAGCCGTATTCCCCGGTCGGGTCGCCGATCGACCAGGGCTCCTCGGTCACCCGCAGGGCGGTGACTTTCTCGAGGGCGAAGCAGCGCCAGTCGCCGCCCGCCTTCAGCTTGGTGCCCGAGCTGCCCCCGGACTGCCAGCCGAACACCCGCCAGGACCCGTCCTTGGTGCCCAGCACGTGGGGCGAGAACTCGCGCTCGTTGCCGTTGGCCATGAACCGCACCTGGCGGCGCGCGTGGATTGCCTCGCGGATCAGGCCGAGGGTCGCGGTGGAGGTGACCATGGCCCAGCTAAGCACGGGTGCGGGCCCGCCGCTGTGGAGCAATTCGCGCCCCTCCCGGCCCAGCCTTGGTTTGACAAGGCAGACCCCCGTGGGCTAAGTACCCGCGCCCCGAGGGCCACGGTCTTCCGGGCGAATAAGCACCTATTGTGGCCAAGGCCACGGCTCGAAAAGGGCCGCGACCCCGGCCGCCAGCCAAGGACCACATGACCAAACGCGCCACGTCCAAGTACAAGATCAATCGCGCCCTGGGCGTCAACCTGTGGGGCCGGCCGAAGAGCGCCATCAACCGCCGCGACTATCGCCCCGGCCAGCATGGTCAGGCGCGCCGCCGCCGCCTGTCGGACTACGGCAACCAGCTCGCCGCCAAACAGAAGCTGAAGGCCTACTACGGCGAGATTGGCGAGCGTCAGTTCCGCAACTTGTATCGCGAGGCGATCCGCCTGCCGGGCGACACGTCCGAGTTCTTGATCGGGCTGCTGGAGCGCCGCTTGTCGACCGTCGTGTATCGCATGAAGTTTGCGCCGACCGTGTTCGCCACGCGCCAGCTCATCAACCACGGCCATATCCGGGTCAACGGCAAGCGCGTCAACGTCGGCGGCTACATGCTGAAGCCGGGTGACGTGGTCGAGGTCGCGCCGAAGATGCAACAGAACGCCGGCGTTCTCGAGGCCGCCCAGTCGGGCGAGCGCGAGGTGCCGGATTTCCTGCAGGTCGACCAAGCCAACCTGAAGGGCACCTTCCTGCGCATCCCGTCGTTTGCCGAGGTCCCGTACCCCGTGCAGATGCAGCCGCACTTGGTCGTCGAGTTCTACTCACGCTAGTCGCGCCGCGCGAAGCTTGGGTACAGAGCCGCGGGTCTCCCCCGCGGCTCTTTTCGTTTGGAGTCCCCAACGTCGATGAACTCGCAACCGCGCGTGCTGCCCGTCCTGTTCGCCACCCTGCTGCTCGACATGATCGGGTTCGGCATGGTGATCCCGATCTTGCCCATCCTGCTCACGGACCCGTCCTCGCCGGCGTTCCTGCTGGATGGGTACTCGCAGGGCATGCAGTTCCTGATGGCGGGAGTGCTGATGGCGCTCTGGGGCGTGACGCAGTTCATCTCGGCGCCGATCGCCGGTGAGTTGTCCGACCGGTTCGGGCGCAAGCGCCTCTTGATCGTAGGCGTCGGGGTGTTGGCGGCCTCACAGGTCCTGTTCGGTATCGGCGTCGAGATCGAGTCGATCGGGCTCCTCTTCTTCGCGCGCGCGATTGCTGGCATCGCCGCCGGCAACGCCGCCATCGCCCAGGCGACCATCGCCGACGTCACCGCGCCCCAGGACCGCGCCAAGAACTTCGGCCTGATCGGCGCGGCCTTCGGCATCGGGTTCATCCTAGGGCCGCTGCTGTCCGGCTGGATTGCTGGGTTCACGGACGATCCCGCGATGCCGTTCTGGGTCGCGGGCGCGCTGGGCACGCTCAACGTCCTGTTCGTCGGGCTCTTCTTGCGCGAGACCAACACGCGCGCCGCCGCCGCGCGGACGGCCTTCACGATCTGGAAGGGCGCCCGCAACATCGCGGCCGCAGTCCGCGACGTCGACACGCGCACGCTCTATGCCGCCTCGTTCCTTTATCTGCTGGGGTTCGGCTTCCTGCCGCCGTTCTACGGCGTGTTTTTGGTGAACGAGCTCGGCTTCAACGCCACGCAGGTCGGCATGGCATTCGCCGCCGTCGGCCTGTGTGTCACCTTCGCGCAACTCGTCGTCCTTCGCCTGCTCACGACCCGATTCTCGGAACGCGCGATCCTGCGTGTCTCGATGCTGACGGTCGCGGCCAGCATGGTGGTCTTCTCGTTCATGCCGACGTGGTGGCTGGTGATCGCGTTGATCCCGTTCACTTCCATCCCGCAGGGCCTGACCATGGCCAACATGCCGGCCCTCATCAGCCGCGCGGTACCGCGCGAGCGCCAGGGCGTCGCCCTCGGCATCAACGGGTCTCTGATGGCGCTCGGCGCCGCGTTGGCGCCAGCGATTGGCGGGGTCGGCGCCGCCGTGCTCGACATCCACACGCCCTTCGTCTTGGGCGGCGCATGCATCTTTGCGGCCTGGGCGGTGCTGTTTCTGGTCGCGAGCCAGCGCGCTCCGCAGCCGGCCGCATAGCGCAAACGAAGAAGGGCGCCCGATGGGCGCCCTTCTTCGTCGGTCGCGGAGGTCGCAGACTAGGCGGCCTTCGTCGCAACGCCCTTGTCGGTGAACAGCGTCTTCAGTTCGCCCGACGTCTGCATCTCGCGGACGATGTCGCAGCCGCCGATGAACTCGCCTTTCACGAAGAGCTGCGGGATGGTCGGCCAGTCCGAGAATTCCTTGATGCCCTGGCGCAGACCGGGATCGGTGAGCACATCGATGCCCTTGTATTGCACGCCCATGTTGTTGAGCACCTGCACCACCGCGGCGGAAAACCCGCACATCGGGAAGGCAGGCGTGCCCTTCATGAACAGGACGACGGAGTTGTCCTTGATCTCCTGGCGGATGCGGTCGTGGACCGCATTGCCGGTGGTAGTGTCGTTCATCGGTTCTCCTCCTACTTGGGCGTTTCGGTCTGCAGTGCCAGTGCGTGCAGCTCGCCGCCCATGCGGCCCTTGAGGGCCGAGTATACCATTTGGTGCTGGCGCACCCGCGGCACGCCTACGAACGCCTTCGAGATCACGCGCGCGGCGTAGTGGTCACCGTCGCCGCGCAGGTCGTCGATCTTCACGACCGCGTCGGGGAATGCCTCCTTGATCAGGCGCTCGATTTCATCGGCCTTCATCGCCATTGGGCTGCCCTCAGAATCTTAAGCGTTTCCAGACATATAGGCCGGCAGCCACGCTTCGTTGGCGGCCTTTAGCTCACCGACGGATATGGCCCACCCCCCAACGCCTGTCAACGAAGCGCCCCCGGTGGTTCCGATGCGGCGGGCAATCACACCTTCGTTCTCGGCATGGGTCAGCAGGGTGGCGAGGTCGGTCTCGGCAACCTCCAGCACGTAGCGCGCCTGGTCTTCGCCGAACAGGAAGGCGTGCGGGGGCAGGGCGCCCGTCGGGATTTCGAGCGTCGCGCCGATACCGCCCGCCATCGCCATCTCGGCCACCGCGACCAGCAGGCCGCCGTCCGAGCAGTCGTGGCACGCCAGTGACTTGCCGGTCTGGATGAAGGTGCGGACGAAGTCGCCGTTGCGGCGCTCCTCGGCCAGGTCCACGGGCGGCGGGGCGCCGTCTTCGCGCCCCTCGGTCTCGCGCAGATAGAGGGAGGCGCCCAAGTGCCCCCGCGTATGCCCGATCCGCACCAGCGCGTGGCCGGCGCCTTTGAGGGCAATGGTCTGCATGACACGGAGGTTGTCGAGAATCCCGACCCCGCCGATCGACGGAGTGGGCTGCACGCCGGTGGTGCCGGTGTCGTTGTAGAGCGACACATTGCCGGACACGACCGGGAAATCGAGCGCCTTGCAGGCCTCCGCCATGCCTTCGATGCAGCCGACAAACTGGCCCATGATCTCGGGCCGCTCGGGGTTGCCGAAGTTCATGCAGTCGGTGATGGCGAGTGGCTTGGCGCCGACCGCGGTGATGTTGCGCCACGCCTCGGCAACGGCCTGGGCGCCGCCCACCTTCGGATCCGCGTCGCAATAGCGCGGCGTGCAATCGGTGACGAGCGCAAGGCCGCGGTCGCTGCCATGGATGCGCACGACCGCCGCGTCGCCGCCCGGGCGCTGCAGCGTGTCGGCCATGACCATGTGGTCGTACTGTTCCCAGATCCAGCGCTTGGAGGCGAGATCGGGGCAGGAGATCAGCTTCTTCAGCACGCCGGCAATGTCGTCCGGCACCGGCACGCTCTTGGGGTCCACGGTTGGGCGCGGCGGCGACGGCACCCACGGGCGCGCGTACTCGGGCATCTGCTCGGATAGCGGCGCCACCGGCATGTCGGCGGCGACTTGGCCGTGCTGCCGCAACACGAACCGGCCGGTGTCGGTGAGGCGGCCGATCACGGCGAAGTCGAGCTCCCACTTGCGGAAGATGCGCTCGGCCTCGGCCTCGCGGCCCTGCTTGAGCACCATGAGCATGCGCTCTTGGCTCTCCGACAGCATGATCTCGTAGGCACTCATGCCAACTTCGCGCTGCGGCACCTGGTCGAGGTCGATCTCGATGCCGAGACCGCCCTTGCCGGCCATTTCGAACGACGACGACGTGAGGCCGGCAGCGCCCATGTCCTGGATCGCCACGATGGCATCGGTTTCCATCAGCTCGAGGCACGCCTCGATCAGCAGCTTCTCGGTGAACGGATCGCCGACCTGAACGGTGGGACGCTTCGCTTCGACTTCTTCGCCGAACACCGCCGACGCCATGGTGGCGCCGTGGATACCGTCGCGGCCTGTCTTGGAGCCGACATAGACGACCGGATTGCCGATGCCCGCGGCGCGCGCATAGAACACGCGATCGGCGCGGGCGAGCCCCACGGTCATGGCGTTGACCAGGATGTTGCCATTGTAGCGCGGGTGGAACGTGCATTCGCCGCCGACCGTTGGCACGCCGACGCAGTTGCCATAGCCGCCGATACCACCGACCACGCCGGCGATCAGGTGGCGCGTCTTGGGATGCTTGGGGTCGCCGAAGCGCAGTGCGTTCAGGTTGGCAATGGGGCGCGCGCCCATCGTGAAGACGTCGCGCAGGATGCCACCGACGCCGGTCGCCGCGCCCTGGTACGGCTCGATGAACGACGGGTGGTTGTGTGACTCCATCTTGAAGATGGCGACCATGCCGTCGCCGATGTCGATGACGCCGGCGTTCTCGCCGGGCCCGCACACGACCCACGGGGCCGTGGTGGGGAGCGTGCGCAGCCACCTCTTGGAGCTCTTGTAGGAGCAGTGCTCGCTCCACATCACCGAGAAGATGCCGAGCTCGGTGACGTTGGGCGTGCGGCCTAGGATTGACAGCGCGAGCTTGTACTCCTCCGCCGACAGGCCGAATTCGCGGGCGAGGGCCTCCATGCTCTTCGGCGCGTCGGCCGCTTTGGTCTTGGTCGCGGTCATGCTGCCAGCGCCTCGGCGATGCCCTCGAAGAACGGCCGGCCGTCGCTGCCGCCCAGCGCCGGCTCGATCAGGCGCTCCGGGTGCGGCATCAGTCCCAGCACCGTGCGGCGCTCGTTGAAGATGCCGGCGATGTTGCGGGCGGAGCCGTTCGGCGTGTGCTGTTCGCCAATCTCGCCGTTCGGGCCGCAATAGCGCACCGCCACCAGGCCCTCGCCCTCGAGGCGATCGAGCGTCTGGGCGTCGGCGCGATAGTTGCCGTCGGCGTGGGCGATGGGGATGCGGATGACTTGGCCGCGCGGGTAGCGGCGCGTGTACATCGAGTCGGTGTTCTCGACCTTGAGGTGCACGTCGCGGCAGATGAAGCGCAGGCCGGCATTGCGCACCAGCGCGCCGGGTAGCAGGCCGGCCTCGGTTAGGATCTGAAAGCCGTTGCAGATGCCGAGCACCGGCACGCCCTGCTTGGAGCGTGCCGCGACCTCGGTCATGACCGGCGAGTGTGCCGCCATGGCGCCGGAGCGCAGGTAGTCGCCATAGGAGAAGCCACCCGGCAGGACGATCAGGTCAACCTTGGGGATGGCGCGATCGCCGTGCCAGACCATGGTCGGCGCATGGCCGGTGATGCGGCCGAGGGCCACGGCCACGTCGCGATCGCAGTTCGACCCGGGGAAAACGATAACGGCGGATTTCACGTCAGCACTTCGCCAAGGCTACTTCAGGACTTCGAACGCATAGTCCTCGATGACCGTGTTGGCGAGCAGGCGCTCGCACATGCTGCGCACGGTCTTCTCGGCGCTCGCCTTGTCGTCGTCCTTGAGGTCGAGCTCGAGGAACTTGCCCTGGCGCACGCCGACGACGCTGTCGAAGCCGAGCGCATGGAGGGCATTGGCGATCGCCTTGCCCTGGGGGTCGAGGACGCCCTGCTTGAGCGTCACGTGAACTCTTGCCTTCAAGTACGTGTCTCCGTCTCCGCTATTGCATCGCCTTGGGACCGGGCATGTCGCGCGGTCCGCTTTCCGGCAGAATACCGAGACGCTGGGCCACTTCCTGGTAGGCCTCAGCCACGCCGCCGAGGTCCTTGCGGAAGCGGTCCTTGTCCATCTTGTCGTTGGTGCGCACGTCCCACAGGCGGCACGAGTCGGGGCTGATCTCGTCGGCCAGGATGATACTCATCTCGTCGTTCTGGTTGTAGTAGCGACCGAACTCCAGCTTGAAGTCGATCAGCCGGATGCCGACGCCGAGGAACAGGCCGCAGAGAAAATCGTTGATGCGCAGCGAGAGCGACATGATCTCGTCGAGCTCTTGCGGCGTCGCCCAGCCGAACGCGGTGATGTGCTCTTCCGAAACGAACGGGTCACCAAGCTCGTCGGCCTTATAGCAGAACTCGACGATCGAACGCGGCAGGGTGGTGCCCTCCGGAATGCCGAGACGCTTGGAGATCGAACCCGCGGCGACGTTGCGCACGATGATCTCGAGCGGAATGATCTCGACCTCGCGGATCAGCTGCTCGCGCATGTTGAGGCGGCGCACGAAGTGGGTCGGCACACCGATCTCACCGAGCTTGGTCATCAAGTACTCGGAGATACGGTTGTTGAGCACACCCTTGCCGGTGATGGTGCCCTTCTTCTGGTTGTTGTTCGCGCTCGCATCGTCCTTGAAGTACTGGACGAGCGTGCCGGGCTCGGGGCCCTCGAACAGCACCTTGGCCTTGCCTTCGTAGATCTGTTTGCGTCGCGTCATACCTGTCCTGATGGAACGGCTACGCCCCGCTTCTTAGCGGCTCGTCGGGGTCGGCCTGGCGGCTGGGAGAGGGGACCATATCTCAATCGCCAGGGGCCCACAACGCGCCGAAAGGGGCGGAAATCCTGGTATTTTCGGGCGGTTGCGGCCCTCCGTCGCGGTCCCCACATGACCAAATCTAGAGCGCAGCCGCGGGATGTCCCGTAGCATGCCGGCAGCAGCGAAAAGGGACCCAACCGATGGCTATGGACGACCGCAAGAAGGCCTTCGAAGACAAGTACGCCCGCGACAAGGAGCTTCAGTTCAAGGTCGGGGCGCGCCGCAACAAGCTCTTGGGCCTGTGGGCCGCCGAGCAGATGGGCCTCAAGGGCGACGCCGCCACGACGTACGCAAAGTCGGTGATTGAATCCGACTTCGAGGAAGCGGGTGACGAGGACGTGTTCCGCAAGGTGATGGCCGACCTCAAGGCGAAGAAGGTCGACGTCTCCGATCACCGCCTGCGCAAGCGCATGGAAGAGCTGCTGACGGAAGCGCGCGACCAGCTGATGAAGGAGTAGCGCCGCTACTTCTTGCGCTTGGTGCGGCGCGCCGTCGTGCTACCGGCACGGCTCCGGCGTGACGGTGCACCGCTTGCGCTTCCGAACACGCGCTTGAAGATGGTATCGACGTGGCGCGTGTGGCGCGCCGGGTCGAAGGCGGCATTGAGCGCCTTCTTCGAAAGGGCTGCCTTCACCTGCGGGTCCTTCTCGATCCAATCGCGGAAGCTGCCGCCGGCATCCCACGTGTGCATCGCGTTGCGCTGCACGACGCGATAGGCGTCTTCGCGCGACATGCCGGCTTCCGTCAAGGCCAGCAGAACCGCGCCGGAAAACACGATGCCGCCGTTGGCCTCGAGGTTGGCGCGCATGCGCTCTGGATAGACGACCAGCTTGTCCATCACCTGCGTGAGGCGCGCCAGGGCGAAGTCCAGCGCCACGGTCGTGTCCGGCCCAATAACGCGCTCCACCGCCGAGTGCGAGATGTCGCGCTCGTGCCACAGCGCGACGTTCTCCAGTGCCGGCACCACGGCGCCGCGCACGACGCGCGCCAGGCCGACCAGGTTCTCGGTGAGGATCGGGTTGCGCTTGTGCGGCATCGCCGACGAGCCCTTCTGGCCCTTGGAGAAGAACTCCTCGGCCTCGCGCACTTCCGTGCGCTGCAGGTGGCGGATCTCGATGGACAGCCGCTCGACCGAGCTGGCGATCACGCCGAGGGTCGCGAAGAACATGGCGTGACGGTCGCGCGGGATGACCTGGGTAGAGACGGGCTCCGCGACAAGGCCGAGCTTCTTCGCGACGTACTCCTCGACGCGCGGATCGACGTTGGCAAACGTGCCGACCGCGCCCGAGATGGCGCAGGTGGCGATATCGGCGCGGGCCGCGAGCAATCGCTCCTTGGCGCGCGCGAACTCGGCATAGGCGAAGGCGAGCTTCAGTCCGAACGTCGTCGGCTCAGCGTGGATGCCGTGGCTGCGGCCGATGGTGACGTCGTCCTTGTGCTCGCGCGCGCGCCGCTCCAGCACGACCAGCAACCCATCCAGGTCCGCAAGCAGCAGGTCGGCAGCGCGCGTCAGCTGCACGGCAAGGCACGTGTCGAGGACGTCGGACGAGGTCATGCCCTGGTGGACGAAGCGCGCCTCCGGCCCCACGAACTCGGCCACTGAGGTCAGGAAGGCGATGACGTCGTGCTTTACCTCGCGCTCGATCTCATCGATGCGGGCGATGTCGAAGTTGCCCTTGGCGCGCAGCGCTTTCGGCACCGACTTCGGCACCTGGCCGAGGTCAGCCATGGCCTCGGCCGCCAGGGTCTCGATCTCGAGCCAGATGCGGAAGCGCGTCTCCGGCTCCCAAATGGCGGTCATTTCCGGGCGGCTATAGCGCGGGATCATCCGGTCGTCCTGAGAGTGCTATGTTCACGGGCCGCCTGGGGCACCTACGGGGAGAAGCATCCGCATGCGCGCTGGCATCCTGTGGCGTTACGCCACTGTGTTTCTCATGGTCCAGCCTGAGGTCGCAAGTGCTGCGGACCTGTTCTTCTGCGAAGAGCGCGACTCGGTGGGTTTCCATCTGGAAGCGGGGCAGCCCGAGCGGGTGCGCTTCGTCGGCGCCCGCTTCACCATCTTTGTCGAGTATCCCGGCATGGCCCTGACCATCGAGGGCGGCCCCTCATTCACCTTCCGCTGCTCCGGCGATGACCAGGTGTGGACCTGCAGCGACGGGCTGCGCCTGTTCGTCATGCAGCGCGGCAACGGCCAGTTCGCCATGAGCCGCCTGGCCGGCCTGGTCCTCGCCGAGCCCCCCGCCCAGGGTCTGACGCGCGAGCCGCTGGCGGTGAGCTGGGGCGTCTGCGAGCGCTAGAAGTCCATCCGTTTGACGCCGGTGGGCGTGCCGAGCAGGCACACGCTGGCGTGGTGCTTGGCGAAGATGCCGACCTCGACCACGCCCGGCCATAGGCTGACTTCGATCTCCATGCCGGGCGGGTCCTTGATGGCGAGGCCGCGCACGTCCAACAGTTGATTGCCGTTGTCGGTGACGACGTTGGCGCGCACTTGCGCGTCGCCGCCGATCGCCTTGAAGCGCCGCACGATCTGCGCCGACGCCATCGGGATGACCTCGACGGGCAGGGGGAAGCGACCCAGCACCTCGACCAACTTGGATGCATCGGCGATGCACACGAAGCGTTCCGCCAGATCGGCGACGATCTTCTCGCGCGTCAGCGCCGCTCCGCCGCCCTTGATCATGTTGCCGCGGTGGTCGATCTCGTCGGCGCCGTCGATGTACGCTGGAATGCGCTCGACCTCGCTTGCCTCGAATACGCGAATGCCGTACCCACGCATCCGCTCCGTGCTCTTTACTGAGCTTGAGACCGCTCCCTTGATGCGATCCTTGATGGTGGCGAGGGCGTCGATGAACAGGTTCACCGTTGAGCCCGTGCCGACGCCGACGATGCTCCCCGGCTTGACGTGCTCGAGCGCGGCGCGCGCCACCATCGCCTTCAGTTCGTCCTGGTTCACGGTGGGCTCCTACAAGAGGCCGAGGGTGCGGAAGCTGGCGTGCTTGCCGCGTCCGATCACGACATGGTCGTGCAGCACGAGGCCGAGTTTCTGGCAGGCTTCCTGGACCTGGCGGGTCATGTCGATGTCGGCAGCGGAAGGGGTGGGGTCGCCGCTCGGGTGATTGTGCACGATGATCACCGCCGAGGCCGACAGCTCTAGGGCGCGTTTGACCACCTCGCGCGGATAGACCGGCGTGTGGTCGACGGTACCCTTCTGCTGCGCCTCGTCCCTGATCAGGGCGTTCTTGCGGTCGAGGAAGAGCACCCGGAACTGCTCCACCGGCTCGTACGCCATCGCCACGGTGCAATAGTTGATGACGGCGTCCATCGAGGACAGCGCATTGCGCTTCTCGACCGGCGCACGCGCCAGGCGCGACGCCGCAACGCGGACGGACTTCAGCAGCGCAACCGTCGTGTCGGACAGGTCCGCTTCGCTCAGCTGCTCCTTGCTGGAGGCCAGAACCTCGCCGAGGCTGCCGAACCGGCGCAGGAGGTCCTTCGCCAGCGGCTTAGTATCCCGCCGCGGGATGGTGAAGCCGAGCAACATCTCGAGAAGTTC
The DNA here is from genome assembly GCA_945904955.1 of Rhizobium sp. Q54. Taxonomy (GTDB): domain Bacteria; phylum Pseudomonadota; class Alphaproteobacteria; order UBA2966; family CAIVPW01; genus CAIVPW01. The sequence continues at coordinate 30,646 of CAMDPO010000019.1, forward strand.
GTAGTCGGGCAGCGCATCCGGCGCTTCATGGAAGCGGTCGCGCAGGCGCTCCCGGTGTCCGAGATAGTCCGGCGCGGCCTCGTCGCGCATGGCGCGCCCCTTCGAGGCGACGGCGCCGGCCGACGCCTTCTTAGGCGGCATAGGGCGGGCGGTCGCGGCCCGTCGCCGAGCGCGTGAAGATTTCGCAGCCGTCCGCAGTAACGCCAATCGTGTGCTCGAACTGCGCTGACAGCGAGCGGTCGCGCGTCACGGCGGTCCAGCCATCGTTCAGCATGCGGGCGCCCGCCTTGCCAGCGTTGAGCATCGGCTCGACGGTGAAGCACATGCCCTTGACCAGAACAGTGCCGTCGCCCGCATCGCCGTAGTGCGGAATCTCGGCGCCCTGGAAGATGCGTCCGATGCCGTGCCCGCAGAACTCACGCACCACCGACGTGCGCTCCGCTTCCGCATAGGACTGGATGGCGTGGCCGATGTCGCCGGTGGTCGCGCCGGGGCGTGCCGCCGCGATGCCGCGCATCATCGCCTCAAAGGTGACGTCGCACAGGCGCGCCGCCTTGCGGCCGACGTCGCCGACGAAATACATGCGGCTCGAGTCACCGTGCCAGCCGTCGACGACCACCGTGACGTCGATGTTCACGATGTCGCCGTCGTGCAGCACCTTGTCGCTCGGGATGCCGTGGCAGATGACGTGATTGACCGAGGTGCAGATCGATTTGGGAAAGCCACGGTAGTTGAGCGGCGCCGGGATGCCGCCGCGCGCGACCATGAACCCGTAGCACGCAGCGTCGAGGGCGTTGGTGGTGACGCCGGGCCGCACGAACGCCGTGATGTGATCGAGGGTGTCGGCCGCAAGGCGGCCGGCCGCGCGCATGCCGGCGAAGTCGCCGACGATGGCCTGCGCCCACTCGCGCGGAACGGGTGCTTCCGTGGTGATCCCGAACATCGTCCGCCGCCGCGCCCGCTAGGTGGGGTAGGGCGGGCGGTCCAAGCCCTGCGGTGACGTCGTGAAGACCTCGAAGCCGTCGTTCGTCACGCCGATGCAGTGCTCGAACTGGGCTGACAGCGACCGGTCGCGTGTCACGGCGGTCCAGCCGTCGGGCAGCATGCGCACTTCCCACTTGCCGAGATTGATCATCGGCTCGATCGTGAAGATCATACCGGGCACCAGCTTCACGCCGGTGCCGGGGTCGCCGTAGTGGACGATGTTCGGCGGCTCGTGGAACACCTTGCCGATGCCGTGGCCGCAGAAATCGCGCACCACCGAGTAGCGGTGGTGCTCGGCGAACGACTGGATGGCGTGACCGATGTCGCCGGTCGCCGCGCCGGGACGCACGACGCCGATGCCGAGCATCATCGCGTCATAGGTGATCTCGCACAAGCGCGCCGCCTTGCGGGCGACGTCACCGACGAAGTACATGCGGCTCGAGTCGCCGTGCCAGCCGTCGACGATGACCGTGACGTCGATGTTGAGGATGTCGCCATCCTTCAACTCCTTGTCGCTCGGAATGCCGTGGCAGACGACGTGGTTCGCCGACGTGCAGATCGACTTGGGAAAGCCGCGGTAGTTGAGCGGCGCCGGTAGCGCATCGTGGGCGACGATAAAGTCGTAGCAGAGAGCGTCGAGGCCGTCGGTCGTGATGCCGGGCTTCACGAACGGCGTGATGTAGTCGAGCGTCTCGGCGACCAGGCGTCCGGCCTTGCGCATGGCGGCGAACGCCTCGGCGCCGTGTACGCGAATGGGCGAGGGGTAGCGCGGAGACTGAAAGGTAGGCGTGTCGTTCAGCGCCACCGATGTCCGATTCATAGGATCTCCTGGGCGGTCTACACCGCTACCGGCATCGCCCTGTCTAGCACAATTTGCTGGGGCGAGAGAGCGCAGCCGTAGCAGAGCATCTCAACCCCTGCGATCCGCGCCGCCTGGGCGGCGGTATGGAATGCAGGGTCGATGTCGCCCGCCACCGCGAAACGGTGCGCATCCGAGCGCTGGGCGACGAACAGCACGACCGCGCGCACGCCGCTGACGGCCAGCGTCGCCAACTCGCGCAGATGGCGCGTGCCCCGTGCCGTGACGGAATCCGGGAACTCCGCCACTCCCGGCTCGCGCATCATGTGCACGTTCTTCACCTCGACGAAGCAGCGTTCGTCGCCGCGCTCCAGAACCAGATCGACGCGGCTGCGTTCGCCGTAGCGCACTTCGCGGCGGATGCGGTCGTAGCCGGCCAGCTCGGGGACGACGGCGGCGGCGATCGCCTCCTCGGCAATCCGGTTCGGGCGCGCGGTATTGATCCCCACCAGTCCCGCCGCAGGATGGTCGCCGGCCTGGATCAGCTCCCAAGTCCACCGCAGCGCACGCTTAGGGTCGTCGGAACGGGACAACCAGACTTCAGCGTTGCTTTCGGTCAGACCGAGCATCGCGCCGGGATTGGGACAGTGCGCCGTCACCGTGTGCCCCCCCACGGCTCGGACTCCAGCAGAACGTCGGCGAGAAAGCGCTTGTAGCGGCGGAGGAGACGTCCGCGCACCAGGGGGCCCGTGAACAGCATGCGCCGAATAACGTAGCCCGCCGGCGGCTCCGTTCAAGCGCTGCGGTAGCCCCCAATACTCCCTGAGGAGTAGGCGCGGCCCGAAGGAAGACCGGCGCCGGTCCGATAGAATGGCCGCAGGCCCCGCGCTAGACTGGGCTTGCCCTTGTGGGAGGGCGCCTGAGAGTTGCTTCTGGCCGGTGCCGAGCGGTATGGCGTCAAACGTCGACTTTCGAGTACGCAAAGCCTCGCCCGTCGATGCGAGTGGCATCGCGCGCGTCTACGTCAGCAGCTGGCGCTCGACCTACGGTGGGCTCCTTCCCGACGCGATCCTCAACGGCATGAGTGAAGTGCGCGAGACGTTGTTTTGGTGGACGGCGCTTTGCTCGCAGCGCAGCCAGACGGTGACGCGGGTAATCGAGGATCAGGACGGGCGCATTGTCGGATTCATTTCGGCAGGACCGGAGCGCACGGGCGGTGTCGCGCGGCGTGCCGAGGTCTACACGCTCTATCTCATTGACGGCTACCAGCGCCGCGGGTTCGGCACCAAGCTCATGTCTGCCGCTGCCGGTAGTCTGCACGAGCTCGGCTTCGGCGGCCTCATCGTGTGGGTGCTGGCCGGCAACCCGGCGCGGGCGTTCTACGAGCGCCTTGGCGCGCAGAAGGTGGCGACGCGCACCATTCGCATGGGCGGACGCGCGATCCAGGAACTCGCGTTCGCCTGGCCGGACCTCACCTTTGCGCACGCCGCCGCATCTGGCGGACCCCACGCCGGCTAGTCGGCTCCAGCGCGGGCTGGGCCGCGACGTCTCTGGCAATGCTATGGTCGGCGCGGCCGCCCGCTTGGCGGAATGGTAGACGCAAGGGCCTTAAAAGCCCTTGGCCTTCGGGCCGTGCTGGTTCGAGTCCAGCAGCGGGCACCAAGGTGGCCCTGAAAAGAATTCGCCTGCCGCGGGGTTTCCCCGGGCAGGCGATTTCGTTCGCGGCGGCGCACGCGCGCCGTCGGATTAGAAGGTCTTGATGAACTTGATCGAAGCCGTGGCGCGATCTTGGTAAGTCGCGCCGAGGCCGTGCTCGTCCGTGTCGTGGTAACGAGCGTCGAGTGACATCCAAGAAACCGGCATCCAGGTGACGCCGGCATTCCAGGTGCCGTACTCGCCGGCCTTGTCCTGTACCCACTGCTTGCCGACTGCACCGCCCACGGTGAAGTCGCGGAGCACGGGCATGGCGAAGTTGATCTCGCCGTACATGGCATCATGGGGGCCGACACCGGTGAAGTCCGGCGTGTAGAACACCGCTGCACCGACAGTCGCCGGGCCAACGGCCATCGACGTGGCGATCTTGAACTCGTAGAACGCGAGATCGCCGCCGCCACCGCCCATGTAGGTGTAGTTGATGAAGCCGATGTCGAAGGTGTGGCCCATCCACGTCGGCTTGTAGCCAACGTACATGTCCAATTCGGCGTCGGCGGCCGTGTTGAAGTCGATATTCGAGGCAAACAGCCCAAAGTAGGCCTTGCCAATGGTCATGTCGACTCCGCCCTGAATCGCCGCGCCCTCGTTGGTCTGGCTGACGCCGCGGAAGACGTAGTCGGTGGTCGCGCCGACGTTGAGCGCAATCTGCGCCGACGCCGAACCCGCATAGAGCCCCAGGCCCATGGCGGTGGCGATAAGGAACGCACGCAATTTCATCTCGGTTGCCTTTCCCAAAAGTGGCAATCGGTCTCGCCCAATCGCTGCGCGGCTGTGCCGGCCGGACTCGCCCCTAGCCGTTGCAAAGTCGCAATCAGGCAACAGTGTGGCTAATTCGCGCCCGACTAGCAATTCCCGCCTTGAACTTGATTGGAAACCCTTAGAAAAGGCCGAGTTGCCGCCAGCCATGGGCAAGGGGAGACGGCCTTGCCCGGCCGGCGGCAGCGCAGCGAGAGCCGGCTGCTACGGCTCGTACGACGGCTAGCACGCGAAGGTTGCCTTGATGCCGCCGACGACCTTCTCCTCATAATTGGTCCCGAAGCCGTGCTCGTCGGTGTCCCAGTAGCGGCCGTCGAGCGACAGCCAGCTGATGGGGGTCCAGTTGAGGCCGACGTTCCAGGTGTTGTAGTCGCCGGTGCCTTGCATGGTCTGGCGCCCGTAGGCGCCGGTCAGCGAGAGGCTGGCAACCACCGGCAGCGGAACCGCGGCGTTGATCTCGTAGTAGGTGGCCTCGATCGAGCCGGCGCCGCCGAAGTTCGGCGACCAGTAGACCGCGGCGCCGACGGTGGCGAGATCGAAGGCGTACGACGCGGCGCCCTTGATCTCGTACTAGCCGAGGTTGGCGTCGTCGGGCCGACCGATGTAGCGGTATGCGATCGCACCGATGTCGAACGTGATGCCCATCCACGACGGTTTGATGCCGCCGTAGATGTCGACCTCGGTATCTGTGCCGTTGCCGAAGTCACCAGGTTCGGCACGGTCTTAGTAATGTTGGTCGCGGTTGCCGCCGGCGCGGCCGCGGCGAAACGAAGAGGGATGTCCCATGAAGTGTGGTGCGGAAGATTCTAGCGACGGCCTGAGATCGGCGGCAAGCAAGCGTTCGGCCACGCGAGGAATCGCTCAAACGGCGCGCACAAGTTAACCAGTGCCCAAGCCGTAGGCTGGCGGAGGCGGCTCGATGCTGACCAAACGCGCGGCGGCGAAGCGGTGGCCGCGGCACGCGATGCCGGCGGACGTCCTGCACGTGCTCAAGTACCGCAAGCTCGCTGAAGCCTATCGCACGCGCCCGGCGTATCAGCGCAAACGACTATGTCAGCTGGATCATGGGCGCCGTGCGCGCCGCGACACGGAAAAAGCGCATCGACCAGATGCTGGCGGAACTCGCAGGCGGCGAAGGGTACATGAACATGGGCCGGCGCCCGCGTCCTGCGCCGCGCGCGGCCGCTGCGAGCAACGCCAAGTCACGCCGCAAGCGCGCTCCCTGACTACCTCTGGCGGCGATGCGCCGCGCCGGCCTCCGGCTTTTGCGTGGGTTGCGGCCCGCTTGAGCCTCCCTAATTTGAGGCGACGTCCTCACAACCCCGGTGGCCGAGATGCGTCCAATCATCAGCTGGATTGTCGTCGCCGATGCCGGTCAGGCGCGCGTGCCGGTTGCTGATGGACCGAGCCACGGCCTCAACCTAGAGCGCGAGATGATCCAGGACGTGTTGCCGAGCCGCGAGATCGACTCAGACCGGCCAGGCAGCACCCGCGACAGCAACGGCAGGCCCGCCATGCGCTGGAGCCGCCCACCGATTCGGCGCGGGACCACAAGTATCGCTTCGCGCGCGAGATCGTGCGGACCTTGGGCGGTGCTCGCCGGCACAACGCATTCCAGCGCGTCTACCTGGTGGCGCCGCCGCAGCTGCTGCGCAAGATGGTGGCGGGCGAGCTCAACAAGGATCTCACCAAGGTTCCTATGCGCGACTTGCCGCAGCATCTGGACAATCTGCTGCCGGTCTAGCGATCGTCTAGCCCCACGAGCCGCAAGCTCGCGCCTGCCCTCCGGATGGTGTGTGACGGACAACCATTGCAGCCGCCGGTTGCGCGGCGGCGCATCTGCGCCATCGGTTCGGCGATGCGCAGCGTTCGCTTGTCACACGCGCATACATGCTTGATACACCTGAACCCGAGCGGCCTTTGACTTGACCCCTGCGCCGTCCGTACAGTCGGCGCAACGTGCCCCCCGCCGTCTCCGCCCGCGCACCACAACGGCAGAATCCGCCCGAGCTCGACCGCATGTTGAGCGCGTCGTTGACGCTCATGTTGCGTCAGGGCGTCAAGGCGACGACCTATGCCGATGTCGTGCGCGCCTCGGGGCTGCACGAAGAGACCGTGCGGAAGTACGCCGAGGACATCGAGGCCGTCACTCTGAAGGTCCTCGACGACATCGAGCAGGACGTCATCGAAGCGATGATTTCCGAGGTGTCCAAGGCGCCATCGACGGCGGAAGCCAAGCTCGGCGCGTTTATCGAGACGCTGACCCGCGCCCAGCACGGACGCGCCAACCGCATGGCTCTGCTGGTCCTGATGGGCACCGAATACGCCGGCAACGAGGGGCGCATCGCGACCCGCACCAGCCGCCTGTTCAGCCACCTGTACCGGACCATCGAGGGCATCATCCAGTTCGGTTGGCTGCGCAGCACCTTCCGCACCGACCTGCCGGTGAAGGAGCTGACGGCCGGGTTCGTCGGCGCGCTCACCGGCACGGTCCTGGAGGCGCGGCGCATGGGCTCCGCCCTCGACCCCATCCAGCTCGACCGCGCCGTGCGCCTGGTCCTCCTGCGCGGCATGGAGGATCGCATCGCGCTGGAGCGGGTGCTGTCAGGCTTCGTGGTTCCGGGCTACCACCCGTAGCTTGGTCGCCTCCGGGCGACTATCCAACTATGTGATGCTTGCCGATCGTGGCAACGCTCGACGCCTGCGGCCCCTTCTCACCCATCTCCTCGGCAAAGCGCACCTCGGCCCCGACTTCGAGGTGCTCGAAGCCCTCGTTCAGAACCGCGTTGCGGTGGAAGTAGACGTCGCGGCCGTCAGCGGTGCGGATGAAGCCGTGGTCCGGGAACAGCCGCTCGACCGCACCGTGCGGCGGAGCGTCATGGTGCTTGACCGCGTGGCGCCGCAGGTCGCGCTTCTCATCGAGACGCCGGCGCACATCATCGAAGGCATCGCGGATCGAAATGTAGATGTCCGCGTACTCTGGCCGTTCGCCGCGGTTCACTTCGACGTCGTTGCCCGGCAACGTGACATGGATCGCCGTATGGAAGACGTTGCCCTTGTTGTGCTGCCGGTGCGGCTGCTCTAGCACGACGCGGCACGAAATGATGTTTGGGTGAAAGCGCTCCAGCTTGTCCACTTCCTCGCGCACACGCGCATCGACGGCAGGGGACGAGTCGAAATCGCGGAAGGTGATCTGGAGGGGAATCTTCATCGGCCACCGTTCCTCTGCTTGTGGGTACCTTTGGAAGGTAGGTACGGCAGATGCAGGCCGCAATGCGGTCGATGCCGTATGGACGGCCCAAGAACTGGGCGCCGCCTAGTCCGGCTCCCCGCCGCCCACGAACGCCGCGAACTGCTCGCGCAGGATACGTTCCTCGAGGTGGTGTTCGGGATCGAACAGGAGGATCACCGAGCGGTCCTTGGCCTCCGCCACCTCTACCCAGGCGACGTCCTGGACTTCCCGGTGATCGGCGCTGGCGTTCACGGGGCGCTTGTCGGCTTCGAGGGTCTCGAAGCGAATCTGGGCGTCGGCGGGCAGGATGGCGCCGCGCCAATGGCGCGGGCGATGCGCGCTGATCGGCGTCAGCGCCAGTAGACGCGAGCCCAGCGGCAGGATCGGCCCGTGCGCCGACAGGTTGTATGCGGTCGACCCGGCGGTGGTCGACGCGAGCGCCCCGTCGCACGCCAGCGTCGGAAGGCGCACCACGCCGTCGATGGAGACGGCAAGCTTCGCCATCTGACCGGAGGCCCGCAGCAGCGACACCTCGTTGATGGCGAGTTCGGTGATGCGGCGCCCCGAGCGGGTCTTGGCGACCATGCGCAACGGGTGCAGACGCACCTTTTGCGCGCGCGCGAGTCGCTCGAGCAGGCCCTCGGGACGGTAGGCGTTCATGAGGAATCCGACCGTGCCGACGTTCATGCCGAAAACTGGCACGCCATCCATGGTGTGGTGGAGGGTGTGCAGCATGAAGCCGTCGCCGCCCAAGGCGACGACGACGCCCGCCCGCTCGATGGGCGTCTCGCCATACAGCTTCACGCACGCCCGCTTCGCATCCCGTGCCGCCTTGGTCGCGTCGGCGACGAACGCCACCTCGGTCCGCGCGCGGCCGGCGGGCGCGCGGCGCCGCACGGCCGCGCTGCGGGCGCGCGGCTCGCGCTTGGGTGCCTTCGGTTTCGCCAAGGGGGTGCGCCTGCGAGGGGGTGGGTCGGCGGGAAACGCCAGCAGTATACCTCGGGCATCTAGGGCGTCGGAACGCTGGTGCTCGTTAGGCCTCCGCGCTAGAGGTGGCAGGCGAGGCACCCATGATCCCCCTCTCCGACGACCAGCCGTCCGCCACCGCACCGCGCGTCACGGTCGGCATCATCATCGCCTGCGTACTCGTCTACGTCTGGCAGCTGACCGGCGGGGACGCGGTGTTCTACTCGTACGGGTTCATCCCCGCGGCGCTGATGGGCGGCCGGCATCCGGAGCCAGGACTCGCGGTCGTGGCGCCGTGGATCACGCTATTCACGTCGATGTTCATGCATGGCGGCATCATGCATCTCGGCGGCAACATGCTGTACCTGTGGATCTTTGGGAACAACGTCGAGGACTCGATGGGCCACACGCGCTTCATCGTGTTCTACGTAGTGTGCGGCCTTGCTGCGGCCATGGCGCAGGCCTTCCAGGATCCGGGCTCCCAGGTGCCGATGATCGGTGCTTCCGGCGCCATCGGCGGCGTGCTCGGCGCCTACTTCCTGCTCCACCCGAACGCGCGCGTGCTCGTTGTCATTCCGTTCGGGTTCATTCTCCACCCGATGCGCATCCCGGCGTGGATCGTGCTGGGCCTGTGGTTCGTGCTGCAACTAGTTGCCGGCGGCGGCACGCCCACTGAGGGCGGCGGCACCGCGTACTGGGCCCACATCGGCGGCTTCCTCGCCGGCATGGTGTTGGTCTTCGTCTTCAAGAAGCGCGGCGTGCCGATTTGGAACACCCGCGGACCGCACCTCTCGGTGCCGCCCGGCTTTGAGAAGACGCGGTGGGACGACCGTGTGCCGGATCGACAGGAAAAGCGCGGCAACCCCTTCCGGGCGGATCCCAACCGGAAGCACTTCAACCCGTTCGACGACCGCAAGTAAGACTGCTTGAAAGTGTCGCGCGGTAGCGCGACCAAATGAAGCGAACCGCTAGCCGCCGGTGACGCTCATGTGGCGGGAGACGGCCGGGCCCTTGTGGCGGCGGTCGATGATGAAGTCGTGGCCCTTGGGCTTGCGGCCGATGGCCTCGTCGATCGCGGCGTCGAGCAACTCGTCGGAGTCCTTCTCGACGCGCATCGGGAAGCGCAGGTCGGCGGCGTCGTTCTGGCCGAGGCACATGTACAGCGTGCCGGTACAGGTCAGGCGCACGCGGTTGCACGATTCGCAGAAGTTATGGCTGAGCGGCGTGATGAAGCCGATCTTGCGGCCGGTCTCCTTGACGCGCACGTAGCGCGCCGGGCCGCCGGAGTTGTAGTCGAGATCCTCCAGCGTCCATTTCTCCGCCAGGCGCGCGCGCACCAGGCTGAGCGGCAGGTAGTGGTCGGTGCGGTCGTGGTCGACCTCGCCCATCGGCATGGTCTCGATGAGCGTCATGTCCGTCTGCGTCTCGCCGCACCAGCGGATCATGTCGTCGTATTCGTCGTCGTTCACGCCCTTGAGCGCCACGGCGTTGATCTTGACCTGCATGCCGGCATCGCGGGCCGCCTTGATGCCCGCCAGCACGACGCCGAGATCTCCGCGCCGCGTGATTTCGTGGAACTTTTCCGGCTTGAGCGAATCAACTGAGACGTTGATGCGGCGGATGCCGGCGGCGGCAAGACCTGGCGCCAGCTTGGTCAACTGGCTGCCGTTGGTCGTGACAGTCAGTTCCTTGAGCGCGCCGGACTTTAGATGCCGGCTGAGACGGTTCACGAGGACCATGACGTCCTTGCGCACCAGCGGCTCGCCGCCGGTGAGGCGGATCTTCTCGACGCCCTTGCGCACGAAGGCGGTGCAAACGCGATCGAGCTCCTCGAGCGAGAGGACTTCCGACTTGGGCAGGAAGGTCATCTCTTCCGCCATGCAGTACTGGCAGCGGAAGTCGCAGCGGTCGGTCACCGACACGCGCAGGTATTTGACCGTGCGGCCGAACGGATCGACCAGCTTGCTGGACGTGCCCTTATCGGCGACGATGGTTTCGAAACCGTCCAATGCGTCCTCCCCGGACGTAGCGCCACCCCGTCGCACCCGAACGGCGGGGCCGTTATGATCCGCAGAATATAAGCAAAGCGGCCTTCCCGACAATCACGATGGCTTCAGCCCCCAATGTGGCCACCAAGGCCAACCGGCCGCCCCGGCCCAAAGTGGTCGAGGCGCCTCAAGTCCGCATTCTGCTCGGATCCTCGTATCCATTGGGCCCGGGCAAGGTGAGGCTTCTGGAGGCGGTCGGCCGCACCGGATCGATCTCGGCCGCGGCACGGGCGGCCAACATGTCCTACCGCCGCGCCTGGGTCTTGATCGACGAGGTCAACCACCTGTTCCGCGGCCCTCTGGTCGAGACCACGACCGGCGGTAAGGGTGGGGGCGGCGCGCGCATTACCGAGCTCGGCGAGACCGCGCTGGCTCGCTACCACGCGATCGAAGCGAAAGTGCGCTCGGTGGTGGAGGGGGAGGTCGCCTCGCTTGCCGAGCTTCTGGCCCCGCCGCGCAAGCGCTCGTCGGGTTGATGTCCTCCGACGAACTCGTCCTCGCATCGCTGCTCGTCTCTCGCTTGATGCATGACCTCGCCGCTTCGGCAGGCGCGGTCGGCAATGGCATCGAGATGCTGCGCGAGGAGATCGGCAAGGGCGGCGTCGATGCCGGCGCCCTCGACCTGCTGGGTTCAGCGCCGGCGAAACCCTGCGCCGACTTGAGTTCTTTCGCCTGGCGTTCGGCGCCGCCGGTGGGCTCGGCTCGCGCCAGCCGCTCGACGAGGCGCGCGCCAAGGCCTCCGCGTTTTTCAAGGGACGCAAAGTCAAGGTCGAGTGGCCACGCGGCACGGCCGCCGACGCGCCACAGCCGGTGGTCAAGCTGACCCTGAGCCTCGTGATGATCTGCGCCGAGGCCATGCCGCGCGGCGGGACCGTCTCGGTCGCGCTGGAAGATCGCCGCCTGGTCGTGACGGGAGCGGGGCAGGGCGCGATGCTCGCCGAAGAAAAGAAGGTCGCCTTAGCCGGCGACGCTGGGGCGCTCACGGCGCGCCTGGTGCAGCCCTACTATGCGGGCGCGCTGGCGCGGTCGCTCGGAAGCATCGTCGTCGCCGAGGCGGCGACCGATCGCGTGGTGCTGACGGCGGCGTTGCCGCCCGCCTAGTTCCTAGTGCCGCGGCAGCAGCGGCGACTCGGGATCCTCGCGCAGCAGCGGGCTGCGCTCTCCGAAGTGCAGGAGGCCGCGCTCGCCGGCGCCGCCATGGCGGAGCAGGCCCGCCTGATCGAGGCGGACAATACGCGGTCCGCTGCGCTGGCGGGCGCGTTCACCCAGGCGGGTACGGGCCGCCGCATGTTCTGCGTGCGGGCGTTGGCGGCGTTTCATGACTATGCCGCGTGAATGGCGGACTGGTTCGACGGGTCGCGCAGGACGTAGCCGCGGCCCCACACCGTCTCGATGTAGTGGTCGCCGCCCGTAGCCGCCGCAAGCTTCTTGCGCAGCTTGCAGACGAACACGTCGATGATCTTCAACTCCGGCTCGTCCATGCCGCCATAGAGATGATTGAGGAACATCTCCTTGGTCAGCGTGGTGCCCTTGCGTAGGGCGAGCAACTCGAGGACGCTGTATTCCTTGCCCGTCAGGTGCACCGGGATGCCGGCGGACGCCACGGTGTGGGCGTCGAGATTGACGGACAGCTTGCCGATGTTGATGACCGACTCGGCGTGGCCCTTGGAGCGACGCACGATGGCGTGCAGGCGCGCGACCAGTTCGGCCTTGTTGAACGGCTTGGTGAGGTAGTCGTCGGCGCCGAAGACCAAGCCTTTGACTTTGTCGTCGGGCTCGGAGTCGCCGGAGAGGATCAGGATTGGCGTGCGCACCTTGGCGTTGCGCAGACGCTTAAGAACCTCATACCCATGCATGTCGGGGAGGTTCAGGTCGAGAACGATGATGTCGTAGTCGTATAGCTTGCCGAGGTCGAGGCCTTCCTCGCCCAGGTCGGTCGTGTAGACGTTGAACCCCTCGCCGGTCAGCATCTTCTCGACGCTGCGGGCGGTTACCGGATCGTCTTCAACCAGCAGAACGCGCATCGGCATCCCCTCCGTTGCGAACCGCGCCCCAACCAAGAAGGTCCCCCGGGGGCGGGCCATTAATCATCGTTAATGGCACCATACCATAGGGATATCTCGGTTGCACCACGGTGGTACCTCTTCTCTCCAAAGAGGTAATCCTTGGAGGTAGGCGGGACCCTAACGGCCGATCCTTTACCGTCCGTTAAGCGTGCTGAGGCACACTGGCGGCGTCTCGACAACGGCGGTTTTCCGCCGCAGCGCAAGGTTCGGAGGCCTCCGTGGATAGCCTGATCGCCGAAATCGATCGCTTGCCCGACCACCGCACCTTCGGCCGGGTCGCCGGCATTCAGGGATTGCTCGTCGCCATCGGTGGCCTGTTCAGCGCGGTCAGCATCGGCACCCGCGTCAGCATGGCCGGGCGGCGCGGAGCGCAGATTTCCGGCGAGGTGGTCGGCTTCAAAGACGGCCGCGCGCTGGTGATGCCGTTCGGTTCTCTCGACGGCATCGGCCTAGGTGCCAAGACGATCGTCGCGGACCACGACGCCGTTGTTTATCCGCACGCCATGTGGCTCGGCCGCGTCATCAACGCGCTCGGCGAGCCGATCGACGGAGGCCTGCCGCTGCCGCAAGGGCCGCAGGGCATGCAACTGCGCGCGTCCGCGCCGATCGCCGCACGGCGCCGCCGCCTCGGCGGCAAGATCGATTTGGGCGTCCGTTCGATCAACACATTCACCACCGTCTGCCTCGGCCAGCGCATGGGCATCTTCGCCGGATCCGGCATCGGCAAGTCGGTGCTGCTATCGATGATGGCCAAGTACGCCACCAGCGACGTCAACGTCATCGGCCTGGTCGGCGAGCGCGGCCGCGAGGTGAAGGAGTTCATCGAAGACTACTTGGGACCCGAAGGTCTCAAGCGCAGCATCATCATCGTCGCGACCGGCGACGAGTCGGCGCTGATGCGCCGCCAGGCCGCGTACATGACGCTGGCGATCGCCGAGCACTTCCGCGACCAGGGCAAGAACGTGCTGTGCATGATCGATTCGATCACGCGCTTCGCCATGGCCCAGCGCGCTGACGGGACGCAACACCGGCCTGGTCAGTGCCGATACGCTCGGGTTTACCGGCGTGATGACGTTCGCGATGATCGACGGCAGCCACGACTACACGGAGCGGGTGGTCGTCGACTTCGACAACATGACGATCGACAACGGCGGCGGCGCCGTCGCGCTGACGGGCACGTCTCTCAACGACTTCCTCACCGACATGAACGGCGCCAACGGCTTCAATGCCGCGGCGTTCTCCTTCAGCAACGGCGTCCTTGAGTTCACGGCCACCGGTGCCGCCGTCGGCGTTGCGATGGCCCAGGACGCGACCAACCCCTCCGACCGCGGCGGACGCGGCTTTTCGCACTTCTTCGGGTTGAACGACCTGCTCACTGCGAGCGGCCCGTCGCACCACGAGACCGGCTTCACCGCCACGTCCTTGCACGCTCTGGCCGCGGGCGGCACCACGACCCTGCAGTTGCGCGGCCTCCATGGCGAAGTCGCGGCCGAGTTCGATCTCACCGTTGCCAACATCAATGTGCGCGGCAACGACTTCCAAGCTGTGCTCGACGAGCTCAACGATGTGTCGGCGTTGGGCGCGGTCATGACGTTCAGCATGGATGCCAACGGGCAGATCGTGGCGACGCCCAATGCGCAGTACGACGACTACCGCCTGACCGTCACCGACGACACGACCAATCGCGGTTCAACGGGCGTG
>CAMDPO010000020.1 GCA_945904955.1 Rhizobium sp. Q54
GCCCCTTCGGGGCGTCGCGCGGCACGCGCGCCAGGGGCGCGCAGCGCCCCTTCGGGGCAACGTCCGGCGACGACAGCCTGCTGCAGATCTACGGCGACGTCTGGGAGTGGACGCAAAGCGCCTACGCCGCGTACCCGGGCTATCGCGCGCCCACCGGCGCCCTCGGCGAATACAACGGCAAGTTCATGTCGGGCCAGATGGTGCTGCGCGGCGGCTCGTTTGCGACGCCGTCCGGCCATCTCCGTCCGAGCTACCGCAACTTCTTCCCTCCCACCGCACGCTGGCCGTTCGCCGGCCTGCGCCTTGCAGAGGACGCATGACCGCCTATCCCACTCGTCTTCATGGCTTGCTGCGCCCCGCGTACGAGCGCCGCCGTGCGGCGCCAACGGCGCCCGCATCGCGCACTGCGGCACCGCCCGGCTTTCTCGCCGATGTCATGGCCGGCCTGATGCGCCAGCCGAAGAGCATCCCGAGCAAGGACTTCTACGATCGCCAGGGCTCGTACCTCTTCGATCGCATCACCGAGCTGCCCGACTACTACCTGACGCGCGCCGAGGAGGCGCTGCTGCATCTCGCCATGCCGGAGCTTGGCGGATTCCTAGCGCCGCGCACCCAACTCATCGAGTACGGCGGCTGCTCGCCGCGCAAGGCGCGCATCCTGCTCGACGCGATGGAGCGGCCTGCCGCTTACGTGCCGATCGACATTTCGGCCGAGACACTGTCCGCCGGCCTGGGTCTGACCCGCGACTATCCGGGGCTGCGCGTCACGCCCTACGCCGCCGACTTCTCGGCGCCGCTGCGCATTGCGTTGCCGCCGGGGCCGAAGCTCGCGTTCTTCCCGGGCTCGACCATCGGCAACTTCGCGCCCGCCGACGCCCAGGTGTTCCTGCGCCGCGTCGCCGCGCAGGTTGGCCGCGACGGCGGCCTGCTGATCGGCGTCGATGTGAAGAAGGACCCGCGCATCCTGTGGCGCGCCTACAACGATGACGCCGGCATTACCGCCGAGTTCAACCGCAACCTGCTGACTCGCATCAACCGCGAGATCGGCGCCGGCTTCGACCCCGCGCGCTTCCATCACTTCGCGCCCTACAACGAGGCGGAGGGACGCGTCGAAATGCATCTCGTCAGCGAGGACACCCAGGCGGTGTACGTGGGCGGGCGGCTGTTCTGCTTCCACGCCGGCGAGAGCATCCACACCGAGAACTCCTACAAGTACAGCGTGCTCGAGTTCCGCTCGATGGCACGCCACGCCGGCTTCAAGCCGATCCGCACCTGGAACGATCGCCACTTCGCGCTGCACTACCTGCGCGTCGGTTGAACGACCGACCGCCAACAACAAGGAGAAGAGAGACGTGTCATGAAGTTCTTCCTCCGCCGCACCGGTTCCGCCCTGGTCACCAGCATCGTTGCCGCCCTGTTGATGCTCGGCGCCCTCTCCCTCACGCCGACGCCGGCTGGCGCGGCGGCGGTTCACACCGACGCGCGGCCTGCATTCTGAGTCTTCGGCGAAGCGTTCCGCGAGCTCGACGCGCTGCGCGTCACTGCGCTGACCGCGCCAGACGCGCCGAGCGGCCGCGGCCGCGGCTGCGGCTGCGGCTGCGGCTGCGGCTGCGGGGACGGTCCCCTGCGGTCACTTCGACGTCGATGACGTGAGCTTGGCGCTTTCCGCCGTGCCGTGCCGCCGGCCGCGCTGCTGCTGACGGGCTTGGCCGGCCTCGGCTTTCTGCGCCGTCGCTCCTGAGACGCACGGCCCCGGTTGTAGTGGCGCGTCGCCGCCTTTTACGCGCTTTCACACCGTTTTTACCCCCGTGGGTTGCCTAGAGGAGGGGCGGGGGGTACAGCCCAAGGTTGGGACATTTCCGATGGGATCGGGCGTCCGGGTCTGGGGGGTCAGACCGCGACAGCTTCCGCTCCGGCGCCCCTACGAGGGAGCGCCGAGCGTTGTTCGCGCCCTAAGGGGGCCAGCGTATGGGTAGTTTCGGTCAAGCGTTGTTCTGGACCCAGGCGATGGCCGGCGTGTGGATGTTCGCCGCCGTCACCACCCACGGTGCCGAGATGTACGACTTCCTGCGCGACTGGATGTTCGGCTCGCCGACTCGCGTCGCTGTCGCCGCCATCGGCCCGCTCGAGGCGAGCTGCCCGCCCGCCAGCGTGCCCAAGTCCGAGCCTGGCAACACGCTCGTCCTCGGCGGCTTCAACGTCGGCGACAAGGACTTCATCGACCCGATGCAGTACCTCAGCCCTATGACCGAGACGCCATACGCCATCGTGCGGATCACCGGCACCGGCGGCAACCGCGACTTCCCGCCCGGCACGTACTACCACCTGCCCGAGGGCGTCACCTTCCTCCCCGCCATGCTGAACGCCAACACCGACTCGCTGCCCTACGTCAGCGAAGCGCTCTACGTCGCGCTCGATCGTCTGCGCTGCGTCGTGGCGATGAGCAACGGCGAGGTGCGCGTCAACAAGGCGCTGCTGTCCTTGCCGCGCCAGCGCTACTGGGAGATGGATCGCTCCATCCTCGCCGAAGGCCTCGGCACCACCGGCGTCCACCTGCAGATCGTCGACGCGGTCAGCGAGAAGCGCACGCCGTGGGACAACGACCAGGTCCAGGCCGCCGCGCAAAAAGCCCACATGACCGTGCCGGCGCCCGAGATCTACCGCGCGTACGTCAAGCTCGCGACCAACCGCTGAACAAAAAGAAGGAATGAGGGGGCGAACTGAGAGGGCGGCAGCCTCCCTGCCGCCCTCTTTCTTTTTGTGCGCCTCAGTACTTCCCCATCGTCAGCTTCGACTGCGCCAGCAGCTTGTTGTCGGCGGGATTGGTGTCCGACTTGCTCACCGCCATCACCGTGACGGTGTAGGTGTTGCCCATGCCGCCCGAGCACGGTGGCAGATAGCTCGGTCCACCGAATCCGCCCGAACGGTTCTCTGCCTCGATGAACGTGTTGGCCGGCAGCCCGGTGATGACCTCACCCGGGAACGGAGCGAGCCGCGCACTCGTGCCGGTCACGCGGAATCCCACCACGCCGTGCCCGCCGTTGTTCATCGGCGCATACGTCTCGTCGTTGAACGCGAGCAAGATGGCGTCGGTGCCCGCCGGAATGTTGTCGACTTGGAAGGCCGGCGTGTTGCCCTGACCCTGGAAGCGCCGGCACTGCTGCCCGGCCGGAACAGCTGTTCCGTTCCACGCCGTGTCCACGAACGTCACGCGCAGCTCCGGCACGGTCGGCGTGACCGGCGCATAGGTCGGCCGCGCCGGCGCCGCTGGCGCCGTCACCTGTGCGAATGCGGCACCGGCGGCGATTCCGCCGGTCAACAGGACCGCTCCAAGAATTGTGTGCGTCGCGCGCATGGGTTCTCCCGGTCGTTGTGGTTCGAGCCCGTTTGGCCTGCGAAGACCCTCCTGTATAGCGGTGCGCCCGTCTACCCGGTCTGAACGGGATCGCGCACAAATGAAGAGGGCGGCAGGTTTCCCTGCCGGCCTTCGCGTCTTCTTTGGGCGGAACTGAGTGGCAGTCGCCGTCCTTTGTAGCGGCTCAGTCCACACTGGGCGCGAACGCCGCCACCCCGCATCGCGCGGCAGTGTCGGCTTGACGGTCACCGCACGCTATGATGAAGCGTGAACTTGGCGCTTTCGTTCTTTGGGCGAGCTCTCCGAAGCGTGCGGTGGGTCGCCCGCAAGGAGGCGCGCGTCACCCTGCTACGTAGCTTGGAGTTTGTTCGATACCGACGGCCGCTGTTGGCGCGCGCCTGCTTGTGGTGGGTTGGCGCACGAGGCCCAGTTTGGTTCTTTGGGTTGTACGTTGTCTTGTTCGTGGTCGCCGTTCTGGGAGGCGACGCAGCGCTGGATGTTGTCTCCGCCGTGGTCGGGGAGAAGCCCGAGCCAACTAGAGGTGCAGTCGCTGAGGTTGTGGTTCGGTTCGACGAGCTCGCGGTGCAGGCGCAAGCCACGGTCGTCGGCTTGGTTCTACCCGTAGCACTGGCGTTGGTCGCGATTCTCCAGTCGAAACGCGACAATGCGACCCTTGTTCGAGTCTTCTATCGCGAAGCCCGCGCGTACGAGATCGCAGCAAGCCATGTTGCGCTCCTCGTGGTCCTACTTGTCGAACAGTTGCTTCCGCTTGAGGCATCGCCCGCAGCGGTGATCCTTGTGTACCTGCGGATGACTTGGCTTGTGGCAAATTCGCTTTCGCTTTGGCACTTCCTCCGAACTTGCCTCGACTTTGTTCAGCCGCACGGTCAACAGCGCTTGGTCCGGCGATACGTTGCAAACGAAGCCGCTCCGATGGAGGTCTCGGACCGGATTGCCGGTGCAGCTTCCCAGATGCCCTTCGAGTTTGGGCTCGTCCCGAAGGCGTGGGAGAGAGAGTTCAGACATGGTCAAGCGGACTACGGCCCTGCCGTTCAATTCGGTAGCCTCTTGTTTCGAGACCTAGGGGAGCAAGTGATCGTAGACCTTCCAGAGCGGCCCCACGTCGTAGTGGACATCTGGTGGCGACCGATACGATGGGTCGCCGCAAGATGGATGTTTCGGAACCGAGACGTTCGAGTGTCCCGCATGAACGAGGCCACTCTCAACTTGCCACTCCACGTGGGACAAAGAATTCGCGGAGGTCATACGATTCTGAGCGCTGTGGATCCCGCGCGCGGGCTGACACCAATAGAGCGTTTCGCAGTTCGTGTGTGCTACCGGATTGGTACAGACGATTGACCGATCCTACCGCCTCTGACGTGCTTGGCCAGTACGCGACCTCGGCGGCAGAGGCCATTCGAGATGGTTCGCACGTCCGCTTCGATGCCGCTGTTGACGTGTTGGTGGACTTTCAGGCGTTCCTCTGGCGCCTCTTCACTTACGCCGACAATTCGGGCAGACAACGAACTCACTCCGAACTGCCGGAGCTTTTTGGTCCGCTCTACACGGAGTGGATGAGGGACTTCCGCGATCTTGCGGAACTTGCTGCTCGGTCGCTCAAGCACGATCCCGAGTTTTTCGAAGTCGTCGCTGGCGTGCCGGGAAGGTTGCTCGCCCACCTGCCATCCGGGTCGCCAGTTGGGATGGCGCGCTCTCCGCTCGCTTTGTCACTCACTCTATTCCATCGCGTTGGAGACTGGTGGCAGCAACAGCTTGCGGAGCCGTCTGTAGCACCGACGTACGCAACGCCGTATCGACTGAGTGGCTTCTCTGGGCGCTTGTACGGCGACGCGTTGCGCCGATACGTCTCGGCCTGGGAAGGGCTGCCCTTCTACGCGAAGCACCTGTTTGAGGGGTGGCAGAATCAAGCGGCTACCGACCATGTACGCGCCGAGAAACTGATCCGCTTGGAGGAATTCTTTTCCCAGCACCTGCGC
This sequence comes from Rhizobium sp. Q54, assembly GCA_945904955.1. Taxonomy (GTDB): domain Bacteria; phylum Pseudomonadota; class Alphaproteobacteria; order UBA2966; family CAIVPW01; genus CAIVPW01. The sequence goes on from CAMDPO010000020.1 coordinate 5,353, forward strand.
GACACGGCTTACACGGTGGGGGCGGCGGTCCACCGAGGTGATACTGAAGGTGCGCGCCTGACGGCAGATATGCTCCTCAAGTGGAACTTCGATCTCTTGCTGGAAGTGAGGAACGACTACTTTCCCTCCAAGAGGCTCTTGGATGGACTCTTTCCGTTCAGTGTCGAAGGTTGGCTTCAGATTCTTGCGAGAGAACGTGCTGCTGCTTGGCAGGACCGCGTTAGCGGGGCCGCGTGGCTAAAGGCAGCGTTGGACAACGCGCGAACCGACGCGTGTTTGATCGTCGTCTTGGTGCTGCTGGGTTGGCACATTTCGCTACCAATAGGGTCGTCGTTGGCCCTCGAGACGGCCAAACAACTGCTTTCAGCTAAGTCAGTTGAGCAGGACGCGATGCACCTCCATTCGCTTCGTCAGGATTTCTCGAGCCTGTCGCAGATTCTCGTGCGCCAGGCCGTATCGGGATCTCGGTATTACGCGGGTAGCTACGGCTCCTGGCTGGATTCTCTGGTTGAGCGAGTCGACAGGTTGAACAGCTTTGACGTCGTTCCCGGACGAATCTACCGCCCGCCGGGTGCGCACGGATTGGACGGTCTCCGCGTCTTTCAGGCTGTCCTGCTTCTTTCAGCGGTCGATCCCTCCGTCCCAGTGACGATTCCCGAAGGCATCCAGGAGTTGGCTACGGCGGCCCCTGGAAGTGACGGCCCGGAGAAATTTGAACGGTACGCTGGCGAGCTACTCAAGATTCTCTCCGAGTTTTGGCAGCCTCGTTGGGATGAGGCTGTGTCGGAGGTCAGCGCACACGTCCTGACGTACGAAGAGATCGCAGCGCGCAAGAGCTGGCTGCGTTCGTTCCTCGAAGCCGCGACCGGTGCCGTCGACGATGTTCGCGCGCGTCGCATTCGCGAGGCCGAACCTCTGCGAACGGTCGAGTTTGCGCGAGCGGTTGAGAGCGCAATCTTGGCGAAGAGCGATTTCCCGCTGTCGCTCGTTGCGCGCATCAGCTTGGTCCAAGAAGAACTTGATGCTCAGGAAGTATCATTTTCCGGATTCAAGAAAGGACAGCTTGCTGAACCCCCAATTGTTCCTCCGATGTCCAACGACGTTGGGATGGTAGCGGACCGAGCGTCAGGGGTAGTCGCTGACAACCTCCTCCGCGAGATGCAAGCGCTGCCAGGCATCGGGATCGTGCCACTCCTCGCCGAGGACTCGTTCATCAAAGAGTTTCTTCCGCGTGTGGCGTTGATCCAAGCACGTGGAACGATCCCAATCCTCGCGGTGGATCGCGGCAGGTCGCCGGGTTGGGTCCAGGACTGGTTTCGTCGTGATCCTGACGTCGTCGCTCGGAGGGATCGGCGATTGGTCATTCTCCGGAATCCGGAGTCGGACGACGTTGCATATTCCTTCGACCTGAGCGGCGCGCGCGTATATCGGACTCATGTTGGCGGGGGCATGTTGCTCTTTGGGCAAGACACCCTGAAGGAACTCGCCTTTACGAAGGAGGATGATCGGTTTGTAGCCGTGGTCTTCGAACCAGGCGAGTCCGACGCCCTCGTCGGTAGCCTCGCGATTCGTTGGAAGCAGCGACTTGCTGTTGCGGCGGAAACGATCGCGCTTTTCGAGTTCCCTTCTGACGAACCACGCAACGCGGCTAGCTGATCTACCCCGGCAGCAGGTAGCAACAAATGCAAAGGGCGGCAGGTTTCCCTGCCGCCCCTCGTTCCTTGTCCCGAGTGTTGACGGCTCGCCCTTAGGCGGCCTTCTCCATCTCGGTGGTGTACTTGCCGGTGCTCGCCGCCCAATTCATCTTCGAGCGGTGGGCGAGCGCACGCTGCGCGGCGGCGACGTTGGCGGCCTTGCCGGCCCACGTCTTGAGCGAGCTGTCCTGCAGCGCGCGGCCGTAGGAGAAGCCGAGCTTCCACGGCAGCGGGCCCAGCTTGTTCATCAGGTTGAGGTGCTCGGTGGCCTCGCCCTCGTCCTGGCCACCGGACAGGAACGCGATGCCTGGCACTGCGCCCGGCACGAAACGCTTCAGTGTCTTCACGGTCCACTCGGCAACCTGCTCGCGGGACGCCTGCTTCGGGCAGTCCTGCGCCGCGATCACCATGTTGGGCTTCAGCACCATGCCTTCGAGCAGGACGCGCTGGTCGTGCAGCTCGTTGAACACGCAATGCAGGGCGCGCTCGGTGACTTCGCGCGCGTATTCGATCGAGTGGGTGCCGTCCATCAGCACCTCGGGCTCGACGATCGGCACGAGGCCGGCTTCCTGCGCCAGCTTGGCGTAGCGCGCGAGCGCGTGGGCGTTGACGTGGATGGCGTAGTCGGTCGGCGTCTTGTTCTTCTCGTCGGGCGTGATGACGGCGCGCCACTTGGTGAACTTGGCGCCGAGCTTGGCGTACTCGGCGAGACGCTCGGCGAGGCCGTCGAGGCCCTCGGTGAGGGTCTCGGTGGGCGAGCCCGGCAGCGGCTTGACGCCGGCGTCGACCTTGATGCCCGGCAGGATGTTCTGGTCGTTCAGGATCTTGACGAAGGGCACGCCCGCCTTGGTGCTCTGGCGGATGGTCTCGTCATAGAGAATGGTGCCCGAGATGTATTCGCCGAGGCGCGGCGTGGTGAACAGCATCTCGCGGTAGGCCTGGCGGTTCTCGACCGTCGGGTCGATCTTCAACTTCCCCAGGCGCTTGTTCGCGGTGCTGTTGCTCTCGTCAGCGGCGAGGATTCCCCGTCCGCCTTCGACCATCTTGCGGGCAATCGCCTCCAAATCGGCTGCAGCCATAGTCCCCTCGATCCTCTCCGGTGTGTTGGTTAAGGGCCTGCCCGCGGGCAACCCGCCCGTGCGAACCCTTGTTTTCTGCCTCTGACGGGATGTTCCCGGCCTTGGCCAAGCCTGGATAAGGCCGCGGCCCTCTCCCCAGGAACCCCGAAGCTCATTCACTAGCGCCTCCGGTGGGGGCTTTTCAAGCGCGCCCGCCCGCGACGCGTCGGCGCGCCGGCGCCGCCCATGGATCGGGAGTTTCCGCCTAACCGTGTGTAGAAGCTTGCAAATCGCCGCCTGAGCAGGAAAACTCGGCCGTGCTAGGTGGGGTCAAAGGCCTCGCGCGGGGGCGGCGCGCGGTAGGCACAGGGTATGGCGGATACCAATTTCGAGATTTATTACCGCAAAAAGGGTTCCGATCGCTGGATGATGGACTCCCGTTACGGGACCACCAGCAAGCAAGCAGCCCTCGACGACGCCAAAGAGCTGGAGCGCCAGCCCGATATCGACGCAGTTCGCGTCGTCCGCGAAATTCACGACCAAGAATCGGGCAACACCCGCGACACGGTCATTTACACGTCGTCCAAGCTCAAGAAGGGCGGGGCCGACGCGGGACCCAAGCGCGGCCACGACGACGACGATGACGACGACGGCCCCGCGCCGCCGCCGCGCCGGCCCACGCCGGTGCGTGCTGCGCCCGTTGCCGCTGCGGCCGCCGACGACGAGGAGGATGAAGAGGAAGAGGACGCTCCCAAGAAGAGCTGGTTCAAGCGCAAGGCGGCGCCTGAAGGCGGCGAGAGCAAGGCGGCGGTGGCGGGGGCTTCCGGCACGCGCGGCTACAAGGTGGTCGGCAAGTTCATCGTCATCGTGTTCGTCAGCTTCGGTATCGCCACGGCGACGACCGTGATCTACCAGAACTTCCTGATTTGAACGTGGGTCGCCGCGTCGCAATGGGTCACGAGTCCGGCGAGCGCGAGATGCGCCGATGAGCGGCGGCATAGTCTTCGTCGTCACGTTCGTGGCGTCGGTGGTGTTCCTTTCCTACGTCTTCATCTCGCGCCACGAAGTCTTCGCGTTGCGCGACCTGCTGTTCGAAAACCCCGAGGAGATCGCTCGCAAGGAAAAGGCGCGCCAGATGGCCGCCGCACAGATCGCGGCGCAGAAGGCTGCTGCTCAGGCCGCCAAGGAAGCGGCGAAGCAAAGGAAGAAGCTGTCGCCCGAAGAGGAGGTGGCCGCGCAGCTCGCCGAGGCCGCCGAGGCGGCCGACGAAGAAGCGCCGCCCGAAGAGGAGGCGGCCGCAGAAGAAGAGGAAGCCGCGGACGAGACGCCCGTCGACGAGAACGCCGAAGGCTTCCGCCAGGCCAAGGTCTCCATCATGAAGTTCCTTGAATCCTCCCTCGCCGGGATGATGAAGGAAGGCTTCAAGCTCGACGGCATCTCCAAGTTCGGCTGCCACTTGTTCCTCGCCGGCGCCTCCGAGTCGCTCGGCCGCTCGAACAAGCTCGGCGAGAAGGAGTTCGTGAAGATCCTCGAGACGTGTGTCGGCGTGCTGGGCTCGGGCCCCGACATCGCGCGCAAGTTCGGCGAGAAGTACGAGGAATACCTGCTCGAGCCGAACTACGCGAAGATGTTCCGCGCCGGTGGCGGCGCCATGGAGGCGTTCCTCGCCGGCAAGGGCGGCGACCTCGGCAAGGCCCTCAACACCGCGGTTGAGGAATTCCGCAATCCCACCGAGAAAAAGGGCGGCGGCCCGGTCGCCGTCATGTTCACCGACATCGTCGGCTCGACCAAGCTCACCCAAGAGCTCGGCGACTCCGGTGCGCAGAAGCTCGTGCATTTGCACAACACCGTCGTGCGCAACGCGCTGCGCGAGTTCCGCGGCACCGAGGTCAAGCACACCGGCGACGGCATCATGGCGAGCTTCGTATCCTGCCCCGAGGCGGTCGGCGCCGGCGTCGCGATTCAACGAGTTCTCAACCAGCACCGCGCCAAGGACCCGAGCATCCTTCTGCACCTGCGCGTCGGCATCAACGCCGGCGAGCCGATCGCCGAGAACGGCGACCTGTTCGGCACCACCGTGCAGCTCGCCGCGCGCATCTGCGACAAGGCCAGCACCGACGGCGTCTACGTCTCCCAGGTGGTGAAGGACCTGTCCCAGGGCCGCGGCACCTTCGAGAACAAAGGCACCTTCGAGATGAAGGGCGTCCAGGAAGCCCAGACCCTCTACAACGTCGTCATCCCGAGCTGACGCTCTCTAGCGAGCCGGCACCGCGACCGCATACAGCATCTTGCCGGGATTCATGATCCCCAACGGATCGATCGCCAGCTTCACCGCGCGCATCAAGTCTATCTCCACCGCCGGCTTGTAGCGGACTAGGTCGTCGCGCTTGGCCTGGCCGATGCCGTGCTCGGCGCTGATGCTGCCGCCCGCCGCCACCGCCAGGTCGTGGACGATGCGCGCCAGGCGATCCCACTCCCCTAAGAACTTCTGCGGGTCCATGCCGACGGGCTGCGACAGGTTGTAGTGGATGTTGCCGTCGCCCAAGTGCCCGAACGCGCACACGCGCACGCCCGCCAATGCCTGAGTCACGGCGGCCTCTGCCGTGCGCATGAACTCCTGGGCGCGCGCCGGCGGAACCGAGATGTCGTGCTTGATGCTGCCGCCTTCCGCGGTCTGCGCCTGCGGGATGGTCTCGCGCAGTCGCCACATCGCCTGCGCCTGCGCCGTGCTCTGGGCCACCACCGCGTCGGCGGCGACGGCGCGCTCCAGCAGGTCAGCGAGTGCAGTCTCGACCGCGGCACCCAGCCCGTCGCCGGCGCCGCCCTCGCATTCGACCAGCAGCACCCACGGATGTAGGTCGGAAAACGGCGGCTTGGTCCCGCGCGTGTGGCGCATGACGAACTCGAGGGCGCGCGCTGAGATGATCTCGCACGCGCTCAAGCGATCGCCGCTCGCCGCGCGCAACGTCGCCATGACGCCCAGCGCGCTCGTCACGTCGTTGACCGCGACCAACGCCGTGACGCGCTGCTCCGGCAGGGGAAAGAGTCGCAGCACCGCCGCCGTGATGATGCCAAGCGTGCCCTCGCTGCCGATCAGCAGCTGCTTGAGGTCGTAGCCGGTGTTGTCCTTCATCAGGCCGCGCAGCCCGTTCCACACGCGCCCGTCCGGCAGCACCGCTTCGAGCCCCAGCGTCAACGCGCGCGCCGTGCCATAGCGCAGCACCTGCAGCCCGCCGGCGTTCGTCGCGAGGTTGCCGCCGATCTGGCAGCTGCCCTCCGCCCCCAGGCTCAGCGGAAACAAGAGCCCCGCGTCTGCGGCCGCCTTCTGCACCGCCGCCAGCACGCAGCCGGCCTCGACGGTGATGGTGGCTGCCTCGCGATCGAGCCCGCGCACCCGGTTCATGCGCCCGAGGTTGATCAGCACCGCGTCACCCGCCGGCGAGGGGGTAGCTCCGCCGACCAGGCCGGTGTTGCCGCCCTGGGGCACGATGGCGGTGCGCGTCTCGGCGCACACCCGCACGATCGCCGCGACGGCTTCGGTCGAATCCGGCAGCAGCAACAAGGGGGTTGCGCCCTGGTAGCGCCGCCGCTGGTCGAGCAGATGCGGCGCCAGCCGCGCCGGATCGGTGCTCCACCCGTTCGGGCCGGCAGCTGCCTTCAATCGCTCGAGCACCGAATTCGGAATACGACCGATTGCCTGCGCTGCCCCGCTTGCCGTAGAGGATGGTTGTCCCGTCGTCGTCATGACCCGTCGGCCGCCTTTGCGGCTACCTTCGGCCGATTGGCGAAACCCTTCAAGAGCGGCAAACCCATGCGGCCAGCAGCCCTCGTTCTGTCGATCTTGCTCGCCGCATCCGCGGGCTGCGCCGGCCAGCAGCGCGCCGACCTGCTCGGCCAGCGCGGACCCATCGCGGTCGTGGGCACGTTGCGCTGCCTGCCGGTGCGCCCCAACGCTCCCGCCACCGAATGCGTGCTCGGCCTCGAAGACGACTCGGCGCGCTACTACCGCCTGCAGGAAAGCCTGCTGCTCGCCGACCGGCCGCTCACCGCCACCGATCAGAACGCCCGCGTCGCCATTGCCGGCACGTTCACCCCGGGGGGCGACGATCGCTTCGCCGTCGTCGGCACCATCGCCATCGCTTCGCTCGCGCGCATCTAGCTCGAACCCTCCCCCTTCCAGGGGGGGGGACTCGAGCGGCGCTCGTTCAGCGCGCGCTTGCGCGCCGCAGCCGATCGTTGATCGCGGCACCCAGGCCTTCTTCGGGAATCGTCACCGCCGCAATCGTCTCGACACCCGCGTCGTCGAGCGCGCGCAGTGCCGCGTACAGATTCGCCGCCGCCTCCCCGAGGTCGCCGCGCTCGCTCAAATTGATCTCCATCTTGGCGCCGCGCAAGACCTGCGCACCGAACGTCAGTGCGCCTTCGTGAGCGGAGACGCTCGTCGCATGGAGGCGCACCCGCGCGCGCGGCGCGTAGTGGCTGGCGAGTTGTCCGGGCGAGTGCGGGCGCGCCGCATCGCCGGCCGTGGCCAGCGCGCGTCCCAGCACCCGCTCGATCTCCGCCCTGTCGATGCCGCCAGGCCGCAACAGCCGCGCGCCCCCGTCGAGCGTCACCACCGTGCTCTCGATGCCGACTCGGCACGGCCCACCGTCGAGCACCAGATCGGCCAACCCCGATGACACGTGCTCCGCCCGCGTCGGGCTGACCCGCCCGGAGGGATTGGCGCTCGGCGCCGCCAACGGCCGCCCCGCCGCGCGCAGCAGCGCCAGCGCCACCGGATGATCAGGAATGCGCAACGCGACGGTATCGAGCCCGGCGGTGACCGCCGCCGCGATGCGCGCGCCCGCGCGCTTGCGCAACACCAGCGTCAGCGACCCCGGCCAGAACGTGCGCGCCAGCACTCGCGCCGCATCGTCGAACTCCGCCAGCGCTTCCGCTTCGGCAAGCGCGGCGACATGAACAATGAGTGGATTGTGCGCCGGCCGCCCCTTGGCGCCGTACAGCGCCGCCACGGCATCGTCGCTGCCGGCATCGGCGCCCAGCCCGTACACGGTCTCCGTGGGAAACGCGACCAGCTTGCCCGCCCGCAGCAGCGCCGCCGCCGCGGCGATCGCCGCGTCGCTGGCCGCGACGATCTTGGTGCCGCTCACCCGACCTCGGCCTCGCACACCAGCGCGCCGGCCGAGCTCACGCAGCGCACCGCCGCGACCTTGCCGCCGTCCTCGCGCACCAGCACGTCGACGCCGTCGTCCCAGAACAGCGGCGATGGGAAGCGCGCGGTGAGCGTGAACGCACCGGTCGCCGCACCGGCAGCGCGGCACGCGTCCAGCGCCCACGTCACCGTCATCAGCGCGTTGGCGACGGGCGCGCGCAGGCCATTGCGCACCGCATACGCTGGATCGAAGCGCAGGCGATTGCCCGCCTCTTCGCTGTAGGCCTGCACCTTCGCCGAGGTCAGCAGCTTGCGCCCCACCAGTCTGTGTCCGGCGCGCGGGTCGCCCTGAAATCCGGGTGCGTCGCGCAGCCAGCTCGGCTCGGCGACCAGCGTCGTCGCCGTCGCGGTCGCCACCACCGCACCGTCCCGGCCCAGGAAATCGAACCCGGCGCGCGCCTTCTCGCCCCCGGGCGTCTGCTCGACATGCTCGACCTTGGCGCGCACGCCGAGCTTCTCGTCCACCGCGAACGGCGTGTGAACCTGGATGCGTTGCTCCAGGTGAAGGAGCTTGTCGGGCGCGCGAATCTTGCTCTTGCGCACCGCCAGCACGCAGTCGATGCCGAGCAGCGAGGCATCCGCGTTCGCGCCGAGTGGGCCCGGGTCCACGTCGCACGCCGCCAGCATGCGCCGCTGGCGCGTCTTGCTGACCGAGGCCTCGGCAATGCCGAGCGACGTACCGGCCACGGTCGGCAGGTCGGCGGCGCCTCGTCGGGTATCGGGGGTTGCGGCCAAGGGCCGGACTCTAGCGATAGACACCCTCCCCCTTCCAGGGGGAGGGAGCACACAGGCTGCTATCGGCCGGCGCCCGCGCTACCATGATCCTCGGGGGAGGGCCGACGGTGACCGGGCACGCGTGGCTGACCAAGTATCCGCCGGCAATCCGCTGGGATGCCGAGATCCCGTGCCGGCCGCTCACGGACCTCCTGACCGAGTCGGCCAAGCGCTTCCCGACCAATCCCTGCCTCGACTTCCTCGGCCGCCGCTACACCTACGCCGAGGTGGCGCTCCTCGTGGAGAAGGCGGCCAAGGGTTTCCAGCGCATCGGCGTCAAAAAGGGCACCCGCGTCGGCCTGTTCCTGCCGAACTCGCCGCACTCGGTGATCGCGTATTGCGGCGCGCTGCGCGCCGGCGCGATCGTCGTCAACTACAGCCCGCTGTACGCCGAGCCGCAGCTGCGCCACCAAGTCGACGACTCGGGCACCGAGATCATGGTGACCCTCGACGTTGCCTTGCTCTACCCGAAGGTCGTCGCGATGGTCGGCAACACCGCGCTCAAGCGCCTGGTGGTCGGCACGCTGCCCGAGGTGCTGCCGTTCCCGAAGAACCTGCTCTACCCCATCGTCAAGCGCAGTGAGATCTGGCGCGGCCCGCGCGATCCCAACGACGTCGCCTTCGCCGATCTGATCGACAACGACGGCAAGCCCGACCCGGTCGCCATCGATCCGAAGAGCGACGTCGCGGTGCTGCAGTACACCGGCGGCACCACGGGCGTGCCCAAGGGCGCCATGCTCACCCACGCCAACCTGTTCGCCAACGCGCACCAGGCCATGCTGTGGCTCGAAGGCGTGCAGTGGGGCCAGGAGAAGATGCTCGGCGCGCTCCCCTTTTTCCACGTGTTCGCCATGACCGTGGTGATGAACCTCGGCCTCTACATCGGCGCCGAGATCATCCTGCATCCGCGCTTCGTCTTGGACGACGTACTCAAGGATATCCACAAGAAACGCCCGACGCTGGTGCCCGGCGTCCCCACCATGTTCGCCGCCATCAACGGCTCGCCCAAGGTGAAGGACCTCGACCTCAAGTCGATCAAGTTCTGCATCTCCGGCGGCGCGCCGCTGCCCGTCGAAGTCAAGGCGCGCTTCGAGGCGCTCACCGGCTGCAAGCTCGTCGAGGGCTACGGCCTCACCGAGTGCGCCCCGGTCGCCAGCTGCAATCCGCTCTATGGCGTCAACAAGCCGGGCTCGATCGGCCAGCCGCTGCCCGGCACCACCATCGTCATCACCGACCGCGATGACCCGCACAAGATCCTGGGCACCGGCGAGCGCGGCGAGATCTGCATCAGCGGTCCCCAGGTCATGCCCGGCTACTGGAAGCGCCCGCAGGAGACCGCGGCGCAGATCGTCGATGGGCGCCTGCGCACCGGCGACATCGGCACGATCGATGAGGAGGGCTATGTCTTCCTCATCGACCGCATCAAGGACCTGATCCTGGTGGGTGGCTTCAACGTCTATCCGCGCAACATCGAGGAAGCCATCTACCAGCACGCGTCCGTCGCCGAGTGCACGGTCGTCGGCATCCCCGACGAGCGCCTCGGCCAATCGGTCAAAGCGTTTGTGCGCTGCAAGGACAACGCCCACCTCGACGCCGCCGAGCTGATGGACTACCTGCGCACCCGCATCGGCAAGCACGAGCTCCCCCGCGAAATCGAATTCCGCGCCCAGCTCCCCAAAACCATGGTCGGCAAGCTGTCGAAGAAAGAGCTCGTCGAAGAAGAGGTCGCCAAGTTCCGCGCGCGCACAACGGTCTAACCCTCCCCTTCTCAAGGGGAGGGCAGGGTGGGGATAGTCTCAGCGGACACGGTGCACGATGCCCCAAGACCCCCGCACCTTCATCGCCCAACGTCTCCGCAATGAGATGACCGACGCCGAGCGGCGTCTGTGGAGTCACTTGCGTGACTCCCAGTTGGGCGTCCGCTTCCGCCGCCAAGAACCGATCGGCGACGATGCGACCGGCCGCGAATTGTCGAGCACGTTGAGCTGGCCATAATGATCGCCAGGGCTCGGCACGATGTCGCCGCGCATCGCAAAGCTGCGAACGTTGTCGGCGGTCTCACCCGGCTGCAGGCCATTTATGCCGAGCCCGCGGTAGGTAATCGCTTCGAATTGCGTTCTACCTTCGGCGTTGAGCTCTTTCATCACCGTCTGGACGTACGGCGCCGATTGGGATTCGCCGATGATCGTCACTCGCGTGTTTGGTCCGGCACGAAGGCTGACCTGCAATTCGATGTAGTCTCTTACAGCGTTCAGATTTTCTGTCCGGTACGCGCCGAGGACGATGCCCCCGACGCCGGCGGCATCGGCTGATTGCTGCCAGGACGTACCGGCGAACGAAATGATCAGCTGGTCGCCTTTTTGCCAGACGCTAGCGTCCAAGCCGGACGCGACCTGCTGTATCTCGGCGACCAGGAGCAGGTCGTCCGGCCGCTCTGCGCCGTCGGCGAGCGTATCGGGCTGGAGGATTTCGGTCTGGTAGGCTCCGGTAGGATTGCCATTCTCATCGAGAACGGGGATGAGGATGTTGTTGCCCTCGGCATCGACCACCGGATCGCCGTTTGCATCTCGCTCCACGGAATAGACCGTGTGAGTCTGGTATGTCTCCATCGCGATGTCATAGCCGTCGACGACGCTCAGCGGTTCGCCCGTCATGTGGTTTTCCCCCCAAAGGTGTTGCGACGCGACGCGCCTACATGCGCCCCGTTGAACCAATTGCGACGACGAGAACTTCGAATCCCTCGCCGCCTAGCCGTACATTGCCAATGGCGACCGTTCGGCCGTCCGGATTGACGGCAACCGCCGTGAAGTAGGTGGACTCAGACGACAGGCGCCCGACTTCGCGCGGCCCTTCGGTGTCCCACACCCAGAACCGGCCCGGCCTGTTGCGCGTGCCGGACAGCGCAACAACTCCGCCGCCCGAAGAGAGCGCGTAGGGGGTGTCGACTGCGACCCTGAATGACAATGCTTTGTTGCCGCTGGCGAGGTCCCAGATGCGCACTGGATCGCCGTCCACTAGCTGGCGAGAACGGAGCGTCGTCCGGTTGAAGCCTCTGTCGACCTGTGATGCCGTGGACACGATGCGATTGCTGCCGACGAAGGCCAGATGCGTGACAATGGATTGGTGGACACCGTCAAGCATCGTCACCAATCGTCCGCTCGCTGCGTCGTAGATGCGGATTTGCCCATGCGGCAAGCCCACGTCGTCGCCGCCATAAGGACTCGAACGCCCAACCGCGATCAGGGTCCCAGTTCGATCGAACGCTAGAGCACGGCTGCCGTCGACCGGCCAGGAATCGATCAGCTGCCAAGTGCGCGTGTCGTACACAGCGATCAGGTACCGAGGCGTTGCCGATTCGTTGTTTTGGTACAGCACGGCAAGGCGCTCGCCTGCGACGGCGAAGTCCCGCAAGCCGATCCGGTTTGCGGGCGCGTCCGGGCCAAGTAGGACGGCGTCGATTGCTCCCGTTTCGATGTTCCACGCGCCGAGCTCAACGCGCTTCCCTCCAATCATGCGAGGCGCGTTAACAACGTCAGCGGGCACGATCACGTGCTTGCCGTCGCCGCTGAAAGCGAGCGATACGCCGCCGCCAAATCGACCCCAGCTCTTGTCGCGCAACTCGCGTACTTTGCGGCCACTCGTCGTGTCCCACACCGCGTAGGAGCCGTCGCCGCTGTCGACGGCGAGAAGGCGTCCGTCCGGACTCCAGGCAAGATGAAAGGCTCCCTGCTGCGCCAGGCGTTGGACGATGCGCAGGTCGCCTTCGACGGTCGGCTCGTCGGCACCGGTGCTGATGCCGCTCGCGCAGCCGACGCCGATAAGGGTCAGCGCGAATAGCGCCGCCATCGATGCTCTACGGTACATGCCCATTTTCACAACACCCTCTTCACTCGCGATCGATTCGCTCGCCCTTACCGTTCGCGCACGCTTTCTTGCTGGTACCGCAGAATCGGCGACAGCAAGTATTCGATGAACCGACGCGTGTCGGTCTTGATCTCGGCAGTCACCGTCATGCCGGCGCCCAGTTGCGCCGGCCGACCGGCGACGTCGACGACGACGGTGTCGAGGCTGATGCGCGCCGCATAAACGAGGCCGAGCTTGTCGTCCTTGACGGCGTCGCGTGAAATCGAGACCAACCGACCCGGGACCGTGCCGTACTTGGTGAACAGGAAGGCATCGAGCTTGATCGCCACCTTCTGGCCGACGGCCAGGAAGCCGATGTCGCGGTTGAGCACCATTGCCTCGACCTCGAGCTGATCGTCGGGCGCCGCCAGCATCATCAGCACCTGAGCCGCCGTCACTACGCCGCCGAGCGTATGGACGGCGAGTTGTTGCACCACGCCGTCGATCGGCGCATGCTGCGTCTGCAGACCGCGGCGTTGGTCCGCTTTCAGGATTTCTTGCGCCAGGGCAGCGATGCGCTTGTCGACTTCGCCGAGCTCGGTGAGCGCGCGGGTACGAAACTCCGCTTCAACGTGCGCGCGCTGCCGCTCGAGGCCAACGGCGCCAGACAACATTTCATCGCGACGCGCCAGGAGCCCCGCCAAATCCTGCTGCTGGTTGATAGCCTGCTCCTGAGTCTCGAGCGCTGTCAGCCGCGGGAAAAGTCCTTGTTCGGCAAGCTGCATGCGCACATCGGCCCGCTCGCGTACCAGTGGCAAGGTCGTGATCGGCAAGGACGAGGTGGAGATTAACCTCCTCTACCTCCCTCCAAGGTCGCCTGACGGCGACAACAACGGCGGCTCCTCCGGAGCCGCAAACGGGTCTTCTCCCTTAACAACCCTCAGCCCAAACCGCGGCAAGAAGGCTCCGAAACTTCATCTATTCGGGTTGTCTGCCCCGGGGCGAGGCGACGTTCCGCGCTCTGTCAGGGGAGACCACGCTCCTGCTTGTCGGCTTGGCGGTCCTTGTCGTGGTGGTCGTTGCACGTCTGATCGTGCGGGCGCGCCGCCAGGTACCTTGACCATCGACGATACGTATGCTACATTACGTATTGTGACCCGCCAGCCTCAACAGCGGAAACGGTGGGCGCCCAGGGCACCGAGCGCCTGTGAACTGGCCGGCTCGATAAGGAGACCCGCGAGACACCGGCGACCATAGATCGCCCATATTCCCCATATTTCGTTTCTTTTTCGCACGGAGACCGACCCTGACCACGGCCGTCTTCACCCACCCCGATTGCCTCCTCCATCGCATGGAGCCGGGGCACTATGAGTCGCCCCAGCGTCTCGAGGCGGTGCTGGCGGCGCTGCGCGCGCCCGCCTTCGCGTCGCTCCAGTGGCGGGAAGCGCCCGAGGCATCGCGCGACGCCCTCGGCCGCGTCCATGACCCGCGTTATGTCGATGCCGTCCTCGCCGCGGTCCCGACTGAAGGGTACGTGCGCATCGATCCCGATACCGCCATGGGCGCCGGCACCGGCGTCGCCATGCTGCGCGCGGCGGGCGCGGGCACAGCCGCCGTGGATGCCGTCATGGCGGGCGAGGCGCGCAACGCCTTCTGCGCGGTGCGGCCGCCGGGCCATCACGCCGAGCGCGCCCGCGCCATGGGCTTCTGCTTTTTCAACAACATCGCCGTGGCCGCGCTGCACGCGCGTGCGCGTGGGCTGCGCCGGGTCGCGGTGATCGACTTCGACGTCCACCACGGCAACGGCACCCAGCATTCGTTCGAGCAGGACCGCGCGCTGTTCTACGCCAGCACCCACCAGGACCCGTTCTATCCCGGCACCGGTCACGCCGACGAGCAGGGGGTTGCCGGCAACATCGTCAACGTGCCGGTGCGCGGCGGCGCGGATGGTGCGGTGGTGCGGCGCGCCTATGCCGACGTCATCCTGCCCAAGCTCGATGCTTTCGCACCGGAGTTCGTGTTGATCTCGGCGGGCTTCGACGCCCATCACGCCGATCCGCTCGGCGGCTTGGGCCTGACCGAGGACGACTACGCCTGGATCACGCGCGAGCTGTGCGCGGTCGCTGCGCGCCACGCTGGTGGCCGCGTGGTCTCGGCGCTGGAAGGCGGCTATGACCTCGACGCCCTGGGCGCGTCGGCGGCGTCCCACGTGCGCGAGTTGATGGCGGCAGCATGAGGGCGCCGTTGACCAAGGCCAATTTTTGGCTATTCTGGCTCAATTGTGGACTTTGCGGGTCTGACAATGGAATACACGCCTCACGACATTGCCGTCGCCTTGGACCTGAGTGCCAAAACGGTCCGTCACTACATGCGCGAGCAGGGCATTCGCGTCGGCAAGGGCGGACGCCACGTTCTCGATAAGAAAACCTATGAACGGTTGCTTCGTGAGCTGAGGGCGAGGCACGCGTCAGACCCGTCCGCTTGGTCTGTGGCAGATGCCAAGAACCGGTTCAGCACTGTTGTCACCCTTGCGTTGACCAAGGGGCCGCAGCGCGTGCGTCGCCGTGACGAGAGCGTCGTTGTCCTCGCTGAGTCCGAATATCGCAGGCTGACAGGAAGCCCGTCGTTCAAGCAACACTTGCTGGGCGGGCCCTCGTTGGAGGGCCTCGATCTGGCGCGCGACAAGACTCCGCCGCGTGACGCAGACCTGTGAAACTGCTCCTCGATACGTCTGCGCTTTCCGAGGCGCGCCGGCCCGACGGCGACCCGCGCATCAAGTCAGCGCTCGCTGCCGTTCCTGAGGATGGTCTGTTTCTTAGCGTGATCACCCTCGGCGAAATCGCCAAGGGTGTCGCGTTGCTAGTTGAGGGCGCGCAGCGCCGTAACCTCTCGGCCTGGCTAAGGACCATCGAGCAACAGTTCGTCGACCGCTTGCTGCCTGTCGACAGGGAAGTCGGGGTGCTGTGGGGCGAACTGAGTGCCCGCGCGCAACGCGCAGGTCATAGCGTGGGTGCTGCTGACGGCCTGATCGCTGCTACTGCGATGCGCCACGGCCTTCGCATCCTGACCCGCAACGTCCGAGACTTTGCGCCGCTGGGCGTCGTGGTGGTCGAGGTCTAGCGAGCCAAGGCTCGGCTCAGGTGCCGAATTGCTGGCGGTCTAGCCCATCAGGCGAGGGCCTTATTTTCGCCGGCAGCCGCCCTTTGCAGCCCTTCCGGGCGGCGACTACACTCGGCTCGTTGCGCTGCTTCGGGCCGAGCGGTGATCAGGTAGCTTGGAGCAAATCATGGCGCGCGAGCAGAAGACCCAAGACAGTCCGGCCCCACAAGACGTTCCGGCCGACATCCGCAGCATGACCTTCGAGCGGGCGCTGGAAGACCTGGAAGAGATCGTCCGCCGCCTCGAAAGCGGCGAGGTCAGCCTGGAAGAGTCGATCGCCACCTACACGCGCGGCACCCAGCTCAAGCGCCACTGCGAATCGAAGCTCGAGTCGGCGCGCGAGCAAGTCGAGCGCATCGAGTTGCGCCCCGGCGGCGTCATCGCCACCGCGCCGATGCAGACGGACTGAGAGGTCAGTTGTCGATCCAGCTCGGCAAAGGCGTCGCCAGCGTCGCGGAGGTCATGACCGCCGCGACCGCAGAGATCGACGGCGTGCTGCAGAACCTGCTGCCAGAGCCGAGCGGGCCCGAGCGCCGTCTCGCCGAGGCGATGCGCTACAGCGTGCTCGCTCCCGGCAAGCGCTTCCGACCCATCCTCGCGCTCGCCACCGCCGAGCTGTTCAACGTGCCGCGCCGCGCCGCGCTGCGCGTCGCCGTGGCCGTCGAGCTCGCCCACACCTACTCGCTCGTGCATGACGACCTGCCGTGCATGGACGACGACGACATGCGTCGCGGCCAGCCGTCGCTCCACAAGAAGTTCGACGAGGCTACCGCCGTGTTGGCGGGTGATGCCCTGCTGCCGCTCGCCTTCGAGATCATGGCGCACGTCGAGACGCACGCAGATGCCGAGGTGCGCGTCGAGCTCGTGCGCGCCCTCGCCGAGGCGGCCGGTCCGCGCGGCATGGTCGGCGGCCAGATGATCGACCTGACGGTCGAGCACAAGCCGGCCGATATCGGCACCATCACGCGCATGCAGCAACTCAAGACCGGCGCGCTCATCGCGTTCGCTTGCGAAGCCGGCGCGGTGCTGGGCAAGGCGCCGACCTCGGCGCGCCACGCGTTGCGCGCCTACGCCCGCGACCTCGGCCTCGCCTTTCAGATCGTTGACGATCTCCTCGACGTCGAGGGCTCCCAAGAGGAGACCGGCAAGCGCGTCGGCAAGGACGCGAGCCTGGGCAAGGCCACCTTCGTCGCCCTGCTCGGCATCGACCGCGCCCGCACCCAGGCTGCTATACTGGCGGACCAGGCAGTTGCCCACCTCGACGTGTTCGGCGAACGCGCCGCGTTCCTTAAGCGTCTCGCCCGCTTTGTCGTGCAGCGGAGCCACTAGTAGCGCGCGGCCGATAGTAGAAGCCAACAAGAAGAGCCGATGCCCTACTCACGCGCGACCGAACTGCTCGACACCGTCCCGACGCCTGCCGACCTGCGCAAGCTCAAGCCGGCGCAGCTGCAGGAGCTCGCCGACGAGGTGCGCGGCGAAGTCGTGCGCGCCGTGTCGCGTACTGGCGGCCACCTCGGCGCCGGGCTCGGCGTGGTCGAACTGACGGTCGCGCTGCACTACGTCTTCGAAACGCCGCGCGACCGCCTCATCTGGGACGTCGGCCACCAGGCCCACGCCCACAAGATCCTCACGGCGCGCCGCGATCGCATCAACACCATGCGCCAGCCCGGTGGCCTGTCCGGGTTCACCAAGCGCGACGAGAGCGAGTACGACCCGTTCGGCGCCGCGCACTCGTCCACCTCGATCTCTGCCGGCCTCGGCATGGCGGTGGCACGCGACCTGTCGGGCGGCGACCACAACGTGGTGTGCGTCATCGGTGACGGCGCCATGACCGCCGGCATGGCCTACGAGGCGATGAACAATGCCGGCGCGATGGCGTCGCGCCTGATCGTCATCCTCAACGACAATGACATGTCGATCTCGCGCAACGTCGGCTCGATGCGCGCGTATCTCTCGCGCCTGATCTCGTCGCGCCAGTACCGCGGCTTCCGCACCATGGCCAAGCGCGTCGCCGACCGCTTGCCGCGCACCGTGCGCAACGCCGCCCGCCGCGCCGAGGAGTACGCGCGCGGCATGGCCACCGGCGGCACGCTGTTCGAGGAGCTCGGCTTCTATTACGTCGGCCCGCTCGACGGCCACAACATCGACCAGCTCCTGCCGGTGCTGCAGAACGTGCGCGACTTCCGCGGGCCGGGCCCGGTGCTCATCCACGTGCGCACCCAGAAGGGCCACGGCTACAAGCCGGCCGAAGAGTCGCCGGACAAGTTCCACGGCGTCGGCAAGTTCGACCTCGTCACCGGCACCCAAGCGTCCGCCAAGGCTGGCGCGCCGACCTACACCAACGTCTTCGCCGAGCAGCTGATCGCCCAGGCCGAGCGCGACCCGCGCATCGTCGCCATCACCGCGGCGATGCCGGCCGGCACCGGGCTGCACAAGTTCGCCGAACGTTTCCCCGATCGCTGCTTCGATGTCGGCATCGCCGAGCAGCACGCGGTCACCTTCGCCGCCGGCCTCGCCGCCGAAGGCTACAAGCCGTTCGCCGCCATCTACTCGACCTTCCTGCAGCGCGCCTACGACCAAGTGGTCCACGACGTCGCCTTGCAGAAGCTACCCGTGCGTTTCGCCATCGACCGTGCCGGACTGGTCGGCGCCGATGGCGCCACCCACGCCGGCGCCTATGACGTCGGCATGCTCGCCGCCTTGCCGGGCTTCGTGGTGATGGCGCCGGCCGACGAGGCCGAGCTCGCTCGCATGATCGCGACCGCAGTCGCTATCGATGACCGCCCCAGTGCGTTCCGCTACCCGCGCGGCGAGGCGACCGGTGTCGCCATTCCCGCCAACCCGGAGCCCCTCGAGATCGGCCGCGGCCGCGTCTTGCGCGAGGGCACTGCCGTCGCGCTCTTGTCGCTCGGCACGCGCCTCGGCGAATGCCTGCGCGCCGCCGACGAGCTGGCTGCTCTCGGTCTCTCCACCACCGTCGCCGACGCGCGCTTCGCCAAGCCGGTCGATGCCGACCTCATCCGCCGCCTGGCGCAATCGCATCCGGTGCTGCTCACCGTGGAAGAGTCGGCCATCGGCGGCTTCGCCGCCCAGGTGCTCGACGTGCTCGCCCGCGACGGTCTGCTCGAGTCGCACCTCAAGGTGCGCACGCTGTTCTTGCCCGACCACTTCATCGACCACGACACGCCGGCGGCGCAGATTGCCGAGGCCGGTCTGAACGCTGCGGCCATCGTCAACGCGGCCGTCGCCGCGCTCGGTGACGCCGGGATGCGCGCCGCGCGCGCCTGACGTTGTGAAGACCAAGGCACGTCTCGACCAGCTCCTGGTCGACCGCGGCCTCGCCGAGACCAAGTCCAGGGCCCACGCGCTGGTGCTGGCCGGCGTCGTCTTCAGCGGCGAGCAGCGTCTCGACAAGCCCGGTCACTTGGTCCCGCCCGACACCAAGCTCGAGGTGCGCGGCGCGCCGTACCCCTGGGTCAGCCGCGGCGGCGTCAAGCTGGCCCACGGCCTCGAACACTTCCGCGTCGATCCCTCCGCGAAGGTCTGCCTCGACGTCGGCGCCTCCACCGGCGGCTTCACGGACGTGCTGCTGCAAGGGGGCGCTGCCAAGGTCTACGCCGTGGACGTCGGCAAGGCGCAGCTCGACTGGAAGTTGCGCACCGACCCGCGCGTCGTCGTGCTCGAAGGCGTCAACGCACGCACCCTGTCGTCGGCCGCGGTGCCCGAGCCGGTTGACTTGGTCGTCTGCGACGCCAGCTTCATCGGCCTGGAGGTCGTCCTGCCCGCCGCGCTCGCTCTCGCCAAGCCCACCGCCACCCTGATCGCCCTCATCAAGCCGCAGTTCGAGGTCGGACCCGAGCGAGTGGGCAAGGGCGGCGTCGTGCGCGATCCCGCGCTCCACGACGAGGTTACCGCCCGCATCGCCGCGTGGCTGACGGGCCTCGGCTGGCGCGTCCTCGGCGTCTCGCAAAGCCCGCTGCTCGGCCCCGCCGGCAATGCGGAGTTCCTCATCGGTGCCAGTCGTGGCTGAGCTCGAAGTCACCATCGACTCGGTCGGCGCCCAGGGCGACGGCATCGCCGAGACCCCGCAGGGCCGCGTCTTCGTGCCCTTCACGGTGCCCGGCGACCGCGTGCGGCTGCGCACCGACGGCGAGCGCGGCGAGCTGCTCGACCTGCTCGCGCCGAGCCCGCAGCGTGTCGGCCCGGCCTGCGCCCATTTCGGCGACTGCGGCGGCTGCGACCTGCAGCACTGGCAGACCGCCGAGGTGCTCGCCTGGAAGCGCCAACAGGTCGAGGTGACTCTCGCCCATCGCGGCCTCACCACCGAGATTGCGGCGAGCGTCGCGACGCCGCCGCGCGAGCGCCGCCGCGCCCGCCTGGCCCTACGCCGCGTCGCGCCGGGAGGCGCGCATTCGCGCGACGGCGATCAAATGCTGCTCGGCTTCCACGCCCGCCAAAGCCATCGCATCGTCGATGTGCAGCAGTGCCCCGTGCTCAACGACCGCCTCGCCGCGGCGCTGCTCGCGCTGCGCCAACTCGGCCCCATGCTCCTGCGCCGCGACGGCGAGATAGCGCTCGAGGTGACCGACACCGAGGGCGGCATCGACCTCGTCATCGAGCGCGCCGGCGACCCGGGCTCCACCCTGCGCAGTGAGCTTGCCCGCTTCGCGGCGCAACATCGCTTCGCCCGCATCTCCTGGCGCGGTGAGCAGGACTCCGAGCTGATCGCCATGCTGGCCGCCCCCGTCATCCGCTTCGGCGGCGTGCCCGTCGAGCTGCCGGCCGGCGCCTTCGTGCAGGCGAGCCCTACCGCCGAGGCCGCGTTGCTTGCCGAGGTGCGTATTGCTGCAACAGGCGCCAAGCGCATCGCCGATCTCTATGCGGGATGCGGCGCCTTCGCGCTGCCCCTCGCCGCGCAGGCGGCTGTGCACGCCGTCGAAGGTCACGCCGAGTCCGCCAAGGCTTTGGAGAAGGCCGCACGCCAGGCGGTGGCCCGCGTCACCGTCGAACATCGCGACCTCGACCGCCGCCCGCTGCAAGGCGACGAGCTCAAGAAGCTCGACCTCGTCGTGCTCGACCCGCCCCGCGCCGGCGCGCGCGTCCAATGCGAAGCGCTGGCGCGCAGCAAGGTGCCGACCATCGCCTACGTCTCGTGCAACCCCGCGACCTTCGCGCGCGACGCACGCCTGCTGGTCGATGGTGGCTATCGCTTGGAGAAGGTGGTGCCGGTGGACCAGTTCCTGTGGTCCGCCCACGTCGAGCTGGTCGCCGTGCTGCGCCGCTAGGCCTTGAACGTGGCGACGCGGTAGAGGTACCAGGCGATCAGACCGACGACGACCGCCGTCGACAGCGGGTTGAACCAGTGGTGGATGCGTTCGTACTCGTCGGCGAGCCAGAACGCGAGACCGGCGAGAATCGCGTTCCACATCGCCGCGCCGAGCGACGTCCACAGGATGAACTTCTGCATCCCCATGCGGGCGATGCCGGCCGGCAGCGAGATGAAGACTCGGATCTGCGGGATAAGGCGACCGAAGAACACGGCCTTGGTGCCGTGGCGGTCGAACCAGCGCTGGGCGCCGTCGACTTGGCTCGGCGTCAGGGTGAGCCAGCGGCCATGGCGTTCCGCGAAGTGGCGCACGCGCTCGCGGCCCAGCGCCAGTCCGCCGCCATACCAGAGGAGTGCGCCGAGCAGTGAGCCAAGCGTGCCGGCCAGAATTACACCGACGATGTGCAGCTCGCCACGGCTCGCCATCAGGCCGCCGACCGGCATGATCAGCTCAGAGGGAATGGGCGGAATGACGGCCTCCAAGACCATCAGAAGCACGATGCTGAAGTACCCGCCGCCCTCCATGAACGCCGTGATCCAGTTGACCACTACGAACCGGTTTGGGCGCGGTGCAGCAGCATCTGGTCGGCGAGCACGCAGGCCATCATGGCCTCGCCGATCGGCACCGCACGGATGCCGACGCACGGGTCGTGGCGGCCCTTGGTGCTGACCTCGACCTCCTCGCCGCCCGCGCTCACCGTCTTGCGCGGCGTCAGAATGCTCGACGTCGGCTTGACGGCGAAGCGCACGACGACGTCCTGGCCACTCGAGATGCCGCCCAAGATGCCGCCGGCGTGGTTGGACAGGAACCTCACGCCGTTGCCGTCGTCGCGCGAATGCGCGCCCTTCGGCGCGACGCGCATCTCGTCCGAGTTCTGCTCGCCGCGCAGCTTGGCGGCGGCGAAGCCCGCACCGATCTCGACGGCCTTCACCGCGTTGATGCTCATCATCGCGGACGCCAACTCGCTATCGAGCTTGGCGTAAATGGGTGCGCCCCATCCCGGTGGCACGCCTTCGGCGACCACCTCGATGATGGCGCCGACCGAGGAGCCGGCCTTGCGCACCTCGTCGAGGTACGACTCCCAGCGCTGCGCCATCGTTGCGTCCGGGCAGAAGAACGGATTCTGCGCGACCTGGTTCCAGTCCCAGCGCGCGCGGTCGATGGCATGCTCGCCGACCTGGACCAGCGCGCCGCGGATGCGCACGCCGGTGCCCAGCACCTTGCGCGCCACGGCGCCGGCCGCGACACGGGCGGCCGTCTCGCGCGCCGAGGCGCGGCCCGAGCCGCGGTAGTCGCGGATGCCGTACTTCTGGTCGTAGGTGTAGTCGGCGTGGCCCGGCCGGTACTTGTCCTTGATGTCGCCGTAGTCCTTGGAGCGCGCGTCGACGTTGTCGATGAGGATGCTGATCGGCGTGCCGGTGGTCTGGCCCTCGAAGACGCCCGACAGGATGCGCACCAGGTCGGGCTCCTTGCGCTGGGTGACGAAGCGCGACGTGCCCGGCATGCGCTTGTCCATGTAGGGCTGGATGTCGGCCTCCGACAGCGCGAGGCGCGGCGGGCAGCCGTCGACGACGACGCCGAGCGCCGGCCCGTGACTCTCGCCCCATGTGGTGAAGCGGAAGACGTGGCCGAAGGTGTTGAACGACATGGTCCGACTAGTGTGCGCTGGCCACGGCGATATCCGGGGCGTCGACGCGTTTCATGCCCTGGACGTGGTAGCCGGAGTCGACGTGGTGCACCTCGCCGGTCACGCCGCGCGACAGGTCGCTGAGCAGGTACAACGCCGCGCCGCCGACGTCCTCGATGGTGACGTTGCGCTTGAGCGCCGAGTTGAGCTCGTTCCATTTCAGGATGTAGCGGAAGTCGCCGATGGCGGAAGACGCCAGCGTCTTGATCGGTCCGGCCGAGATGGCGTTGACGCGGATGTTGTTGCCGCCGAGGTCCATGGCCAGGTACCGCACCGACGCTTCGAGTGCGGCCTTGGCGACGCCCATGACGTTGTAGTGCGGCATGACCTTCTCGGCGCCGAAGTAGCTCAGCGTCAGCATGCTGCCGCCCTTCGGCATCATCTTCTCGGCGCGCTGCGCCATCGCGGTGAACGAGTAGCAACTCGTCGCCAGGGTGACGGTGAAGTTGTCGGCGGTGGTGTCGACGTAGCGGCCCTTGAGCTCGTCCTTGTCGGAGTAAGCAATGGCGTGCACCACGAAATCGATGCTGGGCCAGTCGGCCGCAACCGCGGCGAACGTGCGGTCGAGCTGGTCGGCCTTGGTCGCGTCGCACAGGTAGACCCGCTTCGATCCAAGCTGGTCGGCGAGGGGCCGTACGCGCTTCTCGAGCGCCTCGTTGTAGGCGGTGAACGCCATCTCGGCGCCGTGGGCGCTCAGCGTCTTGGCGATGCCCCAGGCAAGGGACCGCTCGTTGGCGAGCCCGACGACGAGGCCGCGCTTGCCGGCCATCAGTGCTGCGGGCTCTGTCATGCAACGCTCCTCGTCGTGCTTGGAAGGAAAGGGACGCGCCGTCGCACCGAAGGTGCGCCCCGCGCGGCAGCGCACATATGGCGCGGCGGGCGCATCCTACACAGGTTCTTGATCATGCGCGCCTGGGGCGCGACGCGGCGCGTGGTCAGGGCTTGAGCTTCTTGCGCGGGTCGTACGGCTGACGCTTCTCCCACTTGATCAGCGCCTCCTCGACGTCGCCGTCGATCTCGTCGGGCAGGGTCACCAGGAGCCGCGCGACCTGGTTGCCGCCGTCCTTCTTGCCCTTGCGGCGAATGCCCTGGCCTTTGAGGCGCAGCAGCGTGCCGGTGTTGGAGCCGGGCGGGATGTTGAGCGTCACGGTGCCGTGGACGGTGGGGACCTCGACCTTGGCGCCGCGCACCGCTTCGGTCACCGACACAGGCAGATCGAGTTGGATGTCGTCGTCCTTGCGTGTGAAGAATGGGTGCGCCTTGACCGTCACGACGATGCGCAAATCCACATCCTTGTCGCGCATGCGGATGGTCTGGCCGGTGTCGATGCCGGCGGGGATCGACACATCGAAGCTGCGGCCGTCCACCGTGATGCGCTTGGTGGTGCCGCGCGCGGCGTCGAGGAATTCGACCTCCATCTCGAATTCGCCGGCGGTGGAGGCCTCCGGTTGCGGCTGGCGGAAGGCGCCAGCGGCACCGCCGCCACTGCGGAACGCCGAAAATAGATCGTCGAAGTTGAAGCTCATGCCGAGGTCTTCGAAGCGCGGATCGCGCCCTTGGAAGCCGCCCGGAAATCCCTGGGGCTTGCCCCCGGGGCCGGGTCCCGGCCCGGCCCCGGGGTGGAAGCCGGCATGGACGCGCTCGCGTCCATCGGCGTCGATCTCCCCCTTGTCGAATCGGGCGCGCTTGGCCTCTTCGCCGACGATGTCGTAGGCGGAGTTGATCTCCTTGAAGCGCTCCATCGCCGCCTTGTCGCCGGGCTTGCGGTCGGGGTGATTCTCTTTGGCGAGGGCGCGGTACTTCTTCTTTATGTCCGCGAGGCTCGCGGACCGCGGCACCCCTAGGACGTCGTAGGGATTGCGCATGCTCACAACTCCCACTCGCGATGCTGGCTTCGCAGTTGTTTTAGCAAGGTTCCACGCCAGTTTGTGTGGATTGATTTGGTGCGCCGCACGGCGGCGACAAGAGGGGGCAGGGCCAAGGTCAGGGGGCCAGGGGTCAAGGAGCGCCCGGGGCGCGGCGCGATGGCGTCCGGGCGGCGGCGAGCCGGGTCGCGCGCTCCAGCTGCGCCGGATCGAGCGTCGCGCCGGTGCCCTCGACGGCAGCCATGGCGCCGATGTGGCCCTGGATTGCGGCGAGGGCCAGCCAGGCGACCGCCTCGGCAGGGTCCGCCGCGACGCCCATGCCGGCCTCGTACATGCGGCCGACCAGGAATTGTGATTCGGCGTCGCCCGCGATCGCCGCGGGCAGCAGCGCGGTCATCGCCGCGCCACCGTCACCGCGCTCGAAGGCGGCACGGCCGCGCACCAGCCGGTCAGCGGCTGCGATGCGATTGAGCCCCGTGAGTGCCTCCGTGGCTTCGGCCATAAGGATGGCGGGCACCGGCGGCGTCAGCACGCCGAGGATCGGCAGCGGCGGCGCTTCCGCGGCCGCATCGGGCGCGCCGTCGAGCGCCGCCGCCTGGGTCAGCGCAGCGACCTCGACGTCGGTACCGATGCCGGTGAGGCCGCGCACGATCGCCCAGCTCAGCTGCACCGCCATGCGCGACTCGCGCGTCGGCGGCGGTGCGCCCCCGTCGGCGAGGCGTCCACGAATCTGCGTGATGCGTGCGACCGCGGCGCCCTGTCCATTCTCGGCCGCGAGCACGAACCAGCCGAGTGCGGCGCGATCGTCCTGCTCGAAGCCGATGCCGCGCTCATAGAGAAGTCCGAGATTGAATTGGGCAAGGCCGTAGCCTTGCGCCGCCGCTCGCGTGAGCCAGGCGCCCGCCGCGACGTAGTCCGAGGGGAGGCCGTCGCCGGCCAGATACATCATGGCGACCGAATTCGCGGACGGCGCGTTGCCGGCTTCCGCCGCCAGGCGATACCAGTAGAACGCGGCGCCGAGATCGAGCGGCACGCCGCGCCCCGTTTGGTGCAGCAATCCGAGATTGCGCTGGGCATCGACGTCGCCGCTCTGCGCGAGCGGCAGCCACGCGGCGTAGGCGGCGGCGAACTCGCCTGCCTCAAATGCCGCGACCCCGGCATTGTAGGCGGACGTCTCGTCCGCCAGTGCCGGGGTCGCGATAAGCAGCGCCAGAACAGTGAGCGCGGTACCAAGCCCAAAGGACTT
Organism: Rhizobium sp. Q54; assembly: GCA_945904955.1. GTDB lineage: Bacteria > Pseudomonadota > Alphaproteobacteria > UBA2966 > CAIVPW01 > CAIVPW01. The sequence goes on from CAMDPO010000020.1 coordinate 31,218, forward strand.
AAGCTCCCGCGCCCAGGTCGCAACTCGACTGGGGCGGGTATCCATCAACATGTTCCTTGCCGCGCGCTTCAAGCGCGGACCGATCAGATGCGGAAGCTCGCCGTTACCAACGTACTACTGGATCTTCCACGCGCCGTCCGGCTGACGGCACGCGGTGCCGTAAGCTTCCTGCGTCTGGCCACCGACGGTGACCGTCTGCTGGTACTCACGGCAATAGGTGCCGGCACGCGGCTCCGTCGTGTTCAGCGGCGTGATCGTGCCGGTGTGCCCGTTGTCCGGGTTACGCCACGTCGTCGTCGTGTTACGCGGAGTTTCGTTCAGTGCATGTTCGGTCGTCTGAGACATCAGACGGCGATCTACCGCATCCATCGAACGGCCAAGTTCACCGCCGATGGCGGCACCAAGTAGGGTGCCGACGCCGACGGCCGCGAGCTGGCCGGTACCGCGTCCGAATTGTGCGCCGGCGAGGCCGCCGGCAATGGCGCCAAGAATGGTGCCCGCCTGCTGGTTTTCGCCGCCGCTGCAGCCAGCAAGCGTCGCGGTCATGAGAACCGCGGCGGTGGCTGCCTTCAGGGTGTGCTTCACGGAATTGCCTCTACGATTTGGGTTAGTCATCCCCCAGGGCGATCATAGCGCGATGCACCCTGTCCCGCACGCCAGCGAGCGCGGCAGCGCGTCACGTGCGTGTCGCCGCGCAAAATGCGCGGGATTGCGCGGCGGGCGGGCGTGGGCCGGCGTGCGACGCAGGCGCATGGTCCGTAAGTACGGGCGAATTGCGGTCCTGTGTCGGTTGCACGCAAAGCGAACCGCCACCGCCTCAAAGGCCTCCGCCAACCTGGGGTTCATCGCAGTACGTAATGTAGCATACTATACGGGTCGCGTCAAGGGCGTCCCTCGGGCGGGCTCGCTGCGGTACGCTTGGGCGTGAACGAGCGCCCACCATTGAAAACAATCGTCGAATGGTTGGCGACGGTCGTGAGGACTGCGACGGCTGCGGCAGCAGCATTGGACAACGGAGATAACGAACTGCCCGCGGGCTTCCCCGACGCCCGCTTGGTCGCGGCCGCTCGGGATACTGCCTACGCAGCTGGTCTGTCGCCGCAATCGGCGTTGCCGATTCTGATCAACACGGCCGACCTGATCGACGAAACGTTGAACGCTTGGGGTGGCGACGATCCCGGGCACCTGCCTCGCGACGGCATGGTGCTGGCGGCACTCTCGCAGCTCCGCACCGACATCGGGGCCACGCTGAAGAGCTACGACATCGCCGACGCCCAGCGTGCCGAGGGCGCATCGGCGGTTCCGGCCTATGTTGCGGTGCGAGCGCCCGCCGCAACAGTGACTGCCCTTGCCGAGCAGTCGCGGGCCGTCGCGACGCAAACATCGGACCTCGCCGCAGCAGTGCGAAAGAACGCAATCGTGGGATCGGCCGCGGCCGCGAACCTCGCCCAAGAAATCGAAGGCACAAGTGTGCTTGCGACGGCGGAAGCGAGCGAGCTGTCGTCTGGGGCCGAGCAGCGCCTTAGGCGCGTCGATCGGCTGGGCGCCTCGATTGAGCAAGGCGCTGGGCGAGTGTCGGCGGCGCTGGAAGCTCTGCGCCCGGGTATCGACATTGCGACTGTCGGATTCGAGCGACTGCGAAACGCCGTGCTCAACGGGATCGGTGCAGTCTCGCGTCTGGCCGCGTCGGTGCGCGGGTTTGTTCGCGCCTACTGGCCGCGCTGGCGACCGCAGCCGTTTGAGCACTTCCGCGACAAGCTCAAAGACGGCTCCGACGCCCCGGAAATGATCGTGCTTCCGCCCGGGAAATTCTGGAGGGGTTCGCCCGATTCAGACAAGGAAGCGTACCCCGATGAGAAGCCTCGGCTGGAAGTAGCCTTCGTCCGTGCCTTCGCTCTAGCGCGCGATCCGGTGACGTTCGACGAGTACGACGCGTTTTGCGAGGCAACACGCCACGAAGCTGCAAAAGACGAGTGGGGCCGCGGGGCGATGCCGGTGATCAATGTGACCTGGAAGGACGCGGTGGCCTACTGCGCGTGGCTGTCGCGCGAGACCGGATTCGAGTACCGCCTGCCATCGGAGGCCGAATGGGAGTACGCGTGCAGGGCGGGCACCGAGTCGCGCTACTGGTGGGGCGACGCATTCGACCCCAAGATGGCGAACGGCGCTCGAGCGCAGGCGCGAACGACGCCCGTCGGGTCTTATCCGAAGAACCCCTGGGGCCTGCGCGATCTGCACGGTAACGTGTTGGAGTGGTGCATGGACACGTGGCACGACAGCTACGTTGGGGCTCCAGCGGATGGCAGTGCCTGGGTTGATTCGCGATCGTTCCCGCGCGTGGTGCGCGGCGGCTCCTGGAACATCGATCCGAGGAGCCTCCGCGCTGCCATCCGCTACTGGTACGTCGTCGTGAGCTGGATCCTCGATCTCGGTTTTCGCCCCGCCCGGACGCTGTGACCTCTTGAATCCTCGCTTCTTTACCTCGGGGGTCTGGGGGCGGAGCCCCCAGCGGAACATCGAAGACCATTGTGTTCCAGCGCGGTGAGCAAGCCGGCCGACAACGCACGTGCCACCGGACCGGCCTTGGAGCGGGCATTCCAGTTCTTGGTGTGGCTCGTGCCGACGGTGGACAAATTCCCGCGCAGCCAGAAGTTCCTGCTCGGCGACCGCATTCAGGCAACGTCGCTCGACGTGTTGGAGCGACTGATCGAGGCCACCTACACCAAGACCCGCGCCCGCGCGCTGCACGACGCCAACCTCGCCATCGAGAAGCTGCGATTCCTGTTTCGCCTGGCGCACGAGTTGCGCTATCTCGACGGGCGCCGATACGAGTTCGCCGCGCGCTCGCTTGACGAGGTGGGGCGGCTGGTCGGCGGCTGGATCAAGTCGGATCGGGAGCATGCCCGCCCGCGCGACTGATTTGTTCGATGCGATCGCCACGTTCTCCGCCCTGTTGGCCGCGGCGCGGCGCGCAGCCGCGGGCAAGCGGCGCAGCCCGGCTGCTGCTGCTTTCCTGGCCAACCTGGAGACAGAGGTCTTGCGCCTGGAACGGCAACTTGCGGCCGGGACCTGGCGGGCCGGACGTTACACCGTGCTGCGCATCCGCGATCCCAAACCGCGCCGCATCTCGGCGGCGCCGTTCCGGGACCGAGTCGTGCATCATGCGCTGTGCACCGTCGTGGCGCCGATCTTCGAGCGCGGCTTCGTGTTCGACACGTATGCCAATCGGGCCGGCAGGGGCACGCACCGAGCCGTGGCACGCTACGAGCAGTTCCGCGACCGCTTTGCGCACGTGCTGCGCTGCGACATCTACCGCTATTTCCCGGCCGTCGATCATGCGGTGCTCAAGCGCGACCTGCGCCGGCGCATCGCGTGCAAGCGGACTCTGTGGCTGTGCGACGCGATCGTCGATGGCTCGAACCCGCAGGAGCCGGTGCATATCCACTATCCCGGCGACGACCTCCTGACCCCGCTCGAGCGGCCCCGCGGCTTGCCGATCGGCAACCTGACCAGCCAGTTCTTCGCGAACCTGTACCTGGACCCGCTCGATCACTTCGTGAAGGAGGTCCTGCGCGCGCCCGGCTATGTTCGCTATGTCGATGATTTCGCGCTGTTCCACGACCGTGCCGACGTTCTGCTGGAGTGGCGGCGGCGGATTGCCGAGTTTCTCTGCGCTCGACGGCTGTCGTTGCATCCAACCAAGACGTTCGTGGCGGCAACCGCGGCACCAGCGACGTTCCTCGGCTACGTGCTGCTGCCGGGCGGGCAACGGCGACTGCCGGAAGCCAACGTGCGCCGGTTTCGCAACCGCCTGCGTGGCCTGCGCGACCGTTGGCGAGCGGGCAACGTCGATGAGGAAGAAGTTCGCGACAAGATCGACGCCTGGGTGGCGCACGCTGCCCATGCCGATACCTGGCGCTTGCGCCAAGCGATCTTCCGCGGCGGGTGGTTCGAGCCCGTCGCGGGGGCCTGACCGGTCCCGAACCCGCGCGTGGTGCGCGGCGGCTCCTGGAACAACGAACCGAGGAACCTCCGCGCTGCCATCCGCAACAGGAACGACGACGAGAACAGGAACAACAATCTCGGTTTTCGCCCCGCCCGCACGCTTGCCCGCCGGAGCCGGGCGGGTCACGGCCCGCCCGGGTGTGCGATCCAAGCGTCCAGGGCCGGTCATGATGAGAAATGGTCCGCGCCGGTCCTGGCTGCTGCGGCAGCGCCCGGCGCGGACCGCCCTCGCCGCACCAGCGGCAGCGCTGGATTGCATCGCCTTCGTTGCGCGATGCCAGTACAATTCCGCCGTCTTTCCCGCCCACTTCCTTACCGCACCGGCACCGATCATGGCGCAGGCTGAATCCGCCGATCCCATTGCGCTGTTCGCGACCTGGTTGGCCGAGGCCGCGAAGGCCGATCCGGACAATCCGAACGCGGCCGCGCTGGCAACCGCGGATGCCGCGGGGGTGCCGGCGGTGCGCATGGTCTTGCTCAAGGGTGCCGATGAGCGCGGGTTCGTCTTCTATACGAACCTCGAGAGCCAGAAGGGCGGTGAGCTCGCCGCCAACCCCCATGCGGCGATGTGCTTCTACTGGCGGCCCCTCGGCCGCCAGGTGCGCGTCGCCGGCCCGGTGGAAGCGGTAACTCCCGCCGAGGCCGACGAGTATTTCCAGAGCCGTCCGCGCGCCTCCCGCATCGGCGCGTGGGCCTCGCAGCAGTCGCGGCGGCTGACCGCCCGCTTCGAGCTCGAGAAGGCGGTGGCTGCCTTTACGGCCAAGTACGCGGTCGGCGAGGTGCCACGGCCGCCGTACTGGTCGGGCTTCCGCATCGTGCCGCGCTCGATCGAATTCTGGCGCGAGCGGCCCTTCCGTCTGCATGAGCGCGTGGTATATCGACGCACGCCAGGCGGATGGCAAACCGAGGAACTCTTCCCGTGACGACGGACAGCGCCCCCTTGTCTGCGAACACTTCGCAACCCGCGCCCGGCACGGTGCCAACCAAGCGGCTGACCGCAGGCACGACCGAAGCGCATCTGGTGCGCAGCGCGAGTTACGCGTCCTTCGTGGTCGCCGTGATCCTGATCGTCACCAAGCTGATGGCGTGGCGCATGACCGGATCGGTGTCGCTGCTCGGCTCGCTGCTCGATTCGAGCCTCGACCTGATGGCGTCAACCATCGGCATGTTCGCCGTGCGCCAGGCGTTGGTGCCGGCCGACCGCGAGCACCGCTTCGGCCACGGCAAAGCCGAGGCTCTGGCGGCGCTCGGACAGGGGCTGTTCGTTGGCGCATCCGCGGTGGCGTTGCTGTTCGAGGCGGGCCACCGGATCATCATGCCGCGCTTCGTCGATGCCGGCGGCTGGGCGGTGTCCGTAATGGCGCTGTCGCTGGTCCTGACCATCATCCTGGTGCGCTATCAGCGCTTCGTCGTGGAGCGCACCGGTTCGTTGGCAATTTCAGCCGACTCGCTGCACTACTCCACCGACATCCTCATCAACGGCATTATCCTGGTCGGCCTCGCGGCGGTCGCCGGTTTGGGGTGGACCCTGCTCGACCCGCTGCTCGCCATCGCCGTGTCGATCTACCTGTTCTATTCGGCTTGGCGGATCGCCAAGACCTCGTTCGACCACCTGATGGACCGCGAACTCGACGACGCCACGCGCAAGGCGATCCGCGAGATCGTCCTGTCGCACAAAGAGGTACGCGCCATGCACGACCTGCGCACGCGCTCGTCCGGCATGCAGTCGTTCATCCAGTTCCACCTCGAGCTCGATGGCAGCCTCACCCTGCTGCAGGCGCACCTGATTTCGGACGAGGTCGAGCGCATGGTGAACGCCAAGTTCCCCGCCGCCGAGGTTCTCATTCACGAGGACCCGGCCGGCCTCCGCGAACCGCGCGCCAGCTTCGCGTGAGCTGGGCCCGCTGACCGGCGGCTGCGCCGTTGCCGGAGTCACAAGCCGAGGTCATCGCGTTCCTCTCTGATCCCGCCACGCACGCGGGTCGGCCCGTCCAGCGCTTCGACACCCACGCCTCCGTCGTGTTTCTGGCGGGCGGCGATGCACTCAAGCTGAAGCGGGCGGTGCGCTACCCGTATCTCGACTTCTCCACTGTTGAGAAACGCCACGCCGCGGCATTGGCCGAACTGGCTGTGAACCGCTCGTTCGCACCGCAGATTTACCTCGGCGTGGTTGCGGTGACGCGTGCCCCCGGCGGCGCGTTGCGGCTGGGCGGCGAGGGCCCGGTCATCGACTGGCTGGTGCATATGCGCCGCTTCGACGACAACTCGACGTTCGATGCGCTCGCCGCGCGCGGCGAGCTTATCGCAGACCGCATCGATCGCACCGCCGATGCCATCGCCGCGGCGCATGCGGGAGCCCCGGTGCGGCGAGAGGCGTCCGCGTCGGCCTCGGTAGCCGAGCTCGCGGCCGAGAATGCAGAGCTGCTGGCCGCAGCGCCCAGCGGGGCGCTCGATCCGGCCCAGGTCGACGAGCTTCGCCGGCGCACGCAGGCGGCCGTCCAGTCGCTCGCAACGTTCCTCGATCGCCGCCGTGCGGACGGCTACGTGCGGCGCTGCCACGGCGACTTGCATCTGCGCAACGTGTGCTTGGTCGACGGCGTGCCGACCCTCTTCGATGCCCTTGAGTTCGACGAGCGTCTCGCCACCACCGACGTTCTGTACGACGTCGCGTTCCTGCTGATGGACCTTTGGCACCGCGGCCTCCGCGACATCGCCAATCGTCTGATGAACCGATACCTCGAGCGCACCCGCGACCTCGATGGACTGGCCGCGCTGCCGCTGTTCCTGTCGTTGCGCGCCGCAATCCGCGCCCACGTCGCCCTGGCGGCGGGCGGGCAGGGCGTAGACGCCGCCGGCGCCGTGCGCGACGCACGTTCCTACCTCGCCCTTGCGGTGGCGTTGCTCGCCCCCGCACGGCCCCGCATCGTGGCGCTCGGCGGGTGGTCTGGCACCGGCAAGACGACCCAGGCGCGCCTGCTGGCGCCAGGCATCGGACGGCCGCCGGGCGCCGTCATCTTGCGCAGCGACGTGACGCGCAAGCGCCTCTTGGGCACACCCGAGCTGCGGCGACTGGGGCCCGAGGGGTACGCCGCGCCGGTGACCGAGCGTGTCTACGCCGAGCTCGTGCGCGACGCAGGCCGTTGCCTGCGCGGCGGACAGGCGGTGATCGTCGACGCGGTAAGCGCAAGGCCATCCGAACGCGCCGCCTTCGCTGCCGTGGCGGCGGCGGCGCAGGTGCCGTTCCAGGGGTTCTGGCTGGAGGCCGGCACCGCCGCTCGCGTTGATCGCGTCGATGGCCGTCGCGGCGATGCCTCGGACGCCGATGCGGCGCTGGCGCGTCAGCAAGAGTCGTTCGATCCGGGTCCGATCGAGTGGCAGCGCGTCGATGCCAGCGGCGAGCCAACCCGGATTGCGGCCGGCATTGCGGCGCGTCTTCCTGCCGAGCCCAAGCCATGACATTGACGGTCATCCACGACGAGCAGGCCATTGCCGGGCGCGTCGCCGACCTGGCGCAGCGCATCGCCGCCACGGTGCCGTCGGACCTTCTCGTCGTCGGCGTCCTCAAGGGAGCCTTCGTATTCGTCGCCGATCTGGTGCGCGCCCTCGATCGCCGCGGCGCCACGCCCGAGGTCGAGTTCATGCGCCTGTCCAGCTACGGGCGCTCTCGCGAAAGCGCGGGCAGTGTCCGCTTGCTCGGCGAGCCGCCTGCCGCCATTTCGGGCCGGACCGTGCTCGTCGTCGACGACATCGCCGACACGGGCGTATCGTTGGACTTCGCGCGCCGGTTCTTCGTCGAGCGCGGCGCGGCGCAGGTGCTGACCTGCGTGCTGCTCGACAAGCCGAGCCGCCGTCGCGTCGCCTTCGTGCCGGAGTTCGTCGGCTTTGTCATCGACGATGTGTTCGTCGTCGGATACGGGCTCGACGACGCGGAGCGCTATCGCCACCTGCCGTATCTGGCGACGCTGGAGAACGACGGCAGGTAAGGCCAAGTATCGCCGACAGTCCTCAAGCTGGAGCTTAGCAGTAGTACTGTTGCTCTTCAGTCGTGCTGCGCAATAAACTGTTCAAAAATCGCGGCCTCCGAGCAACGGAAAGAAGAAATTTTCCCATTTCGTGAAATTCGCGTTGAAACCCCCGGAGGGGCGTCCTTATCATTCGAGGTATGCAATATCGGGTAGTAGCGTTCCTCTTGTTCGCCGCCCTACCGGGCACGGTCCACGCCGCCATCACCGATGGCATGGCCGCCCAGACCGGGCAGGCCGCCACGGGCGGCCAATACAATCAGCAATTCCAAGAGTGGATGCAGCGCGCCGAGGCGGGGGACGCCCGGTCGCAATTCAACGTCGGCCTGATGTACGAGGGCGGCTTCGGCGTGAAGCAGGACTTCGCCGAGGCGCTGCGCTGGTATCGCCTCGCCGCCGCGCAGCAGCACGCCGATGCAGAGCGTTCGCTCGGCCTGATGCTCGAGTTCGGCCGTGGGGGCGAGCGCAACGCCGTTGAAGCCGCGCGCTACTACACGCTTTCGGCCCAGCACGGGAATGCCAAGGCCGCCTTCAACCTGGGCAACTGCTATCGCCTGGGCGTCGGCGTCGACCGCAATGACGCGGAGGCCGTGCGCTGGTATCGCATCGCCGCCGAGGGCGGCGAAATCGACGGACAGGTCGCCGTCGGCGTGATGTACGGCTTGGGCCGCGGCGTCGCGCGCGACATCGTCGAGGCCGCCAAGTGGTATCGGATCGCCGCCGAAGGCGGCGATCCCCGCGCGCAGTTCAATTTGGGTTTGAGCCACGAGCGCGGCGAAGGCGTGCAGCAGGACTTCGGCGCGGCGATGCGCTGGTACCGGGCGGCCGCCGAGCAGGGTGACGCCACCGGCCTGCGCGCCGTCGGCGTCATGTACGCACTCGGCCGTGGCGTGACTCGCGATCCCGCCGAGGCGGTGCGCTGGTATGCCCTGGCCGCCGAGAAGGGCGACCCGATCGCGCAGTTCAATCTGGCTGCCGCGTTCGAGACGGGGCGTGGCGCCGAGACGAATCCGGCGCAGGCGGTGCACTGGTACCGCAAGGCCGGCGAGCAGGGCATCGCCAACGCTCAGTACAACCTCGGCGTCGCCTATGAGGCCGGCACCCTGGGCGTCACCAAGGATCTTGCTGAATCGCTGCGCTGGTTCGGCAAGGCCGCCGAGCAGGGCGACGTCGCGGCGATGAACAAGATGGCCAGCTTCTATGAAGCGGGCGTGGGCGTCGACCGCAACCTCGAGCAGGCCGCACGGTGGTTCGGTCTCGCCGCCGGCAGGGGCGATCTGTTTGCGCTGGAACGCCTCGGCGACGTGCTGTGGGCGATGGGAGATTTCGACGACGCGCGCGAGGCGTGGCGTCGGGCGGGTGGAATGACCACCGAGCAGGCCGCTCTGGCGCGGTTGCAGCGCAAACAGCACGCCGGCCTCGAGGTAACCGCGACCGTCAACTGACGGTGTACCGGCGGGCAACCAATGCGACGCGCGAGCGGTTCAGGCCGCCGGCGCTGATTGCAAGTCGTTCGCATCCCCCTTGCTAAGTCCACGCTTCCCCACCCATACTCCCCGCGAAACCGGGCGTTGGGCTAAGACCTCGGCATCGTGCGGGGCGGGCGCTCGGATCTTGGAGGCTCCTACAAATGAACAAGATGATTGCAGCCGTTCTCGCCGTGGGCATGATGATTTTCGCCGGCGTCGCTTCGGCGGCCGACGTTAAGGGCGCGATCACCGCGGTGAACGCTCAGGCCCGCACCGTCACCATCGGTGGCGTGACCTACACGTTCCCGGCCGCCGTCGATATGGCTGGCCTGGCCGTTGGTCAGACCGTCACCCTTGCCTACGCCACTGCCGGCACCGTCAACACGGTGTCCAAGGTCACGAAGTAAGCTCGTCGTCGCGCGGTACGCGCGCCCCGGCGGGGCGACGCGACGAACGCTTCACTCGAAACGAAACGGGCGCGCGGTTGGACCGCGCGCCCGTTTTGTTTTTGCGGCCGGCGCGCGCCGACTAGAGCGGTTTCATCTTTCCGTGAATCGTGGGGGATTCACGGCTGCGGTCTTTTGTGATTCAACTGACGTGCAGGCGCTCCGGCATTGGGGTGCGGGATGGGTAAGTACTACTCGGTGGATCTGCGGGAGCGGATCGTCCACGCGGT
>CAMDPO010000021.1:0-37500 GCA_945904955.1 Rhizobium sp. Q54
GTCGATCTCGTCTCGGGCGATGCGGCATGGTTCGCGCTCGGCCGCCTGGACCAGTCGGCCGCCGCCCTCGCCGGCACCGTTCCCGCGGTGTCAGCTGGCGACAACCAGGGCGCCATCGCGCTGCACAACCTCGCCAATCAAAGCATCGCGTTCACGGCTGCCGGCAACCTGACCGCAACCACGGGCAGCTTTGCCGAGTATTCGGCCAACGTCATCTCGGACATCGCCAACGCCGGCGCCATCGCTGACCAGTTCGCCGAGGATCGCCAGGCGTTCGCATCGGCCATCGAGGCGCGCATCACCGATATCTCGGGCGTCAACATGGATGAGGAGCTCGCGGCGATGCTCATCTACCAGAACGCGTTCGCCGCATCGGCGCGCATCATCACCACGGTGCGCGAGATGTTCGACGTGCTCCTCGAGATTTCCGGCTAGTTCGCCGTAACAACCAGGTACTGCCATGACCCGCATCGCCACCTTTGGACAAGCGCAAATCCTGCTGCAGGACGTCCTGCGCAACGAAGGCCGCGTGTTCGATGGCCAGCGCAAGATCACCAGCGGCATCGAGCACAAGGACTACAAGGGCTTCGCCATCGACGTGACGACCCTTGCAGGCGCCAAGGACCTCAAGGCGTCGGCTGAATCGTTCCTGCACGACAACGATCAGGTGATGCGTCGCCTCGATCTGTACGACCTCAATCTGAAGGCCTTGCGCGACGTCGCGCAGGGTCTGCGTGACGACGTACTGGCTGCGGTCAACGGCAACACCGGTGTCGCCCTGCGTCAGAAGATCGACGACTACTGGCAAAGCGCCGTCAGCTTGCTCGATTCGCGCGACAACGGCCGCTACATCTTCTCTGGCACGCTGACCGACGAATCGCCGGTGCTGTCGACTGCCAATACGCCCGCCGGTCTAGCAGCCGTCGCCAACGACATCACGACGACGCCGACAGACGTGTTCGGCAACAACAACGTCGCGCGCCAGGCGCGCATCGACGACGCCCTGACGCTGACCTACGGCGCCGTGGCGTCCGACGTATCGGACGAGATCGCCGAAGGCCTGCGGCGGCTGATGCGCTTCGACGACAATACCGAGACGTTCGGCTTCGCAACCGGCGGACCCTTCGCGCAGCCGATGACCGACGACCAGCGCAACTTCCTTATCGGCGAGATCGATCGCCTCAACGCGATGATCGACGACGTCGACCAGGCCCATTCCACCAACGGCGTCCACCAGCGCACGGTCGAGGACTCGCAAATTCGACTCGGCGACAATGTGACGTTCATCACAACGTTCATTGCGGACATCGAGGATGCTGATATCGGGGTGGCTGTTTCCCGGATGCAACAGGACCAGCTCGCACTCGATGCTTCCTTCCGCATGCTTGGGCAGCTCGCCCGCATCACTCTGCTGGACTTCATTTAGTCGCCGTGGTGCTCTAAGCGCGCGCGCGTCGTCTCGGCGCGCGGCGTGGACCGTAGGGGGCGCTACCGGTCCGCGTGATTGGCTTGCAGCCGCAAGGTCGGCAGGCGAGCCGCGACAGACTGTCGGGGGTCGGCGTCCCACATGAGTAGTATCGACCTGGTCACCGGCGGCGCCGGATTCATCGGCAGCCACCTCGTAGATCGTCTCCTTGCTGACGGCCGCGCGGTGCGCGTGCTGGACAACTTCGTTGTCGGCAACCTTCGCAATCTCGAACAGCACAAGGGGCATCGTCGCCTCGACGTCGTCGAGGGCGACATCCGCGACCGCGCGGTGCTCGATCGCGTGGTCCACGGTTGCGACCGCGTCTTCCATCTGGCGGCGCGCGCCGACATCGTCCCTTCGATCGTCGAGCCGGACGAGTACTTCACCACCAACGTCAACGGCACGTTCAACGTGCTGCAGGCGGCCAAGAGCCACCGCGTCAAGAAGGTGCTCTACGTCGCCTCATCGACTTGCTACGGCATTCCCCAGGTCTATCCGACACCCGAGGATGCGCCGATCCGGCCGCAGTACCCGTATGCGCTGACCAAGTACATGGGCGAGGAGCTCGTCCTGCACTGGGGCCGCGTCTACGAGTTGCCGGTCCTGTCGCTGCGTTTCTTCAACGTCTACGGGCCGCGCGCCCGCACGTCCGGCACCTACGGTGCCGTTTTCGGCGTGTTCCTGGCGCAGCTTCTCGCCGACAAGCCGCTGACCATCGTCGGCGACGGCAACCAGACTCGCGACTTCACCTTCGTGTCGGACGCGGTCGATGCGCTGGTCGCCGCCGCCGCCAGCACCTTCTCCGGTCAGGTATTCAATGTCGGCTCCGGCAAGCCGGTGTCCGTCAACCGCCTGGTCGAGCTGCTCGGCGCCAAGAAGACCGTCCACGTGCCCAAGCGCCCGGGCGAGCCAGATTGTACCTGGGCCGACATGTCCCGCATCTGGTCGGCACTCGCGTGGAGCCCGTCCGTGCGCATCGAGGAGGGGGTCCGCACCATGCTCGACCACATCGAGTACTGGCGCGATGCTCCGGTTTGGACCCCGGAAAAGATCGCCGGCGCCACCGCCGACTGGTTCAAGTACCTCGGCAAGGCCTAGGCTCCGTACTCAATTGGGGATTCCGCTCAGGCGCGGTTTGTGATTCAAGCTTCCGAACGAACAGGAGGCTTGGATGGCGGGGTTTCTTGGCTGAGCGACTCTGAGTGGGCGCGCATTGAGCCACTGACATCTTTATTGCCCTTCATTGGTGTCCTCCTGACGGACGAGCGCGGCGGGCCGGCCTATTGCGACCGATTCGCAGGAGCAAGCGTCCATTCGTGCTGACGCTTCGGTTGCGCCAGCGGGCCGCCCGCCTATATTCGCCGCCATGCTGACCGCTGAGTCGCGCCGCCGTGCCGTTGTCGCCATGTCTGGAGGGGTCGACTCTTCCGTCGCCGCCGGCCTCTTGCAGGAACAGGGCTACGACGTCGTCGGCGTTACCTTGCAGCTGTACGACCACGGGGTCGCGACCGGGCGGTCCGGCACCTGTTGCGCCGGGCGCGATATCGCCGACGCCCGCCGGGTCGCCGCCGCGCTTGGTATCCCGCACTACGTCCTCGACTACGAGCAGCGCTTCCGCACTGCTGTCATCGACGACTTCGCGGCGACGTACGAGGCGGGAGAAACGCCGGTCCCGTGCGTGCGCTGCAACCAGCGCATCAAGTTCCGTGACTTGATGGAGGTCGCGCGCGACCTGAACGCGGATTTCCTCGCCACCGGCCACTACGTGCAGCGCATCGAGGGATCGCACGGTCCCGAGTTGCATGCCGCCGCCGATCCCAGTCGCGACCAGAGCTACTTCCTCTTCACGACGACGCACGAGCAACTCGCCTTCCTGCGCTTCCCAATTGGCGGCATGCTGAAGAGCGAGACGCGCGCCCACGCGCGTCGGTTCGGTCTGTCTGTCGCGGAGAAGGCCGATAGCCAGGACATCTGCTTCGTCCCCTCCGGCGACTACGCGGCCGTCGTGCGCAAGTTGCGCCCGGCGGCCGAGCAGGCGGGCGAGATCGTGCATATCGATGGACGCGTACTTGGACGCCACAAGGGCGTGGTGCACTTCACCGTCGGCCAGCGTCACGGACTCGGCTTGGGAGGAGGGGCGCCGCTGCACGTGTTGCGCCTCGAGGCCGATACGCGCCGCGTCATCGTCGGTCCGCGCGCGGCATTGGCGGTGTCGACCTTCACGGTGCGCGAGTTCAACTGGCTATCGACGCCGCCGGCCCGGCCACTGCGCGCCGCGGTAAAGGTGCGGTCGATGCGGCCGCCCGCCGGGGCCACGCTGCATCCGCTGCCAGAGGGGCACGTACGGGTCGAACTCGACGTGGCCGAACTCGGAGTGGCGCCCGGACAGGCCTGTGTCGCCTTTGATGGCGCACGGGTCGTGGGGGGCGGTTGGATCGAGAAACAGCCAGAGTTGGCCGTGGCGCCCGGCGCGCTGGCCGCCTCTGCTTGACGACCTCGGGCGCGCGTCCTTATATCCCGCGCTCTTTCGGCACTGGAGCGACGAGGTGGTTGGCGGGGTAGCTCAGCTGGTTAGAGCGGAGGAATCATAATCCTTAGGTCGGGGGTTCAAGTCCCTCTCCCGCTACCAACTTCGTCGCTCGAGTAGGAACGCTGTCCCCGGACCTCCGGGGCAGCGTTCTGCATTTCAAGCCTTCACGCGTGCGCGCGCGCTACCCCGCTCGGGATAGTCGCGATGCCTGTGCGCGCGCGCCGTGACCGTGGCCGTGGCCGTGCGAAGCGCCTGCGCGGCGGTTCGCTTGGATCTGCGTGTGCGTTTCGTGCAAGCGCGCGATCACGGCGCCGCGAACGCGCCGATCCTCGGCGTTGCACTTTCGACACGCACCATGGTGCGACGTGCATAGCGAGAACGGGAGGCCATCCCGCATTCCAGCGCGAAGAAGGTATGTCGCCGCCGCCGCGCGCAAGCCCGCTCTAACCCTGGCGCGCAATTGCTGGTCTGCCGCCGGCGCCTAGACTTTCCGCGCTACTCGAAACTGCGGTGTCCCGCTTCGTCGTCGACCGAGCTAAGTCATCCGCGGGTTGGTTGAGAGTGCCGTCGGACGTGGGTTTCGGCGGCAACGGCTATCTCCAAGGAGACGCGATCGTGCAGACCGGCATCGTCAAGTGGTTCAACAAGGTCAAGGGATACGGATTCATCGCACCCGAGGGCGGCAACAAGGACATCTTCGTCCATGTTTCCGCAGTCGAGCAGGCCAACCTGCCCGGATTGAACGAAGGGCAGCGCGTTAACTTCGAGGTCAAGTCCGGCCGCGACGGACGCGCCTCAGCGGAGAACCTCACCCTCGCCAGCTAGAGCCACGCGGATGTTACCCCCCCAGGGCCGCCGGTCACCCGGCGGCCCTTCTTTTTGCGTCGCGCCTAAGGGCCGCCGGGCGACCGGCGGCCCTTTTTCTATGCCCGCGCGCCACTTGATAGCCCTGCTCGGCATCGCCAAGCCCGGGCCAGGCAACAATCCGTTGCACTTCCTGCCGTCCGATTTGGGCCGTAAACCTTGCTTGAGGCCGCTATTCCGACTATGACACCGGCCGAGTACAGGGGAGGTTTTGGACGGTGAACGGCGCCGCAGAGCTGCGACGCGGAGTGACGTACCGCCGGTAGTAGGCGGCAACGCACGCCAGCCGAGCAGCGGTGGAGACGCCGGCCGGTCCAGGCCACACTCAAACAGGTTCCATGTCCGATCTCATCGAAGTCGAATCCTTAAGCAAGCGCTTCGGGTCGATCGTCGCCGTCGACGACGTCACGTTCAGCGTACCGCGTGGCGTGGTCATGGGCTTCCTGGGGCCAAACGGCGCCGGCAAGTCGACCACCATGCGTGTCATCACGGGCTACCTGCCGCCGACCGCAGGTACGGCGCGGGTGCTGGGCCACGACATCCAGAAAGAGCCGGTCGAGGTAAAGAAGCGCATCGGCTTCTTGCCGGAAGGCGCGCCGCTCTACGGCGACATGACAGTGATGTCGCTGCTCGAGTTCATCGCAGAGATCCGCCAGCTGCACGGCGCAAAGGCCAAGCAGCGCATCATGTACTCGATCGAGCGCATGGGCCTGCAGCAGGTGCTCTACCAGCGCATCGAGACGCTCTCGAAGGGCTTCAAGCGCCGCGTCGGGTTCGCCCAGGCGATCCTGCACGACCCGGACGTGCTGATCCTCGACGAGCCGACCGACGGACTCGACCCGAACCAGAAGCACCACGTGCGCGAGCTCATCCGCGAGCTTGGCAAGACCAAGGCGATCATCATCTCGACCCACATCCTGGAAGAGGTGGACGCGGTGTGCGACCGCGCCGTCATCATCGATCGCGGCCGCGTCGTGTCGAACGGCACGCCGACCGAGCTGCATGCGCGCTCGCGCCTGCACAACTCCGTCGTGATCCGCGTTCGTGCTGACGCTGCGCCCAAGGCAGTCAAGCTGCTGCGCGGCCTGAGCAACGTCATTGGCGTCGAGACCGGCACGATCCACGACGGCCGCGTCTCGCTGTCTGTCGTGCCGCGCGAGGGCAAGTTCATCGCCGACGAGGTCGGGATGGCGATCCGCCAGAACAGCATTGAGGTCGACGAGATTCACACGGAGGTCGGCAAGCTCGACGAAGTCTTCCGTCAGCTTACGGTCGGCCATGAACAGGCGGTGCTGCGATGAGAAACGTCTGGATCATCACCAAGCGCGAGCTCGCCGCGTATTTCTCGACGCCGCTCGCCTACGTATTCATCGTCACCTTCCTCGCCGGCGCCGGCGCGGTGACATTTTTCATGGGCGACTTCTTCGGCCGCCGCCAGGCGGATCTGCAGTCGTTCTTCAGCTTCCACCCGTGGCTGTTCCTGGTGCTCATTCCTGCGGTCGGCATGCGTCTGTGGGCCGAGGAGCGCAAGACCGGCACGATTGAACTTCTGATGACCCTGCCGGTCACCACCGGCGAAGCGGTCGTCGGCAAGTTCCTCGCCGCATGGTTGTTCACGGGCATTGCGCTCGGGCTGACTTTCCCGATCTGGATCTCCGTCAACTACCTTGGCGATCCGGACAACGGGGTGATCTTTGCCAGCTACGTCGGCAGCATGCTGATGGCCGGCGCTTTGCTGGCTCTCGCCTCCTGCCTGTCAGCACTGACGCGCAACCAAGTCATCGCTTTCGTCATCGGTTCGGCCGCCAGCTTCCTGTTCCTGATGAGCGGCCTCGACCTGGTGCTGGGGATGTTCCGCGGCTGGGCTCCCGCCTATGTCCTCGACATGGTGGCGTCCCTGTCGTTCCTCACCCACTTCCAGACGATCGCGGATGGCGTGCTGCCACTTCCGGCAATCGTGTTCTTCCTGTCGATGATGGCGGTCTGCCTGTTCGTCAATGCGCAGATCGTCGAACTCAAGAAGGCTAGCTAGCGATGAACGGTCTCATCGAAAGAGTCAGCAAGATCGAGCGGTCGGTCCTCGCCAGCATCGCCATCGTGCTAGCCATCGTGCTGTTCCTGGCCGTGAATGTCTTCTCGGCCTTGACGTTCAGCTCGGCCCGTTCCGACCTCACTCAGGGGCAGCTCTTCACGTTGACTCAGTCGACGACGAACGTCCTGCGCGACCTCGATGAGCCGGTAACCCTGCGTCTGTTCCAGTCGACGGCGCTCCTCGAGAGCGCGTCGGGGTTGAACGTCTACTCCGACCGCGTCAACGAGCTGCTGCGCACCTACCAGGATCTGTCCGGCGGCCGCGTGCGCTTCGAGATCATCGATCCGATCCCGTTCTCGCCGGAAGAGGACCGCGCGCTGCAGTTCCAGCTGCGCTCGTTCAACCTGACCCAGGCGGGCGAGCAGGGCTACTTCGGCCTCGTTGGCACCAACTCGGTCGACGACGTCCAGGTCATCTCGTTCCTCGACCCGGTGCGCGAGCAGTTCCTCGAGTACGACCTGACCCGCATGGTCGCCAACCTGGCGCGCCCGGCCAAGCCGATCATCGGCGTCATCGACGGTATCGGCGCCATGGGCCAGGAACAGAACCAGATGCCCGCCTATGCGGTCATCCGCCAGATGCAGGCGACCTACGACGTGCGCCCGCTCAAGTACAACGCCAACGTCATTCCGCCGAACGCCGACGTGCTGATGGTGATCCATCCCGCCGGCCTGACGCCGCGCACGCGCTACGCCATCGAGCAGTACGCGATGCTGGGCGGCCCGGTGATCGTGTTCGTCGATCCGTTCGCGGAGGCGTCGCCGACGGATCCGCAGAACCGTATGAACTATCTGTTCCCGACCTCGGAGCTGTCCGACCTCTTCGAGCGCTGGGGCATCCAGATGGCGACCAACAAGGTCGTCGGCGACCGTTCCATGGCGCTGCGCGTCTCGGGCTTCGGTGGTCCGACGCGTGTCGTCGTCGACTACGTGCCGTGGCTCCAGGTCCGCCCCGAGAACATGAACACCGAGGACGCGGTCACCGCCCAGCTGCAGATCATGCGCATCACTTCGGGCGGCGCCATCCAGGAGACCGGCATCGACGGCGTCAAGGTCACGCCGATGATCCAGACCAGCCGCGATTCGATGCTCATCGACGTGACAACCATTCGTCGCCGCGACGACCCGAGCCGGTTGCTCGAGAACTTCGAGCCATCGGGCGTGCGCCAGAACTTGGCCGTGCGCATCACCGGCCGCGCCCGCACCGCCTTCTCCCAGGGCCCGCCGGAGCAGAACGCGGATGAGGCGGCGCCGCAGAACAATCCGAATGCGCCCAAGCCTCCGGAGCCGCCCCAGATCAACGAGGGCAACATCAACGTGATCGTCGTCGCCGACGTCGACATGCTGACCGACCCGCACGTCGTGAATCAGTCCGGCCAGCCGGTTTCGAGCAACGGCGACTTCGTCGTCAACGCGGTCGAGAACCTTGCCGGTGGCGGTGCACTGATCGGCCTGCGCGGCCGCGGCCTGTCGCATCGTCCGTTCACGACCGTCGAGCGCATCGAGGACAACGCGCGCTCCAAGTACTTCGCCACGGAGCAGCGCCTCGAGGCGGAGCTCGCCCAGACCCAGGATCAGCTTGCGCAGATGCAGGCCCTGAACCGGGACGAGATTGCGTTCGAGCTGTTGAGCCAGGACGAGCAGCGCCGCATCATCGAGTTCAATCAGAAGATGCTGACCCTGCGTCAGCAGCTGCGCGACGTGCGCGCGGCGCTCAACGCCGATATCGACGCGCTCGAGACACAACTTCAGTTCGCAAACATTGCGTTGGTGCCCCTCCTTGTCGTGGCCTTCGGAATGGTCGCGGCAAGCTGGCGGCGCGGCAGATTGCGCCGCGGCCGCGCCAGCGCCGGAGGCAAGACCGCATGAACCCGCGTAGTTTCCTGATCCTCGCCGGAATGACGGTGGTCGTCGTCGTCGCCGCCACCGGCGCCACCATCGTGCAGAGCCGCATCGGCGCGGACGTGCAGCTCTACGACGAGCCGATGTTCCCGCGCCTCGTCGAGCGCGCCAACGATGCCGCCAAGATCACCTATCGCACCGCCACCGAGTCGGCGGTGATCGAGTTCAAGGACGGTGCCTGGCGCTTCACCGATAAGTACGGTTACCCCGTTTCGACCGGCAATATCCGCAGCGTCATCGCCAGCGTCGCGAACCTGCGCAAGCTCGAGCCAAAGACCGATACGCCGGCGCGCTATGCGAGCCTCGCGGTCGAAGACGTCACCGCTGACCAAGCTCGTTCGCGCCAGTTGATCGTCGAACTGGCGGACGGCACCATCCTGGCCTCGGTCGTGCTCGGCCGCACCAGCGGCACCATGACCTTCGATCCGCTCGGCGGCATGTACGTGCGCGTGCCGGGCGATCCGCGCGCCTGGCTAGTGCGCGGCACCGTCGCATTGCCGCCGTCCGCGACCGACTGGATGGAGCGCCAGATCGTTCACGTGCCCGGCCCCGACATCAAGACGCTGCAGATCAAGGAGAACGGCCAAGTCGTTCTCAATACCGAGAAGGAAACCGATCAGTCCGGCGTATCGCGCTACCAGCTCGTGCCGCGCGACGAGAAGATCCAGGCCGTCGACAGCGCCGTGAAGCAGGTTGCTTCCGCCATCGTGTCGCTGCAGTTCGAGGATCTGCGCCCGACGTCGATGCTGCAGTTCCCGAACAACCCCCGCGAGCTCATCTTCACCACGTTCGACGGCATGACGTTGTCGGCCGAGGTGGCGGAGATCGAGGGCAAGACCTGGGCCCGCTTCAAGGCTACCGCGGCGCCTGGCGCCGCCGGTGCCGAGCGCGCTCGCATGATTGCCGCCGCCACCGATGGATGGATGTTCCTGATGCCGGGCTTCAAGGCGCCCGCGTTCAACCGTCCGGTCGCCGAGCTGACCGAGTCCAAGGTGACGACGCCGGCTCCTGGCGCTGCGGGCACCGTCGGGCTTCCCCCGATCCCGGGTCTTGGCGGTCGTCTGACCCCGCCGGGCGCCATGGTGCCGGGCGCTCCGCCCATTCAGCTGCCGGGCGGCGCTGGCGCAGGCCGCTAGGCCTCCCAACATCGTTTGCCGTCAGCGGCGCGCCGGAAGGCGCGCCGCTCGCGTTTCATGGGGCCCGCATCGCTCCTATACTTGTCCTATGCGAATTCGATCCGGCTTCGTGAGTCAGGTTCTGGCGGTCGCCACCCTCCTGTTCGTCGCGGGGATGGCGGCGGCGCAAGCGCCGCGCCCGGTCCAGAACGGCGAGGTGGTCCGCGGCGCCGCCCGCGTGACCGACAGCGATAAGATCGTCGTCGACGGCGTCTACCTGCGCCTGTGGGGAGCCGACGGCCCGGAGCTCGGGCAGCCATGTTTCTTCGCCAACAACCAAGCGTATGACTGCCAGAGTATCGCCCTGCGCGAGCTGCAGATCATCACGGCGCAGGGCGCCGTCACCTGCACCGTCCAGCGCGACACCGAGCGCACGCGGCGGACGTTCATCTACGGCACCTGCCTCACCAGCGACGGGCGCGACGTTGCCGAGGCACTGGTGCGCGCCGGTCACGCCCTCGCGTTCGTCGATCAGACCGACAAGTATCTCGCCGCGGAAGCCGTAGCGGAGGCTGCCAAGGTTGGAATGTTCCGCGGGGTATTCATGGCGCCATGGGAGTTCGCCGCGACGGTCATGCGCGGCGGCGAGCCCTAGGAATGTTCGGGCCGCTCGCCTGGGGCGCGCTCGCCGCTCTGATTGTCGCGCTTACGGGTGCCGTAGCGTTGCGCGGCCGTTTGCGCCTCGTGGTCGCGGGCGCAGGAGCTGCGGCCTTCCTGCTGTTGGCCACGCTCCAGGTCGGACAACCGGCGGGTGACGACGCAGCGGCATCTGCGCCGGCGGTTCCCGCTGCGCCGGCCGTGCTTGAAGCGAATCCGGCGCAGCCGACGGATGCCACTCGCGCCGCCGGCCTCATCGATGTCGGCACACGTGCGCTCGCAGAAGGGCGCATCGATAACGCACGCCGCGCCTACTCCGAAGCCGACGCCCTGTATCAGCGCGCCGGCGATGTCGGCGGCCGCGCCGATGTCGCCTTTGCCCGTGCCCGCATGGAGGAGGCGCTCAGCCAGTCGGATGCCGCCCGCACCGCCTACGCCGGCGCGCGCGACCTCTATCGCCGTGCCGGCAACCCTGCCGGGGAAGCGATCGTGTGGGCGGCGATGGGGGATCTCGAGCGCACCTCCGCACGCTTCGCCGCTGCCCGCACGGCCTATCGCGAGGCGCGCGCAGCCTACGATCGCGCGAATGGCCTGGTCGCGACGGAGCATGTCTTGCTCGGCTTCGAAGAAGAGGCAAGGGCGCCCAACGGCCCCGACCGCGCCCGCCGTCGCCTGGCCGACGCCCGTGCGCTGTACGCGCACATCGCCGACCCCGCCGGGTTGGCGCAGGTCAACGTCGTCTTGGGCCAGCTCGAAGAATCCCTCGGCGACCACCCCGCCGCCCTCACCAGCTACCGCGATGCAGTGATCGCCTATCGTGCCGCCGAGGATTTCGGCGGTGTCGCCGAGGCGTTGACGCGGCTCGGCATGCTCGACGCTACCTACGGCTATCTCGATGGTGCGCGGGACGCCCTTCAGGAGGCCGCGGTCGCTGCCGCAACCCACAACGACCCGCTCGGTCTTTCCGTGGCCCTCCTCGTGCTGGGCCGAGTCGAGCGTCTCGTCGGCGCCTACGACGCCTCGCGCGAGACGTTCCTCGTTGCGGCCGACCTGGCCGAGAATGCGGGCGATCCCATGCTGCGGGCCGAGGCACTCCTCGGTGCCGCTGACGCCGAGCGGCTGGGAGGCGACGCAACCGCTGCCAAGGGCGCCTACGAGCGCGCCGTCGCGGCTTTCGCCGCAATCGATCCAGGCGGCGCGGGCCCGTCGATGGTCGGCCTCGCTGCGACGTTGGCCGCGCGCGGCAACGACACGGAAGCGGCCGACGCGTTCGCGGCTGCCGCAGTGTTGTTTCGTGCCAACCGCGATGATCGCGGCGAGGCAATGGCCCACATCCAGCGTGGCTGGATGAATCTGGGGGCGCAGCCCGCCGAGGCGCTCGAGGATTTTCGCCGCGCCTTCGACCCGCTCGGCCGGCTCGACAGCGCGCTGGGCGATGCAGTCGCGCAGACAGGCGTGGCGCGCGCCAAGCAGGCCATGGGCGATGCCGAGGGCGCGACGAACGGGCGTGGATACGCCCGCGATGCGCTGGCCCAAGCGCGCGACCCGCTGCGCGAGGCCAACCGGCTGCTCGGCCTGGGCCAGTTCGGATCACCACAGTTCCACGACGGCGTGGGGGCCGACGCGTTCGCGCGCGCCTATCCCCGCGCCAATCGAGAGGCCGAAGAACTGCTGCGCACCCTCCTCGAGGGGATCGCGGCGCTGCCCGGATGATCGCGGTGCGCCCCGTGGCGCTGCTTCTGGTGTGGCTGGCAGCGGGCGTCGCCGCCGCCGCGCCACTGCACGAAGGTGGTGCGCGGCGCCTGGGTACCAAGCTCACCTACGATGTTCGCTCGGGCGCCGTCAGCCACGCGTTCGTCGCGACGGTTCTCAAGGCGGCGCCCGACCTCGAGTTCGAGTGGTTCACGACATCGCCCGTCGCAAGCGACGGCGTCCGCATGGTCGCGGCCGACACCCTGGCGCGCGCCATGAGCCACTGCGAGTGCTACCAGGACGCAGAGTGGGGGACCCGCGGTGACGCAAGCGCCCTGTGGCTCAGCCGCGCCGCGTTCGCGGCGCTGACGACGGGCGAGCGCACCGGCCTGCTGTTCAACGACAGTCCTGGCCGGCAGATGCAGGCGCGCACGCTCGTGCTGGAGCGCCGGACGCGGTTTCCGGTGCGCGTCGATGGCGCGCCCATGGAGCTGCCGGCCTTGGTCGTGCGGTCGGACAGCGGCTCCGTCCTGTGGATCCACGACGACCCCAGCGATCCGCTGGTGCTGGCGATCGAGGTGGAGTGGACCATGCGCCTCGCCAGCGTCTGGCAGCGCCGCGACGACGAGGTCGGCCGCATGGTTGCGGTCGATGGACTCGGCATCCACGTCGTCGAACGCGGCAATGGGCCGCCGCTGTTCGTGCTGCACGGTGGCCCCGGTATGGAAAGCAACTACTTCCGCCCGTACCTCGAGCCGCTCGAGGACGACTTCCGCCTGGTCTACATCGACCAGCCGGGCCAAGGCCTGTCCGAGCGCTTGCCACCGGGCGTTCCGTACTCGATGCCGGGCGCCGTGGCCGCGCTCGATCGCCTGCGCGCGCAGCTGGGCTTCGATCGCATCGTGCTGCTCGGCCATTCGTACGGCGGCTTCATCGCCCAGCTGTACGCGTTGGCGCACCCGGACCGCCTCACGGCCCTGATCCTCGTCGATACGGCGCCGAGCTACGAGTACAACCCGGAAGCCAACCAGAACATCCAGCGCTTCGGAACATCCGAGCAACGCCGGGTGGTGCCCGGCCTGTCTAACGACGAGCGCATCCGTCGCGTGTTCGCTCTCTACTTCGATCCACCCGACCAGGCCGCCGCAGACGCCTTCATGGACAAGGTCATCCTCTCGGCCGAGGCCTGGCGGCAGCTCATCGCGACGCGCGAGTTCCGTACGTTCGACACGCGGCCGCGCCTGGGCGAGATCCGCACGCCGACGCTGGTGGTGGTCGGCGAGAACGACCTCATCACCACTGCGCGCCAGGCACGCATCATCGCTGCCAGCATCCCGGGTGCCCGCCTGCAGGTATTTCCGAACACCGGCCACAACCCGTTCGTCGAGGAGCCTGCCGCCTTCAACGCGGCGGTGCGTGCGTTCGTGCGCCAGGTCGCGCCCCTAGGCGCGCCGATCGGAAGCCGTGGCGGTCCTGGGGCTGCGCCGCTTGGCCCGCACGGGCGTACGCGGAACGGCAACAGCCTTCGGCGGGCAGGGTTGCGCGGGACCGTGCTCCGCCCGCGAAGCCCTCAAGTCCCAGCTGTCGGCAAGCATCAGGAAGACGTCGCGCGCCGCCATGTCATGCGTGATCTCGGCGCGCATGCGGAGATCCTCCACGCGCAGTCGCCATTTCCACGATGCTTCGGGCTCGTACTTCACCAGGGCACCCCCGCGAGGGTAGGGGCGCCTCGCCAGTCCAGGCTGTGACAACGGCCGGACCCGGCATAAAGGAAGAGCCCGCCGGGTGCCTCCCGGCGGGCTCTAAACCTCGCAGCCGTGGCTGCGCGGATTACATCTTCGTCTTCAGGAAGGCGATGATGTCCGCGGCGCCGGTGGCGTTGATGGCGCCCTTGGCGAGCTGCATCTTGTTGCCCGGAACGGTGCCTGGCGGGTCCTGGATGTAGCGGTTCAGCGCCGCGTCATCCCACGTGATGTTCGAGGCCTTCATCGGGTCGGAGTAGTTGAACCCGGTGACGGTGGCAGCCTTGCGGCCGACCACGCCGAACAGGTTCGGACCGACGCGGTTCGGCTCGCCGCGCTCTACCGTGTGGCAGACGCGGCAGCGAACGAACGCCGTCGCACCGGCGGTCGCATTGCCGGCGGCGGCCTGAGCGACCTGCACGCCCTCGACGACCGGCGCGGCCATCAGAGTGCGGTGGGCTTCGGCTGCCGACACGTTGTTCGTGGCAAATGCCACGACGCCGGCGCTGGCTGCGGCAAGGACCGCAACGACGGCGGTGCCGACGTACTTACGATCAATCATCTGTTTCCCTCTCCTATCGTCCTTGGCGTCGCGCACGCGCAACCAAGGCCCTCGCTTCGGCTTGTGCCGGGTTAACGCGGCACAACCCGAAGCGGCCGCCCCCGTGTACGGAAACCGCGGCTCCCGCACGGTTTCTTGTACCTTGCCCGGTACAGATTGCAAGGTAGTCCATTGCCGCACCCAGGCCCTGCGGTGGCCCGCCGGAGAGGCGCGGATTTCTGCCAATTCTTAGGCTTTTAGTTCGTCGTGTGCAGCCAGGCGCTCGACGGAATCTGGGCCCGCATTGGGCGGCCGCAATAGAACCCTTGGGAGAGGTCGCACCCGAGGCTCAGCAGGGCCTGGTGGGTGTCCTTGTCTTCGACGCCCTCGGCGCACACGACGAGGGCCATGTTGTGGCCGAGGTCGATGATGGAGCGCATGATCGCCTGCGCTTCGCGCGCCGTGATCATCTCGGCGACGAAGGAACGATCGATCTTCAGCTCATTGAAC
Organism: Rhizobium sp. Q54; assembly: GCA_945904955.1. GTDB lineage: Bacteria > Pseudomonadota > Alphaproteobacteria > UBA2966 > CAIVPW01 > CAIVPW01. The sequence continues at coordinate 15,113 of CAMDPO010000021.1, forward strand.
GGCATGCGGTGGAGCTGCTGCATCGACGAGTAGCCGGTGCCGAAGTCGCCCATCGACAGGTCGAAGCCCTTCACCCGCACGCGCGTCAGCACCTCGATGCTGCGCTTGGCATCGGCCATTACGCCGGTCTCGGTGATCTCGAGGACGATCTTGTCGGGCGTGACCTTTGCTTCGCCGGCAGTCGCGGTGAATTTGTCGGGCATGGTGGCGTCGGCGACCATTCCCGCGCTGATGTTGACCGCGACCTTCACGTCATGGCCGGCTTCGGCCCAGGTGCGGCGCTGCCCCGCGGCGGCGCGCAGGTTTCCGACGGTGAACGGCTTCATCGGGTAGGAAGCCTCGATCTTGGGAATGAAGGCCATCGGCGGCAGCACGCTGTGATCGGGGCGCTGCCAGCGCGCCAGGGCCTCGGCACCGGCGATCTTGCCGCTGCGCAGATTCACCTTCGGCTGGTACTCGAGAAAGAACTGGCCCTCGGCGATGGCGATCTCGAGCTCCTCCTCGGTGATGTCGTGCGGCGGCTCCATCGCCTTGGTCAGGAGCTCGCGCAGCGCCTGCATATTGAAGGGCTTCGGTACCGCACCGAGGATGCGCAGTCCGTGGCCCGTAGCGATGCGCTCGGCGGCGAGCAGCGTGCGCGGATCCATGCCGCTGATCAGCAGGACCTGCGATTTCAGACCACGCTTCCCCAACACGCTGAGCAGCTCGATGCCGTCATACCCGGGCATCCAGAGATCCGGCCCGGCTTGAGGAAGCTCTGGCGGTGGGCCACCTGCGGCTTCACCTCCTATCGGGGGGGGGTCCCCGATTTCGAGGCGTCCCGGGAACGCCTAGGTTGCCGCTCTTGCGCAGAGCGGGGTAGGCGATGGGTCGGGGCCGCACGTCCGAGTCTCTTCCGCGATGACCGACACCGCCGACAAGTGCTATCGCACGACTCTCATGCGGCGAGCAGACCCAGAGAGGGTTCTGCTGGGGACCAGGCGCATCAAATGAGTGAACACCCAGTCGGGAACAGGGCGTCCCACACGGGTTCCGATGACCTGGCCGAGTTGCTCCGCCTTGCCCGCATCGCAGTGAGCGACAGGAACTACGAACTCGCCGCGTCGTTTCAGGAGCGGGCGCTTACATTCGACGCAAACAACGCCGACCTGTGGTCTGATCATGGCGCGGTGCTTCGCGCTCTCGGAAGGCCATCGGCCGCAATCTCGTGCTACGACCGAGCGATTGGCCTAAGGCCGCAATTGGTGTCGGCCCACAGCAACCGTGGCAATGCGCTCCTGGACCTGAGACGATTCGAGGAATCGATCGATAGCTTCGATAGGGCGCTCGCAATCGATTCTGCCCACCCCGAGTCGCTCTGTGCGAGAGGACATGCCCGGGTTGAGATTCGGGCCTATGCGGCCGCGTTGGTCGACTTCGAAGCGGCGATCGCCATTCGGCCCAACTACGCGAACGCCTATCTAGGTCGCGGCAACGCACGGCTTGCCCTGCGCCAATGGGACTCGGCGATTGCGAGTTTCGACAGCGCCATCCGCATCAGGGCAGGCTTCGCTGAAGCGCATTGTAGCCGCGGCGTAGCGTTGCTGAGGGCAGGAAGGTCCGACGAAGCGATAGCGAGCTTCAACAATGCGCTTGCGCTTAGACCGGACTATGCCGAGGCACTCAGCAACCGCGGAGCCGCGGAACGCGAGTTGGGGCAACTTGAGGCCTCGGTTGCGAGTTGCGAAGCCGCACTTCGGACCAGGCCCGACTATGCGGAAGCTCACGGACACCTTGGCACAACGCTCCTGGCCCAAGGGCGGGTCGATGCGGCTATAGCGGCCTACGACAAAGCAATTGCGTATCGTCCCGAGCTTGTGGAGCCATATTGGAACAAGGCGCTGGCGCTGCTTACGCTCGGCGACTTTGAGCGTGCATGGCCACTGTTTGAATGGCGTTGGAAGCTTCGTACCGCGCTTCGTAAGCGGAATTTCGGCAAACCGGAGTGGACGGGGGACGCCTCCCTGACAGGCCGCACCATCCTGTTGTATTGCGAGCAAGGTTACGGCGACTCGATACAGTTCTCCCGCTTTGCGACCACCGTAGCTCGCAAGGGCGCACGCGTGATCCTCAAGGCTCCACGCGAGCTTATTCCCGGTCTCCATGGCTTGGAAGGCATCACGCAACGGATGACCGTGGGCGATGAATGGCCGTCGTTCGACTTTCACTGTTCCCTCTTGTCACTGCCTCTCGCCCTAGGGATCACGCTTTCAACCATTCCCAGAGCGCATTCGTATCTAACGAGCCTGCCTGCAAAGACATCTTATTGGGGCGAGGTACTTGGCCCGAGGACCATGCCCCGCGTCGGGCTTGCCTGGAGTGGGCGCTCAGCGCATGCCAACAATCGGAATCGAAGCATTCCCCTCTCGACCTTTCTTGCGGCCTTGCCTGGCGACTGTGACTACGTCAGCGTTCAGAAAGAGGTGAACGAGGAAGACGCGACCTCTCTGCAGGCGAACCCTCATATCCGTCATTTCGGCAATCGACTACGAGACTTCGGCGACACGGCGGCTCTCTGCGAACTGATGGACTTGATCGTTTGCGTGGACACCAGCGTCGCTCACCTTGCCGGCGCACTTGGCAAGGAGACCTGGGTCCTCCTGCCCGCCAACGCAGACTGGCGCTGGCTGCTCAATCGGACGGACAGCCCCTGGTACCCGACGATGAGACTCTACCGGCAGGCGACCCTGGGCGACTGGCAGACCATACTGTCTCGCGTCGCGGTGGACTTGGACCACCGCTTGGCACGGTAGCGACCAGGGGAATGCTCTTGACTGCGCTCCGCGCTACCGGGCTATCTCAAGGTATCGTGACGTTGGCGGCAACTAGCACTGCAGTGGTTGGGCGAGGAATCGCTCCACGATGTCCTTTCTGTCGCGGGCTGGCTGTCGTCGTCCGCACTCGTACCGCTGGAGCGTCCCCGCATCGATGCCGAGCCTTGCTGCAAGCGCCTCCTGCGATAGTCCGAGTTCTTGCCGCCGACGCTTGATCCGTTCCCCCCACGTTTGAGGTTCAGGCAGAGGGCTGTAGCCTAGGAAGGCGATGATCCTCGGCAGAACCGAACCTCCGGTTCGGACCTTCCAATTTCCCAGTGGCAGATGGAATTGACGTCCACCCGGAGCCGCTCGGCCACCTCGCGCTGCAGTAGGTCGAGTTGAAGGCGTCGGCGTCGAAGGTGTTCGCCGACTGTCTTGGCTTCGATCACCCACGGTTGCTTTTTCGCAGTTTTCAAAGAGATTCCGATGAATGGCAAGAAGGCAACGCGGAGATGAAGGTGCGGGCACACGAGGAGACCGACGGATGCGGGTTCATCCGGTCGCCCTAGAGACGTCGCTAAGCCGTCTCTTCTGCCCTATGCAGCGTGGCGGTCCGGTGACACAACGTGTGAGCGCCTGGCGTGATCGCGCACCACGTCCAAGTTGATTGGCGCTCCTTCTGCGAAGACCATGGCGCGCTGGATGTCGTCGATGTCGCTGACGGGGCTACCGTTGGCAGCGAGAACAAGATCGTCACCCCTAATACCGCCCTTGTGGGCGGGACCATCGGGGCCGACACGCACGACACGCACCGCACGCAGCGCCCCGAACTCTGCCGATAGATTCGGCGTGAGCTCTACGCCATACGCTTCGATGCCGAGCCGCGGTCGTTCAATTCGACCGCGGCGGATCAAGACACTCACCACCCAGGCCGCGGTCTTGGCGGGAATAGCGAAGCCGATGCCCTGGGCGTAGGCGGCGATCGATGTATTGATGCCGACGACTCGGCCCTCCGTGTCGACCAGTGGCCCCCCCGAGTTGCCGGGGTTGATCGCGGCGTCCGTCTGCAGGAACCCGTCAAACGTCCGTCCTTCGCTCAAGGGGAACGCTCGGCCCATTGCGCTGATCACGCCAATACTCACCGATCGCTCAAGGCCCAAAGGGCAGCCGATGGCTACAACGACGTGACCGACGCGAACCTCCGGCCGCTCGCGTAGCGTGAGCGATGTCAGGCCGGAGGCATCGACCCGTAACACTGCAAGGTCCGTGGCCGGATCGCGGCCGATGACTTTTCCCGTGGTTCTGGCGCCGTCGGCGAAACGAACGCGGACCGTCTTCTGTCCCTCGACCACGTGGGCGTTCGTCAGGAGATACCCGTCAGGAGCAATGATCGTCGCGCTACCGGCACCGCGAGCATGGCCGATGCTAGCGACGGCAGGAGCGGCACGGGCGACGAGTACCTCCAGCTCCTCCGAGAACTGGGTTAGGAGGCTCATGCGTCGCCCGTTACGAAGCGGTCGAGGATCGCGCGGTTCTTCGGCTTCGGCTGGCGCTTGCCGTGCTCGTACTCCAGTAGGGTCATTTCGTGGATGCCCACCACCTGGCTGAGGGCCTTCCGGGAAAGCCCGAGTTGCTGGCGACGATGTCGTATCCTCTCGCCCCAGCTATCGGCTGGCGGTAGGGGGTCGTACCCCAAGAACCGGATGATCACCGGGATGCGGTGGTCCTCGGGAATCTGACGCCCGTTCTCCCAGGCCACGATGGCTGTAACCCGGACCTGAAGCTGTTCGGCTACCTCTCGCTGAAGGAGTCCCGCCTCAATGCGCCGCCGCCTGATGTGTTCGCCAAGCGTCTTCGGCTCGATCGTGGGTGGCCTCAGTTTCGCAGTTTTCAGCCGGACTCCGGTGAATGGCAAGAAGGCAACGCATTGCAGCGGGTTGCCGATCGCCACGACCAGTTCGCCGATGCGCGCGTCGTTACGCTCACGCAGCGCCAATGGCTTGAGATCGCCCGCCTCGACACGCAGCACGGCAAGGTCGGTCGCCGGATCGCGTCCGATGATGGTACCGGTGCCGCGCCAGCCGTCCGCGCAGCGCACGGCGACCGTCTTCTGTCCCTCGACGACGTGGGCGTTGGTCAGCAAGTAGCCGTCCGGTGCGACGACCGTCGCGCAGCCGGAGCCGCGCCCATGGCGGATGCTGGCGACGGCCGGCGCGGCGCGCGCCGCCAGTGTCTCGAGCTCATCCGAAAACTGGCGGAGGGTGCCCACGCGTGTCACCCCTGCGTGCGTGTGCCGACAGTGATGGAAAGGTCGATGGGCTTGCCGGCGCGCAGGATGTGCGCGCTCACCGCACCGCCGGCGCCTGCGTCGGCGAGGGCGCCGAACAAGTCGCTAAGTTGCTCGATGTGTTCGCCGCCCATGGTCAGGATGACATCGCCGAGGGCGAGGCCTGCGCGTGCGGCGGGGCTGTCGTCCTCGACATCGACCACCAGCAAGCCGCGGTCCTGACCGGCGGCCTGCGGCAGCCGCGCCGGATAGGTGGCGACGCCGAGATAGCCGCGGCGCTCTGACTTGCCCGAGAGGACGGCGCCGACGGCGCGTTCGAGCGTTGTGGCCGGCACGATGACGCCGCGCCGGCGACGCCCGCCGGGCACGCCCAGGCCAACGAGGCGAGCCTGCGCATCGACGATGACGGCGCCGCCGAACTCGGACGGCAGCACCAAGCTCGTGTCGATGTAGCGGTCGATGCGCGCACCGCCGCGGGTGCGCCAGGCGTCGCCGAGGGTGCCGATCATGCCGAAGGTGGCGCGGGCCGACTTGCCCGGGCGTGCCACCGCGACCACGAGGTGCCCGATACGGAGCGCGGCGTGATCGGCGGCGGCTGGACGCGCGCGGCCCAGACCCGGTGCGCGCAAGACGACAATGCCGAGAGCAGGATCGCGGCCGGCGACTTCGGCGGCGGTCTCGCGGCCGTCCGTGTCAACGACCTGAATAGCGCCTTCTTCGTCGATCGTGTCTGATGCAGCGACGACCAGGTCGTCGCCCCACGTCAGCCCGGTCGCGCGATGGGACTCGCCGGCGATGCGCACCACGGCCGGTGCGATGGCATCCACCGCGGCGGCAAGGGCGTTCGAGAGAGTGACAGCGTCGGACATGGCTACCTCCTGGTGTGCAGAAGGTAGGAAGGCGGCGGGCCGCCGCCTATCGGCAACTCGGACAGGTAGGGTCGCGCCCTACAGGACGACCAGTCCGAGGCGCGCCGCGCGCACCACTGCCTCGGTGCGGCCTTCCGCATCGAGCTTCTCCAGGATCGCGTTGACGTGGAACTTGGCGGTGCGCTCGGCGATGCCGAGAGCGAGGGCGATGTCGCGATTGGAGCGGCCCTCGGCGAGCAGGGACATCACCTCGCGCTCGCGCGCCGTCAGTGGCTCGAGCGGCAGGCCGTCGAGCGCCATGCGGCGCGAGCCGACCAAGCGCGCCTTAAGAGCCTCGTCGAGGACGATCAGGCCCTCCGCGGCAGCGGCCAGCATCATCGGCAAGCGCTCGCGCGCCCCGTCGCGCAAGTGCACGCCGGCGGCGCCCGCAGCGAGGGCCTCGGCCCCTTGGCGTTCCTCGGCGATCAACGCGACTACCGTGTGTCCGGCATCGACAGCAGCGCGCAGTCCGGTGAGATCCGGGTGGCTCGTGGGACCCAGGTCCCAGATCACGACGTCGGCGGCAATTTGCTCGAGCGTGTCGGCAACCCCCGCGTCGGCGCCGAGCATCGCCGCCACGTCGGCACGGTTGTGCAATGTCGTGGCGAGGGACTCGCGCGCCAGCGGATCGTCGCTGACGATCGCTACGCGCCCTGTGCTGCGTCGGATTGAGTCTGGCCGCATGATCGCTCCCCCAGGGCCGGGACGGGCCCGTGCATCCACATATGGGGAGGCCCGTGGCGGTCGGGTAGGGCGCCTCGTGTTACGGTCGGCGGATGGCGAAGTCTTCCTTCCCCAAGGCCGATCCCGCGGCGATCGCGTTCTTCCATGACCTTGTGCCGGCGGCGCCCAACGTCGTTACCAAGCCGATGTTCGGCCACGTCGGGGCGTTCGTGAACGGCACCATGTTCATGGGCGTCTTCGGCAATCGCGTGTTGGTGCGCCTTGCTGCGGCCGAACGGGAGAGGCTTCTAGAGGAGGACGGCGCCGGTCCGTTCGAGCCGATCGCCGGCCGGCCAATGCGGGAGTACGTCTTGCTGCCCGCCGACTGGCAGGACGATCCGGCCCAGGCGCGGCCGTGGGTGCAACGCTCCTTCGCGTACGCCGGCGCGCTGCCGCCCAAGAAGAAGGCGGCGGCGAAACGCCGGTAGTTGGGGGAGGGCCGCGGCCTTCCCCCAACCACGCGCGCGCTACTTCGCTACCTTCGAGACGTAATTGGTGCCGTTTGCGTCCTCGAACGTGATGGTCACGGTCTGACCGACCGCGAGGCCCGCCATGTTCACGCCGGGCGGAAATGAAAAGCGCAGGCTGTTGACGGTGACGGTCCGCAGGCCCGGGTCGAGCGCCTTGATGACGCCCTTTACTTCAGCGGCAGACGCGACACCCGCCAGGCACCACAGCACGGCAGCTGTCAGGATCGAAAAACGCCAGTTCATAAGTCCCTCCCCCATCAACGGGCGGGAGCGCATGCCGGACCGGCCGCGGGCCCCCTCCCGCCGCTCTATTCGAGGACGGAACCAGAGCCGTGGCAAGTCGGGCGTGGGCCCGGTCTAGTTGACCCCCCACCACTTGTTGTCGACGCGATTGTAGTTCTGGGTCGGATCGTAGATCGGCACCGGCAGGCTGAGGGTTTGGGCCGTCAGGCGCCCCATCGCCGAGAGCAGGCCGTAGCTGGCCACGACCTCGTCGCGCCGCGAGGTGACAAGCGACACGCGCGCGTTGAGCAGGTCCTGCTCGGCATTCAACACTTCGAGCAGGGTGCGCGCCCCGACTTCGTACTCCTGGCGGAAGCCACGCAGCGCGCTCTCGGAGGCGCGCACTTGGTCGCCGCGCGCAAGGATTTGGGCGCGCGCTGTGGCGAGGCCCTGCCAGGACTGGGTAACAGACTGCCGTGCGGTACGGCGCGCGTCTTCGAGGGTCAGGCGCGACGCCGTGAGATTTTCTTGCGCCGAGCGGATCGACGAGAACTCGCCGCCGGACTGGTAGAGCGGCACCGACACCGACACGCCGATCGAGCTCGCGAAGGTTGGCGGTGCCCACTCCGGCCAATCGGGCGCCCGCCGCGACGTGCTGGCGGAGAGGGACACCGTGGGCAAGCGCGCGCCGTTGGCAGAGCGCACGCTCGCCTGCGCAGCTGCTTCCGAATAGAACGCGGTCAGGACCGTCGGGCTTTCGTTGAGGGCGATGGCGATCGCTTCCTCGAGCGAATTCGGAAGCACCAGCAGCGATTCCGGCGTCGCCATGTTGCTTGGTGCCACGCCGACGATGCGCTCGAAATTGGACAGGCTGGTGCGGAAGGCGCCTTCGGCCTGGATGCGCGTGGCCGAGGCGTTGGAGAGGCGCGACTCGGCTGTCGCGACGTCGGTGGACGTGGCGGCGCCGAGCTGGAAGCGGTTGCGCGCCGCGGCGAGCTCTCCCTGGAACACCTGCTCTGAGTTGGTGTTCAGCTGCAGCACCGCCTGGTCGCGCAGCACACCCATGTAGGCGTCGACCACCGAGGCGAGGACGCTTTGCTCGCTGGTGCGCAGGCGCGCGCGCGCGCCCAGAACGCTCGCTTCCGCCTGGTCGATGCCCGCCTCGATGCGGCCGCCGCGGTAGAGCGGTTGGCTGACGCTGAGCGTCAGCGAAGGAGAGTTGGTCGACTGCGCCGCGGTGCCGTTCGAGGTGTAAGACGTCGTGACGCCGGTGCTCAGCGACATGGAAGGCCGCCACGCCGCGTTCGCCTGGGCGACCTGCTCGTCGGTGGCGCGCATACTGGCGCGCTGGGCAGCGAGGGCTGGATTGGTCAGATAGGCCTGCGCCATCGCGTCGGTCAGGGTCTGTCCGGCAGCTGGCGCTGCCACCGCCAGCGGAAACACCAGCGCGAGAACGAAACTACCCCCTGTACGCATCGAAAGGCCTCCTGGGCGTCGCACGCGCATGCCCGGAAGGACCCCCCGGGCGGGCAGCGCGTGCCTAGCAATTGATGGTTCGCACCTTGCGGCGCAAGGGCTTAGGCGTAGCGCAGGGCCTCGATCGGGTCCAGTCGTGCCGCCTTACGGGCCGGATAGTAGCCGAAGAAGATGCCGACCGCGGCCGAGAACCCAACCGCCAGCAGGATCGAGGTCAACTCGACACGCAGCGGCCACCCGGCGAAGTGGGCGGTGAGCTGGGAGCAGATCAGACCGAGGATGATGCCAACGACGCCGCCGATCATCGACAGCGCCAGTGCCTCGATGAGGAACTGCATCATCACGTCGGTGCGGCTGGCGCCGATCGCCATGCGCACGCCGATCTCGCGGGTGCGCTCGGTCACCGACACCAGCATGATGTTCATGATGCCGATGCCGCCGACCAGCAGCGACACCGACGCGATCGCGGTGAGCAGCAGGGTCATGACCTCGGTGGCGCCGGCGCGGGCCTGGAAGATCTCGGACGTGTTGCGGATCTGGAAGTCGTCGGCGCGGCCCGGCACGATGGCGTGGCGGTCGCGCAGCATCTCGGCGAGGTCGCGCTCGACCACGTCCACTTCCTTGGCAGTGCGCGCCAGCACGGCGATCTGCTGCACGGAGTCGGGCTTGATCAGGCGGCCGCCGAGAATGCGCTGCTGCGCGGTCTTGAGCGGAACGAAGATGATGTCATCCTGGTTCTGGCCGAAGCTCGACTGACCTTTGGCCGCGGTGACGCCGATGACCGTGAACGGCACGCGGTCGATGCGGATGATCTGGTTGACCGGATCGGAGCCCGGGAAGACCTTCTCCGCGACCGTCGAGCCGAGAATGACGATCTTCTCGCCGGCATCGATCTCCCAGTCTTCGAAATTGCGGCCGCTGCTCATCTTCCAGCCGCGCACGATGAAGAAGTCCTCGGTGATGCCGACGACGTTGGTGCGCCAATTTTGATTGCCCAGGATGACCTGGACCGGTCCGCGCACTTCCGGCGCCACGGCGGAGACGCCGGGCACGATCTTCATGGCGTCGGCGTCCTCCGCGGTCAGGGTCGGGCGGCTGGCCGCGCCTTGCTGGGCGCCGCCGTCACGCGCCTGGCCGGGCGAGATGGTCAGCATGTTGGAGCCGATCTGCTCGATCACCTTCTCGATGTTGGCCTGCGCGCCCGCACCGATGGCGACGATGGTGATCACCGCACCCACGCCGATGATGATGCCGAGCGCCGTCAGCACGCTGCGCATGGTGTTCGAGCGCAGCGATTGCAGGGCGGAGAAAAACAGGTCGGCCGGCGTCATCTCGGTCTCCTCAATGCCCTGCGACAGCCACCAGGTGGGGCTGCGTCGCTGGGGTGGGCGCGCCGGCGCGGCGGCCCATCCCTTTTTCGTCGCGAATCATGCGGCCGTCGCGGAACGTGAGCACGCGGCCGGCATGCTCGGCGATATCCGGCTCGTGGGTCACCAGCACGATGGTGATGCCGCGGTCGTTGAGTGTCTGCAGGATGCCCATGATCTCGACGCCGGTCTTGGAGTCGAGCGCGCCGGTGGGCTCGTCGGCCAAGATCAGCGACGGCGAGCCGACGATGGCGCGAGCGATCGCGACGCGCTGCTGCTGGCCGCCGGACAGCTGTACTGGCCGGTGGTCCATGCGGTCGCCGAGGCCGACTTCGCGCAATGCAACCTCGGCGCGCTGGCGGCGCTCGCCGCGCGCGAACTTGCCGTAGGCGAGGGGCAGCGCGACGTTGTCGAGGGCGGTGATGCGCGGCAGCAAGTTGAAGTTCTGGAACACGAAGCCGATCTTCTGGTTGCGCAGGCGCGCTAGTTCGGTGTGGTCGAACGCCGACACCTCGTCGCCCTCGAACAGGTACTTTCCCGCCGACGGACGGTCGAGGCAGCCCAACAGGTTCATGAACGTCGTCTTGCCCGAGCCCGACGGGCCCATCACGGCGACGAACTCGCCGGGTTCGATGCGCACGGAGACGCCCGCCAACGCGTTCACCACGTTGGTACCCATCCGATACTCCTTGCGGAGATCGATGGTTTGTACGACTGCCGTGCCGTTGCCCGCGCGATTCATTTTGGTCGTCTACTTCTGGAACACCTGCGGAGCCGCGCCGCCTCCTCCGCCGCCTCCGCCGAGACCGAACATGCCGAGCGGGTTGTTGGCGGGCGCGGCGGCAGCAGCGACTTCGTTGGAGCCGGTGATAACGCGAGCGCCTGGTTGCAGGTCGCCCTGCACCATCTCGGTAAAGCCGCCGTCGGTGATGCCGATCATCACGTTGACCGCCACCGGCTTACCGTCCGCGCCCATGATGAAGACGCGCGCCGCGCGGGCGCGACTCGCCGCGTTGCGCGCGCCACCCGCCGTCGCGGTACGGACGTCTGCGGCTGCGGTCGGGGTGGGCGCGCCGCCGGCCTGGCCGCCTTGCGCGGCAGCTTGTGCCTCCTGGGCCTCGAAGCGCGCGCGCTGCGCGGGCGTCAGCGCCGAAACGATGGCTTGGCGCTGTGCCTGCGCGAGGCGCTGCTGGATTTCTTGCGCCGTGCCACCGCCCGCTTGTGCCTGGGTGCGCGCGGCCTGGATAGCTTGCGTCACCTGCTGCGTTTGCTCCGGCGTGAGGCCGAGTTGCGCCAGGCCTGCGAGCGCACCGGCGCCACCGGCGCCGCCAGCCGCCGCGTTCTTGGCATTGCCCTGGGCATTGCCGCCTGCACCGCCTTGGGCGGCGGCGCCTGCGTTCTTGGCGTTGCCCTGCGCGTTGGCGGCTGGGGCAGTTTGCACCGGCTGACCGCCTCCGGCGCCACCAGCGGCAAACTGAGCGGCGCGATCCGCCGCCTGCTGCGGCACCTGACCAGCCGCGCCAGCTCCGGCTGCCGGCTGGGTGCTCGCGGGGGCCTGGAAGCCGACCGGAGTGTAGCGCAGCGCCGAGTTCGGGATGCGCATCGCGTTGGCACGCTCCTCGATGATGACGCGCGCCGTCGCGGTCATGCCCGGCAGTAGGGCCATGTCTGTGTTCGGCGCCGTGGCGATGATCGTGTACGTGACGACGTTCTGCACGGTCTTGGGTGCGAGACGCACCTGACGCACGGCAGCCTGGAACTCGCGGCCTGGGAACGCGTCGACGTTGAACTTGATCACCATGCCTTGGGCGACCTTGCCGATGTCGGCTTCGTCGACGCTGACCTCGAGCTGCATCTGCCGGAGGTCTTGGGCGACCGTGAACAGCGCGATGTTCGAGTTGTTCTGGATGGTCTGGCCTACTTCGGCGGTACGGTCGATGACAGTACCGTTGACCGGCGCCTTGATGACGGTGCGCTCGAGCTCGATCTTCGCCGAGGCGAGCTGTGCCTCACGCTGCTTGACTTGGGCCTCGGCGGTCGTCACCGACGCGTTCGACTGCGCCAGCGACGCCTTGCGGCCTTCTTGGGTGGCGAGCGAGCCTTGGATGTTGGCGGTGATCTGGTCGAAGTTGGTCTTGGCCTGCTCGTACTTGGTGGTGGCGTCGTCGACGGCCTTGGTGGCAACGACGTTGCGCGCGAACAACTCGCGCTGCAGGTTGTAGTCGCGCTCGGCCGCCTCGAGCGAAATGCGCGAGTTGGAGAGCTGCGCCTGCAGCGATTGCAGCGACGCGTCGCCGTTGCGGAGGTCGGACTGCGAGCGCTCGACCGAGGCGCGGTTCGACAGGAGCGAGGCGCGCGAGATGGCGAGGTCGGCTTCGGCCTGGGCGACCTTCGACTCGAAGGCTTCCGGATCGAGGCGCGCCAACACCTGGCCGGCGGTGACCGGCGTGTTGTAGTCGGCCATCACCAGGATGATCTGGCCGGCAACCTGGCTCGAGATCTTGACCTCGCCGACCGCCACGACCTTGCCGGTCGAGGACACGACGTTGGTGATGGTGCCGCGCTCGACGGTGCCGAAGCGATACTCGACCGGTCCGCCTTCGGCGCTGGAGCGCAGCAAGTAGTAGCCGGCGCCGCCCGCTACGACGACGACCAGGGCACCTTGCATCAAGCGCCGGGGCCAGCGGCTCCGGCGAAGTCCTTCGTTCATCATGGTCACCGCCCCAGAAAGATGCGTTCTGCAGGAGAACGCCGTGAAGCCTCGGCAAACTGACGCCGCTGCTCCGGCGTCATGGCCGCAATTGCATCCAACATCGTGCCGTGCAGTGCCGACTGGCTCGCCAGCGTCATGCCGCGCAAGTTCACGAGCGCCGCGTCGAGCTGCCCGCTGTCGAACGGCTCCGCCAACAGCGCCGCGGTCACCGCCTCATTCGCCCGGCGCACCGCCAGCAAGCTCGGGCGCAGGGCCTTGTTCTGCTCGACGACGCGGCGCACCACCGGAGTGGCCGTTGCGGCCGGTGTCGCCGGTGCCGCTGTTGCCGTGACGGGCCGCGCCTCGATCTTGTCGCCGCGTGCCGACTGCGCCACGACGAATCCGGCGATGAACAGGTTGGCGCCGAGCGAGGCGACCAGCACCGCGGTCCAGCCGCGCGACAGGGTCGCGGTCATTCGAGGCCGCTCCCGAAAGCGGGCTCGGCCTGGAAGTCGTGGCCGAACGCCAGGTTGACGAACTCCGCCGCCATCGCGTTGGCGTCATCCGTCGGCGCCCACAGGGTGCCGACCAGCACGCCGAGCACGATCGCGCAGGCGAGCGCCGACACCGGACGCAGGAAGCCGACCGAAGGCGTGCTGAACAGCAGGCTCAGCGTCGCGCGCCACCCTTGGCGCATGGCCGGCACGGCGTTGGCGCGGATGCGCGCGATCAGCGCGGCGGACGGCAGATGGCTCGGCGCCTCGGCGAGAACTTCATCGAGCGCTGCTTCGCGGCGATGCGCGTCGGCGATGGTCGAATCCTGAATCAGTGCGTCGAGCACCGTGCCGCGCTCTTCGAGCGGCCAGCGCTGCGGCGCCGCGCCATAGGCGGCGAGGATCTGTTGCGCGCGGACGTTCACCGTTGCATCCCCAAGGCGGAAGCCACGGGGATGAGGTTCAGTGCCTGCCATCTTCACTCCTCCCCGAGATGAGGATGCAGGTGCGAAAGGTCTTGTCGAAGGCTTCGCCGGCCGCGGGACAGTAACGACTCGAGTGCGTCGATGCTGACCCCCAGCACCTCCGCTGCCTCGATATTGCTAAGTCCCTCATAATACACCAGTCCGATTGCGGAGCGCTGCCTCTCGGGGAGCGCTGCCAACGCCTCTACTACGATCCTGCCGACCTGCTTACGCTGCAGTTCGCCGGCGGGGGAGGGGCGCCGATCGGCCACCTCCGGGAACTCGCTCGTGACGACCTCGCGGCGGCGGAAACGGTCGATGCACAGGTTGTGGGCGACCCGCAGCAGCCAGGTGCGGACCTGGGCGCGCGGCTCCCACTTTTCCCGGCCTCGCCAGAGGCGAAGGAAGGATTCCTGGGCAATGTCGTCCGCCTCCGCGGCGTTTCCGAGCATCCGATACGAGTAGCCCGCGACGGCCCCGGCGTGGCGGCCGAGCAACTCCCCGAAAGCGGCACCGTCGCCGCCTTTGAGGCGCTGCATCAGCGCATCGTCGGACTCCACCGTCGGAAGCGCCTTCATCGGAGCAAGTTGACCCACGGCCACCTTCGGGTTGCCGGCGATCGTGCCTGGGACTGGCGTCGCTCCGAGCGAATTCGCCTACCCAACAAAACGCGCTGGCCGGCGGTTTCCGTCGCTCCTGGGCGGCCAGCACCCAAAACACAGGCGCCGTCCGGGAATTGGCGGCATTGAGCCATTCACCGCGCCGCCCAGCAAGGTTGGCCCGGTAACAGAACGTTGCGGCAGCAACCCCGCCAAGAGCCCGGAGAGCCAGGCAAACGGCCGTGCTCGCGCCGGGCTCGGGCGGGATGCGCTTACATGAATCGTGACCACCTTGCTGCCGGGACGGCGCCGGGCGGCAACCTTGCCGCCCTACGCACCCGCCCTTACACTCCGCGCCTCTCGAAGGGGCGGAGTTGCGGCGATGCGCGGCTGGGCGGCGGGGTTGAGGCTTGTGGCGGCGGCGCTCGTGGTCGCCCTTCTGCCGGCCGCGGCGATGGCCCAGGCGGCGCTGATGGAGCCGATCAGCGGCCGTGCCCGCGCCCTACAGGCCGACCAGATCGTCATCGGCACCCAGCGCATCTCGTTGTTCGGTATCGACGCGCCCGACCCTGATCAAGACCGCGAGTGCATCGCCGGGCGCGCTTACTATGGGTGCTTCACCAACGCCAAGCGCGCGCTCGAGATCCTCGTCGATCTCGGCCCGGTGACCTGCACCGACACCGGCGTGCGCAACTACGTCAACTTCCCCTACATGGTCTGCAAGCGCGGCGACCTCGACCTGGCCGAGGACTTGGTGCGCGATGGTTGGGCGTTCGCCCTGCGCCGGCAGTCGGACAAGTACGTCGAGTTCGAGGCGCAGGCCAAGGCGGCGAAGAAGGGCATGTGGCAGGACGGCATCCGCTACACGATGCCCTGGGAGTGGCGCGAGATGAATGGCCGCCCGCTGCTTGGTCCGTAGGGTGCGCGTCCTATTTCTTGCGGTGGTGGCGCTGACCATCGCCGCCTGCAACACCACTGATCGCAGCGCCATGACGGGCGCGCTGCAGGAGCTCAACAAGGCGCTGGCGCCGCTTGCGGTATTCAAGGTCGGCACGCAGTAGTCTTCCAACATCATCAATCAGGTCCAGGAACAAGCATGCGAGCGTTGTGGATCGCGGCGATGTGCGTCGCGTTGAGTGCACCAGTGGCTGCGCAAGAAGTCACCGGACGGGCGCGGGCGATCTCGTCGGACCAGATCACCATCGGCAACCAGCGCATCAACCTCTACGGCATCGATGCGCCGGACCCCGACCAGGACAACGAGTGCCTGGCCGGGCGCACGCGCTACGGCTGCGCGACCAACGCCAAGCGCGCGCTCGAAATTCTTGTCGACCTCGGACCAGTCAACTGCACTGACTCGGGTGAGAAGAACTTCATCGGCATCGCCTACATGACCTGCCGGCTGGGCGAGCTCGACATCGGCGCCGACCTGGTGCGCCAGGGCTGGGCGGTCGCCTTCAAGCCGCAGTCCGACAAGTACCTCGCCCTCGAGGAAGAGGCGCGCGCCAAGGGCCTCGGCCTGTGGCAGCCGACCATCCGCTTCACCACGCCGTGGGAGTGGCGGCAGATGGACGGCAAGCCGATCCTCGGGCCCTAGCGTCCGCCGGCGCCGGGCATGGCGCGCAGGGAGTCGGGGACGAAGGTCTTGAGGAACGCTTCCGAGCGGTCGATCAGGTTCTGGCGGAAGTTGCCGTAGAACAGGGTGATGTCGGAGAGGTGCAGGTTGCCCGCGCCGCGCCAGCCGGCCTTGAAGGCGGCGTCCTTGGGCTCCGGCACGTACAAGAAGCCGTCCACGCATTCCGCCGACGTGTAGTTCGGCACCAGCGCCGGCAGCGTCTTGTAGCGCGACGGGTCCGAGGTGGGCAGGGCGCCCATGATGCGGCCGAAGCCGAGCGAGATGTCGGCGGCGAGGGGCAGCGCGCCGAGGTGCTGGGACGCGTCGGCCTTCGAGTTCACCGTCCACGTCAGCGGGTTGGTGCACAGGCGGCGCTCCTCGTTGAGGAACGTCCAGGCGCGGTTGTCCCACGCTTCGGTGGCGTTCGGGTGCGCGACCGGGTCGGTGCCGGCGACGAACGTCTCCCACGCCACGACGCAGCGCGCATCGGTCGGCGTCTCGCAAATCTTGATGTTCTTGAAGCTGCCGCCGAAGCGGCGCTCGGCAATGCCGCCGCCGATCAAATAGGCGGCGACCATGCGCTCGGATAGGCGCGTGCCCGGCTCGATGCGCAGGTCGAGCAGACGCTGGGCAAGCACGGCGCCCTGGTCGTGGCCAACGATGATGAAGGGGCGGCCCTTGTTGCTGTCCATGACGTACGCGTCCCACGCCCGCGTGATGTCGTTGAACGCGAGCTCGAGGGAATTGCGGCCGTTGCCGGTGGTCTGGTCGATGGCGGCGAAGTGCGCCTGGCGGTAGCGCGGCGCGAACACGCGGCAGCAGCCGTTGAAGACGGAGGCGTCGAGCGCCATCAGCGGACCGTCGACGATGGACTTCACCGCCGGGTCGTGGACTTCGGCGTTCCACTCGTAGCCGAAGTGCGACGAGCCGTGGATGAAGAAGACGTCGACCATCGCCGTCGCCTGGTTGTCGGTCATGCCGGGCGGCACCAGGTCGGCGTTGTCGCGCTTGTCGGGGTGCGCGGCCCACTGCTCGGCGAACAGGTAGACCGGGATGGTGGTGCGCTGCTCGCCGTAGTTGGTGCGCGGGCTCGACCACCAGAAGGCGAGCTGGTCGCGCTGCACCCAGGCGAGCCCAAGGCCGACGATGGCGACCACGGCGACGACGCCCAACACACCAACAAAAATCCGCTTCAGCATGACGTCCGTTTGTCCGGGAACGAGGGCACCAGCGCGGGTGCGACGGCGGCGGGATCATAGACGCGCGGGTGCGGGCTCGCCAGCGAGGCGGGTCGCTCAAGGACGGCTTCAGGGGTTTTATTGCGCGCTAACGAGTTTGTGCGCAGACTCGGCGGGCAGACACCGGGGGGTGGGGCATGCTGTGGGTTGCGGTCGGTGCGTACTTTCTGATCTCGCTGGGGATCAGCGTCTGGGCGTCGCGGCGGATCAGCGGCGAGACGGACTACCTGGTGGCGGGGCGCTCGCTGGGCATCGTGCTGGTGTCGGGCTCGCTGTTCGCGACGTGGTTCGGCGCCGAGACCATCATGGGGTCGTCGGCGGCGATCGCCGACCAGGGACTCGCCGGCGGGCGCGCCGACCCGTTCGGCTACGCGCTGTGCCTGGTGGGCATGGCGTTCCTGATCGCCTACCGCATGCGCGAGCGCGGCTACATCACCCTCGGCGACTTTTTCCGCGAGCGCTACGGCCGGCTGGTCGAGCTGCTCGCCGTGCTGATCCTGATCCCGACGTCGATCATCTGGGCGGCGGCGCAGCTGCTGGCGCTGGGCGAGGTCATCACCGTGGTCGCACCGGTCGAGCTCGAGACGGCGCTGATGGTCTCGCTGGTCGTGGTGGTCGTCTACACGGCGCTCGGCGGACTGCTCGGCGACGCCATCAACGACCTGTTCCACGAGTCGGTGGTGATCGTCGGACTCATCTTGCTGCTCATCTTCCTGTTCATCGCCATGGGCGGCATCGGGCCGGCGTTCGAGGCGATCGAGCCCGAGCAGCTGACCTTCGCCGATCCCGACGAGCCGTTCCTGGCGCGTCTCGACGCGTGGGCGATCCCGATCATCGGCTCGCTGGTGGCGCAGGAGGCGATCTCGCGCTTCCTCGGCGCCAAGACGCCGGCGATCGCGCGCAATGCGTGCTTCATCGCCGCCGGTGTCTACTTGGTGGTCGGCCTGATCCCGGTGGTGGTGGCGTTGATCGCCTCGCACCTCGACCTCGGGCTCGCGTATGACGACACCTTCCTGCCGCTGCTGGCGCAGGAGCTGATGCCGCCGATCCTGTTCGTGTTCTTCGCCGGCGCGCTGATCTCCGCCATCCTGTCGACGGTCGACTCGACTCTGCTGGCAGTCTCGGCGCTCGCCTCGCGCACGCTCATCAATCCGTTGATGGAGTGGGCGTCCGACGACCAGCGCCTGATGACGACGCGCTTCACGGTGGCAGTGGCGGGCTTTGCCGCCTACGTCATCGCCACCGGCTCGGACAGCGTCTACGACCTCGTCTCGACGGCGTCGTCTTATGGCACCGCCGGCATCGCGGTGACGGTGGTGATCGGCCTGTGGAGCGGCATGGGCGGCCCGCGCGCGGCGCTCGCCGCATTGGTTGCGGGACTCGGCGGCACGATCCTGTTCGGCGCGTACTACCCGGACGCGAGCTTCCTGTTGTCGCTGGCCGCATCCGCGGTCGCGTTCGTCGGCGTCGCGTTCTACGAGCGCCGCGTGCCGTTGCCGGCGCGCACCTGACGGGGGCGGCGGCCGCGTAAACAACGCGGGATTACGCGGGCGCCGGGCGGATTCCTGCGCGCATGCCCGCGTAGTGCGCCGCGTATTTTCGCGTATTTGCGGCGTTCCCGCGCCGGGAATGCGCGGGCAAACATTGTGCGCGCGTGTGCAGTGCTCCACAGTGCCGGCGCCCGGCTCATGCGAGCCTTGGGGTATGGCCATGGCCACCAGCGAGATCCTGCGGCGCGAGACGTTTTCCATCGGCCAGGCCATCTTCAAGGCGGGCGACGCCCCGCGTTGCGCGTACCTCATCCAATCCGGCAGCGTCGAAGTCTCGACGACGCGCGACGGCAAGGAAGTGCCGCTTGGCCAGTTGAAGGCCGGCGACATGTTCGGCGAGATGGCGCTGATCGACGCGCAGCCGCGCTCGGCCACCGCCATCGCCAAAGAAGTGACGACCTGCGTCGTCCTCACGCCGGTCGAATTCCAGAAACGCCTCGAAGGCTCCGACCCGTTCGTGCGCAGCATGCTGCACTCGCTCACAGCCAAGCTGCGCAAGGCAGCCGCGAATCGAGAGAAGGATGCCGCCGGTGCGGCACCTGCGCCTGCTGCGCCCGGCGCGCCGCCCAGCGCAGCTGCGCCGCCGCCGGCCGCCGCGCCCGCGAAACCCTCCGAACCCACTCCGCCGAAGCAGGCCGCGCCCGCGCACTGAACGCCCGACAATACGGGCGATGTACGGTCACAAATCGCAGGCGGGCGGGCTGAAAGTGCGTGGCGATTGTCGCCAGACGCCGACACCCAACCCACCGGCAAGCACCGTAAATACGGGCGAGATACGTTGTCTCGCTCCGAGAGGGGCGCGGAACCGTGATTCAGGCAGTGCGAAACGGGGGATGGAATTGCGCACCTCACGATACGCAAAGTGTGGCTCCGTCAAGAAAGCGAGATTTCTAGCACTTTTCCCATACAACACGATTAATGTCAATACAAAACGTGTTACAGCCGAGCTTGACGCCCCTTATCGCGGGCGCTAGAACATAACGAGAACAAGCGCAACCTTGCAGGACGCGAGTCCCGCTGATTCACTGGCGAAATTCGGAGGGTCGCGATGCCAAGTGCGGAGTCCCATTTTGCCCGCAACATGCTTGTCAGCATTCACCCGAAGTACGCCGACCGCATAGTCGATGGGTCGAAGACGGTCGAGTTGCGGAAGCGCTTCGTCGAGGCCGCGCCGTCTGCGCTGCTATTCATCTATTCGACGAAGCCAGTAGGCGCCGTTGTTGGCTGCGCCACCATCCGGTCAGTGCGCCGCCTGTCCACCCGCGACATTTGGAGACAGTTCGGACAAGCGGCGTGCATCACAAAGACGGCGTTCGATGAGTACTTCTCGGAACGTCAGCATGGATATGCGATTCAGCTGGCAGACGTAACGCGCTTCTGCACGCCAATTCTCATCGACATCTTGCGCGCCAGGTTCGGCTTTAGTCCTCCTCAGTCGTTTATGTATCCTCGCCGAGAACTCGGTGCCCTCCTGGAACATGAGCGGCTCAAAGCTCTTAATTGATACCAACGTTTTCATCGGCCTCGAGGACGCGGTCGAGGTCGATTCCGGTTTGGCGGAGCTTGTCCGCAAATGCAGCGCGCACGGCGTTCGGGTCTTCATCCACGAACGCGCACTTGAAGACATCCGTCAGGACAAGGACGAAAATCGGAGACGGGTTTCACTAAGCAAGGCCCAGAAGTTTGAATCCCTTGCGAGTACGATTCAGCCGGCGCGAGAGCAGCTTGTACGTCGCTTCGGCGCTATCGGTCGGCGCAATGACGAAGTGGACGTCGCGCTACTGCATGCGTTGGAGCAGGGCGCGGTCGACCTGCTCATCACCGAAGATCGCGGTATTCATGACCGCGCAAGGCGCGCTGGACTTTCGCGCCAGGTTGCATCGGTTGCCGACGCGCTGGCATGGGTTCGCCAGACCTTCGATCCCAAGTCGGTCGCGCTCCCATACATAGCGGAGCTCGCTGCTCACCAGATCGATCCCGCTGACGAGATATTCGCGAGCCTCCGTTCGGACTATGTGGAGTTTGATGTCTGGTGGCGCGAAAAATGTATCAAGCAGCATCGCCCATGTTGGGTCGCATACGTTGGCGATGAGGTAGCTGGCATTGTCGTTCGGAAGGACGAAACGCGTGCAGAGGCACGCATTCAGACGCCAGGCACCAAGGTCCTCAAGCTCTGCACTTTCAAGGTGAAGCCTCGGTTTCGAGGCGAGAAGTTGGGGGAGCATCTTCTGAAGCAGGCGCTCTGGTACGCCCAGCGCAATTCCTACGACGCCGTTTACCTGACTACGTTCCCCCAACAACAAACGCTCATTCGCCTCTTGGAGTATTTCGGTTTTCGCCATAGCTCCACCGCTGAGGACGGCGAGCTGCTATTCGAAAAGTCGTTCTCTCGCGAACCGTTGCACGCCACGAACGACAGTCCGTTGTTCGAATTGGTTCGGGCCAACTATCCCCGGTGCGTGTTTGCGCCCCCAGCGAAGGCATTCTGCGTTCCGATCCAAGGCGACTATCACCAGCGGCTCTTTCCGGAAATTGCAAAGGCCACAGCCTTGCCCCTGCTCGAGACGGAGCCGCCGGTACTGGCTGTGCGCGGCGAGCGCAAACCCGGAAACACCATTCGGAAGGTCTACCTGTGCCGGGCACAGACCGAAGCGGTCGCCGCAGGCGACGTGCTGCTGTTCTACATGTCGAAGTCGCAGGGCATGTTCGCCTCCCAAGCGATAACGACCATCGGCGTTGTCGAGAATTGGACGGCAACGAGTAGCTTCGAGGAGCTGGTTCGATCGACTGCCAAGCGCTCTGTCTTTTCGGAGGAAGAGCTTGAAGCGCTGCTGCACGATCGAGATGCCCCTCTCAAGGTGATCGACTTCCTGCTCATAGGACACCTGGAACGCCCAGTGTTCCTCGAAGAGCTACTCGCGACGGGTGTTTTGGCCGGCGGTGCCCCGCAATCGATATGTTCCGTTCAGTTCGGGTCCTTGGGTAGCCTGGTCAATGGCGCGGAACTCGGTTTCCGGCTCGCATGACCGTGGCGGCGTCCGCGCACTCGAAGCGGTCGCGCTGCATTTTTTGCGGGCAGGATTCATCTGCGTCGACGAGTGTCGAACACATCATTCCGGAGTCGCTCGGAAACACCGACCACATACTTCCGCGCGGGGTGGTCTGTGATCCTTGCAACAACTACTTCGCGCGGAAGGTCGAGGGGCCCCTCCTGTCGAGCGTTCACTTCAAGAACCTGCGCGCACGTCAGCTGGTACCAAACAAAGGCGGGGCAGTGCCGCCGATGATCGGCGTGTATCCAGCGGCCGGAATTGGCGTGCAGCTACTACAATCCGAGTCCGACGGCCTATCGGTGGCGCCGCTACTTGAACGAGAGAACCGCCACTTCGTGGAGACGATGCAGAGGCGGCCGTCCGGAAGGCTCCTTTTCGCCATCGAATCGCTTGTTGACCAGAGATTGTTGGCTCGGTTTCTCGGAAAGGTTGGCC
>CAMDPO010000022.1 GCA_945904955.1 Rhizobium sp. Q54
TCGAGCTCGCGCACGTTCGACGTGATGCGGTGGGCGAGGAATTCGAGGACCTGCTGCGGCACCTTGGCGCCGAGCTGCTCGGCCTTGGAGTGCAGGATGCCGAGGCGCAGCTCGTAGTCCGTCGCGTGGATGTCGGCCACCAGGCCCCAGCCGAGGCGCGAGCGCATGCGCTCTTCCATGTGGTCGAGATCGGACGGCGAGCGGTCGCCGGAGATGACGATCTGGCGGTTCTGGTCGATGAGCGCGTTGAAGGTGTGGAAGAACTCTTCCTGGGTCGATTCCTTGCCGGCGATGAACTGCACGTCGTCGATCATCAATACATCGACCGAGCGCAGCTGCTCCTTGAACGGCATGACGTTCTTGTCGCGCAGCGCGCGGACGAATTCGTACATGAAGCGCTCCGCCGACAGATAGGCGATGCGCCGCTCGGGGAACTTCTGCTGCATGTGATGCGCAATGGCGTGCATCAAGTGCGTCTTGCCGAGACCAGCGCCGCCGGCCAGGTACAAGGGATTGAACGGCACCGTCTCGGCCTCGGCGACACGCAGCGCCGCGGCGTAGGCAAGTTCGTTCGGCTTGCCGACGATGAAATGTTCGAACGTGAGCTTCTGGGCCGCTTCGGCGGCGGGCAGCGCGAAGCGCGCCTCGACCTCGGCGCCGTCGGCGCCGACGATCTTCGGGCCTTCGCGCAAGGGCCGGCGCGGCGCCGCGGCAGCGGTCGACACCAGGATGTCGACGGACTCGCAAGCCCGGTCTTCGCCCTGCCACAGGATGCGGATGCGATCGGCGTAGTGCTTGACCACCCAGTCGCGCATGAAGCGCGTCGGCACGGTCATGCGCACGCAGCGGTCGGCGACGTCGAGAATCTCGAGGGGCTTCAGCCAGCTGTTGAAGGCGGCCTCGCCCACTTCTGCACGCAGGCGGGAGCGCACGCGCTCCCAATAGCCACGCTGCTCGGCGGTGAGGGGGGCGACTGGGCTCATTGCCTCGATCTCTCCCTCGGCCGGGGCGACCGGACGCGAATCAGGCCGGCGCGGGGGCGTCACGTCTGCACCCAGGGCAAGCCGGCGACCTTCCAGCCGTTGGCGGCGCCGCGATGGCGGGTACGGTCGGGATCACCCTCGAAGCCCTCGGCCACGTTGTAGCAGCGGCTATAGCCGCGGGCGGTGGCGAGGGCCGCGGCGGCGGCGGAACGGGCCCCAGAACGGCACAGGAACAAAATCGGGGCTTCCTTATCAGGGACGGCGCGGGCGACGTCGGCGACGAAGCTCGGATTGAGGTCGCGCTCCGGGAACGTCTGGAACTCCACCAGGAGCGGTCGCTTGCCGAGCGAGGAGAGGTCAGGGGTGCCCACGTATGTCCACTCCGCCATCGTCCGCACGTCGACGAGCACAGCCTTCGAATCCTCCGTGAGCAGTCGCCACGCTTCCGTCGGCGCGACGTCACCTGCGTACCCTTGCGCGGGAGTCGCTCGAAGCGGCGAATGTTGTTCGGGTTTCCCCTCCACCATGCGCGCCAGCCCCATCATCCCACCGCTCCGAAGAGCGGAATGTCACAAGAGATGCTGCGGAGTGAAACGAGACGCTCCGCAGTAATCACCGAAGTTGATGCCCCCGTCGAACTTCCACGCAATCAACTCCGACCACTCTTTTTCTTACCGGCAACAAGTAACGGCGTGCCGGAGGTGGTGGGAATTACTTGCACAATTTCTGTGAACTCCCGGTTGGGAGAATTGAAGGGTAGTGGAGCACGCCGCTGCTTGCAACATGTCCGAAGAGCGAACGCGCGATTTGTAAAGCACGCGATGCACGCGTGCAACGCGTGGATCGAAAAAGCGCGGAGTCGCGCGCTGTGCGGTGCGCACGACGCAATTCCGTTGCGTTGTCGAACATTCGTTCGTGCACAACGCCTGCGCATCGCGTGTTGATTTGCACGGCAGCGCGCAGCGCAGTTTCGTGCGGTGCGTGCAAATTGGGACACCCGTGCGGCGTTGGCGCGCAGCAACCCTGCGTGCATCGTTGTGACGCGGCGCACAGATGTGCGCGAACGGGACGCGTGACCGCGCACGTGCAACGTGCGCGTGCGAAGACGAACCGAAACTTCTTGATCTGTTGGTTTCGCGGGCGACGCCCGCGGGGCGCGCTAAGCGCGCGACGACATCGCTTTGACGCGCGCGTTCAAGCGCGAGATCTTGCGAGCCGCAGCGTTGGCATGGATCAGCTTGCGGCCGGCGTTGCGCTGCAGCTGCGGCTGGGCTTCCTTGAGCGCCGCCATGGCGGCCTCGTGGTTGCCGCCGGCGATGGCTTCCTCGACCTTGCGCACGTACGTGCGGAGACGGCTCACGCGGGCGGTATTGATTACCCCGTGGCGCGTGTTGCGGCGGATGCGCTTGATCGCGGACTTGTGGTGAGCCATCGGTTTCCTTGTAGCCGACCCATAGGGCGCGAAAACCCGCGCGGGGCCGAGGGCGGGTGTATATCCACAGGCCCTCTTCTAGTCAAGGCAGGCTCCGGGAGCCCCGCTCCGGCTAGCGCTGCTGGCGCCGGCAATAGAACGTCGACCGGCCTGCTTGGGTGACGCGTTCGATGCGGCACCGCGCCGTGGGAGCGCAATCGGGGCAACGTTTCCCCTCACGACCGTACACGGACCAGCTCGACTGGAAATAGCCGAGCTCGCCCGACGCCTGCACGTAGTCGCGCAGCGACGAGCCGCCCGCGGCGATCGCTTCGGTCAGCACCGTCTTGATGGCATCGGCAAGGACCGCCGCCCGTGCACCTTTGACGGTGCCGGCCAGGCGCCACGGCGACAGGCGCGCGCGATAGAGCGCCTCGCACACGTAGATGTTGCCGAGGCCGGCGATGAGACGCTGATCCATGAGCGCCGACTTGAGCGGCGCCTTCCGGCCCCGGAACGTTGCGGCCAAGTATTCGCCGTCGAAGGCCGGCTCCAACGGTTCCGGTCCCATCGCGGCAAGAAGTGGATGCGCGGGCGCCTCGGTGACCGTGGTCAGCGTCATCAAGCCGAAGCGGCGCGGATCGGAAAAAGCGACCGATGTATCGCCATCGAAATAGAAGGCGACGTGCTCGTGAGCAGCGGCCGGTTGCGCTCCGCCCTGGTCGTTTGTCTTGGGTGGTGCGCCCTCGCGCAACACCATGCGTCCCGACATACCGAGGTGGGCGAGCAGCACGGCGTCGTCGTCGAAGGTCCACAGCAGGTACTTGCCGCGGCGGCCGACGGAGAGCACGCGCCGGCCCTCGAGGCGCTGCACGAACCCCTTCGGGAAGGGCACCCGCAGGTCTTTGCGGCGCTGCTCGACCCGCGCGAGGCGCAGGCCCGTGATCTTGGCAGCGAGGCCAGCGCGGACAGTCTCTACTTCGGGCAGTTCGGGCATGGGGGCAACGCTTCGTAGCAAGCCACGCTTCGTAGTCAAGAGCGGGGGCCGGGCGCTATTGTCCGCGCCATGACACGGCGACCGAGCGAACCGACCGAGCCCACCACCTTCTTCGGGGCTCGCGTGGTGCCTCTGGCCGAGAAGGCCCCCCTGGTGCGCGACGTCTTTGCCGGCGTCGCCAGCCGCTATGACCTTATGAACGACCTGATGAGCGGGGGCGTGCACCGCTTGTGGAAGTCGGAGATGGTCGATTGGCTCAATCCGCGGCCGGGCATCGTCCTGGCCGATATCGCCGGGGGGACCGGCGATATCGCGTTTCGCGTGATCGACCGCCTGGGGGACCGGGGCGGCACCGTCACGGTCGTGGACGCCTCCGCTCCCATGCTGGCGGTGGGGCGCGATCGCGCCCTGGATCGTGGGCTGGTGGACGGCATCCGGTTCGTTGCGGGGGACGCGGAGAACCTGCCCCTGCCCGACGCCAGCCAAGACGCCTGCACCAACGCCTTTGGCCTGCGCAACGTCACGCGCATGGACGTGGCCCTCGCGGAGGTCTGCCGGGTGCTGCGCTGGGGCGGGCGCTTCGTGTGCCTGGAGTTCGGCGGCCCGGTCGCGCCGGGGATCGACAAGGCCTACGACCTCTATTCCCGGACGGTGCTGCCGCGCATGGGCGCGTGGGTGAGCGGGCGCGGCGACGCGTACCAGTACCTGGTCGACAGCATCCGCAACTTCCCGCCGCGCCGCGCGGTGGTGGAAGCGATGGAGCGCGCGGGCCTCGCCCGCGTCCGCACTCGCGTGCTGGCGGGCGGCATCGCGACTCTATACTCGGCGTGGCGCATTTAGGCGTGGCGCATCTAGAGCGGGGCAGCCGTGCGCGCACTGCGTAACGCCCGGCGCGGACTGCGCATCCTGCGCACCCTGGGCGCGCACGACGCGACCTATGTGCTGCAGCGCTTCGGCCTGCCGCCGTGGCTGCTGTGGGTCACCCTGCGCCTGGCCGGCCGGGCGCGGCCCGAGTTCACCGCACTGCGGCCAGGGCAGCGCCTCGCTGCCGCGGTGCAGACGATGGGGCCGAGCTTCATCAAGCTTGGCCAGACCCTGTCGACACGCCCCGACATCGTCGGCGACGAGATCGCGCTGGATCTGGCGCTCCTGCGCGACCGTTTGCCGCCCTTCCCGGCCGCCCAGGCGGTGGCGTGCATCGAAACGGAGCTCGACCAGCGCATCGGCGAGCTGTTCCTGAGCTTCGACGAGCAGCCGGTAGCGGCCGCGTCGATCGCCCAAGTGCATTTCGCCACGACCATCGACGGCGAGCCGGTCGCGGTGAAGGTGTTGCGGCCGGGTATCGAGCAGGAGTTCGAGGAGGACCTCGACCTGTTCCTATGGGGCGCCGAGCTCCTGGAACGCGTCGTCGAGCCCACCCGCCGGCTGGAGCCGGTCAAAGTCGTCAAATTGTTCAAACGCGCCGTGAGCGACGAGCTCGATCTGCGCCTGGAGGGCGCCGCCGCGTCGGAGATCGGCGAGAACTTCGCCGGCGACGAAACCTTCCAGGTGCCGGACGTGGACTGGCGGCGCACCCAGAAGCGGGTGCTGTCGACCGAGCGCGTCCTGGGGATTCCGATCGCCGACCGCGCCGCACTCTTGGCGGCAGGGCACGACCTCGACCGCATCGTCGCCAACCTGCTGACCGCGTTCCTCAACCAGGCGTTCCGCGACGGCTTCTTCCACGCCGATATGCACCATGGAAACCTGTTCGTGGGGCCGAACGACTGCATCGTCGCCGTCGACTTCGGCATCATGGGCCGCCTGGAGGACAGCGAGCGGCGTTACGTAGGCGCCATGCTGCTGGCGTTCCTGACCGGCGACTACCGCCGCGCCGCGGAGGTCCACTTCCAGGCGGGCTACGTGCGGCGCGACCAGTCGGTCGATGCGTTCGCCCAGGCGCTGCGTGCCATCGCCAAGCCGGTCTTCGACCGGCCGCCCGCCGAGGTGTCGATGGGCAAGCTGTTGGCCCACCTCTTCACGACAACCGAGCAATTCCGCATGCGCACCCAGCCGCAGCTGCTCTTGCTGCAGAAGACCCTGGTGGTCGTGGAGGGGTTGTGCCGCGAGCTGACCCCCACCGCCGACCTGTGGGGCACGGCGCGCATCTGGCTGCGCCAATGGCTGCCCCAGGGCATGGCGGCCCAGGCCCAGGCCGGAGCCGAGGAACTGGTGGCCACGGTCCGGCGCTTGCCGGGCCTGATCGAGGCCGCCGAGCGGGCCGGGGCGTCGTTCACCCCCGACGGGCTCAAGCTACTGCCCCCGTCGATGGACGTGCCCACCACGGGCTCGAGCCGGAAAAGCCCGATCAACGGCACCCGCATGCTGATGTACGGGCTGACCCTGGTGTTGCTGGTCTACATCTTCTTCCGGGGCGTCAGCTAAGCAGTCGGCCGGGTTCCGGCCGTTTCCAGTCGCGCGGCGAATCGCATCTTGCGGGCGCCCTTTGCGCGCACTACCTTAATAACACAGCTATTTTGGGGAATTTGCCGATCCCCAGGGCACCTGGGTGCTTTCCAGGGGCCATTTCGGAGAAAGCGTTCGTGCCCGCCAACCTTCCCTTGGAAACACGCACCGTCCTGTTGGTCATCGCGGGCGGCATCGCGGCGTACAAGAGCCTGGAGCTCATCCGCCGGTTGCGTGACCGCGGCGCGCGCGTCCGCTGCGTGCTGACCAAGGGCGGCGTGGAATTCGTTACGCCGCTGTCGGTGGCGGCGCTGTCCGGCGAGAAGGTCCATCAGGATCTGTTCTCGCTGACCGACGAGAGCGAGATGGGCCACATCAAGCTGGCGCGCGACTGCGACCTGGTCGTGGTGGCGCCGGCGACCGCCGACTTGATGGCGCGCCTGGCGACCGGCCAGGCCGGGGACCTTGCGACCACCGTGCTGCTGGCGACCGACAAGCAGGTCCTGCTTGCTCCGTCGATGAACGTGCAGATGTGGAAGCACGCGGCGACCCAACGCAACGTCGCTACCCTGCGCGCCGACGGCGTCCAGATGATCGGGCCCGAGGACGGCGACCTTGCCTGTGGCGAGGTCGGCGCCGGCCGCATGGCGGAGCCGATGGAGATCGCCGCGCGCGTCGAAGCGCTGCTGGCAGGGCCGGCACAGTCGCTGGCGGGATTGAGCGCGCTGGTGACGTCGGGGCCGACGCGCGAGGCGATCGACCCGGTGCGCTACCTCGGCAATTTTTCTTCCGGCAAGCAGGGCCACGCGGTCGCGGTCGCCCTCGCCCGCCGCGGTGCGAAGACGGTGCTCGTGACGGGACCGACGGCGGAGCCGGACCCGGCGGGTGTGACCGTGCGGCGCGTCGAGACCGGGCGCGAGATGCTGGAAGCGTGTCGCGCTGCCCTGCCGGCGGATGTCGCCGTGTTCGCGGCGGCGGTGGCGGACTGGCGGCCGGAGCAGCTTGCGGCGCACAAGATCAAGAAGGGCGGCCTGGGGACCGACAAGGGCGCGGGCGTCAACCTGGCGCTGATCGAGAATCCCGATGTGCTGGGCACCTTGGCGCGGCCCGGTCCGCAGCGGCCGGCGCTGGTGATCGGCTTTGCCGCCGAGACCGAGTCCGATCCGGCACGGCTGATCGAGCGCGCCGCCGCCAAGCGCACCCACAAGAATTGCGACTGGGTCGTCGCCAACGACGTGTCCCCCGGCACCGGCGTGCTGGGCGGCGGTCGCAACACCGTGCACGTGGTGACGGGCTCCGGCGCGGAATCGTGGCCGACCCTCGACAAGACCGAGGTCGCCGAGCGCTTGGCCGACCGGATCGCCGATGCGCTTATCGCCGCCTCCAAGAAGGGGGCGCCCGCGGCATGACCCCCAAGGATCTTGAGGTGATCGTCGATCGCGTGCCCGGCACAGAAGACTTGGGTCTGCCGGAATACCGCTCGCAGAGCGCGGCGGGTATGGACCTCGCCGCTGCGGTCACGCAGCCGTTGATCCTGGAGCCCGGCGACCGCGCGCTGATTCCGACTGGGCTGCGGCTTGGTCTGCCGGAAGGATACGAGGCGCAGGTGCGGCCGCGCTCCGGATTGGCGTTCGAGTACGGCGTCACCGTACTGAACAGCCCGGGCACGATCGACTCCGACTATCGCGGCGAAGTGCAGGTGCTGCTCGCCAACCTCGGCCCGGCGCCGTTCACCGTGCGGCGCGGCATGCGCATCGCTCAGCTGGTGGTGGCGCGCTGCGAACGCGCGGTGCTCGCCTACGGCCAGCTCGCGGAGACGGCGCGCGGCAAAGGCGGGTTCGGCTCGACGGGACTGACGCTCGGCGGGACGCTCGGCCAGACGTTGGAAGAAGTGCAGGAATAGCCTCGAACGATGATCAAGCTGACGCGCAAGATGCTGTACGCCCTCGAGGCGGTCGTTGACATCGCCTACAACTCCGGCGCCGACCCCGCCCAGGCGCGCGAGATCACCAAGCGCCAGGGGATACCCCAACGCTACCTCGAGCAAGTCATGCAGAAGCTGGTGCGCGCCGGCGTACTGAAGGGCGTGCGCGGGCCGCGCGGCGGCTACCGGTTGGCGCGCGAGCGGCGGCGCATCACGGTGGGCGAGATCGTGCGTGTGGTCTACTCCACAGAGCGCACCAGCCGCGACCTGTTAGCGTTGGAGCAAGGCTCCGATCTCGCCGAGAAGGTGATCCGGCCACTGTGGCGCGACGTGCGCGAGGGCTTCATGCGCGAGATGGACGCGATCACGATCGAAGACTTGTGCCGCCGCGCTCACGCCAAGGGCGTGGAGGGCCGCACGGCGGAACGCGTGCAGTTCGATATCTGAGGACCGCAGACCCGTGAACAAGCCCGAGGTCAGCAACCGCACCGCAAACCCGAACTCCGGCCCGAAGCCGGGGCGGGGCCGCGTGTTCGCATCCATCCTCGACACCATCGGCGACACGCCGCTGGTGCGCCTGCCCAAGCTGTCGGCGCACTTCAAGGCCAAGGCCGACGTGCTCGCCAAGCTCGAGTTCTTCAACCCGCTGTCGTCGGTGAAGGACCGCATCGGCCTCGCCATGATCGAAGCGGCCGAGCGCGACGGACGGCTGGGTCCGAAGACCGTGATCGTCGAGCCGACTTCCGGCAACACCGGCATCGCGCTCGCCTTCGTCGCCGCCGCCAAAGGCCGCCGCCTGATTCTGACCATGCCGGAGAGCATGTCGATCGAGCGGCGCAAGATGCTGGAGCTGCTCGGTGCCGAGATCGAGCTCACGCCGGCCGAGCAGGGTATGGCGGGCGCCATCGCGCGCGCCGAGCAGATCCTGCGCACCCTCGGCGACGCCTTCATGCCGCAGCAGTTCGAGAATCCGGCTAACCCGGCGATCCATCGCATCACCACCGCCGAGGAAATCTGGAACGACACCGAAGGCAAGGTGGACGTGATCGTGTTGGGCGTCGGCACCGGCGGCACGCTCACCGGCGTCGGCGACGTGCTCAAGGCGCGCAAGCCGAGCGTACGTGTGGTCGCAGTCGAGCCGGAGGGTAGCCCCGTGCTGTCGGGCGGCAAGCCGGGCCCGCACAAGATCCAGGGCATTGGCGCGGGGTTCGTGCCGGCCATCCTCGACACCAAGCTGATCGACGAAGTCATCACCATCGGCAACCAGACCGCGTTCGAGACGGCGCGCCTGTCGGCGCGCATCGAAGGCGTGCCGTGCGGCATCTCGTCGGGCGCGGCACTCGCCGCTGCCTTCGAGGTGGCGGGCCGTGCCGGCATGGCCGGCAAGGTCGTGGTGTGCGTGCTGCCCTCGTTCGCGGAGCGCTATCTGTCGACCGCGCTGTTCGACCTGTCCTGAGGGTTGGCGGCAATGGATTTGCGCGACGACCAGATCGAGCGCTACGCGCGCCACATCATCCTGAAAGAGGTCGGCGGGCCCGGCCAGGCGCGCCTGTTGAACGCGCGTGTTCTGGTGATCGGCGCGGGCGGGCTTGGCTCCCCCATCATCATGTACCTGGCGGCGGCCGGCATCGGCACCATCGGCGCGGTCGACTTCGACGACGTGAGTCTGTCGAACCTGCAGCGCCAGATCCTGCACACCACGGCGCGCGTGGGCATGCCCAAAGTCGAAAGCGCCGCGCGCGCGGTGCACGAATTGAATTCGGATGTCCGCATCGTCCAGCACAACGAGCGCCTGAACGCGGCGAACGCCATGCAGCTGGTGTCGCAGTACGACATCGTCGCCGATGGGTCCGACAACTTCGCGACGCGCTTCCTGGTGAACGATGCGGCGTTCTTCGCCAAGAAGACGCTGGTCTCCGGCGCGCTGTCGCAGTTCGACGGACAGATCGCCACGTTCAAGGCTTACGCCAGCGGCGACCATCCCTGCTACCGCTGCATCTATCGCGAGCCACCGCCGCCGGGCCTGGCGCCGTCGTGCGCCGAGGCCGGCATCCTGGGCGCGCTTGCCGGAGTGGTGGGCTCGCTGCAGGCGGTGGAAGTCCTGAAGGAAGTCGTCGGCATCGGCGAGAGCCTGTCGGGCAAGCTCGTCATCTACGACGCACTCAACGCCGCGTGGCGCACGGTGAAGGTGCGGCGCGATGCGAAGTGCGCCCTGTGCGGCTCCACGCCGACCATCAAGAACCTCTCCCAATCGCTGATCGGCCACGCCCAGCCGGGCGAGGAGTTCTGCGAAGTCCCCGCGGCGTAGCCGCCGCCCAGCACGACGACCTGGCCTGAAACGCAAGCGGGCGCCCCCGAGGGAGCGCCCGCCGCTACATCCACGCTGGAGGCGTGGAGGACTTGGTTGGGCGTCAGCCCATCGCGATGCCCGGCTTGCCGGCCACCACCAGGGCGGTCGCACCCAAGCGGATCGGCTGGTTCGGTATCGTGACGCGATCGACGATCTTGTACTCCGCGCGCATCTCGGTCTGCGTCACACCGAAGGCGGTGTAGCCGCGCTTGGCCGAGTGATACTTGATGTGCGGGTTGTCGCCCTTGATGGTCTCCCACGTCGCGCTGACGTCGGCGCCATCGCCGCCCGAGGCGATCGACGTGCCGGTGAACTCGACGCCGACGGTCTCGGAGTTCGGATTGCGGTAATCCATCTTGAGGTCGGACGCGTAGGCGAGGTGCACGTCGCCGGACAGCGCGACCGGGTTCGGCGCCTGGGTCTCCTTGAGGCGGTTCATCAGACGCGAGCGGGCGACGGTGTAGGCATCCCACTTGTCCATGGAGAACTGACCCTCGGGCGCGGCCTTGATGTTGTCGCGCATGAAGATCGGGATCTGCTGGGACAGGATCGTCCACTTGGCGCGCACCGTAGCGAGGTTGTCGAACAGCCACTTTTCCTGCTCGGCGCCGAGCATGGTGGCGTTCGGATCGTTGATGGCGGCGCAGTTGGTCTTGGAGCCGTCACCGCACGGCTGATCCGAGCGGTACTGGCGCGTGTCCAACAAGCTGACGTCCATCAGGTTGCCGAACTGCAAGCGGCGGTAGAGCTGCTGCGACGGCCCCTTGGGCATGACGGCGGCGCGGAACGGCTGGTTCTCGTAGTACGCCTGATAGGCCATCGCCTTGCGCAGGGCGAACACCACCGGCGGGATGTCGTTCTCGTCGACCACCGTGTAGTTGTTCTCGACCTCGTGGTCGTCGCGGGTGACCATCCAGGGCGCCGAAGCGTGGGCGGCCTTGAAGTCGGGGTCACTCTTGTAGAGGCCGTAGCGGTTGCGATAGTCGACGATGGTGTGAATCTCTTGGCCGTTGTGGCGGCGCACGGTGGTGTCCGGCGTGCGGTTGCCGTTGTCACGACCCTCGTAGATGTAATCGCCGGTGTGGATGACGAAGTCGAACTGCTCGTTCGCCACGCCGCGGTAGGCGGTGAAGTACCCGGCCTCGTAGTTGTTGCAGCCGACGATGCCAAAGCGCATGCGGTCGACGTTGGCGCCCGCGGCCGGAGCGGTCTTGGTGCGCGCGGTCGGTGTCAGCTCGCTGCCGGCGCGGAAGCGGTAGAAGTACTCGCGGTTCGGCTCGAGGCCGGCGACCTCAACGTGGACCGAGTGGCCGAGCTCAGGCCGCGCGATGGCGACGCCGCGCTGGGCGATGGTGGCAAAGTTCGAGGTCGGCGAGACTTCCCACTCGACTTCGACGTTGACCGACGGCATGCCGCCGCCTTCGAGGTGCTTCGGCGCGAGACGCGTCCACAGCACGACGCCGTTCGGCAGCGGGTCGCCCGAGGCGACGCCGAGCTGGAACGGATAGTCATTGAAGATGGGCGCTGCAGACGTCTTGCGCGACACGATCGGCGAGGCGACCGCGGCGACACCCAGAATCGCTGCGGCATTCATCAGCTGGCGGCGCGAAAGGCGCGCAACCAGGTTGTCGTACATGTTCAAGCTGTGCACGAGGGCACTCCCGGTTCGAAGGAACGGACCGCGGAGTCGTAGGGTCGTCGCGTTACGTCGGGCTTGCTGCTTTGTGATGGTTCGTTGATGTCTCGGTTACGGCCGTGATCGAGCTGAGGCGGCGAACGACGGCAAAGAGCTGCGGCGCGTAGCGCAGCGTGAGCTCGAGGAGCACGAGGGCCAACGCCAGCACGGTCCACAGCCACCAGCCGGGCTTTGCTACCCAGCGCTTGCGGTCGTCGAAGGTCGGCGCGTCGCCGACCAGCAAGCGGCCGCCGGTGGCGAGGGCGAGCGCATGCAGCTTGTCGAAATCGGTGCGCGCAAAATCGAAGCGCGCCGGGTAGGCGACGTAGATCGAGGCGGCCGCGCGCAGATCGCCGGCAGCGACGGCGATGCGGCGCACGCCCGGCTCCGGCAACGCGAGGGTGCCTTCGTAGCGGCCGGGGCCGATCGCTTCGAGGATGATCGCCGGCGCGTCGGCGGTGGCGGCGGTGACGGTGCGGTCCTGCAGCGGGGCACCGAGTTTGTCGAGGGCGTCGGCGGCGACGCGCACGCTGTCGCCACTGCGGTGGAGACTTAGCGACAGGCCGGGTCCCTTGGCGTCGGGCAGGAAATGGCGGATCGCCTGGGCCCACAGCAGCGGATACTCGCGCATCTGCTGCCAAGCCTCGGTGCCCGGTCCGGCACCGTGGGTGGCAAGGGCCAGCACGCGGCCGTTGCCGAAGCGCCACGACGCGAGAAGCGGCTCCTGCTCGCCGCGCGCGTCGGTCACGGCGAGGTGGAGGTCGGCCTGGGGCTGCAGGGTCGTGCGCACGTAGACGGCGACGGGCGGCAGGCTGGCGGGCAGGCCTTCGAGGAACGGCGCCGCGTTCACCCAGGATACGGGAGCGGTCACGCGCTGAAGCGGCGCGCTGGAGAGCATCAGCGTCTCCTGGAGGAGGATGCTGGGCAGCGCGCGGACATCGTCGGTGCGATAGAAGCCGCCGCCGCCGCCCTCGGCGATGAGCAGCGGTTGCGCGGGATCGGCGGCGCTGCTGACGGCGATGGCCGACATGGTGATGCCGAGGCGCTTGGCCTCTTCGAACAGCGCCGTGAAGTCCGCGGTCTGGGACAAGCCATCGGTCATCACGACGATGTGGCGCGCGGCGACGTCGGCGCCGCGCAGCATGTCCATTGCGGCGGCGAGACCGGGGTAGATGAACGTGCCACCGCCCGCCACCAACGCGCCGAGAGACCGGGCGACCGCGGCTTCGTCTTTCTTTTCCTGCAACGGCAGGAGGATGTGGGCCTCGTGATCGAAGGCGACGATGCCGACGCGCGCCTCGTCCGGTAGCTGAGCGACCGCGGCAAGAGTCGCTTCCTTGGTGACGTCGAGGCGGGTGTAGGAGCGCGCAGGATCGGCCCACGCCACCATGCTGCCCGAGCGGTCGAGGACGAACACGATGGCGACGTCGGGGGTTTCGTGCGGAATGCGGCTGGAGAGCGGCGACATGCGCTCGAACGCGGTGCCGAAGTAGCCGCCCGGACCGAAAGAATTCTCGCCGCCGAGGATCAGCAGTCCGCGGCCATGTACGTGCACGAATTGCTCGAGGGAATCCTGCTGCTCCGTGTCGAGCTGGATGGCCGGCAGGTTCATGGTCACGACGGCGTCGTAGGCGAGCCAGCCGTCGACCTTCTTGGGCGCCGCGTAGGGTCCGACGACCTTGGCCACAAGACCTTGCACCGCGAGGGCGCGGGCGAACGCTTCGCCGGCGGCCGTATCCGCAGTGACGATGGCGATGGCGGGACTGGGTCCGACTTGGACGACGACGCCGTTGCGATTGTTCTGCGCGAAGGTGTCGCGCGGCGATTCGATCGCTACCTCGAGCAGCAGCTCGCCCGCTTCGCGCGCCGGCACCACCGTCTCGACGCGGTTGCGCCCGGGCAGCAGGTCGAGGTCTTGCTCCAGCACCGTGACACCGGCGCGCTGGATGGTGACGCGCGCCGTGGCCCGCGCCTGGGCGTAGATCACCGCGTCCAGCAGGAACGTGTCGCCGAGGTACACTCGCTGCGGGGCGTTGACGGATTCGACCAGCACCTCGCCGGGCGGCACCTCGGTGATCGGAGAGACGTCGATGGCGATGTTGCGCGCCTGGGCCGCGGCGACGGCGCGGGCGACCTGCCCTGCCGTCTCGTTGCCGTCGGTGGCCACGACGATGCGGCCCGCCGCATGGGCCGGCAACATCGCGGCCGCCAGGAACGTCGCTGCCTCGAGATTGGTGCCGGCCGGCACGGTGCGGAAGGTTTGGTCGCGCGCACCGGCTGCGCCGCCGATGTCGAGAGCGACGCGGGGCGCGCCTCCGGCGGCGACGAGTCCGGCATTGCCGTGGTTGCCGTCGGCGGCGAGCTTCGCCTCGATGTCGCGCAACAGCGACGCGCGTCCGGCGTTGGGATTTGCGGCAACGAGGTCTGGACTGACGACCAGCACGACTCGCTCGGCGAGCTCGCGCGCGGCGAGCGGTACTCCGGCGAGCGCGGCGACGACGAAAGCGATGGCGACCGCGCGCAATCCGAGTTGGGCGCGGCGGCGGCCAGCGAGGGCGCGGCCGCCGGCCAACGCCGAAAGGGTCAGGAACTGCTCGCTGCGCCGGCCGGCGATCCATGTCTCCGCGAGCAACGTGATCAATGCAGCGGCCAGCACCCAGCGCCAGAGCGGCGGCAGGGCGCGCTGCGCCGGCGCTGCCGCCGCGATCGCGGTGAGGGGCGCCACAGCGGTCTCGCCGGCAGTCGCGCGGTTGACGGCGATCCAGCGGCTGCTGTCTCCGGATCGGAGGGAGTAGAGCCCGGCGCGCGCCGGCACGAAGGTGGCATCGGCACCAGGAAGAAGAAAATCGGCGTCGGCGCGGCCACGCGCAATGGTCGTGCCGTCGGGAGCGGTGATCTGCGCCGACGTCAGCCGCGCCTCGATGGCGCACGCAACGCCCACGACGCAGGCCGGTGCCGGCGGCCCCAGCCAGCGCATCACGTTGGCGAGGAACAGGGGCAGGCCGGCGCTGTCCGCCCAGCCGGAGCCGGCGAGGTCGAACGCGACCTGGACTTCGCGCCCCGCCGGTGTCGTGCGCGCCTGGACCAGCGGGCCACCTGCGGCCTCGGCCAGGACGGTGGCGCCGGGCAGGCGTTCCGCGCGATAGGCGCGCTGGGGGGCAATCGACGTCCAGTCGAGCTGGTCCGACAACGGATGGGTGGTGTCCCAGCCGGTGACGTAGGGCCCGCCCAGCGGGGACGGCGGCGGCTGGCCGGCGACACGAGCCGCACCGAGCCACAGCACGTTGGTGGCGGGGCGGCGCGTCACGGCGACGCCATCCACGACGACGAGGTCGAAGGTGTGATCGTCGGCTGGCAAGCCGTCGGCGCTGAGCACGTCGATACCAGACATGGACTGCAGCGCAACGAGCAGCGGACCGTCGGCAGCACCGACGTAGAGGACCCGGGCGCGCGCGGGGTTGGGGTCCACCACGAAGTACGCGGCGTTGTCGTGAGGCCCGGCGTCGTCGGAGAGCCGCAGCTCGACGGCACCCGGCCCGGGCAGCGCAAGCAGCAGATCGAACGCGACGGTGGGCGGACCACCGCGCCGCGCCACGCGGAAGGAAGCGAGGGGCGCCCAGGCGGTGCTGCCGCCTGGCTGGAAGAACGCTTCGAGCACCGCGTCCGGCGGCGCGGCGCCGCTGAACTGCACGGTGCCAGTGACACGCCAAGAACCCGGCACGTCCTCGGCCGGTGCGAGAGCGGCGGTCAGTCCGACATTCGCGGTATCCGCGCCGGCAAAGACTTGCGTCCTGGCGATGGCGCCGAACGAGTTCTGAAAGTCGGTCGCCGCGGCATCGGCACCGTCGGTGAGGACAACGACGCGCGTCGCCTCGCCGTCGCGGCGAATGCTGTCCACCAGCGTCGCAGCGGCGACCCAGTCGGCAGCGCCGTCACTTGGCTGCAGGTCGCGGAGGAGCGGGAGGATGCCGGCGGCCTCACCCTGGCGCGCCACGTGAATGCGAGGCGCGGCATCGACGGAGACGACCGAAACGCGAATGCGAGAGTCGGCAGTGTCCACCGCGATGGCCGCGAGCAGGTGCGCGTGGGCGGCGGCGAAGCGATTTGGGAAGAGGTCGGTAGCGCGCATGCTGCCCGACGCGTCGAGCACGTAGATGGTGTGCCCGGGCTCGGCGCGGCTGCCGAGTTGTGGCTGCGCCAACGCGAGCGCGGCCAGAAGGACGACCAGCAGCTGCAGTGTCAGCAGCACGCTGGGCGGCGGCGCGCGGAACGAACGGCGCGCGACCGCGGTGTTCTCCAACATCCGCCAGATCAGGACGCTGGGCACTTCGCGGCGGCGGCGGTTGCGCATGTGCAGCAAGAGCACCAGTCCCGTCAGGCCCCCAAGGAGCAACCAGCCGGGGGCGAGGAAGCTCATTCGCCGCGCTTGGCGGTCATGGCCTGGAAGTAGCGGCCGACGAGGTCGCGTGCGGTGACAGGGAGCGCGGTGCGCGTCACCTCGTGCTCCGGCGCTGCGCGCCACGCCGTGCCCGCCACAGGAGCGCCGGTGATGACTGCCTCGGCGGGCTGGCCGGTGAGGTTGAGGCGCGTACGCCGCCCGCCTTCGCCGAGGGGGTTGTCGAGCAGGAGCTCGCCGGTGGGAGCCAAGCCGAGGCGCGCGGTCGGCGCGCCGGTGAGCGCACGAGTGCCGAACCCCGCATAGTCGCCGGGCGCACCGCCGGCGGCGCCCCCGAACACTTCGCCGGGGCCGCCCTCCTCGGCGGGCTCGCCGCCGAGGTCGCGGTAGTCCTGTTCCGGGTTGGCAGCGGCGACCGCGAGGGCGGGATCCGCGAGCGGATCGAGGGTGCCGCCGGGCGGCCGCGCGCCGGCGATGGTTCGCTCGGGCGTCGGCAAGGTGGGGGCATCGCCGCCGGTGCCGTCGCGCTGGCCGGGCGAGCGCGGCGCACCCTGCTCCGGCTGCGCGGCGGCCGTTGGCGGCCGGCCGGTGCCGGCCGGTGCCGGCGTCGTCCCGCCGCGCCGCGTCGAGTCCCTGGCGCGCGGCTGGTTCAGCGCGACCGGGGGCGTCTCGCCGGCGCGGGCGTAGGCGTCGTTCGCCGCGGCCAGCAGGCGCTCCATTCCGTCGGTGAGACCTTCGCGGTCGAACGTGGGGGTCTCGGCAAAGCGTTGCGCCAACGCGCTCATCGCCTGGGCGACAGCCTGGAGCTCGGGGTCGGCACGCTCGCGTCCATCGCGCCGCACGATCGCCGCCAGAGCGGCGACCGTCGCAACGTCCTCGGCGCGCTCGGCCGCGTGCTGGGCCGCGTCCGTTCCGACGGCGGGGCGCAGGGCGGCGAGTGCTTCGTGCAGCACCGGCGACGGAACGGCGGTCAGGAGCGCTGCCAGCAGAACCAGCGCCGGCACGACGAACGCCGTGCGGGGGAACCGCAGCGGCACGAGGCGCCCGGCTTCGATGTGCTCGGCGCGGGCGGCAGCGCTTTGCAGCAAGGCTTCGCCGATCACGCCGAGGCTGGCGGGCTCCTTGGCCGCGACCTCGAGCGCCGTGCTGATGCATTCGTGGAAGGCGAAGGTGCGGTCAGCCGTGCGCGCCATCGCCGCGGTCGAAGGCCGGCGCAGCGCCGCATGGAGCGCGGCGGCGGCGATGGCAAGCGCGCCGGCGCCGAGCGCGAACAGGACGTACTGCGCGACGGGAGCCGGACCGGCCCCCCACACGAGGTGCGCGACCTGCAGTGCGCAGAACAGCCCAAGCACGAGTAGCGCGCACAAGGGGAGCGACTCGACGAGCGCACGCCAGACGTGGCGGCGCTCGCCTTCCTGCAACCGCGCCATCAGGCCGGCAAGACGCGGGTCGTGCAGAGGCGGACGTCGGGAGGCGTTCACCCCTGCGTACTAGCGCAGGTGTGTTCCTATTGTGTGACGCCTACGGCACGTAGTGGTTCGCGCGCCTAGGGCGCGACGCCGCTCGCCGCCC
The DNA here is from genome assembly GCA_945904955.1 of Rhizobium sp. Q54. Taxonomy (GTDB): domain Bacteria; phylum Pseudomonadota; class Alphaproteobacteria; order UBA2966; family CAIVPW01; genus CAIVPW01. The sequence continues at coordinate 17,754 of CAMDPO010000022.1, forward strand.
AGCAGCGATGCAGCACTTGCAGCGGTTCGCTGGCGAAGCGCGCGCGCAGGAGTGCGTTCAACTCGTCGTCGAATGCGGCAACTTCTTCGGCCGACAGCGATCCTTGGATGGGCGCGCTGGCGCGCACGCGGCCTTGCCATTGGACGTGGGTGAACGGCACGTCGGCGTCGAAGGAGAACGTCTCGATGCCGGCGAAGCCGGCTTCGGACAAGTCGCGCAGCCAGGTCGGATAGACGCCGTTGCCGCCGGCCATCGGCCAGCGCGGACTGTGCTTGAGGATGAGGCCCTCGGTCGCCGCAGCGACGCTGCCGGGCAGCGGAATCCAGTCGAAGTGGGCGATGACGACGCGGCCGCCGGGGCGCAGGAGACGCCGGACTTCGGCGGCGGCGCGCGGGCGGTCGAACCAGTGCCACGCCTGGCCGACCGTGACGAGATCGACGCTGGCGGCGGGAAGGCCGGTGCCCTCGGCGGGGGCGCGCACGTAGCGCACCTTCACATCGGCCGCGTCGTCGAGAGCGTCGGCGACGTGAATGAGCTCGGCGGCGATGTCCGCCGCGGTGACCGTGGCGCCGGCGCGCGCCAGGCCGCGGGCGACAGCGCCGGTGCCGGTGGCGAGGTCGAGGGCGGCCTGGCCGGGAGCGAGCCAACCGCGCGCGACGAGAGTCTCGAAGAACGCCGTTGGAAAACCGGGGCGGTAGCGGCGGTAGTCACCGGTAGTGCGACCGAAATCCATGGTCGCCCCAAACTCGCGCGCGCGTTCGACGTCGAAGGACATGGGGCGGGGTCTAGGTCGTCACTCCGGAGATGACGCGGTCGGGCGGTGCGTTGCCGTCGACGAAGCTCTTGATGTTGATGATCACCTTCTCGCCCATGGCGATGCGGCCGGCGACGGTGGCCGAGCCGAGATGCGGCGTCAGCACGACGTTGTCGAGCTTCAACAGGCGCGGATTGACGTGCGGCGCGTTCTGATGAACGTCGAGCCCGGCGCCACCGATCAGGCGCTTCTCCAAGAGATCGCAGAGGGCGTCCTCGTCAATGATCTCGCCGCGCGCGGTATTCACGATGACTGCGTGGCGCTGCAAGCGCGCGAGTCGCGCGGCCGAGAGCATGCCGCGCGTCGCGTCGGTGAGCGGACAGTTGACCGAGATGATGTCCATGTGGGCGAGCATCTGGTCGAGGTCTTCCCAGTACGCCGCCTCGAGCTCGGCCTCGGTCGCCTCCGGTACGCGCTTGCGGTTGTGGTAGTGCACCGACAGGCCAAAGCCGCGCGCGCGGCGCGCTACCGCCTGGCCGATGCGGCCCATGCCGACGATGCCCAGGCGCTGGCCGGTGATGCGGTGGCCGAGCAGGAAGGTGGGGCCCCACCCCGTCCACTGGCCGGCGCGCAACAGGCGCTCGCCTTCGGTGATGCGGCGGGGCGTGGCGAGGATGAGGGCCATGGTGAGGTCGGCGGTATCGTCGGTGAGCACGCCCGGCGTATTGGTGACGGTAATGCCGCGCTCGGCGGCTGCCTTCAGGTCGATGTGGTTGATGCCGGTGCCGAAGTTGGCGATCAGCTTGAGCTTGGGGCCGGCCTTGGCCAGCACGGCGGCGTCGACGCGGTCCGTGACGGTCGGCACGAGGACTTCGGCGCTCTCGACGGCTTCGGTGAGCTCGGCCTGGGTGAAGCGATGGTCGTCGGTGTTCAGGCGCGCGCGGAACAGCTCCATCATGCGCACCTCGACTGCCTCGGGCAGCTTGCGCGTGACGACGACGTCGGGCTTCTTGGTGCTCAAAGCAATCCCAGGAATGGGGCGGAGGGCCTCTCTACCATGAGCCGGGGCAGGGCGACAAACCAGGGAAACCGCCGTCGCGGGCGTTGTCAGAGCGCCCGGAGGCATGATTCACTGCGTCCATGAAGCCAGAGGAAGCAGCGGTCTTTGAAGGCTCGGAGGCGGTCGTGCGCCACACGTACGATGCCGTGATGCGGATCGTGCTCAAGTTCGGCCCGGTCGAGATCGACGCCAAGACGAACTCGATCCACCTGATCGCCGGCAGCGTGTTCGCCATCGCGCACCCGCGCAAGACCGCCCTATCGCTCTCCATCCGCACGGACAAGCCGCTGGCGAGCACGCGCGTGACCAAGGTGAACGCAATTTCGCGCAACGTCGTGCACAACGAGATCCTGCTGGCAGCACCGGGCGCCGTGGACCGGGAGTTGACGGCGTGGCTGAAGGCGGCGTACGCCCTCGGCGCGAACAAGACGGCCTGATTCGATCCGTGCGTGTGGTGTGGTCGTGCGTTTTCGCGCTCGGTGTTTGCGCCGTCGCGCTCGCGGCGATCGCGCAAGGCGCGTTGAGCATTCCGCGGTTTGTGTCGTTGCGCTCGAACGAGGTCAACGTGCGCACCGGGCCGGGCATGCAGTACCCGGTGGTGTGGGTGTTCGTGCGCGCTGGCCTGCCGGTCGAGGTCGTCGCGACGTTTGACGTTTGGCGCAAGGTGCGCGACATCGACGGCGTCGAAGGGTGGGTGCACCAGAATCTTTTGTCGGGTGACCGGTACGGCATCATCGTGGGCGAGGTACGCACCCTGACGCGAACGCCGACCAACGTGCAGCCGGTGGCGATGGCGGAGCCCGGCGTCATCGCGCGCGTGCTGGAGTGCGTGGGGGCGTACTGCCGGCTCGATGTCGAGGGGCATAGGGGGTGGCTGCTGCGCGAAGAGATTTGGGGCGTGTATCCGAACGAGACGTTCGACTAGCACCGTGCGCGCGGAGGACATCCCCACCCTGCCCTCCCCCTGAAAGGGCGAGGGTTCTCGCTAGTGCACCACGGCGGAATCGAAATCCGAGGCGAGGGCGGTGCGCATTTCGTCGGAGAGGCCGGCGGCGTGGCGGTGGGCGGGGTGCTTGATCTCCAGGGTGACCTCGACGTTCTCGGCGCGGAAGGCGGCGACCTGGTCGTCGGTGAACGGGAAGTGCAGGAAGTGCACGGACGCGGTCTTGCCGGTTTCGGGATCGGTGCGCTCGACGTCCTGCTCGGGAACAGCCTTCACGATGTGGTCGCCGAAGCGGAGCTGGATGTGCTCCTCGATGTTGCCGAGCTTGACCAGCTCGCGGGCGCGCGCGACCGGGCTCTCGATCTCCAGCATCATGGTCGCCACCAGCTCACGGCCGTTGGGGATGAGCGGGTTGTAGGCGGCAAGCTCGTCGGCGAGCTGGGCGTCGCCGCCCTTCTCGGTACGCAGCATCTCGTGCACCTGCACCCACATCGAGTCGTAGGACTCGAAGGTGAAGAGGGCGTGGGGGCCCACCTCGATCTGGCGGTGCTTCTTCTGGGCGCGCACCTCGGCGCGCTTGGCAGCGCGCACGGCTTCGTACGCGGCGAGGGGCAGAATGTCCTCGCGCGAAATACTGCGACGGCGGGTGCGGACGGTCATTTCGGGACTCCAACGTCGATGCCGTAGGCGCGGGCGAACAACAGGATGGGGTGAACGGACGCCTTAATGTGCGTGCCCGGCTCAAGCTCCTGCACGCCTTGGACGATGTGATCGCCGGCGAGCGGGCACTCGGACGAGACGTGCGCCGGTTTCAAGTCAAGCACACGGCGGAACACCGGCTTACCGACCTTCAGCGCTACTTCGAAGTTGGGCTTCTCTGCCCCCCACGCGCCGCCGTGGCCCGAGCAGCGCTCGACGACGGAGATGTTGGCCTCTGGAATGAGCCGCAGCATGTCGGCGGCCTTGGCGCCCATGTTCTGGGCGCGGCTATGGCAGGCAATGTGCAGAGCGACCGGCTCGGGCATGGGCGCCAGCGTGCCGGCGAGGCCGTCCTTCTTGGCGACCTCGACGATGTATTCGGAGACGTCACGCGTGGCCTTGGCGAGGCGGGCGACGTTCTCATCCTTCGGCACGATCAGCGGCCACTCGAACTTCAGCATCAGCGCGCACGACGGCGTCAGCGCGACGATGTCGTAGCCCTTGTCGACCCAGGTGATGAGATCGGCGGCGACCTTTTTGGCGCTGGCAGCGACGGCGACGAGATCGCCGATCTCCAGCTGCGGCATGCCGCAGCAGCCGGGATGGACGACGATCGTCTCGATACCGTTGCGCGCCAGCACGGCGCGCGTGGCGAGGCCGATCTCCGGCTTGTTGAAGTTGGCGGCGCAGGTTGCGTAGATCACGACCTTGCGCTTGCTGGCGGCAGGCGTGGCGCTCACCGGCAGCGGCTCGCGCGCGGCGCGCGTCGTCAGCACGTCTTTCGCCGGAACAAAATCGGGCAGCCAGGCGCGCGGGTGGATGTTCGCGGCCGCGGCAAGGACCGAACGGCCGAGCTTGTTGGTGACGCTGCTCGCCCAGTTGGCAACGCCGGCGACGTGCGAGGCCAGCGCACCGTTGCGGTCGGTCTTGCGGATCTCGCGCTGGGCGAACGTGACCTTGCCCTTCTTCTCCTCCAGGACGCGGTGGCGCAGCATCAGGTGCGGGAAGTCGATGTTGAGCTCGTGCGGCGGCACGTACGGGCACTTCGTCATGAAGCACATGTCGCACAGCGTGCAGGCGTCGACGACCGGCTCGAAGTCCTTGGACTCGACGGTGTCGAGCTCGCCGGACTTGGCGGCGTCGATGAGATCGAACAGGCGCGGGAAGGAGTCGCACAGGTTGAAGCAGCGGCGGCAGCCGTGACAGACGTCGAACTGACGCCGTTCTTCGGCGTCGAGTGCGGCGGCGTCGGTGTAGGACGGATCGTCCCACGCGATGACGTGGCGCGTCGGGGCGCCGGTGCCTGCGGAGTGCATCTTGTTTGTTCCGGTCGAAGGCGCGCTGACGCGCCGGTTTCTTGCCCCTCACCCTGCCCTCCCCCCGCGCGGGGGGAGGGTTGAGGAGGAAGGTGCGGGCGGACTAGTTGCCCAGGGTGTCGAGGGCCTTTTGGAAGCGGCCGGCGTGGGACTTCTCAGCCTTGGCGAGAGTCTCGAACCAGTCGGCGATCTCGTCGAAGCCTTCTGCGCGCGCGGTCTTGGCCATGCCCGGGTACATGTCACTGTACTCATGGACCTCGCCGGCGATGCTGGCCGAGAGGTTGAGCTTGGTGCCGCCGATCGGTTTGCCGGTGGCGGGATCGCCCGACTGCTCGAGGTACTCGAGGTGGCCGTGGGCGTGGCCGGTCTCGCCTTCCGCGGTGGAGCGGAACACGGCGGAGACGTCGTTGTAGCCCTCGACGTCGGCCTTCTGGGCGAAATACAGGTAGCGGCGATTCGCCTGGGACTCGCCCGCGAACGCCGCCTTCAGGTTCTCTTCGGTCTTGCTGCCCTTCAACACTTTAGCCATGGGTTTCCTCCTGGTCGTGCGTGCGGTGTTGGTTGCTATGTACGCGCGGCTAGGCCTCGCGTCAATAGATTAGAATTATTCTAACTAAAGAAATCTAGCGGCGGCGCAGACGCACGATGACGTCAACCCGCGCAACCTCGGCTCCGCGCGGAGTCGCGGGCAGGCCCTTGATCTCGATGCCGCCGGCGTCCACGTCGCGCAACTCGCCCGAATCCTCGAAGTAGAGGTGATGGTGGTCGCCCATGTTGGTGTCGAAGTGCGACGTGCCGGGATCGACAACGAGCTCGCGCAACAAGCCGGCTTCGGTGAATTGGTTGAGTGTGTTGTAGACGGTGGCGAGCGAAACGCGCGCGCCGCGCTTGCGCGCCTCATCGAACAGCATCTCGGCCGTGACGTGGCGGCCGTAAGGGTGGCCGTCGAACAGGAGCGCGGCCAAGGCGATGCGCTGGCGCGTCGGACGCAGGCCGGCGTCGCGCAGGCGCGCGAGGGCCGCCGTGGTCACGGGCGGCGTGCGGACGGTCTTGCGGGTCTTGGGTGCGGTCTTGGCCATGTTGGAATGATTCCAAGATAGTGCGGCGGCCGGGCGATTGCCAGTCCCGAGCGCTATTTGACGGAGGCTTCGAGGATGAGAATGCGGCGCTCCAGCTCGGCAGTCTCGATGGCGCGGCGCTGGGTCTCGATGATGCTGGCGACCTTCTGTCCCTCAGACGGCGTCAGGCGGCCCTCGCCGACCATCGCGGTGACCGTGCCGGCGGCGATGACCGCGTCGTGGGCGGTGACGATCGCCGGCAGGTCGATGTCCACGGGCAGGTCGCGGCGGGCGGGCAGGAGGCGCGTGCTGCAGACGCGCAGCGCCTGGGTGTCGCCGGCGAGCGCCAGCGCGACGAGGCTGCGCGCGAAGGTCTCGGCCTGCTCCTCCAGGAGGTTGCGGGCAATGATGGTCGACTTGTTGAGGGAGCCGCGCGGCCGGCCGGAGTTGCCGGCGGTGAAGCGGCCGGTATCGAGGTCGCGGCCGAGGGGTTCGTCGCCCGACAATACGGGCGATGTACGGTCACAATTGGCCTCGGCGTCGCGGGCGCGCTCCAGGTTGTCCTGGTTGGCGCGGTGGACGCGGGTCTCGGCGACGGCCTCGATTTGCACGAGGGAAAGGCCGGAGAGGTTGGGTTTGGCGGGGGTCATGGTTCGCTCCAAACGGGTGGATTTGGGGCGAACAATACACTAGGATACGGTACGTGTCAATACGAATAGTATCTAGCGGTGGCTAGTCCTCCGGCGGCAATGGGGCGATGTCGTCGAGGGAGACGTCGAGGGCGCGCGCGACGCGCTGAAGGGTTTCCACCGTGGCGGCGCGGGCGCCGGTCTCGATCTGGCTGACGTTCTCCTGGGCGAGGCCGGCCTTGGTTGCCAGCGCGCTCTGGGTGAGGCCGCGGTGCTCGCGCCAGACGCGCACGCGGCTCTCGCCGGACAGCAGGCGCTTGACCATGGCGAGGGGAAGCACCTCCTCCTCGCCGGCGGCGATGCGCGCGCGTACGCGCTCGGCGCTGGCGACGTCGGCGGCGTCCTCGGCGGCGTCGCGGGCATCAGCGGCCGCGCGGTTTTCGACCAGACTGGCGAGCGCGGCGCGCAGGGAGGCGGCGCCCTCGTCGCCCACGGACAGCGACAGGAACACGTTGTAGGGCAACGTGGCGGAGACGAGCTGGCCGGTGCGGGCGTCGCGGTCGAGGCGGAGGCCGCGCACGGGCGCGCCCTTCGCCGACACGACGTGGATGCCGCCCGGCACCTTCTTGCTCAGCTTCACCACGGTGACGTGATCGGGCCCGATGAGGGTGAGCTTGCGTGCCACAGGTGGGCCGGACTTGCGCTTGGCCGCGCGGTGGACGCCGGGCTTCTTGCCGCGTTCGCGCGTCGTCTCGGACTTCGTGTTCATCGGTATGCGCTCCCGCGTGGTTTCACTTCCAACACCCGGAGTACGTTGCGCTCCTGGTCGATTTCGTACGTCACCCGCAAGTCGCCGACCCGCTTGCGCAGCAATCCATTGCTGCCCTTGAGCGGCCGGACGTTGCGGGCTTGGGCGGGGTCGGCTGCCACCTCATCGATCTTGCCAAGGATGGTGTCGCGCGTGTTGCGCGGCAACCGGGTCAGGTCCTTGGTGGCGGCGTGGGATAACTCCACTTCCATGGCCTGAGTATATCCAATTCGGTATACCCCGGGCAATACCGGAATCGGTATGCGCCAAACCGGCGGGCGTTGACGGCCGGTCAACCCCGACTATCGCCCACAAGCAACAGACCTGGATTGCTTCGCTGCGCTCGCAGTACGTGGCGATGGAGGCTCATTTGCTCATGCTTCGACAAGCTCAGCATGAGGCAGATGTGCGCTGAAAGACTTCGCGCGCAGCAGCGCGCGTCCGTTCCTCCGGCGACTCAGTCGCCCGTCATGATGCGTTCGACCAGCTCTTTGACGGTCGGGATGAACTTGTTCGAGTAGAACGGGTCCGACGCGAAGCGGTAGGCGCCGTGGCCGGCGAACATCAGCTCGTGCTCGACCTCGGGCGTGTGGGAGACTTTCTGCAACGTCTTCTGGATGCAGAAGCTGCGCGGGTCGGCTTTCTTGCCGGTGGTGCCTTCGGCGCCCTGGTCCCAGTTCGAGAAGCGGCACTGGGAGAGGCAGCCCATGCATTCGATCTGGTCGACGCGAATTTTTTGCGCGCGCTCGGGCGTGACGAAGATGAGCGTCGAGTCGGGAGTCTTGAGGGCTTCGGTGTAGCCCTGGGCGACCCATTCCTGGGCGCGCACGCGGTCGCCGGTGGTGAGATAGACCAAGCGCCCGCGCGGGCCCATGGGGAACTCGGCCTGGTGCTCGCCGACGACTTCCATGGTGTAGGCGATCTGGCGCGCTTCGCGGCCCTTGAGCTCGCGCAGAAATTCGTTCTCGACCGCGGACGACCAGAAGCCGGTGGGGCTGAAGCGGTTGAGGTAGATGTCGCCTTCCTTGAGCGTCAGGAGCTTGTCCTTCCACTCGGCGGAGATCGGGCTTTCCTTGGTGAGCAAGGGGCGCGTGCCGAACTGGAAGGCGATGGGGCCGATCTCGGGGTTGTCGAGGTAGTCGTCCCAGTCGCGCAGGTACCAAACGCCGCCCGCCATGACGATGGGGGTTTCGTTGAGACCGAACTCGTTCATCTGCTTGCGCAATTCGACGAGGCGCGGATACGGGTCTTCCGGCTTGGTGGGATCTTCGGAGTTCGACAGGCCGTTGTGGCCGCCGGCGAGCCAGGGGTCTTCGTAGACGACGCCGCCGAGGAACTCGGCCGACTTGTGGTAGGCGCGCTTCCACAGCGCGCGGAAGGCGCGCGCCGAGGAGACGATCGGGTAGTAGTAGACGCCGTACTTCGACGTGATCTCGGCCAAGCGGTACGGCATGCCGGCACCGCAGGTGACGCCGTGGATGAGACCCTTGGCGCCTTCGAGGATGCCGGTGAGAACCGGCTCGGCGCCGCCCATCTCCCACAGGATGTTCATGTGGATGCGCCCCGAACCGGCGCGCAGGTCGTGGGCGATCTTGGCCTGGGCGATGCCGCCGATGATGCCGAACTCGATGAGCTCGTCGTGGCGCTCGCGGCGCGTCTTGCCCTTGTAGATCTGCGGCACGAGCGCGCCGTTCTCGTCGTAGAAGTCGGCGTTGACGCCGGAGAACGTGCCGATGCCCCCGGCGGCCGCCCACGGGCCCGAGGACTGACCGGTGGTGATGGAGACGCCCTTGCCGCCCTCGACCAAGGGCAACACTTCGGCTCCCGACATGCGGATGGCGTTCAGCGCCTTCATCGGCCCACGCTCCCCCCGAAGCGGCCCAAAAGCTGCCCAAGCATACCGAACCTAGGGTCCGACCGCACGGCAGCGTACAGACGGGATTGCGGTTCAAGCGCGCGAGGCGCGCTGAACCGCTTCCCGCTTAGCCCGTAGCGGCTTAGCCAGCGTGGCCCTCGGCAGGCTCGCGCGTATCCTTCTTCTCCGGCGCCATCTCCTGGCCGGTGGCCTGATCGACCACCTTCATGGACAGGCGGACCTTGCCGCGGTCGTCGACGCCGAGGACTTTGACGTAGACCTCTTGGCCCTCGCTGACCACGTCGGAGACCTTGTTGACGCGGCGCGCCGCCATCTCAGAGATGTGGACGAGGCCGTCCTTGCTGCCGATGAAGTTCACGAAGGCGCCGAAGTCGACGGCCTTCACGACCTTGCCCTTGTAGATCATGCCGATCTCGGGTTCGGCGACGATGCCCTTGATCCAATCGACCGCGGCCTTGCTCGCCGCCGGATCGGATGCCGCGACCTTGACGGTGCCGTCGTCCTCGATGTCGATCTTGGCGCCGGTCGTCTCGGTGATCTCGCGGATGACCTTGCCGCCGGTGCCGATGATCTCGCGGATCTTGTCCTTCGGCACGGTGAACGTAGTGATGCGCGGGGCAGTGGCGGCGACGTCGGACCGCGCCGACGTCAGCGCCTTGGCCATCTCCTTCAGGATGTGGAGGCGGCCGTCCTTCGCTTGCGCCAGCGCCTTCTCCATGATCTCGGCCGTGATGCCGGCGACCTTGATGTCCATCTGCAGCGAGGTGACGCCGACTTCTGTTCCGGCGACCTTGAAGTCCATGTCGCCGAGATGGTCCTCGTCGCCGAGGATGTCGGAGAGAATGGCGAACTTGCCGCTCTTCTCGAGGATCAGGCCCATGGCGATGCCGGCCACCGGGCGCTTCAGGGGCACACCGGCGTCCATCATCGACAGCGAGGCGCCGCACACCGAGGCCATCGAAGACGAGCCGTTCGACTCGGTGATCTCGGAGACCACGCGGATCGTGTACGGGAACTCCGCGGGCGTCGGCAGCATCGGATGCACGGCGCGCCACGCGAGCTTGCCGTGGCCGATCTCGCGGCGCCCGGGGCTCTTCATCATCGAAGCCTCGCCGACCGAGTACGGCGGGAAGTTGTAGTGGAGCAGGAACGTCTCGCGGTATTCGCCGGCGAGCGCGTCGATGATCTGCTCATCGCGGCCGGTGCCGAGCGTGGTGACGACCAGCGCCTGGGTCTCGCCGCGGGTGAACAGCGCCGAGCCATGGGCGCGCGGCAGCACGCCGACTTCGGCAACGATCTGACGAACGGTCTTGACGTCGCGGCCGTCGATGCGCGGGCGGCCCTCGATGATGGCGCCGCGCACGATCTCGCTCTCGATTTCCTTGAACTGCTTGGCGACGACGACGGCATCGACATTCGGCTGATCGGCAAATCCGGCGATCGCCTTGGCGCGCGCGGCCTCGATCTTCTCGTGGCGGCTTTGCTTGACGCGCTCGCCGTAGGCGGCGCGCAGGTCGGCGGCGACCAGCGACCGCACCTTGTCGGCGATGGCAGTGACGTCGCCCTTGACGGGCAGCGCCATCGGCTCCTTCGCGGCGAGCTCCGCCAGCGCGATGATGGCGTCGATGACCGGGCGGAAGCCCTTGTGGCCGAAGACGACGGCTTCGAGCATCTTCTCCTCGGTGAGCTCGTGCGCCTCGGATTCCACCATCAGCACGTGATCGACGGTGCCGGCGACGACGAGGTCGAGGGTAGTGGTCGCGACCTGCTCCATCGTCGGGTTGAGGACGAGCTCGCCATCGACCATGCCGACTCGGGCGCCACCGATCGGGCCCATGAACGGGATGCCGGACAGGGTGAGCGCCGCCGACGCGCCGACCATGGCGACGATGTCGGGATCGTTCTGCAGGTCGTGCGAGAGCACAGTGCAGATGACCTGGGTCTCGTTGTGGAAACCCTTGGCGAACAGCGGACGGATGGGGCGATCGATGAGGCGCGAGGTCAGCGTCTCCTTCTCGGCGGGGCGACCTTCACGCTTGAAGAAGCCGCCCGGGATCTTGCCGGCAGCGAACGTCTTCTCTTGGTAGTTGACGGTGAGCGGGAAAAAATCGATGCCCGGGCGCGGCTGCTTCGCCGCGACAGCGGTGCACAGCACCGTGGTCTCGCCGTACGTCGCGAGCACCGCGCCGTCGGCCTGACGCGCCAGGCGCCCCGTCTCGAGGGTGAGCTTGCGGCCCGCCCACATGATTTCCTTCTTATGGATTTGGAACATTTTCTGTCTTTCCTTCCTGGACGCCGCCGTATGCGGTCGCCCCCTTCGTGCCGGCAGGGTCGCGCCTATCGCGACGCTGCGGCATTGCCTCGCGCCGCCCTATCCGGCAGCGAGGCGCGCGCGACCCGACGCAGCATTTGCCTGCGCCCGGGAGTTCCGACCCGGAGGTGGCGCGGTAAAACGCACGTCCGGCGCTCTGCCAAGCGAATCAGTTCGCCGCAGGCGCGGACGCGCGAGGTTGGTACCCACGCGCGAGCGCGTGAGATTCGAAAACGACAACGTGCGAATCGAGTACGTGCCGGTTGGCAACGCTACTTCCGCAATCCGAGGGTCTTGATGATCGCCTCGTAGCGGCCCGAGTCGCGCTTGCGCAAATAGTCGAGCAAGCTGCGGCGCGTGTTGATCATCTTGATCAGGCCGCGCCGGGAATGCGTGTCCTTGCCGTGAGTCTTAAAGTGCTCGGTGAGATTGTTGATGCGCTCGGACAGGATCGCGACTTGCACTTCCGGCGATCCGGTGTCGCCCGCGGTGCGGGCGAATTGCGTCATCACTTCAGCTTTACGTTCGGTGGTGATCGACATCGGGCTCCTCGATTTGAATGGCAGCTACAAATTGAAAACCCGCAGGACGCGCACTTCCCCGTCCTGCATCCGCGCCACGGCGACGGGGACACCGTCGTTCATTGCACAGATGGCTCCGGGCGCCGCAGAGGACGCCCCGGGAGAGGAAGGTCGGATTGCCTGTCCGGCTTTCAATCGTTGGGCTTCGTCGCCGGTTACCGCAATTGCCGGGATGTCGGCCAGCGCGGCGGTAACGGGCAGAAGGAACGCCAACGGCGCGGGACTTAGCACGAGTTCCCCAAGGTTTGCCAGGGAAAATGCCTGGGATTCGTGGAACGGGCCGACCCGCGTGCGCCGCAAAGCCGAGACGTAGCCGAGGGTTCCGAGCGCCAGAGCGATGTCCTGGGCGAGGACTCGAACGTACGTGCCTTTTCCACAGGTGACCTGGAGAGTGGCATCCTCGGCGGTCGCCGAGACGAGCTCGAGAGCATCGATCTGCACCGGGCGGGCGGCCAAGACGGGCGGCGCGCCGGCGCGGGCGAGGTCGTAGGCGCGCTGGCCGTCGACCTTGAGGGCCGAATAGGCCGGCGGAATCTGTTGGATGCGGCCGAGGAAGCGCGGCAGGACGGCGCGGAGCGCGGCCTCGGCCGGGCGGACGGGGCTGGTGCCGGTCACCGCGCCGGCGGCGTCGAGGGTGTCGCGGGACTCGCCCCAGCGGACGGTGAAGGCGTAGCCCTTGGTGCCGTCCTGGACGTAGGGGACGGTCTTGGTGGCCTCCCCCAACGCAATGGGGAGGACACCGGTGGCGAGCGGATCGAGGGTGCCGGCGTGACCGGCTTTGGCGGCGTCAAGGAGACGGCGGACGCTTCCAACGGCCCAGGCGGAGGTCCGCCCGAGCGGCTTGTCGAGGATGACCCAGCCGTGGACCGGTTGGCCGCGCTTTTTCATAGGCGGCGCGCTCCGAGCGCCGGGCGGCTCACTCGTCGTCCGGCTTCTTGGCGAGGTCGCGCGCGACCTCAGGATCGCGCAGCACTTCTTCGATGCGGCGTGCGGCCTCGAACGAGGTGTCGATGGCGAAGAACAGCTTGGGCGTGTAGCGCAGCGGCACCAGCTCGGCCATGCGCGCGCGCAGGAACGGAGCGGTGCGCGCGAGGGCGGCGAGGAACGCCGCGTCGGCACCTCCGCCGAGCGGGGTGACGTAGGCCGTGACGTTGCGCAAGTCGGGCGAGGCGCGCACCTCGGTGACGGTGAGGGAGCGGCCGATCAGGTCCGGATCGCGCACCTCGCCGCGCGCGAAAATTTGCGAGAGTGCGTGACGCAGCTCCTCGCCAACGCGCAGCTGGCGCTGGCTCGGCGGCCGCGCCGCGCCGCGCGGTTCGGGCGCATGGTCGCGTGACTTATGGGATCCACGACCGCCACGCGCCTTGGATGACGCGTGCTCCGAATTGCGTGACGAACGACGGTCCATTGTGCGCCCCCTTGGGACCCGCGCGACTCGGCCCTCTTCGTCGAGGGTGCGCGCCTTCCGGCGCGACAGGTCGGCGAGTCGCGCCGGACTAAAGAGTCCGCGCGATCGACGTGATCTCGAAGGCTTCGATGACGTCGCCGACCTTGAGGTCCTGGTACTTCTCGAAGGCCATGCCGCACTCGACGCCCTGCTTGACCTCGTCAACGTCGTCCTTGAAGCGCTTGAGCTGGGACAGTTTGCCTTCGTGGATGACCACGTTGTCGCGCAACAGGCGCACGGGCGCGCCGCGCCGCATGATGCCTTCGGTGACGCGGCAGCCGGCGATCTTGCCGACCTTGGAGATGTTGAACACCTCGAGGATCGAGGCGTTGCCGAGCAGCGTCTGCTTGATGGTCGGCGCGAGCTTGCCGGTGAGCAGCGTGCGCAAATCATCGGTGACGTCGTAGATGATCGAGTAGTAGCGGATCTCGACGCCCTCGCGGGTCGAGAGATCGCGCGCCTGCGCATTGGCGCGCACGTTGAAGCCGATGACGAGCGCGCCGGACGCCTTGGCGAACTGCACGTCGGACTCGTTGATGGCGCCGACACCGCCGTGGATGACGCGCACCGCGACCTCGTCGGTCGACAGCTTGCGGGCGGAGCCGATGAGCGCTTCGAGCGAGCCCTGCACGTCGGTCTTGACGACGACCGGCACCTCGGCGATCTCGCCCGCCTTGATCTTGGCGAACAGCTGCTCGACGGTGGTCCGCTCGCCGCCGATGCGGACGGAACGGCCGCGGCGCTGGCGGTAGGCGGCAACCTCGCGGGCGCGCGCTTCGTTCTCGACGACCAGGAACGTGTCGCCGGCTTCGGGCGCGCTGGTGAGGCCGAGCACCTCGACGGGCACGCTTGGTCCGGCCGAGTCGAGCTTCTGACCACGATCGCCGGCCAGGGCGCGGACGCGGCCGACGACGCCGCCGGCGACGAAGTTGTCGCCGACGCGGAGCGTGCCGCGCTGCACCAGCACGGTGGCGACGGGGCCGCGGCCGGAGTCGACCTTGGCTTCGACCACGGCGCCTTCGGCCATGCGATCCGGGTTGGCCTTGAGCTCAAGGATTTCTGCGGTGAGGAGGATGGTTTCCTCCAGCTTGTCGAGGCCCGCACGCGTCTTGGCCGAGACATCGACGGCGATGGTGTCGCCGCCCAGCTCTTCGACGACGATCTCGTGCTGCAGCAGCGCCTCGCGCACCTTGCGCGGGTTGGCGGTATGCAGGTCGATCTTGTTGACCGCGACGATGATCGGCACCTTGGCCGCCTTGGCGTGGCGGATGGCTTCGATGGTCTGCGGCATGATGCCGTCGTCGGCGGCGACCACCAACACGACGATGTCGGTGACGTTGGCGCCGCGCGCACGCATGGCGGTGAACGCCTCGTGGCCCGGCGTGTCGAGGAAGGTGATCTTGGCGCCCGAACTCATCTCGACCTGATAGGCGCCGATGTGCTGGGTGATGCCGCCGGCCTCGCCTGCGGCGACGGACGTCTTGCGCAGCGCGTCCAACAGCGACGTCTTGCCGTGATCGACGTGGCCCATGACGGTGACGACCGGAGCGCGCGGCTGCAGCGCCTCGGCCGAGTCCACTTCGCCGGTCAAGCCGACTTCAACGTCCGCTTCGGCGACGCGCTTCACACGGTGGCCGAACTCGGCGACGAGCAACTCGGCGGTATCCGCGTCGATGCTGGCAGTGACGGTGACCATCATGCCCATCTTCATGAGCGACTTGACGACGTCGACAGCGCGCTCGGCCATGCGGTTGGCGAGCTCCTGGACGGTGATGGCCTCGGGAACGACCACGTCACGCACGATCTTCGTTGGCTCCCCAGACTCGGAGCCCTGGCGCTTCTCGCGCTCGCGGGCCCGGCGCACGGAGGCGAGCGAGCGCGTGCGTTCGCTTTCCTCCAACTCATTGAGCGTCAAACGGCCGGTGCGCACGCGCGGCTCGGCCTTGCGGCCGGGCATGCGGCGGACGACGTCGGCCGGACGCGACCGGCGCACAACGGCGGCGGCGGCGGCGCGCTGCTCTTCGGTCTGCGGCGCTTCGGGATCGGCGAGCTTGCGCGCGGCGGTCTCTTCGCCCTTGCGCTTGGCTTCTTCCTCTTCCTTCTTGCGCGATTCTTCTTCGGATTTGCGCTTTTCCGCTTCGTCGCGCTCGCGGGCGAGACGGAGGTCTTCTTCTGCCTTCTTGCGCGCGTCGTCATCGGCGCGGCGACGCAACTCTTCGTCGCGGCTGCGCGCGCCATCGACGGCGCGGGCGCGCGCAGCCTTCTCGCCGTCGGTCAATGACTTGAGAACGACACGGCCGCGTTGCGAAGACTGCGACTGGGACAGCGACTGCTGCGCCGCCGACTGCGGCGCCGCAGCGGGGGCTTTCGCCTCGACTTGCGGCGGCGGCGGCGGAGCCGGAGCCTCGGCCGGCACTTCCTTGCGCTCGCCCGGATCGCTGAACAAGGCATCGCCAGGTCCACGCCCGACGGTGCGCGTCTTCTTCACCTCGACCTGCACCGCCTTGGTGCGGCCCCGGCTGAAGCTTTGACGGACTTGGCCTGAGCCCACCGTCTTCTTGATCTCGAGTCGGCGCGGCGCCTTCAACGTCAGCGGAGCGTCGTCGGAATCCTTGGTGTCACTCATGTCAGTCCTTTGGGCAAACCTATTGTGCGCGTATCAACGGGTGCGGGCACGGGTACCCTCCCCGAAACTTGGCTCTCACCTGAGCGTTGGTGGTCTCCACCGGAGGGGACCACGGCCGAACCGCCGCGGAGGCCCCGCAAACACTGCGCATGGCGCAGCAACTGCTCGATCAACGAACTCGGGGCAGGGCCAGCGTGTACCACATTTCGGCCGAGCGCGGCCAAACTCATTTCGGACAAGGACGGGGCAGCGACGTCCACCGCATCCGAGGTCGCACCGCGCTCGACGGCGCTGCTCACGGACGCGTCATCGGCCGCAGCCAAACCGCTGCGCCGCAGGCGTTCCAGCAGCGTCGCGACCTGCCGCGCGACCGCCCGTTCGGTGTGCGCCGCGAGATCGTCCGGCACTGTCACAGAGCGGCGCGCCGAGCGCGCAAACGCGTTGCGCGTGACGGCACGCTCGATTGCGTCCCGATCGGCGGTCACCCACATGCCGCGGCCCGGCAAGCAGCCGACCACGTCGGGAACGACGACACCGCTGGCGTCGACCGCAAAGCGGATCAGCTCCGCCGGCGGGCGACCTAAGCCCGTCGCAATGCAGCGCCGCTCGCGGCGGAAATGCGCTCCGCGCGTCAGGCCGCACCCTCCGGCGCCTTGGCGTCGGCGCCCTCTTCCTCGGGGAACCAATGGGCGCGCGCCTTCATGATGATGGCGTTGGCGTCTTCGGCCGACAGCTCCGCATCGGTGAGGATTTCGAGCAGCTCGTCGCCGGCAAGGTCGCCGAGGTCGTCGAGGGTCTTGATGCCCTTCTCGCCCAGCACGACCAGCATGGCGGGCGTCAGGCCGTCGATGGCGGCGACGTCGTCCTGCACGCCGAGCTTGACGCGCGTCGCTTCGAATTCGGCATTGCGCGCCTCGAGGTACGTCAGCGCGCGCTTGCGCAGCTCGCCGGCAACCCCTTCGTCGAGGCCTTCGATAGAACCGAGCTCGTCTTCCGGCACGAACGCGATGTCTTCCACAGTTGAAAATCCTTCCGTGACCAGGAGCTGCGCGAGGAACTCGTCGACGTCGAGGGTCGAGACGAACAGCTGCGTGCGCTGCCGGAACTCTTCCTGACGGCGCTCGGACTCTTCCTTCTCGGTGAGGATGTCGATGTCCCAGCCGGTCAGCTGCGAAGCGAGACGCACATTCTGGCCGCGGCGGCCGATGGCGAGGCTGAGCTGATCGTCGGGAACGACGACCTCGATGCGCCGTGCTTCCTCGTCGAGCACGACCTTGGCGACTTCCGCCGGGGCCAGCGCGTTGACGATGAAGGTGGCCGCATCCGGCGACCACTGGATGATGTCGATCTTCTCGCCCTGCAGCTCGTTGACGACCGCCTGGACGCGGCTGCCGCGCATGCCGACGCAGGCTCCCACAGGATCAATGCTTGCGTCGTTCGACAGCACGGCGATCTTGGCGCGGCTGCCCGGATCACGGGCGACCGCCTTGATCTCGATGATGCCATCGTAGAGTTCCGGCACTTCCTGCTTGAAGAGCTGGATCATGAATTGCGGATGGGTGCGCGACAGGAAAATCTGCGGGCCACGCGGCTCGCGGCGAACGTCGTAGATGTAGGCGCGGATGCGGTCGCCCTGGCGGAACGACTCGCGCGGCAACAGGTCGTCGCGGCGCACGATGGCTTCGGCGCGGCCCAAGTCGACGGTCACATTGCCGTAATCAACGCGCTTGACCAGGCCGTTGGCGATCTCGCCGATGCGGTCCTTGTATTCCTCGTACTGACGTTCGCGCTCGGCCTCGCGCACCTTCTGGACGATGACCTGCTTCGCCGTCTGTGCGGCGATGCGGCCGAAATCAACTGGCGGTAGCGGCTCGGCGAGGATGTCGCCGACCTGAGCGTCGGGATTGTGGCTGGCTGCTTCTTGCAGCGTGATTTGCGTCGCGTCGTTCTCGACCTCGGCAACGACCTCGAGGCAGCGGAAGATGCGGATCTCACCGTTCTTCGGATCGATCTCGGCGCGGATGTCGTTCTCGTGCCCGTACTTGGAACGCGCCGCCTTTTGGATCGCCTCTTCCATCGCGGCGATCACCGTCTCGCGCTCGATGCTCTTCTCGCGCGCGACCGCGTCCGCGATCTGGAGCAGCTCCATGCGGTTCCAGCTGGTCGTCGGGGCGTCTTGTTCGACCTCTGCAGCCATCTTCTTCATCGGAGTCTGGTCCTAACTAAGCCGAGGCCTTGTCGCCGCCGGCGTCTTTGCCGCGTCCGCGACGACCAGTGGTTCTTTGCCGCGTGCGCGGCGCTGGGCGTCCCGGGCGATGAGTGCGTCGGTGAGCACGAGCTTGGCCGACGCGATTTGATTGAGCGGAATGGCGTAGATGGTGTGCTCGGCGCCGTCTTCCACTCGAATGTGGACGATGCCGTCGGTGATTCCTTCGAGCAGGCCGCGCCAGCGCTTGCGGCCGGCGAGCAGCTCCGCCGTCTCGATCTTGGCTTCTTCGCCCTTGAAGCATTCGTAGTCGGCCGCCTTGACCAGCGGCCGGTCGATGCCAGGGCTGCCGACCTCAAGGTTGTAGGCGCCGGCGATCGGGTCCTCGACGTCGAGAACCGCCGAGATGTGCCGGCTCACCAAGGTGCAATCATCAATGCCCATCGAGCCGCCGCTCAGCGGCTCCGCCAGCACCTGCAAGGTGGGCCGGCTGCTCGGCATCAAGCGCACCTGGACCAGCTCGTAGCCCATGGCGGCGAGCGAGGGCGCCAGCAAGTCGTGCAGTTCCTTGGCCTTGGTCGAATTCAATGCGCTGCTCGGTAGCCCAAAAACACGTTGGCTCAAGACAACAGGGGTCGCGCTCCGGCCTGCCGCCCGGCCCGCAACCTTGGGTCTTTTCGGGTCTAGGGAAGCGGGAGACTTCTTTGTGAAGAAGGCCGCTTTCAGATGCCGTACTGACACTCACCGTCAGGCCGACCGAATGCGTCCGATATAGGGCTGCGGCCGGGCCGCGGCAATAGCAAAGTGTCCGTCTACGGCCTGCGCCGGATGGCGCGAGGGACGATGCCTGAGCCGCCGTCAGTGCCGCGGCAGACGGCGAAAGGTGAGGAAAACCGGCCTTCTCCCGGCGGCGATCGCCCGTTCCTCGTAGCGGGTCGGCGGCCAGTCGGCGGGGCGTTGGCGCCAATCGCGGGCCGATTCCGCCGTCCAGGCGAAGGCGACGTGGTTCAGCACCCGCGCCAGGGCCCATGTGCAGTACTCGGCGTGGTCGGTGGCGAAGCGGAACTCGGCCCCGTCGGTGAGGACGCTGGCCAGGAGGTCGAGCACATCGCGGCGCACGAAGCGGCGGCGGTGATGGCGCAGCTTCGGCCACGGATCGGGGAAGAGCAGGAAGGCACGATCGATGGAGGCGGGCGGCAGGGCACTGAGCACGCGGAAGGAATCGGTGTCGGCAACGCGCACGTGGGCGAGCTGTTGCTCGCGCACATGGCGCAACAGGCTGGCGACGCCGTTGATGAACAGCTCGCAGCCGAGAATGCCGACGTCGGGATTCTGGGCAGCCTGCCAGGCGAGATGCTCGCCGCCGCCGAAGCCGAGCTCCAACCACACGGCGCGGACGCCCGGGAACAGCGCCGCGACGTCGAGGCGCTGTCCGTCCTGTACGGCGACGCGCCGCTCGGGCAGGAGCGTATCGATCAGCTCCGCCCTAGCCTTGCGCAGCGGCCGTCCGATACGGCGGCCGTAGACCCGGGTGTTGCGCTTGCCTGTCGGTGCGCCCGTCGGCGTCTCTGGCGTTGTCAGCGCGGGCGCCAGAGTCTCAGGCGAGAGCGGACTTGAGGGCGCCGGTGAGATCGGTGCGTTCCCAGGAGAAGCCGCCGTCCTTTTCCGCCTCGCGGCCGAAGTGCCCGTAGGCGGCGGTGCGCGCGTAGATCGGACGGTTCAGTCCAAGCTTCTCGCGGATACCGCGCGGGCTGAGGTCCATGACCTCCTGCAGCGCCGCGCCGAGCTTGGCTTCGTCCACCGTGCCGGTGCCGTGGGTGTCGACGTAGAGAGCAAGCGGCTTGGATACGCCGATGGCGTACGCGACCTGGATGGTGCAGCGGTCGGCGAAGCCGGCGGCCACGACGTTCTTGGCGAGATAGCGCGCGGCATAGGCGGCCGAACGGTCCACCTTGGTCGGGTCCTTACCGGAGAACGCGCCGCCGCCATGCGGCGCGGCGCCACCGTACGTGTCGACGATGATCTTGCGGCCGGTGAGGCCGGTGTCGCCGTCCGGCCCGCCGATCTCGAACTTGCCGGTCGGGTTCACGTAGAAGTCCTCGTCGCCACACATCCAGCCCTTCGGCAGGACCTTCTCGACGTAGGGACGCACGATGGCGCGCATGCGGTCCTGGTCCATACCCGCCTTGTGCTGGGTCGAGACGACGACGCAGGTGGCCTTCACCGGCTTGCCGTTCTCGTAGAGGAGCGTGACCTGGCTCTTGGCGTCGGGCTCGAACGCCTTCTCCTTGCCGGAGTGACGGGCGTCGGCCATCAGCTTGAGAATCTGGTGGGCGTAGTAGATCGGCGCCGGCATGAGCACCGGTGTCTCGCGGCAGGCGTAGCCGAACATGATGCCCTGGTCGCCAGCGCCCTCGTCCTTGTTACCCGCGGCGTCAACGCCCTGGGCGATGTCGGCGGACTGCGCGTGGATATAGTCCTCGATGTCGACGGTCTTCCAGTGGAAGCCTTCCTGCTCGTAGCCGACGCTCTTGATCGCATCGCGCACGATCTTGTCGCGCTGCTCTTTCGACGGAGCGTTCTTGCCGCGCACTTCGCCGGCGATGACGACCTTGTTCGTGGTGGCGAGCGTCTCGCACGCCACGCGGGCGGCGGGATCGGCAGTCAGGAAGGCGTCAACGATGGCGTCGGAAATGCGGTCGCAGAGCTTGTCGGGGTGACCTTCTGATACCGACTCGCTCGTGAATACGTACTCGGATTTCCGCACGCTTCAGCCTCCCTCAGGTTTGCGCAGGAGCTTCCCCACACGCCGCGCCGCACGCATTGCCCAACGCACGCGAACGCGGCCCCTCCATGAAGGGTTTGGCCGGGACGGTCAAGAGGTTCTGGGGTCGCCGGGGCTAGGGTCCGGACTCAATTGACCCAAGGGATCAAGGCGGCGGCGAGGTAGGCACCGCTGAGGTAGTTGCGGGCGAGCTTGTCGTAGCGGGTTGCGATGCGGCGCCAGTCCTTGAGACGGCACCACATGCGCTCGATCCGGTTGCG
>CAMDPO010000023.1 GCA_945904955.1 Rhizobium sp. Q54
ACCGCCGACGTCGGCCGCGCCGGCCAGCGTTCGATCCCCGAAGAGGCGCTGATGCTGACCGGCGATGAGAACATCATCGACGTCAACTTTACGGTGCAGTGGCGCATCTCCGACGCCGGCGCCTTCCTGTTCAACATCGACCGCCCCGATCTCACGGTGAAGTTCGCGGCCGAGAGCGCCATCCGCGAGGTGATTGGCGCCACGCAGTTCGCGCGCGTCAACGAAAGCCGTGGCGACATCGAGGCCAAGACGCGCACGCGCTTGCAGCAGATTCTCGACTCCTATCGCGCCGGCATCCAGGTCACCCAGGTCAGCTTGCAGAAGTCCGATCCGCCCGCCGCCGTCATCGACGCCTACAACGACGTGCAGCGTGCGCGCGCCGATCTCGAACGTCAGATCAACGAGGCGCAGGCCTATCGCAACGACATCATCCCGCGCGCCCGCGGCGAGGCCGTGCAGATCACCCAGGCCGCCGAGGCCTACAAGCAGCAGATCGTCGCCGCCGCTGAAGGCAACGCCCAGCGC
Source organism: Rhizobium sp. Q54 (assembly GCA_945904955.1). Taxonomy (GTDB): domain Bacteria; phylum Pseudomonadota; class Alphaproteobacteria; order UBA2966; family CAIVPW01; genus CAIVPW01. The sequence goes on from CAMDPO010000023.1 coordinate 526, forward strand.
TTCTTGGCGGTCTACCGCGAGTACAACCAGGCCAAGGACGTCACCATGCGCCGCATCTACCTCGAGACTATGGAGCAGGTGCTGAAGGGCGCCACCAAAGTCATCGTCGATCAGAACGCCAACGCCCCGGGCGTCGTTCCCTACCTGCCGCTGCCCGAAGTGCAGCGCCGGGCGGCTCAGTAGGAGGCCCCCATGCGCTGGTCCTTGCCCACTACCATCACCGTCATTCTCGTCGCCGTCCTGCTCGTGTTCGGCGCGAGTTCGCTGTTCACGGTCCACCAGACACAACAGGCGCTGGTCCTGCAGTTCGGCGAGCCGCGCGGCGTCATCTCGACGCCCGGCCTGCACGTCAAGCTGCCGTTCATCCAGAACATCGTCTACATCGACAAGCGCATCCTGCAGGTTGACGGCGCCGCAGCGCAGATCATTGCTGCCGACCAGAAGCGCCTCGTCGTCGACGCGTTCATGCGCTACCGCATCGTCGATCCGCTGCTCTTCTATCAGGCGGTCGGAACGCAGCAGACCGCTGAGGCGCGGCTGCAGACCATCCTCGATTCGACCTTGCGCCAGACGCTCGGTCGCGTGCCGCTACTCGCCATCGTCGGCGAGCAGCGTACCGCGGTGATGGCCGAGGCGACGCGCATCACGTCGGTCCAGGCGATCGACTTCGGCATTCAGGTTGTCGATGTGCGCATCAAGCGCACGGACCTGCCGGAGGAGAACACCCAGGCCATCTACGCGCGCATGCGCACCGACCGCGAGCGCAACGCACGCGAGTTGCGCGCACAGGGTGCCGAGGAAGCGCTGCGGGTTCGCGCCGGCGCCGATCGCGAACGCACGGTGCTGATCGCCGAGGCGACGCGCTCGTCGGAGATCTTGCGCGGTGACGGCGACGCCATCGCCATCAAGGTCTACGCCGACGCCTTCGGCCAGGACGTCGAGTTCTTCACGTTCTACCGGTCGATGCAGGCGTATCGCGAAGCGCTGCCCAACAACACCACCATGGTGCTGGCGCCCGATTCCGAATTCTTCCGGTACTTCCGCAGCATGCTCGGCACCGGCGCGACGCCGGCTGCGCCGACGGCGGCAGTTCGCTAAGAGGTGACCGACGAACCGCTGCGCGACCTCGGCATCGCTCTCGCTCTCGTCCTTGTGATCGAGGGCTTGCTGTATGCGTTGTTCCCGGGCGCGATGCACAAGCTGATGACGCTCGCTTTGTCACAGCCCACCGGCGTCATGCGCTGGGCGGGTCTCGGCGCGGCGGCAACGGGCGTCGCCTTGGTATGGATGGTGCAACACCTCAGCTAGACGGCGCCGCCGCGAGGGAGCGGGCGCACGCCCGACCCCTCGCTAGCTAGGCTAGATCCATCGCGACGAGCTATCGGGAGGAGTCCAGTCGCCCGGATCCGGCAAATACGAGTAGGGATCAACCGTCCAGTCGTGCGCTTCGCCGGGGCTGGCCGGCGGGATCGGCTCGGTTCCGGGACCCGCACTCCAGGTCGACAGGCAGCTTGCAAAGCCGCCGACGTCGCAAAACGGATCGAGCGGCTCGGTTGTGATCTGTGCGGGCGAAATGCCCGGGAGCAGCAGCAGGGCGACAACAACCACGCTGGCGCGCACTAGGTGGCGCATGACGGGTTCAGTCATTGGATTTCCTCCGCTATGGCGGCCGAAGGCTTCGGCTCAGCCGCCCGGATAGAGTCGCACCCGGCCTGCTCACCGCGCTGTGAAACGGCACACTGAGGCGCGGTCCGCCCGGCCTCTCATTTCCTTCCCGTCCGCCGGGCGTCATAATCCGGCCCAGGTGGTGCGGGATCTTCGTACAAGACGCTGAGAACAGGAAGGTTGGCCATGCTCTCGATGCGGCAAGTCAGATCAGGCGCCTTTGCATCCGTGCGCGTCGTCGCCGGACTTTGCTTCGCCTTGGTCGTCGTTGCCGCAGCTTCGCGGGTCGCGGTGGGAGCGCCTCTGCCGGGGTTCGCGGATGTCGCAGAGACCGCACTGCCGGCATATGTCGACATCGTGGTGCGCCAACGGGTTCCGGCGCGCGCCAATGCGCAGGCCCAACCGCAACAGCAGGGGCCGTTCGATCAGTTCTTCCGCGACTTCTTCGACCAGCTGCCCAACGCGCAGCCGACCGAGCGCACGCAGCAGGGCATCGGCTCAGGCTTCATCGTCGACAAGTCGGGCATCGTCGTCACCAACAACCATGTTGTGGAGGGTGCCGACCAGGTGACCGTGATCCTGCACGACGGCACGCGCCTGATCGCCAAAGTGCTAGGCCGCGATGAACTCGGCGATCTCGCAGTGCTCAAGGTCGAGGCGGGGCACGAGCTGCCTGCCCTGCGCTGGGGCAACTCGGACACCGCTCGCGTCGGTGACTGGGTGCTGGCCGTCGGCAACCCGCTTGGGCAGGGCCGTTCGGTGTCCGTCGGCATCATCTCGGCGCGCGGCCGCAATATCGGCGCCACCCAGTACGACGACCTCATCCAGACCGACGCCGCCATCAATCGCGGCAACTCGGGCGGACCGCTGCTCAATGGCGATGGCGAGGTCGTCGGCGTCACCATTGCCATCCTATCGCCGACCGGCAACTCGATCGGCATCGGCTTCTCGATTCCGGCCAACATGGCCAAGCCGATCGTGCAGCAGATCGTCGATTACGGCCGCCCGCGCCGCGGCTGGGTCGGCGTGCGCGTGCAACTGGTAACCGATGAGCTCGCTCAGTCGCTCGGCCTCGGTCGGGCGCGCGGCGCGCTCATCGGCAGCGTGTCGGAGGACGGTCCTGCCCGTCGCGGTGGCGTCGTGCCAGGCGACGTCATCTTGAGTTTCGCAGGCAGGGAGGTTGCCGACACGACTTCGCTGCAGCGTATCGTCGCCGAGACCCAGGTCGACGCGACGGTCGACGTGCTGGTTGCGCGCAAGGATGGCCAGAAGAATCTGAAGGTCAAGGTCGGCGAGCTGACCGACACCGCCGTCGCAGCGCTCACTTCACCTGCTCCGCCCGCCGCCGGCAATCGCACAGAGGCGCTCGGTATGAGCCTCACCGCACTGACACCCGAGCTCCGCCAGCAGTACGGCGTCGCCACCAGAACCATGGGCGTGCTGGTCACGGGCGTCACCGCCCAGACCGATGCCGCTTTGCGCCGCATCCAGCCGGGCGACGTGATCATGGAGGTCGGCCAGAAAGAGGTGCAGTCGCCCGAACAGGTGCTGCAGCTCGTCGAGCAGACCCGCACGGAGAACCGCGGCTCGGTGCTCATCCTGCTGCGCCAGCGCAACGGCGAGATGCGCTTCGTCGCCCTCAGCCTCGAGCGCGGCTAGCTTCAACACGCATTCGATCGAAGGGCCGCGATCCGAGGGTCGCGGCCTTTTCGTTTCAGTCGCGGATGAAGTCGGTGGACTGGTACCCCTGCACGTACAGCACCGCGCGCAGGTCGCCGTGGTCGATGCGCCCGCGCGCCGCGGCGCGCACCTTCGGCTTGGCGTGATATGCAATCCCAAGTCCCGCCGCCTGGAGCATGGGAATGTCGTTGGCACCGTCGCCGAGGGCCATGGTCTCCTCGGCCTTCAGCTTGAGCTCGCCAAGGAGCTCGCGCAGCCGTTCGAGCTTCGCGTCGGCGCCGAGGATCGGCTCGACGACCGCGCCGGTCAGGACACCGTCTTCGACCACGAATTCATTGCCGCCGAACGAGCTGAACCCCGCCTTCGCTGCCACCCGCGACGTGAAGAAGCGGAACCCGCCGGAGACCAGCGCGACGTGGACGCCGTGGGCGCGCAAGGTGCGCGCCAGCGTGCGGGCGCCGGGATTGAGTTTCACGGCCTCCTTGTACGTGCGCTCCAGCAGCGCGACCGGCTGGCCGCGCAGCAACGCCACCCGCTGTCGCAGCGCCTCTGCGAAGTCGACCTCGCCGCGCATGGCCAGCTCCGTCAGCGCTGCCACCTTGGCGCCGACGCCGGCGCGCGCCGCCAGCTCATCCAAGCACTCCTGGCCGATGACGGTCGAATCCATGTCGGCGACCAGCAGCTTCTTGCGCCGCTCGGCGACGCGCTGGACCACCACGTCCGCCCGAATCTCGCCGAGGCGCTCGCGCACCGCTTCTTCCGCGCCGACGCCGCGCACGCCGATGTCGAAGACGATGCCCGGCTCGAGCCAACGCCACGGCGCGCCGTTGGCCAAGCGGCGCGCGTCGCGGTCCCGCAACGCCGGGGCGTCCGGGGCGTTGATGACGGTGGCTACGTGTGTGGCGTCCATGGGCGGGAGGGGCGCGTGACCCCGGTGGTCCTTATCGCGGGTCCGACGGCATCCGGCAAGTCACAGCTCGCGCTGCGCCTCGCCGAGGCGCTGGCGCCGTTTGGCGGTGGCCGCATCGTCAACGCCGACAGCATGCAGGTGTATCGCGAGCTGCGCATCGTCACGGCGCGCCCCACGCCTGCCGACGAGGCGCGCGCCCCCCATCGCCTGTACGGCGCGCTCTCGGCGCTCGACGTCTGCTCGGCCGGCCGCTGGCGCGCCCTCGCCCTCGCCGAAATCGCGGCCGCGCGCCGCGACGGCGTCGTGCCGATCCTGGTCGGCGGCACCGGCCTCTACTTCCGCATCCTGACCAACGGTCTCGCTCCTGTCCCTGCCATCAGCGCGGAAGTGCGCGCCACCGCCCGCGCCCGGCTGCAGGAGCTTGGGCTCGACGCGTTCCGCGCCGAGCTTGGCGCGCGCGACGCCGGTAGCATTGCCGCGACCGACGCCCAGCGCCTGGTACGGGCCTGGGAGGTACTCGAGCAGACCGGCACGCCGCTGCACGAGTGGCAGCGCCGCCAGCCCCAGCAGCCCTCTGCCGACGACCTCGGCCCGCACATCCGCGTCCTCGTCTTGCCGGAGCGTGAGCGTGTCCGTGCCGCGGTCGATGCGCGCGCGCCGCGCATGGTGGAGGAGGGGGTCTACGACGAGATCGCCGCGTTCGACGCCCTGCGCCCGGGAGACGAGCTTCCCGCCAACCGCGCGGTCGGGGTGCGCCAGTTCCGCGCGTGGGTGGACGGCACCAGCACCGAGGCCGAGGCCGTCGCCGCCGTCCAGGTGGCCACCCGCCAGTACGCAAAGCGGCAGTTCACGTGGTTCCGCAACCAGGCCTCGGATTGGCCCGCCTTCGGCCAGGGTGCGAGCGTCTCGGTTCAGCAATATCCGGAAAGTTTGTTTGCCGAAGTCTTTCCGTTTATTCGCGAGTTTCTATTGACCCCACAGGTCAGTAGAGATTAGGTTCCGGCCACCCGCCCCAGGGACGCGGCGGGACTCCGGCGTTTCTTGGCGCTGCGTTGGCGCTCTTGGAATGAGGGCTGCCGAACTCCTGGTTATCCCCAGGGACTCGGTGGTTTTTGGCGTCCTTTAGATTCGGAGCCTTGTTATGGCCGCCCAACTGCTGAACGGCGCAGAGATTCTCTTGAAGAGCCTCGTGGAAGAGGGCGTCGAGGTCATCTTCGGCTACCCGGGCGGCGCCGTCCTCCCGATCTACGACGCGCTGTTTCAGCAGAATCAGATCCGCCACATCCTCGTGCGTCACGAGCAGGGCGCCACCCACATGGCCGAAGGCTATGCGCGCTCGACCGGCAAGGTGGGCGTGGTGCTGGTGACCTCCGGTCCCGGCGCCACCAACACGGTGACCGGATTGACCGACGCGTTGATGGATTCGATTCCGATCATCTGTCTCACCGGCCAGGTGGCGACCCACATGATCGGCAACGACGCGTTCCAGGAAGCAGACACCGTCGGCATCACCCGTTCGTGCACCAAGCACAACTACTTGCTGCGCGATGTGAACGACACCGCGCGCATCGTGCACGAGGCGTTCTACGTGGCGAAGGCCGGCCGCCCCGGCCCCGTGCTGATCGATCTGCCGAAGAACGTCATGCTGGCGAAGACCGAGTACGTGAAGCCGGACGCGGTCGGCCACCGCTCGTACAAGCCGCGCACCAAGGGCGACGCCGGCAAGATCAAAGAGGCGGTGGACCTGATCGCCGGCGCCAAGCGGCCGATCTTCTACACCGGCGGCGGGGTCATCAATGCCGGGCCGAAGGCCTCGCAGTTGCTCACCGAGTTCGTGCGCACCACCGGCTATCCCATCACCAACACGCTGATGGGCCTCGGCAGCTTCCCGGCGTCCGACAAGCACTTCCTCGGCATGCTGGGCATGCATGGCTCGGTCGAAGCCAACATGGCCATGTACAACTGCGACGTCATGATCAACATCGGTGCGCGCTTCGATGACCGCGTCACCGGCAAGCTCGACGCGTTCAGCCCGAACTCGCGCAAGATCCACGTCGACATCGACCCAAGCTCGATCAACAAGACGATCGCGGTGGACATCCCCGTCATCGGCGACTGCGCCAGCGTCCTCGAGGACATGCTGCAGGTGTGGAAGGCCAAGAACTTCAAGCCGGATCAGGCGGCACTGAAGAAGTGGTGGGACCAGATCGCCGAGTGGCGCAAGGTCGACTGCTTCAAGTACGAGCAGCCCAAGGCCGGCCCGATCAAGCCGCAGCACGCCATCGCGCGCCTGTTCGACCTGACCAAGGACATGGACGCCTACGTCACCACCGACGTCGGCCAGCACCAGATGTGGGCGGCGCAGTACTACCACTTCGACCAGCCGAACCGCCTGATGACCTCGGGCGGCCTCGGCACCATGGGCTACGGCCTGCCGGCCGCGCTCGGCGTGCAGATCGCCCACCCGACGTCGAAGGTGTTCTGCATCACGTCGGAAGCGTCCTTCATGATGAACATCCAGGAGGTCTCGACGGCGGTGCAGTACGGCGCCGGCGTCAAGATCCTGATGCTCAACAACCAGTGGCAGGGCATGGTCCGCCAGTGGCAGGAGCTCCTGCACGGCAGCCGCTATTCGAACAGCTACATGTATGCGATGCCCGACTGGGTGAAGCTGTTCGAGGCGTTCGGCGCCGTCGGCCTGCGCGCCGAGAAGCCGTCCGAGCTCGACGACGTGCTGAAGGCGATGATCAACGAGACGCGCCCGGTCATCGCCGACGTGAAAGTCGACGAGAAGGAAAACTGCTACCCGATGATCCCGTCGGGCGCGCCGCACAACCAGATCCTGCTCGGTACCAAGCAGGAGATCCCCGCCATGGCCATCGAGGGCATGTCGGCCGGCGCGTTCTAGACTCGTAGTCCACATGTCGAATCGTAATTTGATCGTGACGCCCAAGGTCGCCTCTGAGACCCACACCATGACCGTGCTCGTCGACAACGAGCCGGGCGTGCTCGCGCGCGTCATCGGCCTGTTCTCCGGCCGCGGCTACAACATCGAGAGTCTGACCGTCGCCGAGGTCGATCCGAAGGCGCACCTCTCGCGCATCACGGTGGTCACCTCCGGCACGCCCATGGTCATCGAGCAGATCAAAGCGCAGCTCGGCCGCCTGGTGCCGGTGCACAACGTGCGCGACCTCACCATTGAGGGCCCGTCGGTCGAGCGCGAGCTCGCCCTCATCAAGGTGCAGGGCACCGGCGAGCGCCGCGTTGAATGCTTGCGCATCGCCGAGATCTTTCGCGCGCGCGTGGTGGACACCACCACCGAGTCGTTCATCTTCGAGATGACCGGCGCGACCGACAAGATCAACAAGTTCATCGAGCTGATGGAGCCCTTGGGGCTCGTCGAGATCACCCGCACCGGCGTCGCCGCCATCACGCGCGGCCCCGAGGCGATGTAACCGCGCGCTCTTAGCGCGGACGGCGATGTAACTACTTCCTCGCCCTGAGCCTGTCGAAGGGCGAGGGCACATTCACGAAAGCGGAGACCATTTCCATGCGCGTCTATTACGACCGGGATGCCGACGTAAATCTGATCAAGACCAAGAAGGTCGCGGTCGTCGGCTACGGCAGCCAGGGCCATGCCCACGTCCTGAACCTCAAGGAATCGGGCGTGAAGAACGTGGTCAGCGCCCTGCGCAAGGGCTCAGCCACCGAAGCCAAGGCCAAAGCCGCCGGCGTCGAAGTCATGGACGTGCCCGAGGCGGCCAAGTGGGCCGACATCGTCATGATCCTGGCGCCCGACGAGCATCACGGCCAGCTCTACCGCGATTACCTCGCGCCCAACCTGCGCAAGGGTGCGGCGCTGGCCACCGCGCACGGCTTCTCTATCCATTTCCGCACCATCGAGCCGCGTCCCGACCTCGACGTGTTCATGGTGGCGCCCAAGGGCCCCGGCCACACCGTGCGTGCGGAGTACAAGAAGGGCGGCGGCGTGCCGTGCCTCTTGGCCGTCCACCAGGACGCGTCCGGCAAGGCCCAGGAGATCGGCCTGTCATACGCGTCTGCGATTGGTGGTGGCCGCTCCGGCATCATCGAGACCAGCTTCCGCGAGGAATGCGAGACCGACTTGTTCGGCGAGCAGGTCGTGCTGTGCGGTGGTCTCACCAGCCTGATCCAGGCCGGCTACGAGACGCTGGTCGAGGCCGGCTACGCGCCCGAGATGGCGTACTTCGAGTGCCTGCACGAGGTGAAGCTGATCGTCGACCTCATCTACGAGGGCGGCATCGCCAACATGCGCTACTCGATCTCCAACACCGCCGAGTACGGCGACTACACGCGCGGGCCGCGCATCATCACCGAAGAGACCAAGAAGGAGATGAAGCGCATCCTGAGCGAGATCCAGTCCGGCCAGTTCGCCCGCGACTGGGTGCTCGAGAACCGCGCCGACCAGGTCAGCTTCAAGGCCACCCGCCGCCGCAACGCCGAGCATCCGATCGAGAAGGTCGGCGAGAAGCTGCGCGGCATGATGCCGTGGATCGCCGCCAACCGCCTGGTCGACAAGACCAAGAACTAGCGGCGCGTTCTATCGACGAAGCGGGCGCCCGCACGGGGCGCCCGTTTTCATTCCGAGGTGTCGGCGACGACGCGGCCGCCCTTCTGCAGGGTGACGCGGCCCTCCGGATACTCGTTGCTTGCGGCCTTGAAGATTTCGCGGGCGAGGCGGGCGCTGGTCGCGCGCGCGAGCACGCGTTCCACGGCGGCAGAGTGGTCGGGGTACCAGAGTTCGACCACGTAGGGGAGTTTCTCCCGCGGAGGAGAATCAGGAGACCGCTGCGGCTTGGCTTTGGCTCGCTTGCGGCTCATGACCGGGTCCGATCGAGCCTAGTCTGTCTAGTGTCCCGGTCCACTGGACCTGACGATCGGTCGGGGTATTCGACGCGTCGTCGAAGACAACCCCGAGATCGCCGAAGTCACCGTGTCGATGCTCGAGGAACTTGGCTATCAGGTGCAGCGTGTCAGCGACGCGGCGACCGCGCTCGAGGCGATCGCGCAAAAGAAGTTCGACCTCGTCGTCAGCGACATCGTCATGCCCGGCGCGCTCGACGGACTGAACCTCGCGCGCGCCATTGGCGAAAGCAAACCCGATCTGCCGGTGTTGCTTGTGACGGGGTACAGCGGCGTTGCCGAAGGGGGCACGGAGTTTACGATCCCGCGCAAACCGTGCGACATCGCCGATCTCAGGCGCGCAGCAGCGCGCCTGATTTCCGCCGCGCGGCAGCAGGCGCACACCAATGTCGTGCGCCTGCGCGACATCAAGCTCTACGTCATAAATCCTAGGTTTTTAGCCAGTTTCTGACGTCTGGATAGCTTTCGCGGCGACGGTTTCGCGAGGACCGGTTTTCTGACGCGGCGACTCGCGATCACGTCGTGCCCACCTGCAAGCTTTCGCCGCGCGCAGCGAACGCGACGAATGCAGCGGCATCGCGCACGGCGCGCTCGTCTTCGTGCTCAATCAATTTTCGCGCAACATGCGCCGCGACGACGCGCGCGTTCGCAACAGCTGCGCGTGCGCGCACGGTTGCACTTGATGCCTTCGCGCACGGATTCGGCCGCGGGTTGAATCCGGTGCATCGCACATTCCTCTACGTGCGGTTCGAGCGCAGCGAAGATCTCGCCGACCAGGACCGCTCCGTCGCGTTGTTCGAGTCGATCGAGGACACCAAGGTGCGGGATGGCGTGCGCGGCCACGCGCGCAGCCATCGCGACATCATTCGCCGCGTCGCCGTTGGCGCGCGCCTGCGACACGACGGCCGCGTTCCGCACCGCGTGCTTGGCCGCGTGCCAACACCCGAGGGATCGCGCTCCGCGTCGCCTCCGGCTCTCCCATTTGAAATTGTCCCCACCTCTGGTGGGGCATACCTCTTCGTCGTCGTTGCGATGGGGTCCGCCGCCGCGTTAATAAATCCCCGCGACGCGTACGGCCCATGGGGTCAGGGGACCCGCGTTAGGCCGCAGAAAACTAGGGAAATCCTGACCGATTTGGTCTAGTATCGGCTCTCGGAGGTACAGGTTTTGTACATCCGGGGTGGGGTGACTCCCACCTCCTAGGAGCAGCCGCCGCACCTCGGTGCGACTGCGGAACGGCCTTGGAACATGGCACGGAACGGGAACATTGCATGCAGCGCTCGGGGAGTCGCAATCGCGGCTATGCCAGTGGTGCGACGTGCGAACTTCCCCGGAATCCGCCGGAATCCTAGCCTCTCCGCGACCGGCGCGCTCCTTCGACTTAGCCGCCCCTGAGCGCAGCAACCGGCGAAGACCGCCACGTTGCGTTCGGGGGACGCCTTAGCAGGAAGACTCACGGGCTGTGATGCCCAATGGGACAAACGCTAGTCGAAGGAACGCAGCGATGAACGCCAACCAGACCAACCAAGACGGAGCCGGGCACGGGCCGGGTCGCGTCGCCCCAACGGGGCCCAACGACAACGTCGCGCCAACGGGGCGCAACGGCAACAAGATCGTCATTTTTGACACCACTCTGCGCGACGGCGAGCAATCGCCCGGCGCCTCCATGAACCTGGACGAGAAGCTCCGCATTGCGGAGGCCCTCCAGGCGATGGGCGTGGACGTCATCGAAGCCGGCTTCCCGATCGCTTCCAACGGCGATTTCGAGGCCGTCGAGGCCATCTCCAAGATCATCACCGAGTCGGTGGTGTGCGGCCTCGCCCGTGCCGGCAAGAAGGACATCGAGCGCGCCGCCGTGGCGCTCAAGCCGGCACGCCGCAAGCGCATCCATACCTTCATCTCGACCAGCCCGCTGCACATGAAGTTCAAGCTCCAGATGGAGCCTGAGGCCGTGTACCAGGCGGTGATCGACTCGGTGACCTACGCGCGCTCCTTCACCGACGACGTCGAGTGGAGCTGCGAGGACGGCACCCGCACCGACTGGGACTTCATGTGCCGCTGCGTCGAGGCCGCCATCAAGGCCGGCGCCACGACCATCAACATCCCCGACACCGTCGGCTACTCGGTGCCCGAGGAATTCGGCGCGATCATTGCAATGCTCTTCAATCGCGTGCCGAACATCGACAAGGCGATCATCTCGACCCACTGCCACAACGACCTCGGCTTGGCCGTGGCGAATTCTCTGGCCGGCGTCGTCAACGGCGCGCGTCAGGTCGAGTGCACCATCAACGGTCTTGGCGAGCGCGCTGGCAACGCGGCGCTGGAAGAGATCGTCATGGCGATCCGCACGCGCAACGACCGCATGCCGTTCACCACCGGCATCAAGACCGAGCACATCACGAAGGTCTCGCGTCTGGTTTCGACCGTTACGGGCTTTGCCGTCCAGAACAACAAGGCGGTCGTCGGCGCCAATGCGTTCGCGCACGAGGCCGGCATTCACCAGGACGGCATGCTGAAGCATGCGCGCACCTACGAGATCATGACGCCAGAATCGGTGGGTCTTACAGAATCCAAGCTCGTCATGGGCAAGCACTCCGGCCGCCATGCCTTCCGCAAGAAGCTGGAAGAGCTCGGCTACATGATGGACGGCGAGCAGCTCGACGACGCTTTCAAGCGGATGAAGGATCTCGCCGACAAGAAGAAGGACATCTACGACGAAGACATCGCTGCCCTCGTCGACGAGGAGGCGCGCGAGCAGAGCCGCATCCGCGTCGTCTCGCTGCAGGTCATCGCCGGCACCAAGGGGCCGCAGACCGCCGAGATCGAGCTCGAGATCGACGGCGACGTGCGCGCCCACAAGTCGAACGGCGACGGCCCGGTGGACGCCACCTTCAAGGCGATCCGCGCGTTGGTTCCCAATACCGCCACCCTGCAGCTGTACCAGGTGCACGCCGTGACCCAGGGCACCGACGCCCAGGCCGAGGTGACCGTGCGGCTCTATGAGGATGGCAAGAGCGTTAACGGGCTTGGTGCCGACACCGACACGCTCGTCGCGTCGGCACGCGCGTACGTCAACGCGCTGAACAAGCTGCTGGTCAAACGTCAAAAACGTGCACCGGAGGCGCTCTCCGCCTAGGCACGCGAGTAAAGAGGGGTCGTGGCCGGCCCGGAGGCAAGGGGTCTCCGGGTCGCCACGCAACAGGAACGGACCCTAAGGGATGTTCTCGAGGATTCTGGGGTGGCTGTCCGCCGACATGGCGATCGACCTCGGCACGGCCAACACGCTGGTTTACGTCAAAGGGCGCGGCATCGTCGTCAACGAGCCGTCGGTGGTCGCGATCATCGACTACCGCGGCAAGAAGCAGGTGCTCGCCGTCGGCGAGGAGGCCAAGCAGATGCTCGGCCGAACGCCCGGCAACATCGAAGCAATTCGCCCCCTGCGCGACGGCGTCATCGCCGACTTCGAGATCGCCGAAGAGATGATCAAGCACTTCATCCGCAAGGTGCATAACCGGGGCAGCTTCGCCAGCCCGCAGATCATCGTCTGCGTGCCATCGGGCTCCACCGCGGTTGAGCGCCGCGCCATCCAGGAGTCGGCCGAGAGCGCCGGCGCCCGCCGCGTCTATCTGATCGAAGAGCCGATGGCTGCCGCGATCGGCGCCGGCCTGCCGGTCACCGAGCCGACCGGCTCGATGGTCGTCGACGTCGGCGGCGGCACCACGGAAGTCGCGGTGCTGTCGTTGGGCGGCATCGTCTATTCCAAGTCGGTGCGTGTCGGCGGCGACAAGATGGACGAGGCGATCATCAGCTACATCCGCCGCAACCATAACCTCTTGATCGGCGAGGCTTCGGCCGAGCGCATCAAGAAGGAGATTGGCACTGCGGCGCCGCCGGAAGACGGCAACGGCAAGACCATGGAAGTGAAGGGGCGCGACCTGATGAACGGCGTGCCCAAGGAGCTGGTGGTGAACCAGCGCCAGATTGCCGAGGCGTTGGCCGAGCCGGTCGGCGCCATCATCGAGACGGTCAAGGTCGCGCTCGAGCATACCGCGCCCGAGCTTGCCGCCGACATCGTCGACAAGGGCATCGTGCTGACGGGAGGAGGCGCGTTGCTCGGCAATCTCGACCAGGTGCTGCGCGAGGCTACTGGCCTGCCGGTGTCGGTCGGCGACGAGCCGCTGATGTGCGTGGCATTGGGTACTGGGCGTGCCCTCGAGGAGATGAAGACACTGCGCCACGTGCTGCACCAGCAGTATTAGTCGCAACTACTGACGATCCGGCTGGGCGGCCGGTTTCGTCTTTCCCAGTCGATCGGGAGTTGAGGGGGAAGAAGAAATCGTGCGTCCCATCGGCGGCCGAATTGGCAGGCTGGCGGTTCCACTCCGCGTACTAGCTCAGCGCTTTGCTCTGCTCATCCTCATCGGCGCGTCCATCGCGCTGATGATCACGGCGAAGGGTGAGCACTGGGCAGTGGAGCGCGTGCGGACCACCGTCATGGACGTGGCGGCGCCGGTGCTCGACGTCATCTCGCGTCCGGCCCAAGCCCTCAATAGCGCGACCGAGCGCGTCACCCAGATCGTCGCCGTCTATGGCGAGAACGAGCGTCTGCGCGAAGAGAACGAGCGCCTGCGCGCCTGGCAGTCCATCGCCCGTCGTCTCGAGACGGAGAACGCCGCCTTCCGCGCGCTCCTGCGGGCGCGCCCGGAGCCTGGCGTCACGTACGTCTCCGGCCGCGTCATCGGCGATTCCGGCGGCCCCTGGGTGCGCACCGTTGCCCTCAACGCTGGCGAAGCCGACGGCGTGCGCAAGGGCAGTGCGGTCGTCACCGGCGACGGCCTGGTCGGCCGCGTCGTCGAGTCGGGCGACCGCTCGTCGCGCATCCTGTTGCTCACTGACCTCAACAGCCGTGTGCCGGTGGTGGTCGAGTCGTCGCGCTATCGTGCCATCCTCGAAGGCGACAACACCGACACCCTGAAGCTGTCGTTCGTCATTCCCGCCGACGAGATCCGCGTCGGCGACCGCATCGTCACGTCGGGCTCGGGTGGCCTGTTCCCGGCGGGCCTGCCCATCGGCGAAGTCTCCGCCATCAAGGACGGCACCGCCCTCGTGACGCCGCTGGTGCGCTTCGATCGCCTGGAATACGTGCGCATCCTGCGCTTCGACTTCCCGGGCATCGAAGCCGAGCAGACCCCGGCACCGAAGGCGGCGCGCTAGCCATGAATCCGACGCTCGCCCGCGCCAATGCCATCCTGCGCATCCTGGTGCCGTTCGGCACCTTGCTGCTCGCCGTGGCGCTGTCGGGCATCCCGTACGGCATTCCGTTCCTCGGCCCGGTGACGCCGTTCTTCGCGCTGATCGCCATCTTCTACTGGAGCATCCACCGGCCGGAGCAGGTCCCCGCCGTCGTCATCTTCGGCATCGGCGTGCTGCAGGATCTCATCACCGGTGGGCCGCCGGGCTCGATCGCGTTGCTGTTGCTGCTGGTGCACGCGCTCGCCGTGTCGCAGCAGCGCATCCTGCTCGGCCAGTCGTACCTCGTCGAATGGGCCGGCTTCGCCCTGGTGGCGGTCGGCGCCGCCGTAGTGGGCTGGCTGCTCGCGTGCGTCTACAACACGGCGCTCATCCTGCCGTGGCACTTCCTGGTCCAGGCTCTCTTGACCGTCGCGCTCTATCCCGCCGCCACTACGGTACTCACGCCGGCCGCACGCTGGTCGCGCGCAGCGGAACCGGCATGAAGCGCGAGGTGTTGGCGTGAAGCGCGAGACGGGCAGATACAAGACGTTCAGCCGCCGCTCGGCCCTTCTGGTCGGCGGTCAAGGTCTGCTGCTGTCGGCGCTCGTCTCCCGCCTGTACTACCTGCAGGTCATCCGGTCCGAGGAATACCGCATGCTGGCCGACGAGAACCGCATCAGCCTGCGCCTGCTGGCGCCGCCGCGCGGCCTCATCGTCGACCGCAACGGCGAGGTGGTCGCCGGCAACATGCAGAACTACCGCGTACTGCTGGTGCCGGAGCAGGCCAAGCGCACCGGCGAGAAGCTGGCCGTCTCCGCCGATCGCACCCTGCAGGCGCTCGCCAAGCTCATCCCGCTCGACGATTTCCAGCGCCAGAGAGTTCTGCGCGAGGTCGGCCGCAAGCGCGAGTTCGTGCCCATCACCGTGGCCGAGAACCTCACGTGGGAGGATTTCAGCCGCATCAACGTGCATGCGCCCGATCTGCCCGGCATCGTCCCCGATGTCGGCGAGACGCGGCACTATCCGTTGGGTTCACACCTGGCGCACCTGGTCGGCTACGTCGCGCCGGTCTCTGAGTCCGATCCGATCGACGATCCGATGCTCGAGCTGCCGGGCTTCCGCATCGGCCGTTCGGGTGTCGAGCGCAAGTCCGACCTGCTGCTGCGCGGCAAAGCCGGCTCGACCCACGTCGAGGTGAACGCCCACGGTCGCGTCATCCGCGAGCTGAAACGCGTTGCCGGCCATCCCGGCCGCAAAGTCGCCATCACCATCGACGCCCACCTGCAGGAGTTCGCCACGAACCGCATGGGCGAGGAGAGCGCCGGCGCCGCCGTCATCGATGTCTTCACCGGCGACGTGCTGGCGCTCGTATCGACCCCGTCGTTCGATCCGACCCAGTTCGCCTTCGGCCTGTCGCGCGAGGAGTGGAACACCCTCGTCACCCACCCACGCAAGCCGCTCCTCAACAAGGCCGTCACCGGCCAGTATCCGCCCGGCTCGACCTTCAAGATGGTCGTCGCCCTCGCCGGCCTCGAGGGCGGCATCATCCACGCCGGCCACCGCGTCTTCTGCCCGGGCCACATGACCTTGGGCGACCGCAAGTTCCACTGCTGGAAGCGCGGCGGCCACGGCGAGCTCACCCTCACCGAGGGGATCGAGCAGTCCTGCGACGTGTTCTTCTATGACGTCGCCCGCAAGGTCGGCATCGACCGCATCGCCGAGATGGCAACTCGCTTCGGCCTCGGCCAGACCACCGACCTCGGCCTCGGCACCGAACGCCCCGGCCTTATTCCGACGCGCGAGTGGAAGCTCAAGCGCACCGGCGAGGCCTGGCAGGCGGGCGAGAACCTCGTCGCCGGCATCGGCCAGGGCTTCGTTCTGACGACGCCGCTGCAGCTCGCCGCCATGACCGCGATGCTCGCCAACGGCGGCGTGCGCATCACGCCGCGCCTTGTGCTGCCCGCTGACGAGCCGCTGGCGGCGCCGTGGGATGCGGACACCGATCCGCGCTCCCTCAAGCTCTCGCCCGGCAACCTCGCCGCGGTGCGCGAGGGCATGGTGCGTGTGGTCAACAGCCAGCGCGGCACCGGCTACGCCGCGCGCATTCGCGACAAAGGTTTCGAGATGGCCGGCAAGTCGGGCACCGCCCAGGTGCGCGGCATCTCCGTCGCTGAGCGCGACGAGGGCTTGCCCGCCATCGACACCATCCCGTGGGAACACCGCGACCACGCTCTGTTTGTCGGCTACGCTCCGATCGGCTCGCCGCGCTATGCCTGCGCCGTCGTCATCGAGCACGGCGGCGGCGGCAGCTCGGTCGCTGGGCCGATGGTGCGCGACATCCTGCTCCAGGCGCAGAAGACGGAATCTGGTCGCCGCCGCTCGCGCCAGTTCGCCGACGCAGTGCCTACGCCGTTGGTGCCGCGATGAGTCTGTCCGACACCGGCCTGCGCCTTACCAAGGTCGAGCTCGGCTTCGGCCAGAAAATCGCCAGCCTCAATTGGGGTCTGATCCTGCTGCTCACCGGCACCACCGGCTTCGGCCTGCTGGTGCTCTACTCGCTCGCCGGCGGCATCACCGACACGTGGGTGGAGAAGCAAGCCGTCCGTTTCGCCCTCGGCTTCTCGGCGATGATCATCATCGCCCTGATCGACATTCGCATCTGGCTGAACCTCGCTTACGTCGCCTACGGCGTGGCGCTGGCGCTCCTGGTCGGTGTGGACGTCGCGGGCTACGCCAGCATGGGTGCCCAGCGCTGGATCGACATCGGCATCATCTCGCTGCAGCCGTCCGAGCTGATGAAGGTGTCGCTGGTCCTTGCCCTCGCGCGCTACTTCCACGAGCACACGCTCGAGGAAGCGCAGTCCCTCAAGTGGCTGTTCGTTCCCGTTGTGATGATCCTGGCGCCGGCCGCGCTGGTTCTGGTGCAGCCGGACCTCGGCACGGCCACGCTCCTCCTGATGTGCGGCGCCACACTGTGCTTCCTGGCCGGCGTGCGCATCTGGGTGTTCGGCGTCGCCTTCGCCGCGGCCGCTGCGATGGTGCCCCTCGGCTGGCAGTTCCTGCACGACTACCAGAAGAACCGCATCCTCACCTTCCTCGACCCCGAGCGCGACCCGCTCGGCGCCGGCTACCACATCCTACAGTCCAAGATCGCCCTTGGCGCCGGCGGCATCTTCGGCCGCGGCTTCCGCGAGGGCACCCAGAGCCACCTGAGCTTCCTGCCCGAGATGCAGACGGACTTCATCTTCACGACGCTGGCCGAGGAATTCGGCATGGTCGGCGCCCTGTGCCTGCTCGGGCTCTATGTCTGCATCCTGGCCTACGGCATGGCCATCGCGCTGCGCTCGCGCAACCACTTCGGCCGCCTGGTGGCGATGGGCATCGGCACCACGTTCTTCTGCTACGTGTTCATCAACATCGCCATGGTCACCGGCCTGTTGCCCGTGGTGGGTGTGCCGCTGCCGCTCATCTCCTACGGCGGCACGGCCATGGTGACCCTGATGGCGGGCTTCGGCCTGGTCATCTCGGTGTACATCCACCGCGACATCCGCATCCCCAGGCGCCCGGGCGGGCCGGTCAGCTAAGGACCTCTGCCTTAGGGTTTGAACCCGGGCCAAGAGCTTGCTATATCCCCCGCTCTCCGAGACGCGGATCGGCCTTTCCAACGGCCCTCCGCCACGCCTTGGGGGCGCATAGCTCAGTCGGTAGAGCAGGTGACTCTTAATCACCGGGTCCGAGGTTCGAGTCCTCGTGCGCCCACCATTGCCTCGGGCCGTCCTGCGGGGCGGCCTAGTCGTTCGTCCGGACCTTCACCCAGCGAACTCTAGGCGCGGCCGCCGGTGCCGCGGTAGCGTCCGACTTGCATCGGCCCAACCCGGCCGTGAGGCGACTCGCCGCAGTTCGCCTCGCGACTCGCCCGCATGTACGTATTCGTACGAATACCGAGCCGGAGGAGTTGCTCGCTACCTTGAGCGGACCACAACCCGTCCGGGACGCTGCCGAGGGGGTGCGCAATGAGCGCGGCAACGCATACGATTACTTCGGAGCTCTGGGTGCGCCCGGAGGTTCGCCACAACACGCTGGTGGAGATCGAGGGTGCGCGGCTCCTGCGCGACACTTTGGTGATGACCCCCGATGACTCATTCGCTGCCTGCGCATGGGTTGCCGTTTGGGCGTGCTCCGGCCGCGATGGTGGTGTGTGCGTGTTGTCGCCGACGGCCGGCCGGGTCGATCACAACCTTGGCAGCAGCCCAGCGCCGCCCGACCGCCTTCTTCGGGCTTGTATCGCCAGCCGTGAGCCAATGCTGATCGACCGCAAGGCTTCGCCGTCGCCCGGCGCAATTACCGTCATCGAGGAAGTGCTGCTGGTTCCCTTTGGCATCCCGGACGGCCGTGCGACGGGCGTCGTTTGGGTGGTTCAAGATGCCTCTGCCCATTCCTTCGACGGCCTGGACGCGTGTGCCCTGGAGCACGTTGCAACGTTCGCTGCCAGCGCGGCAGAACGGGGGCTTGCCGCAACCGCGGTGCAGGGCGAACTTGCGTCGCGCGACTTGTCCATGTCCGAGCTCACGCACCGCGTCGAGAATACGTTGCAGATGACGGCGCGGTTCTTGGAGCTTCAATCCCTCAAGGTGATTGCCGGCGATGCTCGCACGGCAATCGACTCCGCGCGCAACCGCATCTTGGCCATCGGCACCATGAATCGCTTGGAGTCGAACGGCGAAGCCAACGTTGTCGAGGCGATCAACGGCGTGTGCGACAGCATCACCCGCGGCGACCCGCGGTTCCGGGTGCGTGTCTCTACGACCGAGAATCTTCGCCTGCCCGGCGCCGATGCGGGGCGCGTAGCGATGATCGCCAGCGAGCTGGTGACCAACGCGGTCAAGCACGCCTCAACGGGACGCGACAAGGTCGAGATCGACGTGACCCTGTTCAAGCCGGCGAGCGATCGAGTCGAGATGTGGGTCACTGACGACGGGACTCCCCTTCCGTCTGACGGCGATACGAAGGGACGTCGCGGGCTTGGTCTGAACCTGGTGCATGGGCTGGCGAAACAACTCGGCGGCTCGCTCACTGTCGAAGCAGCGCGCAAGCGCTTCGTCCTCTCATTTCCGCTAAGCCGCGCCGCAAATGCGCTTGCAGTGGCATGACGCCAGCCGCGCTTCTCTGACGCGTTGCGCACGCCCCTGCACGACGCGCGTCTCCAACGGGCGACACGCCTGGCTCTGCTCGATCGGAGAAACCTGAAATGACTCTAGGCACCGTCTTGCTTATCGTCCTGATCCTGGTCTTGGTCGGGGCCTTGCCGACCTGGCCCCACAGCCGCGGATGGGGTTACTACCCCAGTGGCGCCCTCACGATTGTGCTCGTCGTCGTCTTGGTGCTGCTGCTGACCGGAAGGATCTAGCACCAGCCAAACCGCGCCGCGTCTCGCGCCAAATGCAAAGGGCCCCGCAAGCGGGACCCTTTGCAGCGCCGGATCCGGCGGCCCCGGGAGAGGGAGAGCCGAGGGTGGAGGGCTCACCGGCGGCCGTCGTCGCACCGTAGCCGGTGGTGACGTAGGTGCCGTCGCTGAGACGGGCGACGCCGTAGCATTCGGCGACGCCGCCATCGACCTTGAGCGGGTTGAGCACGGCCACGCCCGGCGTCGGGACAAGACCGATGCCGCGGCCCGAATCGCCCGGCTCGATGAAGTTGCCGAACGTAGTGTCGAGGGTGCCCGCTGGAGTCAGACGGAACAGGACGATGTGGTTGCCAAGGCCGGTGCCGAGGTCGGTGTAGCCTGACGCGAGTCGTTCGTTCAGGCGATGGATCGCTCCGAAGATTCCGCGACCATCGTGCGCGCCATCACCGAGCTCGGCCACGCCCTCGGCCTCCCGGTTGTCGCCGAAGGCGTCGAGAACGAGGCGACGTTGCGCATGCTGGCCGCCGCGCGGTGCGAAGTCGCCCAGGGCTACTACATCTTGGCGTACTTTGGACTAGGGGCCTTCCCCGTGAATCTTTCCGTACTGGGCTGGAACGCCCATTGGGCCGCGCGCTTTGCCGCGGCCACCCGTGATGACGTTGCATTGGTACCCGGGCGCGTCGTGCGCCAGGACGGCGACCGGTCATTGGTCGCGTGCGAGGCCGGCGAGCGCACCGCCGTGATGCCGGGCCGCTGGCGGGCGGAGGAGGGCATCGACTTGCCCGCGGTCGGCGATTGGGTGGCTCTCGAGCCGCTGCTCGATCTGGCACGCATCGCCGCGGTCTTGCCGCGCGAGACGTGGATCGCCCGCGAAGCAGCTGGCGCCCGTACCGTGCGCCAGCTGGTCGCCGCGAATCTCACCCGCGCCTTCGTCGTCACCGACGGCGGCGCCGATTTCAGCGCCCGCCGCATCGAGCGCTACCTGTTGGCTCTGGGTGCGGGCCACGTGGCGCCCGTCATCGTGGTCAACAAGGCCGACCTCGGCGAACCCGCTGCGGCGCTGGCCGAAATAGCACACGTCGCGCCGGACGTTCCGGTCGTAGCGGTCAGCGCCCTGACCGGAAGCGGCGTCGACGCCCTGCGCCTGTACCTGACGCCGAGTGAAACGGTGGCGTGCCTCGGCTCCTCGGGCGTCGGCAAGTCGACCCTCATCAACCTCCTGCTCGGTACCGAACGGCAAGCGACCGGCGCCGTACGCGGCCACGATGGCACCGGCCGCCACACGACGACGCACCGCGAGCTGCTGGTGCTGCCGTCCGGTGCCTTGATGATCGACACGCCCGGTCTGCGCGAAGTCGCGCCCTGGTACGAAGACGGCGCCGACGTCGCCGGGCAGTTCTCCGACGTCAGCGAGTTCGCCACGCGCTGCCGCTTCCGCGACTGCCGCCACCAGGGCGAGCCTGGCTGCGCTGTGGCGCAAGCGCTCGCCGACGGGACGCTCGATCCGGCCCGCTTCGACAGCCTGCGCCGCCTGAAACGCGAGGCGGCGTTCCAGGATTCGCGGCGCGACGACGCGGCGGGGCGCGCGCGCAAGCGTCACGAGCGCGTTACGGGCCGGCTCATCCGCGATATCGAGCGATGGAATCCGAAGCGGCGCTGAAGTAGACCTATGCTGCACCCATGGCGCGCCAATACGACATCACCAAGGCGCCCTCCGCTGTCGGCGGGGCGCGCACGCGCACCCTGTGGACCCGCGGGGAGCCGCGCGTTTGGCTCGATCTCGACGAGGCGGGCGTCGCGGCGCTGCATGCCCGCCTCGGCGCCGGCGCCGCCATAGGCCGCGAGACCGCCCACTACGACACGCCCGACCTCGTCTTGCGCCGCGCCGGCATGACGCTGGCGATCGAGCGCCGCGGCCAACGCTTCGTCCAGGTTGTGACGTTTCCATTGCATGCCGACACCGCCGAACGCCTCGTCCACGAGGCCGAGGCGTTCGGCCGCGGACCGGACCGGCGCCATCTGCTTGCCGTGCTGCCGCCCGACCTCGCCGTGCGAGTCTCCGAGGCACCGCTCGAGCGTCTGTTCGCCTTGCGCTTCACCCGCGTCCAGGCCGGCTTCCCGGCCACCGTCCCGGTCCTCGACGCGGTGCTTGACCGTGGCGTCGTCATCGTCGGCACGACCGAGACGACCTTCGCCGAACTGTCCCTGCGCAACCGCCCCGGCGTCGTCGCGGTGCACGCCGCCGCGCACCTGCTCGCCGACATTCCGGTCCGCCTCGCCGCCGAGGATCGCTGGGAGCGCGGCTACCGCATTGCCGCCGGCCACGCGCCGCAGCCGTACCACGCGCGCGTCGCCCCGGTGCCGGCCGACGCCAGCCTCGGCGAGGCCGCCGAGCGCGTCCTGCGCCAGGCGTTCGAGCATTTCATCCGCAATCTGCCGGCCGCCAGCCTGCGCGGCGAGACCGAGGCCATCCACCAGATGCGCGTCGGCATGCGGCGCTTGACGGCCTGCGCCGCGATCTTCCCGCGCCTGCTCGACCCCGAGCTGATCCGCGACGTCGGCGACCTGCGCCAGCTGTTCGAATCGCTCGCCGAGGTGCGCGAGTGCGACGTGTTCCTCGACTCGACTCTGCCCGATGTCTCCCTCGGCGCGGTCAGCGCTGTCGATCGCAGTGGCTTCGAGGTCGCCGTGCGCCTGCACCGTGCATCGGCGCTCGGCTCCTTGCGCCGCGCGTTCGACGGCCGCGACCTGGCCGTGCTGGTCAGCTCGCTCGCCCTGCGCCTCGATGGGTCGGGCTGGAGCGCGCGCCGCCAGCCCCTCGACGAGTTCACCGCAAAGCTCGGCGCCAGCGAGTTTGCCGTCCGCCGCATCCGCGCCCTGCACCGCCGCTTGCTGGCGGCCGAGCCCGGCGATCGCCACGACGTCGCCGGATGGCATGCGGCGCGCAAGCGCGCTAAGCAGCTGCGCTACGCGACCGAGCCTCTGCGTCTCGCCTATCCGGCCAAGGCCAAGGCGACGCAGGTGTACGCGCACCGCCTTGCCCAGTTGCAGGACGTGCTCGGCGACCTCAACGACCTGCGCACGGCGGGCGACCTGATGGGCCGCCTCGATGCGACCGCGGCCGCCGAGCTCGGCACGCCCATGCGCGTCATCCGCGGCGCGGTATGCGCGCACATCGAGAACCACACGCGCCGCCTGTTGCCCAAGGCCACGCGCGCCCTGGATCGGGTGCGCGCGGCATACCCCAAGCCGCGCCGCCACACGCGCCGCCCGTTCGTCGTCGCCGTTATCGGCGAGGACGCGGCGCCCGTCGGCTGGATTGCAGCGCAAGTCGCCGCAGCCTGGGCCGCCGCCGGCTTGCGAACGGCGTTCCGCATCCACGCATCGGTGCCGGCCGCGGCCCGTTGGCTCGCGGCCCGCGACGACGAACTCCCCCGCATTGCGCGTTTGGGCCGCCTCGACTTGGCGACCTTGGCCGAGCGCCAGGTGCAACGCCTGGCGATCGCCCGCACCCTGCCGCGCCGCGCCAAGGCCTGGCGGCAACTGGACAAGCGCGCCGACGTCATTGTGCTGGTCGTGGGCGAAGGGGTACCGGGCACCGACGCCGTCGCGGCCGCCAACCGCAACGGAATCACTCCGCTCGTGGTGACGGTTGCGGCGCAACCGGGCTTCGACGCCGTCGCTACGCTACGCTGGCGCAAAGCGGAGCAGACACAGATGCAGCGTGGCGCCGGACCGTTCCACGCCACGCGCGACTCGGAGATCGCGGCGCAGTCGGCGTGGCTGCCGCTGCTCGCGGCGCTGGAGCGCTGGCCGCAGCCGTGGCGATGAACGCCGCCTGGCACGCCGCCCACGTCTTGCCGCGCAATGCGACGCGGCCTGAGCGCGTGCGCTGGCATCGCACCCATCAGAAAGCGTGCGCCTGCCGCCCGGTCCCTGCCAGCTTGCGCGATGACGTCGCGGCGGTCGGCCGCGCCGCCAAGCCGCGCCTCAAGGCCCGCGCTCGCTCCGGATCGCCGCGCTGATCGCTGCGAAGCGCGCGTCGCTGCGCAGCTCTTCGAGCGTTGCCGTGAGCTTGCGGCGCCAGTTCGGGTGCTCGTTGAAGGTGCCGGGCAGGTTGGGCTGCTCGACCTCGCCGACCAGGTCCTCGGCCGCCACCATCATCAGGATCGACGGGCTGCGAGCCAGCGACGCATAGACCGCGGCGAAGAACGCCGCCGGCAGTTCGCGGTCGGCGGGTGTGCCGCGCGGCAGCAGGCCAAGCTCGACGAGCGCATCGACCAGCCGGCCGCGATCGTGGACGCGCTCCTGGCGCGCCGCGGGCCGATCCTCGGGTTTGCGGTAGAAGTTGAGCTGGTCGCGCCAGTCCAAGTCGCGGCCGTTCCAGTATCCCGCCAAGGTCGGCAGGTCGTGGGTGGTCGCCGTCACCAGCGCCTGGCGCGGCAGCTTTTCCGGTCGCACCGGCCGTCCGCCCTGGTCGCGCTCGAAGAAGAACACTTTGTAGGAAAGGGCGGCCGCGTCGGCCATGCGCTCGCGGAATCCCGGCGGCACGGTGCCGAGATCCTCGCCGATCACCATGCAGCGGTTGCGCACGGACTCGAGCGCGATGACGCCGCGCATCTCGGCGCACGGGTAGTGGATGTAGGCGCCCTCGGTCGCACTGGCGCCCTCGGGCACGCAGAACAGGCGCTGCACGCTCATGACGTGATCGATGCGCACCGCGCCGGCGTGGCGCATCGAGGCGCGCACCGAGGCGCGGAAGGGCAGATATCCGGTGGCGCGCAGGCCGCGCGGCGAGAACGCCGCCGCACCCCAGCTCTGGCCGAGCGGGTTGATGTCGTCGGGCGGCGCGCCGACGCTGACACCCTTGATCATGGCGTCGGGGAAGCTCCACCCCATGCTGCCGCCGGGATGCGAGGCAACCGCGATGTCCTGGTACAGGCCGAGCGCCATGCCGGCCTTCTTGCCGCGCGCTTGCGCCTGGCCGAGCTGGCAGTCCGCCTCCCATTGCGCCCAGCGGAAGAACTCGATGCGCGGGCGGTTGCGCTCGGCAAAGGCGCGCACCTCGACGCTGTCGCGGCGCCGATACGGCTCCGGCCAGCGCCGCCAGTCCCACAGCCCCATGTCGCGGCGGAAGAAATGCTCGTGCAGCGCGTCGAACAGCGCATGGTCGTTGAGCGCCGCGCCCATCTCCTTGCTGAACGCGGCATAGGCCAGGGCGCGCGGGTCGCTCGCCGGCCGCTCGCGGAAGCGCGCATGCAGCAGCTCGAGGATCGGCATCTTGAGTGTCGCGACCGTCGGGTAGTCCACCATCGTCTCGGCACGTGCGGCCGTCACCGCCGTCTGGAAGGCCGCGCTCGTCATTGCTGCGCGCGCCGCCGGGCTCTCGACGAACTCCGGCACGCGATCCACGGCGATGTAGAGAATGTTCAGGAATGCCCGGCTCGACGGTCCATAGGGGCTGAAGTGGCCCGGGTCGGACGGAAACAACGCGTGCAGCGGATTGACGCCGACCACCGCGCTGCCATGGCTCGCGCACAGCTCGGCGAAGCCCGCAAGATCCTCGAAGTCGCCCATGCCGAGGTTGCGGCGCGAGCGCAGCCCGTAGAGCTGCAGCGCGACGCCGAAGTGCCGCGCACCGGCGCGCACGTCGCCGGGCAGGTAGCACTGGCGCGGCGCCGCCAGCAGGCTGGTGCCGACGTTCGCTTGCGGCAGCGTCAGCCGATGAATGCCGAACGGCAGGTCGTGGGGCAGGCGAACGCGCCACCGCTCGAGGCGCTTGCCGTCCACCTGCTTGCGGGCCAACAGGCGCGCGTCTGCTTGCAGCTCGCGCCGGGTGCCGTCCTCGAGGTCGATGCGCACCAGCATCCGGTCGCTGCCGGCTGCCGCCGCTATCGGCATGTCGACCACGCCGCCCGGGTCGACCGCAAGGGTACGCGGCACCTCGCGCCAATGCTCGGTGCGCCCGGTCTCCAAGCTGCCGCGTACGGCGGCGTCGGTCGCCGCCTCCACGCCGATGCCGGCGAGCAGCACGCGCATCGTCTCCGGCGTGGCGCGATGCTCGGCGCCGAGGGCGTCGCGGTAGGCAAGCTGGATGCCGTGGCTACGCGCCAGGCGTTCGAGAGGCGAGGTCCGTAGGGTCATTCCGCTGCCAGCAACATCATGGTGAGGGGTGCAACACTGCGCTCGCCGCCGTGCGGGCCGGCGTCCTCGCCGGCCTCGGCGTGCGGCTCGCTCGTGTCAAGAATCAGTTTCCAGCGCATCGTGTTTGGCACCGCTGGTAGCACGAAGTTGACGGCATCCTGGGCGCCGTTGATCAGGAGAAGCAACACGGCGTCGTCGACCGCCTTGCCGCGCTCGTCGAAGAAATCACCGGCGCGGCCATTCAGCATCATGCCGACGCAGCGGTTGTTGGGATCGGCCCACTGCTCGCCGCGCACTTCGCCGCCGTCCGTGGCAATCCACGTAACATCCTTCACGCCCTCGCGCGACACGTGCTGGCCGTGCAGGTAGCGTGGCCGCCGCAGCACAGGATGCTCCTTGCGCACCTTGATCAGGCGCTGGGCGAATGCGAACAGCGCGCGATCCGCCGGCGTGATGCCTTCCCAGTCGAACCAATTGATCTCGTCGTCGAGGCAGTAGGCGTTATTGTTGCCGCGCTGGCTGCGGCCGATCTCGTCGCCGGCCAGCAGCATCGGGATGCCTTGGCTGAGGAACAGCGTCGCCAGGAAGTTGCGCTTCTGCTGCTCGCGCAACGCGACGATGCCGGAGTCCCCCGTCGGCCCCTCGGCGCCGTAGTTGGCCGAGATGTTGTTGTTGTTGCCGTCGTACGGCTTGCCGTTGGCGACGTTCTGCGGATTGGCGTAGCTCACCAGGTCGTTCATGGTGAAGCCGTCGTGGGCGGCGACGAAATTGACGCTCGCCCACGGCCTGCGCCCCTGGCGGTCGAAGATGTCCGCCGAGCCGTGCACGCGGCGCACGAACTGCGGCAGGGTGTTCTGGTCGCCGCGCCAGAAGCCGCGCGCATCATCGCGGTAGCGGTCGTTCCACTCCGCCCAGCCGGGCGGGAAGCTACCGAGCTGGTAGCCGCCCGGGCCGATGTCCCACGGCTCGGCGATCAGCTTGACCTTGCTCAGCACCGGGTCCTGCAGGATGGCGTCGAAGAAACCGCTGCTGGGATCGAAGCCGTTCGCCTCACGCCCCAGGATGGGCGCCAGGTCGAAGCGGAAGCCATCGACGTGCATCTCCTCGACCCAGTAGCGCAGCGAGTCGACGATCATCTGCACGACACGCGGGTGCGCCGCGCTCAGCACGTTGCCGCAGCCCGAGTCGTTGATGTAGTGCCGCTCGGAGCCGGCCACGAGGCGGTAGTAGCTGGCGTTGTCGATGCCGCGAAAGCAGAACGTCGGCCCGAGCTCGCTGCCCTCTGCGGTGTGGTTGTAGACCACGTCGAGGATCACCTCGATGCCGGCGCGGTGCAGCTCGCGCACCGCCGCGCGGAACTCGTTGATGGCGTCGCCGGTGGCGCTGTAGCGCGGCTCCGGCGCGAAGAACCCGATGGAGTTGTAGCCCCAGTAGTTCTTCAGACCCTGATCGATCAGGTGGCCCTCATCGAAGAACGCATGAATCGGGAGCAGTTCGATGGATGTCACGCCGAGCCGCACCAGATGCTCGATCGCCTCCGGCGTTGCCAGTCCGGCAAACGTGCCGCGGCTCGCCACCGCCACGCCCGGGTGGCGCATGGTGAAGCCGCGCACATGGGCCTCGTAGACGATCGTGTCGGCCCACGGCACGTGCGGCGGCCGGTCGTCGCCCCATTGATAGAGCGGGTCCACCACTTGGGACTTCGGCATGAAGCGCGCCGAGTCGCGCCGGTCGAACGACAGGTCGCCGCGCGGGTGGCCGATGCGATAGCCGAACAGCGCGTCCGACCACTGCAGCGAGCCCTTGATGGCCTTGGCATACGGGTCGAGCAGCAGCTTGTGCGCGTTGAAGCGGTGGCCGCGCTCGGGCTCATAGGGCCCGTACACGCGATAGCCATAGAGCTGCCCCGGCCGCGCCTCGGGCAGGTACCCGTGCCAAATCTGGTTCGTGTACTCGGGCAGGATGATGCGCGCGACCTCGGGCCGGTCGGGGCGGTCGAACAGGCACAGCTCGACCCGCTCCGCGTTCGCCGAGAACAGCGCGAAGTTCACACCGCTGCCGTCCCAAGTGGCGCCGAGGGGATACGGCTGTCCGGGCCAGACGGCGGTCATGCGATGGAGATCGTTAGGACGACGGCGTCCACTCCAGGATCAAGGTGCTGAGCGGCGGCAGGGTGAGCGCGACCGAGTAGGGGCGGTAGTTGTGAGCGATCTCCTCGGCCGCCGCGCCGGTCTTGGCGACCACGCCGCTGCCGCCATAGCGCACATCGTCGGTGTTGAGGATCTCGCGCCAGGTACCGAGGCGCGGTACGCCGACGCGGTACACGCCGCGCACCACCGGCGTCATGTTCATCACCACCAGCACCGGGCGCGCGTCGCCTTGGCCGAGGCGCAGATACGTGAACACGCTGTTGTCGGAGTCGTGCAGGTCGATCCATTCGAATCCGGCGCGGTCGCAGTCGAGCTGATGCAACGCCGGCGTCGAGCGGTAGACGCGGTTGAGGTCGCGCACCAGCGCTTGCATGCCGCGGTGCGGCGCCGATTCGAGTAGGTGCCAGTCCAGGCTGTGGTCGTGGTTCCACTCACGCTCCTGGGCGAACTCGCCGCCCTGGAACAGCAGCTTCTTGCCCGGGTGCGTCCACTGGAAGCCGTAGTAGGCGCGCAGATTGGCGAAGCGCTGCCAGGAGTCGCCCGGCATGCGGCCGATCAGCGAGCCCTTGCCGTGCACCACTTCGTCGTGGCTGAGCGGCAGGACGAAGTTCTCGTCCCACGCGTAGACCAAGCCGAACGTGATGTCGTTGTGGTGATAGCGGCGGTTGATCGGGTCTTGCTGCATGTAGCGCAGCGTGTCGTGCATCCACCCCATGTTCCACTTGTAGCCAAAGCCCAAGCCACCGTCGTAGGTGGGGCGCGACACGCCCGGCCATGCGGTGGATTCCTCGGCCACGGTGGTGGTGCCGGGGTGGCGTGAAAAGATCAGCTCGTTCAGGCGCTTAAGGAAGGCGACGGCTTCCAGGTTCTGGTTGCCGCCGAAGCGGTTCGGCACCCATTCGCCGGGCTTGCGGCTGTAGTCGAGGTACAGCATCGAGGCCACCGCGTCGACGCGCAGGCCGTCGATCTTGTAGCGATCGAACCAGAACAGTGCGTTGGCGGTCAGGTAGTTCGCCACCTCGCGCCGCCCGTAATTGAAGATCAGCGTGTTCCAGTCCGAATGGAACCCGAGCCGCGGGTCGGCGTGCTCGTACAGTGCCGTGCCGTCGAAGTAGCCAAGGCCGTGCGGATCGGTGGGGAAGTGTCCTGGTACCCAGTCCACCATCACGCCGATGCCTTCGGCGTGGGCGCGCGCGATGAACGCGGCAAAGTCAGCCGGCGTGCCGAAGCGCGCCGTCGGCGCGAACATGCCGACGGGCTGGTAGCCCCACGAGCCGTCGAACGGGAACTCCGACACCGGCATCAGCTGCAAGTGCGTGAATCCCATGTCTCGCACGTACGGAATCAGGCGATCGCCGAGCTCGCGATAGGTGAGGAAGCGATTGCCTTCGCCCGGCACGCGCATCCAGGAGCCGAGGTGCGCCTCGTAGATCGAGATCGGCGCCGAGCGGTCGTTGATGCGCGCGCGCTGGCGCTCCCATTCGGTGTCGCGCGGCGCCGGCGGCAGCGGCGTGCTGACGACCGATGCCGTCTGCGGCCGCAACTCCATCTGGAACGCGAGCGGGTCGGCCTTGAGGGAGAGCGGCTGGCCCCGCGGGCCCTTGAACTCGAACTTGTAGAGCGCGCCGGGTTGCACGCCGGGCAGGAATATCTCCCACACGCCGCACTCGATGCGCTTGCGCATCGGCAGGCGGCGCCCGTCCCACGCGTTGAAGTCGCCGACGATCGCCGCGGTGCTCGCATTCGGCGCCCACACCGCGAAGTGCGTGCCGGCAACGCCCTCGATCTCGATTGCGTGTGCGCCGAGCTTGTCGTACAGGCGCAGGTGATTGCCTTCAGCGATCAGGTGGGAATCGAGGTCGCCGAGCACCGTCGGGAATCGATAGGGGTCGTCGATGACGCGAATGCCGGCGCCTTCGCTGACGCGCAGCTGGTAGCGGAAGCGGCTCTTGCGCGGCAGAACGCCGGCGAACAGGCCGCTGGCATCGAACTGCGGCAGGTTGGCGACAAGGTCGCCCGTCGCCGCGTCGAGCACCTCGACGCCGTGCGCCTCGGGCTGGAAGACGCGGACGACGAAGCCTGCCGGCACCTCGTGCATGCCGAAGAAGCCGAACGCGTCGCCGATGTCGGCGCGCAGCACGGCCGCTACGGCGCCAGCGGTGACCGTCGGATCGGCAGGAGCCTCAGGGGACTTGCCGCCACGAAGACGCGAGCTCGGCTGCGACATTGTCCTTCAGACAGGGGCGTGTGCCCCTTGGGGGAGGCGCTCTCAGGCCAGGGCCTTAGTCAGTCCCAGCATTTCAAGGATTCCACGCACGGGGATACGAAGCCATAGGGGACGATTCGCAGCTTCGCAGGAGACCTCATAGAGCGCCTTTTCCAGTAGGTAAAGGTCGGTGAGGCGGCTGCGCAGGCCTTCGTCCTCTGGCCAGCCCGGCGCGCCTGCGGCGGCGTGACGATAGGCAGCCAAGAACACCGTGTAGGCAGCGTCCCGCCAGGCCAAGGCGTGGAATTCGGCATCTGCCGCTGCCGTGGGCAACATCCCGGCCCGCTCGAAGGCTACCGTCCGGGCGGCATAGTCCACGGTGCGCAGTATGCTGGCGACGTCGCGCAGGGGCGGCGCCTTGGCGCGGCGCTCGGCCAGCGGCCGCGACGGATTGCCCTCGAAGTCGAGGATGTACCAATCCTCCTTCACCGGCACGACGTTGCCGAGGGTCAGGTCGCCATGCACCCGCGTCGCCACGACCTTGGCCTCGGTCGGCACCAGCGCATGCAGGCGCGTCAGCAACGCTTCCTTGGCGTCGAGGAACATCTGCGCGTCGCGGCACGCTGCCTCGTCGAGGTTCGTCATGCTGCGCCCGAGCGCCTCGTAGGCCGCCTGCAATTGCCGCTCGATCGCATGGCCGAGCGAGTCGAAGTACGACGCGCCGAGGGTCTCGGGTTGGAACGCCTCGTTGTCCGGTACCGCCAGGGCACGGTGCAGCTCGGCGGCGCGCCGTCCCAGCGTTGCCACGCGCACCAGGAACGCCGCGTGCGTGGTGGCCGGATCGGGCGCCTGGTCGGCGGGCTGCAGCATCAGCGTCTCGAGCTCGCGCTTGAGATGCTCGGTCGCCAGGTGCCAGCCGTCTCCCTGCGCCGCCACATAGGCGCGCAGCACGGCGACCGCGGTGGTCGTGCCGTCCTCGGCAACGTGCTCGATGGCGCCAAGGTGCGCGGGCGCGTTGGCATATCCGGCGACCTCGGTGAGGTGCCGCCCCATCTCGATCTCCGGGTGCTCGCCCGGCCGCAGGCGGCGGTAGATCTTCAACATCGCCCGGTCGGCAACGTTGACCGCGCCTCGGTGCGCTGGTACGGCAGCGCCAAGGGCTGCGCCGTCGGCCTCGCAGCGGCTTTATGGCGCGCGATGACGTGCGCAATCGCCGCGCTGTCCGACTCCGAGGTTTCGCGCCTCGCCGGCACTCTGCAGAATCAGCCGGCGAGAGGCAGCGTTGTCGGCATCCTGCTGGTCATCCTGATCGTGCTCGGCATCGTCTTCCTGGTCCAGCGGGTCTAGACGCCCGAACGGTTCGCCGCGCTCGTGGGTCGCTAGCGGAACGCTACCGACTCGCGAGCGCGGTTGAGCTTCTCGGCGGCCCACGCGTTGGGCGCCGTCGGCGCACCGGTGGGCCCAAGGCCCGTGCCGGCGCCCACGGTCGTCAGATCGACCCGTCCGGCGGCGTTCTCCACGCTGACCGCGCGACCATCGAGCAGCACCACGCCGAACACGCCGTCGATCGGTCCGCCCCATACGGTGGTACCGCGGATGCCGATGGTGGCGACGTCGGTCTGCACCTTCATCGAGTTGTCGGCCAGTTGAGCGATCTTGCCGGACGTCACCGCGAATGCGCCCTTGATGACGCGCAACGTGCCGCTGTTGCTCGCCTGGCCGAACGTGTAGTCGACCACCACGAACGCGGTCTCGGCGCCGAGCGTGAAGGTCGCGTCGTCGATCATCTTGACCTCGAGGCGCGAATCCGCGCCGGTCGACAGCACGTCACCGATCTGGATGGGCTCACCCACCGCCAGCACACGCGGTACCGCGTTGCGCACCGCCAGGGCATTGCCCTGAATGCGTGCCACGGTGCCGGCCGGGGGCGCGATCTGGGCCGCGGCGGGCGCGGCCAGCAGCCAAAGCAACAGGGGCGTGGCGAGGACGAGGGTCAGGAACCGGCGCACGGGCGCATCCTTGTGACAGGGCGGAAAGTGCCAATCTCTTGTCGAGACTACGGGATTCGCACGCCATTTGGATGCATCACAGGCGCGTGAAGGTTCGGCACGCGTCACTGCGGCCGAAGAAGGGGGAGGGGACGTGGCGCCTATGCGACGACGCCGAGCCGTGCGCGCTGCGCTCGTGCTCGTGGTGCTCGCCGGCCTGACCGCCTTGTGGCAGTGGGGACCGGCCGCCGATCTTCTCGATCCCAACGCATGGGACGACTGGCAGCGCGCGTTGCGCGGCCGCTGGTACGCGTACGCCGGCGGAATAGCCGCGTATGTCGCTCTCGGCTTGCTGCTCGCGCCGCACATGGCGCTGATCGCGGTGACCGCGCTCGTGCTCGGCCCGGTCGCCGGATTCGCCGTGTCCGTGTTCGGCAGCATCCTCAGCGCCGCCGCCAACTACGGCGTCGGCGCGCGTCTCGGCCATCGCGACGTGCTCGAGGGAGCCGGTGGCCGCCTGCATCGCATTTCGGTCGCCATGGGCGAGCGCGGCATCGAGACGATGGTGGTGGCCCGCCTGCTCCCCATCGCGCCCTTCGCCTTGGTCAGCTACGCCGCGGGCGCCACCCACATTCGCTTCCGCGACTTCATGATCGGCAGCCTGATCGGCATGCTCCCGCTTACCGCGGGGGTGACATTGCTGTCCGAGCAGTTCGGTCGGATGCTGCGCGAGCCGTCGGCCACCAACATCGCGCTGCAGATCGCGCTCGCCGCCCTCGTCGGCACCGTTGCCGTTCTCGGCGTGAGCCTCGTCCGTCGCTGGCTGCGCCGCCGCCGCGTGGGGCCGTAGCCACGCGGTGCTAAGCTTGGTGCCAGGCATCACTCCGACCGAGGAGGAAAACCCATGCGCTTCCTTCGATCCCTTCTAGTCTTCGTCGCGACGCTGTTGTCGGCGTCGGTCGCCCTCGCCCAAGCGCCTGCCGTGGGCGCGGGCGGTGCGGGAGGAGGAGGCGCAGCGATGTTCACGCTTTCGACGACAGCGTTCGCCGACGGCGGCGTCATCCCGGTGCGCTTCAGCCAGGCTGCTCCCGGCGCCGCACCCGGTGAGGGCACGTCGCCCGCGCTGACGTGGGCGAACGCTCCGGCCAACACGCGAAGCTTCCTGCTGCACATGCATGACATGGAAGTCGTGCGCAACCGCACCACCGACGACCAGCTGCACTGGCTGGTGTGGAACATCCCGGTGACGGCGACCGGACTGCCCGAAGGAGTAGCGCGGGGCGCGACGCTGCCCGACGGCAGCCGCCAGACCAGCGCGACCGGTCCCGTCTATCGCGGTCCCGGCGCTGGCGCCAACGGTCCGATGCACCACTATGTGTTCGAGCTCTACGCCCTCGACATTCCTCTGCCGGTCGAAGCTGTCGACGACGCCTTCGCCACCCGCACCAAGGTGATGGAAGCGATGCAGGGCCACATTCTCGGCAAGGCCGTCTACCTCGGCCTGTTCCGCCGGCCGCAGTAGGACTTAAGAAACGAGTTGCCCCGGGAGCGCGTGAAGCGCCCCGGGGCAATCGCATGCGAGCCGGCGGGAGGGTGCCGGCGTGCGAAGACCTAGATGGCGCGCGGAGCGACGTCCGGGGTGGCCGGCACGGTCGCCGCGGCACCACGGCCGCGCTGCTGCTGTTGCTGTTGCGGCGCCTGGCGCTGCTGCGGCTGCTGCGGGCCCTGATCCGGACGGCGGATCTGCGGGCCGTCGTTGCCGCCGCGCTGTTGCGGGGCCTGCTGCTGGGCGACCGGACGCTGGGTGTCGGTGGCGTCCACCTTGCCGTCTTTGTTGATGTCGGCGCGCGCCACGGTGTCCTTGAAGCGGGCGTTGAACTCGTCGGTTGTCACCTGGCCGTCGCCATCGACATCATGGCCCTGGAACTGACGCACCATGTCCGTGCGCATGGCATCGAGCCACAGCGCGCTGTATTCCTCGACCGACAGCTTGCCGTCGGCATTCTTGTCGAACTTGGCGAGGTTGGCGCCGCGCGCCGCGTTGATCTCGTCCTGGGTCACCGCGCCGTCCTTGTTGGTGTCGAACGCGCCCAGCAAGCCGGTGTTGCCGCCGCGCACATCTTGCGCCTGCACTACCCCTACCAACGCTGCGCCCGTCACGACGACGGCAACGGCAGCCACCACAAAACGCTTTTTCATGTATTCCGACTCCAACCAAATACCCCCGGGAGACAGCACCGCCTGAAGGAGGAGCTGCACCGCGCTGCACATGCGGCGCAGGACCATACGTAGCGTCGGGATGTTGCTCGCGGATTTCGCGGCACGCCCGTTTGGTAACGGAGCGTTGCAGGCGTGCGGTGCCGCCGGCGTCTAGAACCGGTATCGATCTACCCGGCTGGCGAGGACGCTGTAGCCGGCTGGGGCGAGCTCGGTCGCCACGTTTGCGACCTTCATCGTACCGGTGACGACGACGGCGTCGGTGAGGCTGTTCAACCGAAACCCCTTCGGCGCCAGCACGTAGACCAGCTGGTTGGGTGGTGGCGGCGGCACGTGCACGCAGGCGCCCGCATAGGGCGCCAGCAGGAACTCGGTCACCAGCTGCCCGTCGAACTCGAGCGGCACGATGAAGCCCGCCAAGCGCACCGTCTCGCCGTCGAAGTCGTGGACTACGGCCCCGTCGGCCTCCGTCGTCAGCTCTGCGCCATGCTGGACGACGCCGCGCACCACGGCCTGGCGCGACGCGGCCGGGATCAGGTGCTCCCACTCCAGCTGCACGATGACCGGCGCCGCCAGGGCGACCTGGGCGAGGCCCAGGTACACCGCCAGCGGGCTCATCCACCGTTGCATCGAACGTTGCATGGCGCTCAGTCGGCGCCGAATAGGGCGACGTACGGGTCGACCTTGCCGGCCATCACGTCGGCGACGTTGACGATGGGGTAGCCGACCGTCGCCGTCGCGCTCGACGTCCACGCGAACACGACCAGGTCGCGCAGCTCGGCAACGGCCGCAGCCGTACGCTCGATCGCGAACGCCTTGCCGGCGGCGTTGCCGGGTACGAACGCGCCCTTGTTCTCCAGCTCGTAGAGCGGCACGACGTTCTTGAACGAGTCCAGGATGTACTGAACCGTGCGCTGCTCGATGGTGCAGGCGCAATCGCGCACCGCGATGGTCTTGACCGCGTCGGCCAGGTCCTTGCTCGTCACGTTGTTGCGCACGAACTCGCCCTCGAAGCGCGCGTGGATCGTGTTCGAGTTCGTGTAGTTGTTCGGATTGGGGAAGTTGCCCCAGCCGTTGAAGTGAATGCTGACGTGCAGCGGGTTGGTCGTGTCGGCGACGAAGTGGCTCCAGTAGCCGAGGTCGCGCACGATCAGCATCTCGCGCAGCTTGCGATCCGCGGCGTACTCGGCCTTGCGCGCCGGGTCCGTGGCCGCCGCCTCGGCCGCGGCCAGCACGCGCCAGTAGGCGAAATCGATGCGCAGCTGCAGCCAGCCCTCGATCAGCTCGTAATAGAGGTAGCCGGCCTTGTACTGGCTCTGCCCGACTGCGCGCATTGCCGTGTCGAACTCCTCGCGCGTCGGCGGCAGGTTGTCGATCTTCGGGCCGCCGAACACGGTCTGGTCGTCGTACAGGTCGATGTAGTGGCCGGGATCGCGCTCGGCGCCGTGCAGACGGCCAGCGCCCTTGGAGCGATCGCCTTCGCGGCCGAGCTCGCCGACCATGCGCGCCGCGTCTGGCGTGCGCAGGAACGCCGGCAACTCCGCCGGCAAGGTGGCCATGGCCACTTCGCTGATGATGCGGTGGCCGGTCGCGCCCCAACCGAACGCGGCTTGCGGAGCAACCGCCGTGGCCAGCACCAACCCCAGAGTCAGACCGATCTTGCGCATGACAACTCTCCCGCGTGGCAAACGACGCGGTGACGCTAGGTCGCACCCGCGTCCGGAGGGTGACAACGCGGAGTCGTTTGGGTTACCGCCGTGCCGTCACGGCGACGCAACCGTCGCGTCATCGCGCTGCAATCCAACCGTCATGTTGCGCCGCCACTGTCCGCGCCTCGCCGGCCTTCTCACCGGCATCACCTCGGAGACACCCCGACGATGCGCGCACTGTTCCTCCCGCTTGCGCTTGGCCTGCTGGCCGCGCCGGCAGCCCACGCCGCTCCCACTCTGATCGCCCAAGGCACGCTGAGCGCCAGCAGCGCCGGCCCGCTCGCCGACTTGTCCGGCCTGACCGGCAAGCTCGAGAACGGCATGGCCGCCAACATCCTGGGCGGCGTCGGCTCAGGCCTCGCCTACGCCGGCAACGGCATCTTCCTGGGCGTCCCCGACCGCGGCCCGAACGCCACGGTCTACAACGCCAAGATCGACAACACCGTGACGTGGATCCCGCGCTTCCACACGATCCAGATGGCGCTGACGCCGGCCGCCGCCGGCAGCGCGCTGCCCTACACCCTGACGCCGACCCTGCGCGCCACCACTCTGTTGTGGAACGCGACGGCCCTGACCTACGGCAATGGTGCCGACGTCGGTGCAGCCGCCGGCACGCCGGGCCAGAACACTGCCGCCAAGTTCTTCTTCACCGGCCGCTCGGACGCCTATGACCGCGCCAAGACGGCGGTGCACCCGGAGAACGGCCGCTTCGATCCGGAAGCGATCCAGCTCTCCAACGACGGCAAGTTCCTCTTCCTGTCGGACGAGTACGGTCCGTACGTCTACCAATTCGACCGCGTCACCGGCGCCCGCGTGAAGGCGTTCAAGCTGCCCGGCAACCTGGACAGCCCGATCCTCTCCCCGCTCGGCGATACCGAGATCGGCGAGAACACCGTCGGCCGCACCGCCAACAAGGGCATGGAAGGCCTCGCCATCACCCCGGACGGCAAGACCCTGGTCGGCATCATGCAGGCCGCGCTGGTGCAGGACGCCGCCGTTGCCGCCACCAAAAAGCTGGTGCGCATCGTGACGATCGACATCGCGTCGGGCGCGACCAAGGAGTTCGGCTACATGCTGACCGACGGGTCGGGCATCAGCGAGATCATCGCCATCAACGACCACGAGTTCCTGCTCGATGAGCGGGACGGCGCCGGCCTCGGCGACAACTCCGCCGCCAAGGTGAAGAAGATGTTCCGCATCGACATCGCCAACGCCACCGACATCACCAACCTCTACGGCCAGCAGGCGGTGGACGCGGCGGTGAAGAAGACGCAGTTCCTCGACCTGGTCGCTCTGCTCGGCGCCAACGGCGTCACGCCGGACAAGGTGCCGGCCAAGATCGAGGGCATGGCGTTCGGTCCCGACGTCACCATCAACGGCGCGGTCCAGCACACCCTGTTCATCGCCAACGACAACGACTTCCTGACCGACGTCTCCGGCCAGAACACGTTCTACGTCGTGGCGTTCACCGATGCCGACCTGCCGGGCTTCGTGCGCCAGCAGGTAGCTCCGCTCAACTAGGCAAGAAAAGAGAACGGGTGACGCCCCTGTACGCGGGCGTCACCCGTTTTGCTGCCGAGTGCAGGCGGCAGCGCCGAACAAGCCCAGCCGCGAGGCGGCGGCCCCAAACAAAGACGACCGCTAGGCGGCGGCGCCGAACACGAAAGAAGTAAGGTAGTCGACGTGGCGCCGCGCCTCGTCGCGCGAGTG
>CAMDPO010000024.1 GCA_945904955.1 Rhizobium sp. Q54
CAACCGGATCGAGCGCATGTGGTGCCGTCTCAAGGACTGGCGCCGCATCGCAACCCGCTACGACAAGCTCGCCCGCAACTACCTCAGCGGTGCCTACCTCGCCGCCGCCTTGATCCCTTGGGTCAATTGAGTCCGGACCCTAGCGCGTCTCCGGGCGCGGGCGCTTGGCCATCCACTCCATGGCCGCCTGGCTGGCGGCGATGACCTGTTCGTTGGTGAGGCGGTCGGCGGTGTAGGTGCCGGCGTAGTAGGCCTCTTCGTGGCCGTACTCGTCGGCAATGATGAACCACTTCATCGCCTCGGCCGGGTTGGCATCGACGCCTTCGCCCTCGTGATAGGCGTAGCCGATCTCGTAGACGGCGTGGGGGTTGTGCTGCTCGGCGGCCTTTACCAGCCAGGCCATCGCCGCGGCTTTGTCCTTCGGCACGCCCTCGCCCTTTTGCAGCACCATGGCGTAGCGCAGCTGACCGAGGGCGAAGCCGCTCTCGGCGGCGGCGCGGAACAGGCGCGCGGCTTCGACCAAGTCGAAATCGACGTGCATGCCGGTCTCGTACATCTCGCCGAGGTTGACCTGGGCGCGGGCGTGGCCGGCATCGGCGAGTGGCTTCCACTCGGCGAACGCAGTGGCAAAGTCGCCTTGGCGCGCCGCGTTCATGCCGGCGTCGAAGTCGGCACCGAACGCCGGTGCCGCGGCCAAGAGAGCGGCGGCGACCAAGGGGCGAAGACGAATGCGCGGCACGCACCAAGGATGTGCCGGGCCGCGGCGCCGTGCAAGCCGGGCCTCAAACGTGCAAAACCCCGGGGGTTCCCCGGGGCTTTGCACCACGCGGCGGTTACCCGCCGCTCTCCGCCCGAAAGCTTAGAGCTCGGCGCAGGCGTAGCAGTTGATTTCCATGCCGACGCTGATGACGGTGATCTTCGGTGTCTTCCAGGCCATGGGGTGCTCCGTTTGCTGGGCGGCGCTGCACCATGCAGCCCCGCGAACCTGAAAGGAGCATCGGCCGGTTCGCCGGCCGAACCAATCTATCGGGGCGATTGAGCGACGCGCCGAGGCCAGCCATAGGAAAAACCAATGGCCGCGCCCCAAAAGGGCAGCGGCCATTGAAAATCAGCCTGGAATAAGGACTTATGCGCCGGCAGCGGGGCGGCGGGCAGCCTTGGCGGTCGCCTGCGCGTCGGCGACGATGTCCTCGGCGATCTGGTCCGGATGATCGCCGGACGCCACTGCCTTCTCGGCCTCGCGACCAAACAGCTGCGGATAACGGCGCAGGAACACGCCGGCGTCGCCCGACTTGAGGGCGCGCAGGTAGACGTCGTTGCGCAGGCGCAGCGCTTCGCGCGCCTCGAAGGCCTCTTGGCTGAGCGCGCCGCCGTTGTCGAGTTCCTTGCTCAGGTAGTTGGAGCGCTCGATCTGCTTCTCCCAGCGCTTGCCCTTCTGACTGCGGAAGGAGCCGGACAGCGTCGCGATGAATTCCTTCATGCGCAGGCGGTCGTTGAGCGTGGCCCCCTTGCCGGCGGCGACGGCGGCGAGGCGCGCGTCTTCTTCACCGACGAGGATGTACACCGTCGCGGCTTTGATGAAGTAGCCGGTGATGCTGAGAATCTGTTTGTAGCGGAATGCTGCGTACGTCAGCACGGCGGCTGACGCGAGCACGAATAGGAAGGCGGCCCAGGCGACATACATTGGGGATATGAGAGCCACGGTTCCGCTGACGGCACAAGTCCGCGCCAAGCGTGTAGTGACGCCCGTTCACTCTACTCACGGTGGTGGGCGGCAGCGGGCAGCGCAGATTGCGGCGGGTCGGCGGGTCGTTCACGATTGCAGCCAGTGGCTGGCTGTTACAGCACCATATGATTCCTTCACAGGGTTGATACCCTTCGGGCTCGGCAAGCGGGGGAAATGAACGATGCCGCCGGTCCTCAAAGAGTTCGCGTACTGCCTGGCGCTGTGCGTGATGTACGCGGCAGTGCTGCTGCTGCTGCTCGACCCCGCGTTCTTCTACGGCTGAAAGTCGCGGTCAGCCCGGCTTGGTGGCGACGAACACCGTCTCACCGCCCAACAGAGAATGGCGCACCGTGTCAGCACCGCTGCCGGTGTAGGTGGCGAGGTCGAACCCCGCCGCCCGGATGCGGTCGCGCAGGTCGCGGCCGTAGAGGCGGATGTGGTCGTGCTGGCCGAAGTGCTGGACGCGGCCGGCGACGGTGCGGGCCGCCTCGGCATTCTCGTAGGTCGTCTCCCACCCTTCCACGATCGGCACCATCAGAAGTGCGCGGCCGTGGGGCCGCAGCACGCGGTGCATCTCGGCGAGCGCGCGGACGTCGTTGACGTGCTCGAGCACATGCAGGCAGACGATCACGTCTACGGATGCGTCGGGCAGCGCCATTTGCTCGATGTTGAGCACGCGCGCGGCACGGCCCGGCGTGATGTCGGCGGTTAGGTAGCTGGCGAGGTGCAGGCGCCGCATGCAGTGGGTGACCGGCTCTTCGGGCGCGAAATGCAGCACCTCTGAGCCCGGCGGGATGAGGCCCCGGCGCTCGATCGCCAGCATCAGCACCCGGTGCCGCTCCAGCGAGGAGCAGTGCGGGCACAGGGCGTTGGCGCGGAAGCCGTAGGCCAGGAACCGGGAGGTCTTCCCGCACACCGTGCATTCGGCGGCGCGCTGGCCGAGAGCGGCGCGGGCGTACTTGACCGCGTCCCAGACGGCGCGGAGGCGCGGACTGCGGCGGATGTAGCTGCGGACGCGGTTGCGAAGGGAAGAACGGTGCGCGCCGGTGATCTCGATCGGCGCGCGGCGAAGCGCGATGTCGTCGGTCATTGGCCGCCACGCTCACGCAAACGGCGGCACCGTGCCATCGGGCAGGTCCCCTACTTCGTTGGCGGTGAGACCCGTGGTCGCGCGGAAACGTGACGGCTGAACTTGCTGCCCTCGCCGGCCGCGTGGGCGTACTGCGTCGCGGGGGATAGCAGATGCAGCTGTCGGGAAAGATCGCCGCAGCCGCGGGCCTGTGCGGCAACGCGGTGGTGTACGTCGAGAAAGTCGGGCCGGGCGAGGCCATCCTGTGCATTCGGGGACCGCAGCTACGCGTGCCCGGCACTTACACCATCCAGCGCGGCGATGCCGACCACATCAGCGGCGACGGCGCCACGTGGGCGTTCCTCAACCACGCCTGCGCCCCCAACAGCACGATCGACTTCAACACCTCGGCGCGGCCTAGACGAACCCAAACATGGGCGGGAACACGAGGACGACGATCGCTCCCCAGGCGGCGTACACGGGCAGGTAGCCGGTCTGCCAGCGTTCCACGGCGGCGAAGGGCCGCCGCCCGCGCACGAAGTCGACGTAGAGCCACGCCGACCACACCAGGTTGCCGAGGAGCACGAGGTTGAAGCCCAGGCCGGCGACGCGATTGGGCGTGAGGCCGAACTCCGAGATGCGCGCAGCGATGGCGGCGAGCGCGACCGCGTCGGCGATCAGCGCGCTGATCAGGAGCGCCACCAGCACGAGGTCGAAGGGACCGCCGGGCGCGTCGGGGTCGCGCGCCGAGATCGTGTAGAGGAACAGCGCGAGCACCAGGCCGAGCAGGAGATCGAAGAAGATCAGAATGTCGCGATTGATCTCGAGGCCACGGCCGGTGAGCGCCATGGTGACCAGGTAGACAATAAGGACGGCGGTGAAGAGCGGCGTGAACAGTCGCGTCAGCACCGGCGCCATGTTCTCGATCACGCTTTGCTTGGCTTCGACCAGCCAGGCACCGACGAGCACGGCACCGGCCGCACCGCACGGGACGAGCCATTGCGTGGCGAAGATCTCGGCGTTGAGGCCGATCGCCTCGAACATGCCCATGGTGAAGGCGGTGAGCAGGCCGCCGCCCAGGGCCATCAGCACGTAGTAGATGAACAGCTCGCCGGAGAAGCGAATGAAGTTCATCCGCCTGGCGCTATCATTCCAGTTGCCGCCGGCGTAGGCGATGCCGATGACCAGCCACAGCGCGAGGGGCAGGTGGAGCATCTGCAGTAGGAAGGTGTCGGCCTCGCCCTCGTACGGCCACATGTTGGCGACGATCGCCGCAGCGGCAAAGCCGCCGGCCAGCAACCACCCTGTGCGCCGATCGATGCCGCGCTTCCATCCGAAGTAGAGCGCGAGGAACGGCAAGACGAAGAGGGCCGCGTTACGCAGGTAGAAGAGATTCCCCCACACGTCGCCATCGTCCATGCCGATGCCGAACAGCGTCGGCGCTTTCAGCGCGATCGCCGCGGCGGCCGCAAGCCCGAACGCGACGAAGGCCTCGCGGCGCGATGCGGCGCCGAGTTCGGCCTCGTCGGCGACGATGAGCTGCTTCCACAGCCGCTCCGAATGCTCGCGCGCGAACTCGTTGGCGATCGCGTCCTGGGCGCCCATGCGCTTGATCGCCACGAGAAAGGCTTCATCGGACGCCAGACCCGCGGCGCGCAGCGTCGCGATCTGTCCGCGCAGGTGATCCTCCAGCTCATCGACGTCGGCGGGCCGTATGACGCGGCGGTGGCGCAGGTACTCGCGCCACTGGCCGATGTGCTCCTCGAGCAGGTTGTTTGAGTCGGGTGGGGTCATTGCTTCAGCCTCGAGGGGTTCGTCGGGGTCGAACGGAGTCGGTGGTTTCAGGTGAAGGCCGGCGCAGGCGCGGCGATCCTTCCGCCCGGCGGCCACAGCGCCGACCAAACGGTGCGCAGCGCGCCGGCCAGCGCGGGCCTTTGCGGCCAGATGGCAAACCAGACGTTGCGCAGCGCCGAGTCGACGGCCTGCCACTGCTGGCGCTGCGCGGCCAACTCGGCGCGGCCGCTCTCGGTGATGCGGTAGTACTTGCGGCGGCGGCCGATCTCCGAGGCCCCCCAGGTGCTCTCGACGTGGCCGTTGCGCTCGAGCCGGTGCAGGACCGGGTAGAGCATCCCGTCGGTCCAGGCGAGTTGGCCGCCGGACAGGTCGGCGACCCGCTTGAGGATCGCGTAGCCGTAGGTGTCACCCTCGGCCACGATCGCCAGGATGAGGGGCGTGGCAGAGGCGGCGACGAGGTCCTTGCCGATGTCCATGGATGGTCTCGCTAAGGGCACTTACGTAGGGCCGCTATACATTGCAGCTCTAGATACATTGCAGTGCTAGGTATGTCAACGGCGAACCGAGGGCCCGCATTGCGCGACCGTGGGCCCCAGCCCGGCGCGTCCGGCGGACGTTCGAGGCGCAAGCCGCGTTCGTCGACAAGCCGGCGGCGGTCTAGTCGCAGGCGGTGAACTTCGATTTTCGGCAGTTCGCGGCCATGTCGAGCGCCCGGGCCAAGTCCATGAAATTTGCCTGGGACACGACGTTCTGACGAAACTCGGTGATGGGCTGGCGCTTGCTGGCGCCGGAGTCGGCGACGAACTCCTCGAAGCCGATCAGGTCGAGTGCGATCGTGAGCCACATGAGCGTATGAGCCACGCTCTGTTCGACGCCGAACCCGATCAGGTACAGCTGCGCGAGTTCGTACTGGGCGGCGACATGGCCAAGCAAACCGGCCTGCCGATACAGACGCGCGGACCTCTCGGGGTCAAGCTCGACGCCGTCGCCGTACCGATACATGTTCGCGAGGATCGCCATGGCCCGGGCGTTGCCCCGCTCCGCAATCGGAGCAAAGATTTCGTAGGCCTTCGCGTAGTTACCGCCAACGTATGCGCGCCAGCCCTCCTCCATCTCGTCGGCGACGGCGGA
Organism: Rhizobium sp. Q54; assembly: GCA_945904955.1. Lineage (GTDB taxonomy): Bacteria > Pseudomonadota > Alphaproteobacteria > UBA2966 > CAIVPW01 > CAIVPW01. Next base: position 5,721 of record CAMDPO010000024.1, read on the forward strand.
TTGCCCCGCCGTGACGAGAAGGCCGGCGAACAGAAGGGCTCTCCAAACGTGCATGGGCGCCATTGCAGACGCGCCCAGACGAAGGGTCAAGTAGCTTGGCGACGGCTGGTCGCGATCTCCTGTTGAGCAGGAATCCTGGTGCCGAAGGGCGGGATCGAACCGCCGACCTACTGATTACGAATCAGTTGCTCTGCCGCTGAGCTACTTCGGCGCGCAGGAAATCCCCTGGGCGGCTTAGGTGGGCGTGGCCTGGGCCATACCCGATAACGGCGCAACCGCAGGGGTTGGCGGCGCGGAAGCTACGGCCCCTGCCCCACCCCGTCAACGCTGGCGGCGGCGCAGGGTCGCCTTTCTTAGGGCTCGCGCGGGCCGATGATGGGCACGTCGGGCGGCATGGGCGCGAGGAACTGCGGCGGCGGCGTATTCGCGGGCTCGGAGCCGCCGTTGCCGCCGGCGCTCGCCGAGGGGCCGGGGGCCGCCGCCGGCGGGGCGATCCGGGCGACCGGCGCGGGCGCGCGGGCCAATGCTACGGCGCGCATCTGGGCGGTAGCGGCGCTGCCGTCGTCGGCGACGGGCAGCAGGATGTGACGCCATTCGAGCGAGTCGAACGCGTTGCAGAACGGGCAGCTCGGCCGCCAGTCGGGCGTGCCTTGGCGGCACTTGCTGCACACCCACATGGGATCGGGGCGCGCGCTGGAGGCACGCATCAGCCAGTCGCGCGCGGCGAGGCCGGGACCGTGCTCGGCGTCCTCGAGCTCGGCCCACAGGCGGCAGACGCGCGATTCCAAATCTTCGGCGCGCGCGCCGCCGACCACTGCGAGGCTGCGGCGGGCGCGCGGGAAATCGCCGGCAGCGATGGTGGTGCGCGCGATGGCGATGTCGCCCTCGATGTGTCCGGGCGTGAGATGAGCAAGTGCCTGGGTGCGGGCGAGACGTTGCTTCGCCGATTCATCCGGCCACACGGCGAGCAATGCCGCCGCGACATCCGGGTGCGGCGCGGCGCGCCATGTCGTCTCGAGCACGCGGTGCGCGCGTTTGGCCTTGCCGACCGTGGTCAGCAGGCGCGCGGCGGCGACGGCGGCGGGAACGAACTCGGGCGCACTGGTATGTGCCTTCTCGGCGATGGTCGCCGCCGCGGGGCGATCGCCCGATGCCTCGACGTCGGCGGCTTGCTCGAGCAGGAGGATGGCGCGGCGGCGGCGCAAGGTCGGCTCGGGCGAGCCGCCCCGGCGGCCGACGTCGTGCAGCAGCGCGGCGGCCTGCTTCCACTGGTTGGCCTCGAGCTGCAGCTCGAACAGCGTCGCCTGGATCCATTCGCTCTGCGGGCTGAGACGATAGGCCGCGCGAGCATGCTCCAGTGCGGCGGCGGTGTTGCCCTGGCGCAGCTCGGAGGTGAGCAGGCCGCGCAGCCCAAGGAACTCGAGCTCGGGATTGGCGACCATCAGGCGGAAGTATTTCTCGGCGGCACGATCGTCGCCCTTGAGCTGCGCGGCCTGGGCCGACAGCAGCAACGTCAGCGGCGGCTCTTCGAGGAGGGACTCAGCCCGCTTGGCGAGACGCGAGGACTCCTCGGCGTCGCCGGCAGCAACCGCGACCATGCCACGCGTCAGCGCGCGGTAGCCCTGGCGGCGGCGCTCGGCTTCGTGCGCGGCGCGCAGGCGGCGCGGCGCAGTGCGCATCCAGCGCCAAAAGCGGTAGAGCAGCGCGACGACGATGGCGAGCAGGACGACCGCGCCGATCGCGACGCCGACCGAACTCTCGATGCGCCACTCGCCCCAGTCGACGGCGACAATGCCGGGATACTCGGCGAGCCACGCGGCAGCGAAGCCGACCAGGCCCAGCACGACCACGATCAGCGCCGCGCGCATCATGGTGCGACGGGCCCGGCTCCAGCTGCGATCGCCACGGCGCGGGCCGCGATCGCGGTGCCCGCCTGATCGAGCGCGAGGCGCGCGCGCGCGTCCGCAATCCAGCCGGCGAGCGCGGCGCGCAGGGGCGGCGCGGTCTGCTCGACCAGCGCGACGGCGCCGGCGACGTCGCCTCCCTGCAGAAGGGTGTGCGCGCGCTCGATGCGGCCAACGTCATCGGTGGTGTCGCCGGTGCGGCGCACGCGGACCAAGTTGCGCACGCCCCGCAGCACGGCATCGGTCCAGCCTTGCTCTTCCGGCGGCGATTCCGATTGTGCCGCGGCGACCGCACGATCGAGGTCGCGCGCAAGATCCGTCGCGGTGGGAGCACCGGTCGCGGCGAGCGGCGTGATGCTGTCGAGAATCGCGTTGACTGCCGTGTCGCCGGGCCGGCCAAGGACGGCGCGGAAGGCAGCGAGCTCGGCGGCAAACGGACCGGCGCCGCGCATGCGCTCGCGCAACTGGGTCGCGGCGACGATCGTCGCGCCGCTACCGGCGCCAGGGTCGACGTTGCGTGCGGCGCGCTCCAACTCGTCGATGCGTGCCTGCAGCGTAGCGATCTGGCGCATCATCGCATCAGCGGCCGCGGTTGCCGCCGCGGGATTGGGCTGCGCGGCGCGCACTTCGGTCAGCGCGCGCTCGGCGTCGGCGAGGCGAGTCGCAACTGCTTCCGCCGCGGCGCGCGCGGTTGCGTCCGCCGTGGCGCCGGGCGCCGTAGCTGCCGCTTCGATGGCGGCGAGACGGCGTTCGAGGGCGGTGACCGCGGCGGGATCGACGGTGGGGCCAGCGGGCGCGGGGCGCGGCACGGCATCCAGGCGCGTCGACAAATCGGCGATCTGGGTGCGCAGCTCGGCGATCAGGCGCGACGTGTCGGCAGTGGGTTGCTCGGCTGCGCGCGCGGCAGTGACGAGGCGTTCATTGGTCTGGGCAAGCTCCGTGCGCAGGGCGGCGAGATCGCGCCGCAGCGTGTCGCGATCCGTGTTCGCGGCGACGAGCTGGCTTTGCATGGCAGTAAGGGCTGGCGTCTCGCGGCTTGCTTGGCGGTTGCCGGCAATCCATGCGCCGGCAGAGACGAGCGCGACGCCCAGCACTGCGCCCCCCAGCAGAGTCGGCCAGCGCCGCGGACGTTTGTGCGACGACGCCGACGCCACGGGGGCGTCCGGCGTATCCGCCGCGGGTGCCGCCACGGTTGTCGTCCTTTCGGCTGGCATCTCCTGGGGCGGCGGCGAGTCGGTCATGAACTCCTAGCTTCCGGGAGCGGGGAGCAGCGCCAGCAGCGCTGCCTGGTTCGGCGCCGGCGCGGTGTGCACCGCGGCCCAAGGCAGGGCGGCCGCCTCGTCGGCGATGGCGGCGCTCAGGCAGTACGCGTGAGCATCGCGGCAACGGCCGGTCAGCCCCGCCCGCTGCAGCAGCCTAACAAACGTATTCGCGCTGCGGGGAGAGAAAAACAGGACACCATCGAATGCGCCGCCCCGCACCATGGACGCGGCTTGTTGCGGCAGCGCCGTCACGGGCGCCGCCTCGTAGAGGATCGCGCGGCGATATTCGAAGCCCGCGGCGGTGAGCCTGGCGGAAATGTCGGTCACGTCGGCGCCGGTGATGTGCAGCAGGGCGCCGCGCGCCGGATCGAGCGTTTCGCGCACGTAGTCCACCAGCGCGCTGCCGTCGCCTTGCGCGGAGCGCACGCTCATGAAGCGCAGCGCGCGCGTCGTCTCGGCGGTAGCATCGCCGACCGTGATCGCCGGAATGGAGCGCTCGCTGCGCTGCGCTGCGAACGCGCGCGCGCCGGTGGCGCTGGTGAACAGAAGGGCCTGCACGCCGTCGAGCTCGACGCTGACGCCGGTGAGCTGGCGGACGATGAGCAGCGGGCACACGATCGGCGCGTGGCCGAGGTTGCGCAGCTGCTCGGCCGTCGCCTCTGCTTCTACTGCCGGTCGCGTGACGAGCAGGCGCATGTCAGGTCGTGAAGAAGTTCGGGCCGGCGCGGCGGCGCAACTCGTCGCCGGCGTCGCGACCCATGGTTTCGGCGTCCGTATCGGAGCCGCGTCGCTCCGATTCGTAGCGCTTGCTGCCGTCCGGTGCGAACACCGCGGCGCGCAACGTAAGCTGGCCGTCGTTGATCTCGGCGAGTGCCGCGATGGGCGTGCGGCACGAGCCCTCGAGCGCGGCGAGCAGCGCGCGCTCGGCGGCGGTGGCGCGCGCGGACGGCGCATGGTTGATGCGCTGCAGCATGCCGCGCGCCGCCGTGTCGTCGGCGCGGCAGGTGATGGCGATGGCGCCTTGTGCAACCGCCGGCAGCATCTCGGCGGGATCGAGGACCGCATACGCCGACACATCGATGCGCAAGCGCTTCAGCCCGGCGAGAGCGAGCAGCGTCGCTTCGGCGGCGCCTTCTTGAATCTTCTTGATGCGCGTCTGCACGTTGCCGCGCAGCGCCACGATGGTGACGTCGGGACGGCGGCCGCGCACCTGTGCGGCGCGCCGCAGGGACGATGTGCCGAGCCGCGCACACTTGGCCAGCGCAGAGATGCTCTCGGCACCAATCAGCACGTCGCGCGGATCTTCGCGCGGCAGCACCGCGCCGATGACGATGCCCTCGGGCAGCTCGGTGGGCAGGTCCTTCATCGAATGGACGGCGATGTCGGCATACTGGCCGAGCAAGGCCTCGTCGATTTCCTTGGTGAACAGCCCTTTGCCGCCGGCATCGGCCAGGGGGCGGTCCTGAATGTTGTCGCCGGTCGTCTTGATGACCAGGAGGTCGGGCGGCGCCAGCATGCCGGCGCTGGCGGCGACCAAGGTCATGGCGACCTCTTTCGCCTGGGCCAGCGCCAAGGGGCTGCCACGGGTGCCGATCGTCAGACGATCGGAGTCTTCGACGTCGTCGCGGATGACCTCGCCGTCATCCCAGCCGGGTTGCGGGACCATGGCCGTGGTGCTAGAGCGGCGGCACACAAAAGGCAAGCATGACGGGCGTCGTCCTAGGGATCGAGACGAGTTGCGACGAGACGGCGGCCGCGGTCGTCGCCTTCGATTGCGGCATTCGCTCGTCGGTGGTGCTCTCGCAGCTCGAGGACCATCGCGCCTACGGCGGCGTGGTGCCCGAGATCGCCGCGCGCGCCCACATCGAGCATCTCGACGGTCTCATCGAGCGCGCCATGGCCGAGGCTGGCGTGGGCTTTGCCGACCTCGCCGGTGTTGCGGCGACCGCCGGGCCGGGCCTGATCGGCGGCGTGCTGGTCGGGCTGGTGACCGGCAAGGCCATTGCGGCCGCCGCCGGCGTGCCGTTCGTCGCGGTCAATCACCTGGAAGGCCACGCACTATCGGCGCGGCTTTCCCACGGCGTCGAATTTCCCTACCTGCTGCTGCTCGTCACCGGCGGCCACTGCCAGCTGGTCGCATGCGCGGCGCTGGGTAGCTACGAGCGGCTTGGCACCACCATCGACGACGCCATCGGCGAAGCGTTCGACAAGACCGCGCGCTTGTTGGGCATGGGCTACCCGGGCGGGCCGGAGATCGAGCGCACGGCAGGGAGCGGCAATGCGCGCGCGTTCGCGCTGCCGCGGCCCATGGTGGGACGCGAGGGCTGCGACTTCTCCTTCTCGGGATTGAAGACCGCCATCCGCCGCATCACGGAAGAGCGCACGCTGTCGCCGCAGGATGTCGCCGACTTGGCGGCGTCGTTCCAGGCGGCGGTCGGCGACGTCGTCGTCGATCGCGCCCGCAATGCGATGCGGATGTTTGCCGAACGATTCCCGCAGGGACGCACGCTGGTAGTCGCGGGCGGCGTCGCCGCCAATGCGGCGTTGCGCAAACGTCTGGAGACTGCGACGAAGAAATCAGGGTTCACCGTGGTCGCGCCGCCGAAGGAGCTGTGCACCGACAACGCCGCGATGATCGCCTGGGCCGGCGCCGAGCGCCTGCAGGCCGGCCTGACGGATGCGTTGGACGCGCCGGGACGCGCGCGCTGGCCGCTGATGGAGCTTGCTGCCGCGAGGACAACCGCTTGAGCGCCGCGATCCGTCGCATCGGCGTCGTCGGCGGCGGCGCGTGGGGCACGACCCTCGCCCTCCTCGCAGCGCGCGCCAAGCTGCGCCCGACTATGTGGGTGCGCGAGCCGGAGGTTGCGGCGGCGATCAGCGCGGGCGGCGACAATCCGTTCCTGCCGGGCGTCAAGCTCGACGGCGGCATCCACGCCAGCACCGACTTCGCCGCGCTCGCCGAGTCGGACGCGCTGCTGCTCGCCGCGCCGGCACAGTATTTGCGCAGCGTGTGCCGCTCGCTGCGCCCGTACGTGCGCGAGGGCGCCGCCATCGCCATCTGCAGCAAGGGCATCGAAGAGACGAACGGCGCACTGTTGAGCGAAGTGGTCGCGGCCGAAATTCCGAATGCGCCGATCGCCGTGCTGTCGGGCCCAACGTTCGCGCCGGAGATCGCGCGCGGATTGCCCGCGGCAGTGACCCTCGCCTGCAAAGACGCGGAGATCGGCAAGGCGTTGGTCGAGGCGATCGGCACGCCGACGTTCCGGCCGTACTTGTCGTCAGACATCGTCGGCGCCCAGGTCGGTGGCGGCGTGAAGAACGTCATTGCCATCGCCTGCGGCATCGTCGCCGGCCGCGCGATGGGCGACAACGCACGCGCCGCCTTGGTGACGCGCGGCCTCGCGGAAATTCAACGCCTGGGGCGCGTGCTCCAAGCGCAGCCGGCGACGCTGATGGGACTGTCGGGTCTCGGCGACCTGGTGCTGACGTGCTCGTCGGAGCAGTCGCGCAACTTCAGCCTGGGCGTCGCGCTCGGCCGCGGCAAGACGGCTGCCGAGGTGGTCGCCTCCCGCACGTCGGTGGCCGAGGGCGTTTCGACGGCCGCGGCCGTGGTGCGGCTCGCCGCGCGGCTCAAGATCGAGATGCCGATCTCCGCCGCGGTCGACGCCATCGTCAACAAAGGCGCGCCGATCGACCGGGAAATTCAGGCGCTACTGGCACGTCCGTTCCGAGTGGAGGGAGAATAGGTCCATGCTGTTCGCCATCGTCGCCATCGACCGGCCCGGCCGGCTGGATCTGCGCCTGAAGACGCGGCCCAAGCACCTCGCCTACTTGGCCAAGAGCAAGAAGAAGGTGCGCGCGGCCGGTGCGCTCACGGACGAGGCCGGCGCGCCGGTTGGCAGCATGCTCATCGTCGAGTGCAAGACGCTCGCCGAGGCCGACAAGCTGATCGCCGGCGATCCCTACACCAAGGCGGGCGTGTTCGAGAGCGTCACCGTGCGGCCGTGGAAGCACACGGTCGGCACCGGCCTGCCGGAGCTCGTGCCCTGATGCAGTACTGGCTGCTGAAGACCGAGCCCGAGGAATATTCCTGGGACATGCAGGTCAAAAAGAGGATCGGCAACTGGGATGGCGTGCGCAACACGCGCGCGGCTTCGTACCTGAAGCGCATGGAGCTCGGCGATCTCTGCTTTTTCTATCACACGGGCAAAGAGAAGCAGATCGTCGGCGTCGTGCGCGTGCACAAGACGGCGTACCCCGACAAGTCCGACGAGACCGGCAAGTTCGTCATGGTCGACGTCGAGACGGTCGAACCGTTCCCGACGCCCGTGACGTTGAAACAGGTCAAGGCCGACCCACGTTTCGCCGACACCCAGCTCGTCAACATCGCGCGCCTGTCGGTGCAGAAAATCGAACCGGACGCATGGAAAGCGATCCGCCAGCTCGGCGGCCTGACATAGAGAACGTCCCGGACTCCGGCACGGTGCTGTGCCGGCTGGACGAGATTCGCGACCCCGGCGGGCGCGAGTTCTCCTTCGGCGCGCCGCCGCACGTCTTCGAAATGTTCGTGATGCGCAAAGGGGACGCGGCCTACGGCTACGTCAACGACTGCCCGCACACGCGCTCGCCGCTCAACTGGCAGCCGAGTGTGTTCCTCGACTACACCCGCAAGAACATCATGTGCGCGACCCACGGCGCGCAGTTCCGCGTCGAAGATGGGTTCTGCATCTGGGGCCCGTGCAAGGGCGAGTCGCTTGTGTCGATTCGTGTGCGCGTCGAGAACGGCGTGGTGATTGTCGCGTAGCTACGCCGCGACGAACTTGCGGTAGTCCTTCACCAGGTCGGCCACCACCAAGTCCAAGAACTGCTTGCCGTGCTCCGGCGTCGACAGCGCCGGGTGCGAGCCCATGCGGCCGTCGGGGAAGCGGCGGCGGAAGTCGAAGGCGTCGGCGAAGTCGAGGGTCGCCGGCGGCGCCGGGTCCATCTTCGCCTTCTTGATGTGATCCGGGTAGACGTGCTGGGTCAGCGACACTTCGGATGGCGTCGCGTGCAGGCCTTCGTGCTCGCCGTACAGCTCCTTCGCCAGTGCCACCACCGGCGGGCGCAGCCACCAATTGCGCAGCGTGCACTGCACACCACCGCGATTGTCGCCGACGTTTGATCCGTTGCGCGGCGCCATGCTCGCTTCGGCATAGATCTCACCGAAGGCCGACGTCACCGGCGCGATGTTGCCGCCATGGCCGTTGACGAAATAGAAGCGGCGGAAGCCGTGCGCGGCGAGCGAGACGACGCAGTCGCGCACTACCTGGATGAAGGTCGACGGCCGCAGGGTCATGGTGCCGGGGAACGCCATGTGGTGCTGGGCCATGCCGACAGCAATGGTCGGCGTCACCAGGGCGTCGACGACCTCGCCGAGACCGCGCCCCACCACCTCGGCGCAAATTGCGTCCGTGCCGATGAGGCCGTTGGGGCCGTGCTGCTCGGTCGAGCCGATCGGCACGATGATGCCGACCGAGCGCTTGAGGTAGGTCTCGACCTCCGACCACGTGCACAGGGCGAGCAACATGCGCTTTGTCCTTATGTTGGCGTTGTTGGCATACTAGCCGCGCGACGCCTGGGAGGGGACGGCAATGTCGGAGCAGCTATTTCCGGTCAGCGAGACGTGGGCCAAGCGCGCCTGGGCCAACGAGGCGCGCTACGAAACCATGTACCAGCGCTCGATCGACGACCCGGAGGGCTTCTGGGCCGAGCATGCCGCGCGCATCGATTGGATCAAGAAGCCTTCCAAGATCAAGGACGTCGACTACACCGGCGACGTGCGCATCCGCTGGTACTGGGACGGCGCACTGAACGCGTCGGCCAACTGCATCGACCGGCATTTGGCCGAGCGCGGCGACCAGGTTGCCATCCTGTGGGAAGGCGACGATCCCAAAGACTCGAAGGCGATCACCTATCGCGAGCTGCATGCGGCCGTCTGCAAGTTTGCCAATGCGCTGAAAGCGCAGGGTGTGAAGCGCGGCGACGCGGTGACGATCTACATGCCGATGATTCCCGAGGCGGCGATGGCGATGCTCGCCTGCGCGCGCATCGGCGCCATGCACTCGGTGGTGTTCGGCGGCTTCTCGGCCGAGAGCCTGGCGAGCCGCATTCGCGATTGTGCATCGAACTGCGTCATCACCGCCGACGAAGGCGTGCGCGGCGGCAAGAAGATTCCGCTGAAGGCGTCCACCGACGAGGCGCTGAAGTCGTGCCCGACGGTCAAGAAGGTCGTCGTGGTCAAGCGCACCGGCGGCGCCATCAACTGGGTGCCGGGCCGCGACGTCTGGTACCACGAGGCGACAGCAGTGGTCCCGGCGGAGTGCGCACCGGAAGCGATGGGCGCCGAGGATCCGCTGTTCATCCTCTACACGTCGGGATCGACCGGTAAGCCGAAGGGCGTGCTGCACACCACCGGCGGCTACATGGTGTTCGCGTCGATGACGCACCAGTACGTCTTCGACTACCAAGACGGCGACGTCTACTGGTGCACCGCCGACGTCGGCTGGGTGACGGGACACAGCTACATCGTCTACGGACCGCTCGCCAACGGCGCCATCACCCTGATGTTCGAAGGCGTGCCGAACTATCCGGACGCGTCGCGCTTCTGGCAGGTGATCGACAAGCACAAGGTCAACACGTTTTATACGGCGCCCACCGCGATCCGCGCGCTGATGCGGGAGGGCGAGGCACCGGTGCAGAAGACGTCGCGGGCGTCACTGCGATTGCTTGGTTCGGTCGGCGAGCCGATCAATCCGGAGGCTTGGCTCTGGTATCACCGCGTCGTCGGCAACGGCCGCTGCCCGATCGTCGACACCTGGTGGCAGACCGAGACCGGCGGCATCCTCATCACGCCGCTGCCGGGAGCGATCGCACAGAAGCCGGGCTCGGCGACCAAGCCGTTCTTCGGTGTGCGACCGGAGGTGGTCGATGCAGCCGGCACGGTGCTGGAGGGCGAGGCGAGCGGCATGCTGTGTCTCGCCGACTCGTGGCCGGGCCAGATGCGCACGGTGCTCGGCGACCACAAGCGCTTCATCGAGACGTACTTCGCGCGCTTCCCCGGCAAGTACTTCACCGGCGACGGCGTGAAGCGCGATAAGGACGGCTACTACTGGATCACCGGCCGGGTCGATGACGTCATCAACGTCTCGGGCCATCGCCTGGGCACCGCCGAGGTCGAGAGCGCGCTGGTCTCGCACCCCAAGGTTGCCGAGGCCGCGGTGGTCGGGTACCCCCACGACATCAAAGGCACCGGCATCTACGCGTACGTGACGCTCAAGCTCGGAGTCGAGACGACTGACGCCCTGCGCAAGGAGCTCGGTGAGTGGGTGAAGAAGGAGATCGGGGCCATCGCCCGGCCCGATCTCATCCAATGGGCGCCCGGACTGCCGAAGACGCGATCGGGCAAGATCATGCGACGAATCCTTCGCAAGATCGCCGAAAACAACCACGGCGACCTCGGCGACACATCGACGCTGGCGGACCCATCAGTGGTTGAAAATCTGGTCCAGAACCGCATGAACCGGCCGAATCCTTAGGGGTTTCAGTCACCTAACGAGCGTTCGAAAAAAATCCTTCCAGTCTTATAATCGCACGACCGTTCTGCGAATACTTCCGCCCGTTGGAGGTCAGCGGTGATGGGCAAGAAGGGCGCGCGTACGCGCGATGCCATATTGGAGCGGGCCGTGGCCATCGCTAGTCGCGATGGACTCGAAGGCCTGACGATCGGGGGACTCGCCAAGGACCTCGATCTCTCCAAGAGCGGGCTCATTGCCCACTTCGGCACCAAGGAGGCGCTCGACCTCGCGGTGCTGCAGACCGCCGCGGCGCTGTTCGGCAACATCGTCATCGTTCCGGCCAACAAGGCAGCACCCGGCGAAGTGCGCCTGCGCGCCCTGTTCGACGGCTGGTTCCGCTACTCGGGCCACAAGCAGATGCCCGGCGGCGATATCTTCCTGAGCGCCGCGACCGAGCTCGACGACAAGCCGGGCGTGTGCCGCTACTACGTGGCGCGCGTCCACAAGGACTGGATCACCGCGCTCGAGAGCGCGACCCGCGAGGCGATGGCGAACGGCCAGTTCCGCGACAACCTCGACCCGGGCCAGATCGCCTTCAACATCCTGGCGATCCAGCAGGGCTACAACACCTATCACCGGCTGCTGAATGCCTCGAACGCCGAGGCGCGCGCCCGCGCCTCGTTCGAATCGCTGATGCTGCGCGCCCGCGCCGAAGGCCGCGAGGCGCCGGCAGGCGCCCCCGCGATGGGTGCGGCAGCGAATCAGGCGGCTCGCTAGCACACGTCGCCTAGCACCATGGGGCCCGCGCACCGCCGTCGTAGGCGCGCACCAAATCCAAGGACTGCAGATGCGCGGCGAGGTCTTCGCCCGCCGCGTCGGTGACGCGGGCGACGACGCGGCCGCCGTACTTGTCCCAGCGGATGGCGTAGAGCTGCACCGGCTGGCCCAACGTCCGGCGGCTGAGCACGTCGCGCGCCGCCTGCGCGGCGAGGCGCTCCGTGGCGCAGCGACCACGCAGCTCCGGCGCGTCGATGCCATCGAGGCGCACGTGCACCGCGATGTCCTGCCCCAGCCAGATGCGCGCCCGCACGGCCAAGGTATCGCCATCGATGACGGCGACAACCATGGCAGCGACCGGACCGGCGAGGCTGTCGTCCGCGGGCGTGGCGGGAACGGCCAACAGCGCCACGCCGACGGTGGCGGCGACGAAGCGGACCTTGGGTCCCATGGCCCGAACCAATAGCAGAACATTACCAGAACATTCAATGAATTGACGGGCGGTCGCCGGTCTGCGCCCATGCCGCCGATGAATGCCCGCGACACTGCCTTGCGCGCCCTGCAAACCGTGCTGGGCGGTGAGACCTTGGACGCGGCGTTCGCGCTGGCGGAGAAGGCTTCGATGTCGGCGCGCGATCGCGCCTTCCAGCGGCTGCTGGTGCTGACGACCCTGCGCCGTCTGGGTCAGATCGACGACGCCCTCTTGCGCTGCGTGCAGCGGCCCCAGGACTTGCCGCCGCGCGAGCGGTGCGTGCTGCGCCTGGGCGCGGCGCAGCTGCTGTTCCTCGGCACGCCGGCGTTCGCCGCGGTGGACGGTGCGGTGGAGGGGACGCGCAGCAAATCGCTCAAGGGCCTGGTCAACGCCGTGCTGCGGCGACTGGCGCGCGAAGGGGCGGACATCGTTGCGAGCCAAGACGCGGCGCGGCTCAACTCGCCGGCGTGGCTGTGGGAGCAGTGGTCGCGCGACTTCGGCGAGCCGGAGGCGCGGGCCATCGCCGCGACGCATCAGGGCGAGCCGCCCCTCGACCTGACCGTGTCTGGGGACGCCGCGGCATTGGCGGAGCGCACGGGTGGCATGCTGTTGCCGACCGGCAGCCTGCGCCTGCCCAACGCGGGCAAGGTTGCCGACTTGGAAGGATACGACGCGGGCGCGTGGTGGGTGCAGGACGCCGCCGCGGCGCTGCCAGCGCGAATACTGCTGGGAGCGATTGGCGAACCGCGCAGGGCCAAGATCGCCGATCTTTGTGCGGCGCCTGGCGGCAAGACCGCGCAACTGGCCACCGCGGGCGCGGCCGTGACGGCGGTCGATCGCGACGCGCCGCGTCTGCAGCGGGTCGCCGACAATCTGCGACGCTTGCGCTTGGAGGCGACGCTGGTCGCCGCAGACGCGACCCAATGGTCACCCAACACGCAGTTCGACGGCGTGTTGCTCGATGCGCCCTGCACAGCTACCGGGACCATTCGGCGCAATCCCGACATCTCGTGGCACAAGTCGGCGCAGTCGAGCGCAGCGCTGCGGCCCACCCAGGACGCACTCCTGGACGCGGCCGCCGCGATGCTGCGGCCGGGCGGCGTGCTGGTCTACTGCGTGTGCTCGCTGGACAGCGGCGAGGGGATCGAGCGCGTCGAGACCTTCCTGCAACGGCGCAACGGCTTCCGGCGCGAGCCGGTTCGGCCCGCCGAAGTAGGCGGTCTGGCAGAGCTCATCACGCCCGCCGGAGACCTGCGTACCCTGCCCTCGCACCTCGCCGAGTTGGGCGGCCTGGACGGCTTTTTCGCCGCACGGCTGCGCTTCTTGCCGCTCCAATCCTAAGCTGGTACAGGTGCGCCCATGAAGCAGCGCGTGCGTATTGCGCCCTCGATCTTGTCGTCGGACTTCGCCCAACTTGGCGAAGAGGTGAGGCGTATCGACGCCGCCGGCGCCGACTACATCCATGTCGACGTGATGGACGGTCATTTCGTGCCCAACATCACCATCGGCCCGGGCGTGGTGAAAGCGCTGCGTCCGCACACCAAGAAGACATTCGACGTGCACTTGATGATCTCGCCGGTGGACCCGTACATCCAGGATTTCTCGGACTCCGGCGCCGACATCATCTCCGCGCACCCGGAAGCGGGCGCGCACCTGCACCGCACGATCCAGGAGATCAAGCGCTGCGGCAAAAAGGCCGGCGTGGTGCTGAACCCGGCGACGCCGCCGGACGTGGTTGACCACCTGATGGGCGATCTCGACCTGATCCTGGTGATGAGCGTCAATCCCGGCTTCGGTGGCCAGAAGTTCATCAAGAGCCAGCTCGACAAGCTGCGCATCCTGCGCGCCAAGATCGACAGCACGGGACGGCCGATCGACCTCGAGGTCGACGGCGGCATCAATTTCGAGACGGCGCCGCTGGCAATCGAAGCCGGCGCCGACGTGCTGGTCGCCGGCACCGCCACGTTCACCGGCGGACCGAGCCAGTACGCCGCCAACATCCAAAGGCTGCGCGGCAGCGCTTGAACGAGCCTGGGCCTCCCGGTGATCCCGGGGCTTTGCCCGCACAAGTCGGTATGTCCACGCGCCAGGGACCTCCACCTCGGCCCGCTCGCGGCCACGCCCGCAGCTTCCTCAACACGATCCAGCATCGCCTGCGCGAGCGCATCTTCGCGGCGAGCTTCTATCACCACACGCTGCGCGCCAAGACGCGCGACAAGCTGTCGGCGCAGCCCGCCGACCCGTGGCGCGGCGACGCCGCGCGCGCCAATGCGCTGTTCCAGGGACGTTACCGCTTCGCCGGCTCCGAGGTGCAGCTGTTCAATCGGCCGCCGTGGGTCGCCGAGGCGCCGTCGCTGGAGTGGCAGCTCGAAGCGGCGGCGTTCGCTTGGCTGCGCGACTTCCGTAGCGAAGGCGGCGAAGCAGCGCGCGGCGCCGCCCGCGAGCTCGTAGCGACCTTCATCGAGACGTTCGGCGAGTGGCACCCGGCCATCTGGCGCGCCGACGTGCTCGGCCGCCGCCTGATGGCGTGGGCCTCGCATGCTGACTACCTGCTCGCTGGCGCCGAACATGTTTTCCGCCGCGGCTTCTTGGTTTCGTTCGAGCGTCAGGCGCGCCATTTGCTGCGCGCCGTGTCGCTGGCGCCGGAAGGTGGCGGCCGCATTGCGGCGCTGTGCGGCGTGATGCTGGCGGACGCGGCGCTCGGCGGCCTGGGGCGGCGCGCGCGCGGCGCCACCGCCGATCTCGAAGCAGAGCTGCGCGAGCAGATACTGCCCGACGGCTGTCACGTTTCGCGCAACCCGTCGGAGCACATGCGCGCGCTGCGCGACCTGGTGTGGCTGCGCCACGGCCTTGGCGCGGCGCACGCGCCGGTGCCGTTGGCACTGCATGGCACCATTGAGCGCATGGCGGCGATGCTGACCTTCCTGCGCCACGGCGATGGCGCACTAGCACTGTTCCACGGCAGCACCGAGGAAGACCGCGCCATCGTCGCCGAGACGTTGGCACTAGCGACGCCAACCCGCGAGCGCACCGCGCCGCGCGTCGTCGGACCGTCGCCCGACGTCGCCCAGTACGCGGGCTACGAGCGCCTCGTGGCCGGGCACACCCTGGCGCTGATGGACACCGGCGCGCCGCCGCCCGATCCGTTCGCCGAGCTCGGCCACGCGGGCACCCTGGCGCTCGAGCTGAGCGTCGGGCGCGACCGCATGATCGTCAATTGCGGCCACCGCGCCGGAGAGAACTGGCGCATCGCCAGCCGCGCTACCGCGGCGCACACGACCATGGTGGTGGGCGACGCGAATTCGACCGAAGTGACGGCCGCCGGACTAGGCCTGCGCCCGACCGTCATCGTGCGGCGCCAAGAGGACGAGGGCAACGTCTGGATCGATGCCGACCATGACGGCTACCTACGCCGCTTCGGGCTGAAGCATCGCCGGCGCGTGTATCTGTCAGCGGCCGGCGACACCTTCCGCGGTGAGGACGCGCTGGAGGGTACCGCGCCGGATGGGACGCCATTCGTCGTGCGCTTCCACCTACACCCGGACGTGCAAGTCTCGCTGCTTGCCGACGGCGCCCTGCTGCGCCTGGCCAACGGCGAGGGTTGGCGCTTCCGCGCCGGCGGCGCCGCCATCGGTCTCGAAGAAAGCATCTACCTGGGGCAAATTGGCGAGCTGCGGCGGGCTGAGCAGATCGTGCTGTCGGGCACCGTGCCGCCGGAAGGCCTCGCGGTGAAGTGGGCGTTCGGACGCATCGAGATGGCGAATTGACGTGATCCACGACGAGAACGAATTCCGCACCACCGCGACCGCGCTGATCGCCGCGTTCGAGCACATCTCGGGACGCGCGCGGCAGGTGTTGATGTCGCGTCACGCCCAGCGCGATGCAGCGGCCAAACTGCTGATGTCGGAGCCCTCGCGCATCTACCACTATGTGTTCATCAACGAGGTGTGCACGGCGCGCGGCATGAAGGAGTTCGAGTCGGTCGCGACCATGATGGTCAACGTGCTGACGCTGACCTACGGAGTGCCCGAAGCCGAAGCGCATAAGTACGTGAAGAGCGCCGTGCAGCTCTCGCTGCCGGCCACCAAGGAGTACGTGAGCGGGACGCTCAGCCTCAACTCGATCGCGTCCGCCATGGGCATCCGCGCCGGCAAGGACTTCGTGCCGGGCGAGGTGAAGAATGCCGACTGTGAGGCGTTTTGCTTGCTGGTGATGGCGAGCTAGCTGCGTGCGGCGGCGTGATGATCACCGTGTTTCTCACGCGGGTGTCGAACACCCACCACACGTTCTCGTACCAGCGGTCTGACGGGCGCGGCGAGACGCTTACCCTCGAGACCAAGAGCTTCCTGTTCCACGACCTGCTGCACTATGCGATCGAGAGCGAAGCGAATCTGCGCGATTCGTTCTTCGCCCGGCTGGCGCGCAGCCAGTCCTATGACGCGCTGACCGGGCCGGACATCAGGTATGACGGCGAGATCAGCATGACCGAGAAGATCGTCGGCGGGCTGACGGGCTACATGAAGACCGAGCAGCCACCGGAGGTGTTCCTGGCCGGCATCCGCAACTGGGGGCAAGCGAGCGGCGACACGATCCCCGCCTGGCTGACGCGGGACTTTGTCATCAACGTGAAAGAGCGCATGCGCCGTCTGCAGGGCGAGTGGAAGGCGCTGCCGTTCGGCGCGACGATGACGCTGGCGTTCCCGCCGAACTAGAAGAGATGAAAGGTCGAGCCGACGACGGCGATCGGCCAGCGGCCCGATTCGAACAGCGCGAACTTCGGGCGAAAGGCGTGGTCAGCGTCGACGCCGGCGATCTCGACGAGGGCGCGCTGATGGGCAGCCTGCACCGCGGCGCCGACGGCGGCGTGCAGCAGGCTTTCGTCGTCCATGTGGCCGAGCTCGGCGGCCTCGTTGGCGGCACGACGGGCGGCGGCTCCGGCGCGCTCCGCTAGGCGCGTGAGCGCCAGGGTGAGCTCGCGGTCGTCGACGATGGTCAGCGCCTCGGCGGTGAGGGCGGCGCGCAGTTGCTCCTCGGCGTCCCACCAGGCGGAATCGAAGCCCGGATTCTCGGCGGCCGACGCGGCTTCCTCCCAGTCGTGGATCGGCACCAAGTCCGCCTCCGGGAAGCCGAGCGCGTCGAGGTAGGCGCGCGCATGCCCGCGCTCCGGCGGCAGCAGCGGCTGGCCGATGTGGGTGAACCACGGCACGGCGGCTAGGTGCGCGCCGAGACGTTCGACGGCAAGTAGACGAGCGAGGCCCTCTTCGGCGCGATCGTCTGCAGCAAACTCCTCGTCGTCGTCGTAGCTCACCGTTCGCGGCGCTCGGGTGCGAAGAACAGGTCGGGGTCGACGGTGGGATTGATCTCCATCGACGACAGCGCGATCACGGTGCTGAGCCCCTGGGTGTCGAGCACGGTCCACTGACGCAACTCGAGCGGGCCGTCGGTGAAGACCAGGGTGAGCGAGCCTTCATCGCGGCGTTGCGGATCGATGAGGGTGATGCGCAGAGAGCCCGACTGGCGCGCCACGGCGATGACAGAGTTCGGATTGAACTCGATGCGGCGCGCGAGCAACGGCGCGAGCGGCGTACCTCCGATCGGCCAGGCGTTCTCGTGGTCGAGCTCCTTGTCGTAGTAGATGACGCGCAATCCGTCGGCGAGGACCAGGATCTTGGCCGGCGGGTCGTACTCGAAACGCATGCGCCCCGGGCGGCTCAGGTAGAACGTGCCCTCGGCGATCTCGCCGCGCGGACCGATCTGCACAAACTTCGCCTTCATCGTGGTGATGCCGTTCAGGTGCGCCTCGACGCGGGCGACGTCGGCACGGTCCTCCGTAGTGATGGGTGGGGCCGTGAGCTGCTGGGCGCCAGCGGGCAGCGCGAAGAGCAGGACGATCAGGGCAGTCAGAGTTCGCATGGGCCGGACTTTAGTCGAGGCGTGCAGCGGAACGGTGGCGGCCGGCACCGTACGGTGGTGGGCATCCCCACCCTACCCTCCCCTTGAAGTAAGGGGAGGGGTCGTTGATTAGCCGACGCCGGCGCCCGACAGAACCTCGCGCTTGCCGACGCGGTCGGGGGCAGAGACGATGCCTTCGGTCTCCATGCGTTCGATGAGGCGGGCGGCGCGGTTGTAGCCGATTTGCAGGTGGCGCTGGACGAAGCTGGTCGAGGCGCGCTGCTCGCGCACCACGATCTGCACCGCTTCCTGGTAGAGCTCGTCGCCCCCGCCGCCCTCGCCCGGCATGCCCTCGCCGCCTTCGACAACCTCGGGCTCCATGGTGACTTCTTCCAGGTAGTCGGGCGTGCCCTGGCGCTTGAGCGCCTTCACCACCGCCTCGACTTCCGAGTCGGACACGAACGGGCCGTGCACGCGCTGCACACGCCCGCCGGACTCCATGAACAGCATGTCGCCCTGACCCAAGAGCTGCTCGGCACCCTGCTCGTTCAGGATGGTGCGGCTGTCGATCTTCGACGTCACCTGGAACGAGATGCGCGTCGGGAAGTTCGCCTTGATGGTACCGGTGATGACGTCAACGGAAGGCCGTTGCGTGGCCATGATCAAGTGAATCCCGGCGGCGCGCGCCATCTGCGAGAGACGTTGAATTGCCGCCTCGACGTCCTTGCCGGCGACCATCATCAAGTCGGCCATCTCGTCGACGACGACGACGATGAACGGCATGGCCTTGAGATCGAGCTCCTGCTCCTCGTAGATCGGCTCGCCGCTGCCGGCGTCGTAGCCGGTCTGCACGGTGCGCTTCGGCGACTCACCGTTCGCCAGCGCTTCGGCGACGCGCTGGTTGTAGCCGGCGACGTTGCGCACGCCGAGGCGTGACATGGAGCGGTAGCGCGTCTGCATCTCGCGCACGACCCACTTGAGCGCCACGACCGCCTTGCCCGGCTCGGTGACGACCGGCGCGAGTAGGTGCGGAATGCCGTCGTACACCGAGAGTTCCAGCATCTTGGGATCGATCAGAATCAGGCGGCACTGCTCCGGCGTCAGGCGGTAGAGCAGCGACAGGATCATGGTGTTGACGGCAACCGACTTGCCCGAGCCGGTGGTACCGGCGATGAGCAGGTGCGGCATGCGCGACAGGTCGGACACCACCGGCTCACCGGCGATGTTCTTGCCGAGCGCCAAGGTCAGGCGGCCCGCGGTGGTCTCGTACTCGGGCGTCGAAAGCAGCTCGCGCAGATAGACGGTCTCGCGCTCGGCGTTCGGCAGCTCGATGCCGATCTTGTTGTGGCCCTGGATGACGGCGACGCGGGCGGAGATCGAGCTCATGGAGCGTGCGATGTCGTCGGCGAGGCCAATCACACGAGACGTCTTGGTACCGGGTTGCGGATCGAGGTCGTAGCGGGTCACCACCGGGCCGGGGTTGACCTCGGAGATGGTGCCGTGGACGCCGAACTCGCCGAGCACTGTCTCCAGCAGACGCGCGTTCTGCTCCAGGCCCAGCTTGTTGAAATGGGCGGTGCGCGCGCCGGCGGGGCGTGCCTGCAACAACGACAGCGGCGGCAACTGGAACGAGTTGTCGCCGCCGAGATCGAGCGCGGGCTCCGCTTCGGCCTTGGCGCGCTTGCTGGTCTTGAGCGACGGCGTACGCGTTTTCACGCGCGAGGCTTCGTCGCGCTGCGGCGGAATGATGACGCCGGCGCGGCCTTCCTCGCGGATCGCGGGTACGCGCCCGCGCAGCGACGGCGCGGAGCGCTCGGATTTGATGCGCGGCTCGGGGCGGCCGTTGATACGCGGTTCCGGCCGCAGCAGCGCACCGGGGCTGCGGAGCGCGAGGGGCGTGCGGCGCACCAAGCCAACCACACCCAGCAAGCCGCGGCCAACGCCGACCGCCGAGGAGCGCGCGGCATCGACGGCACCGCCGCCCATGCCGCGCCATTCGCGCACCGACAGGCCGAGACTGAACACGAGGGCGGCGAGCGCGAGCAGAGCGACGAGGGTGTCCCACACCACGTGTGCGATCACGGGTGCGACCGAGATGCCGGCGGACTGGGCGAGCTTGTGCAGCAGGTCGCCGAGCACACCGCCGAGACCCGACTGGACAGGCCAGCCGGCGAAGCTCGGGAACGATGCGGCGACTGCCGCCGCGAACAGCAGCGAGAACGGCGCCAGGGTGAGCTTGAGCCACAAGCGCGGCAGGCCCTGATGGACGAACAGGCGGTAGGCCCACGCCAGCATCAGGAACGGCACCAACGCGGCGCCGAGGCCGAGGGTCTGCAGAAGCAAGTCGGACGCGTACGCGCCCGGCATGCCGATCATGTTGCGCGGGCTCGTCACCGTGGCGTTGTTCCACGATGGATCGGCAGCGTTGTACGTGACGAGCGCCAGCCCGAGCAGCACGGCCGACGTAGCCAGCGTGACGCCGATCGCCTCGAACGTGCGATGGCGGAAGAACAGGCGCAGGCCGGCCGGGAGCAGGCCGCCGCGCGGCGCTTGCAGGGGTGCGTGCATCATCCTGGTGTACCCAGCGTGTCCACTATGCGTTCAACTGCGTCGGTGATGGTGGCGAGTTCGTCGACCAGCGCGACGCGCACGTATTTGGTGCCGGGGTTGGCGGCGCCGTCGCCGTGCCCGAGATAGGCGCCCGGCATCACGCGCAACGCGGCCTTGGACCACAAGCGGCGCGTGGCATCCTCGCCGTCGCCGACATCGAGCCAAAGAAAGAACGTGCCCTCGGGACGGCGGAAGCCGAAGCGATTGCCGAGCACGCGCTCGGCGACGTCGAATTTCTGTCCATAGTCCTTGCGGGTCGCGGCGACGTGGGCGTCGTCGACCCACAGCGCGGCGGATGCGGCGAGCAGCGGGCCGGGCATGGTGGGCGCGGCATAGGCCCGGAAGCGTGCGAAGGCCGCAATGACCTTTTCGTCGCCGGCGGCGAAACCGGAGCGCAGACCCGGCACCGACGAGCGCTTGGACAGCGAATGGAACACGACGACGTTGTCGAGGGAGCCGGTGCGCGCCGCGATCTCGAGGGCGCCGACCGGCGGGGTGCCCGAGTAGATCTCCGCGTAGCACTCGTCTACGGCGAGCACGAAGCCGTACTGGCGCGCGAGCCGAATGAGATTCTCCAGATACGTCGCATTGGCGACGCTGCCCTGCGGATTGGACGGCGAGCACAAGTAGCAAAGCGCGGTGCGCGCGAGCACGTCACCGGGCAGCGCCGCGAAGTCGGGCAGGTTGCCGGTGGCAGGCGTGGCCGCGACGAACATCGGCTCGGCGCCGGTGCCAACGGCGGCGCCAGCGTAGGCGACGTAATAGGGGTTCGGCAGTAGCACGACGGGGCGCGTGCCAGCATCGAGCGGCGGCACCGCGACCTGGGCGATCAGGAACAAGCCCTCGCGGCTGCCCGACAGGGCGACCACGTTGCGCTCGGCCGACAGCAGGCCCTCGGCCAGGCGATAGCGCCGGCGCAGGTAGGCCACCACGGCCTCGCGGAACTCGACGGAGCCACGCAGGGCGGGGTAGCGGCCCCATTCGGCGCGGCGCTCCTCGACCTTTTTGGCGACGAAGTCGGGGAACGCGTGGCGCGGCTCGCCCAGGGCGAGGTCGATCGAAGTTCGGTTGGGTGCGGGCGTCAGGGTGCTCAAAAGCTTGTCGAGACGGGTAAATGGGCCATCGCCCAGGGACATCAGACGCTCTCCGAGGTGTCGGCTCACGCCCATGAGCCGGCCTCAAGCGTCGTAACAAGACTACGCATTAACCCCATGATATGGGCCGCAGATTGAAAAAGAAAGGGAGCCCGTCACCGGGTCGAGCCCGGAGACCGCCGCATATGAAATGCGGCGGATATGCAGATCACGAGCTCGTTACGGACTGTGGCGAGTCCCGGCCTTTCCTGCCGGACCTTGTCCCTGGGGCGCGTAAATTACGCGGGATTACGCGGACCAAGCGCCTCTGCGGGGCGGATTACCACGAATAGTATCGTTCGGTACGTTTAGTGTCAACGGCGAAAGCTTAGTCGCTGGTCCCCGCCGCCATCCGGGTGGCGTCGATGTAGCCGACCATGCCGAGGGCGATTTCGCGCTCGCCCATGATGACGTGGCTGGCGCCGAGCGCCTTGAGGTGGGCGACCTCGGCGTCGGAGTGGGCGCGCGCGACGATCGACAAGAACGGGTTGATGGTGCGTGCCTGCTGGACGACGCGGCCGGCCTCGAACGCATTCGGGATGGCAACGAGCAGCCACTTGGCCTCGGTCAGGTTGGCGGCGGCGAGCACGTTGCGGCGCACGGCGTTCTCGGTGAGCACGGCGAAGCCACGCGCGCGCGCGAGTGCGCCGAGCTCGTCGTTGTCCTCGATCACCAGCACCGGCACGTCGAGGTGTTTCAGCTCGGCAGCAGCGAGGCTACCGACGCGGCCGTAGCCGACGACGATGGCGTGGGCGGTGAAGTCGATGGGCGACGGCGCTGGCTCGACGGCAATCGCGTCGACCTGCACGTCGTGCTCGGCCTTGCCTTCCTTGGTGTCGGCGACGAGGCGCTCGGCGGCCACGAAGAACAGCGGGTTGAGGACGATCGAGAGCAGCGCGCCCGCCAGAATCAGGTCTTGGCCTTCCGGCGGCAGCAGACCGAGCTCGACGCCGAGCGCCGCCAGGATGAACGAGAACTCGCCGATCTGGGCGAGCGACGCCGAGATGGTGAGAGCCGTCGAGTGCGGGTGGCGGAACAGCCGCACGATAACGTAGGCCGCCGCCGACTTGCCGAGCACGATGATGCCGAGGGTGGCGAGCACGAACCACGTCTCGCGCACGACGATCATCGGATCGAACAGCATGCCGACCGAGACGAAGAACAGCACAGCGAAGGCATCGCGGAGCGGCAGCGATTCCTGCGCCGCCTGCTGGCTGAGCTCGGACTCGGCGAGGATCATGCCGGCGAAGAACGCGCCGAGCGCGAACGAGACGTCGAACAGCATCGCGGCGCCGTAGGCGAAGCCGAGGGCGATGGCGAGCACCGCCAGGCGGAACAGCTCGCGCGAGCCCGAGTAGGCGACATAGTGCAGCAGCATCGGCACGAGCCTGCGGCCGACGACGAGCATCAGCGCGACGAATAGTGCCACCTTGCCGATCGTGATGGCGACGGCGCCGAGGATGCCGGCGAGGTCGGCGGTGGCGGCGGCCGTGATGCCGCCCGCCAGCGTCTCTTCGACGCGGGCGAGCTGGGGGATCGCCGGCAGCAGCACGAGCGCGAGAACCATGGCGAGGTCCTCGACGATCAGCCAGCCGACGGCGATGCGGCCGCGTTCCGACTCGAGCAAGTGGCGCTCGGTCATGGCACGCAGCAGCACGACGGTGGAGGCGACCGAGAGGGCGAGCCCGAACACCAGACCGGCGGTGTCGTCCCAGCCGGCCCAGCGCGCCAGGCCCCAGCCGAGGGCGGTGGCGACGGCGATCTGCACCAGCGCGCCGGGGATGGCGATGGCGCGCACCGACAACAGGTCGCGCAGCGAGAAATGCAGGCCGACGCCGAACATCAGCAGGATGACGCCGATCTCGGCGAGCTGGCTGGCGAGATCGGAGTCGGCAACGATGCCGGGGGTGAACGGACCGGCGACGATGCCGGCGGCCAGGTAGCCGACGATCGGCGGCAGGCGCAGGCGGTTGGCAATGGTCGCGAAGATGAACGCCAGCACGAGGCCGGCGACGATGGTGGCGATCAGGGGTGTGGAGTGCGACATGCGGCGGCCAACTTAGCAGGCAGGGCGCGCGCCTCGCGATGTAGGCCGTGTAAAACAAACGGGCCGGGGCTTGTGGCCCCGGCCCGCGTGGCAGACGTCTTGTTTCGGTTAGACGACGCTCTCGCCGTGGAGAGCGATGTCGAGGCCTTCGCGTTCCTGCATCTCTTCGACACGCAGGCCGATGGTGGCCTTGATGCCCCAGAGGATCAGCAGGCTGACGATGCCGCTCCACAGGAGCGTAGCGCCGACGCCGATGAGCTGCGTGACGATCTGGCCGGCGTCGCCGTCGACCAAGCCGTCGAAGCCCTCGCCGCCGATCGCCGCCGTGGCGAACACGCCGGTGAGGAGCGCGCCGGTGATGCCACCGATGCAGTGCACGCCGAACACGTCGAGGGAGTCGTCATAACCCATGCGCGGCTTGAGCCAGGCGACCGCCCAGTAGCAAACCACGCCGGCAATGCCACCGATGAGCAGCGCGCTGCCCGGGGTGACGAAGCCGGATGCCGGGGTGATGGCGACGAGGCCGGCGACGGCGCCGGACGCAATACCGAGCACCGACGGCTTCTTGGCCATGAACCATTCCGCGAACATCCACGTGAGCGCGGCAGCAGCAGTGGCGATCTGGGTGACCGCCATCGCCATGCCGGCGTTGGTGTCGGCGTTGACCGACGAGCCGGCGTTGAAGCCGAACCAGCCGACCCAGAGCAGCGACGCGCCGATGACCGTGAAGCCGACGTTGTGCGGCGCCAGGTTCTCCTTGCGGTAGCCGATGCGCGGGCCAAGCACGTAGGCGGCCATCAACGCGGCGATGCCGGAGTTGATGTGCACGACGGTGCCGCCGGCGAAGTCGAGCACGCCCATCTCGAACAGCCAGCCGCCCGGCTCCCACACCCAATGGGCGATGGGGGCGTAGACGAGGATCGACCACAAGCCGATGAACCACAGCAGCGCCGAGAACTTCATGCGGTCTGCCATGGCGCCGGTGATGAGCGCCGCGGTGATGATGGCGAAGGTCATCTGGAAGGTCATGAAGACCGATTCCGGAATGGTCGCCGCCAGTCCGTGCGCCGCATCGAGCTCCATGCCGGAAAGCAGGAAGCGATCGAAGCCGCCGAGGAACGCGCCGCCCTCGGTCAACGCCAGCGAGTAGCCGACGACCGTCCAGATCACCGTCACAAGCGCGGTGATGGCGAAGCTCTGCATCATGGTGGAGAGGACGTTCTTCTTGCGCACCATGCCGGCGTAGAACAACGCGACGCCGGGGATGGTCATCAAGAGGACCAGTGCGGTCGACGTAAGCATCCACGCCGTGTCACCGGTATCGAACTCGACGTCCTGCGCAAGCGCAGGCGACGCGAGCAACAAGATCGATGCGAGGGCGCCGAAGGCCCCCGCCTTGGGCATCGAGAATTTCATGGCACCCCCTCCTACAGCGCTTCCGAGCCGGTCTCGCCGGTGCGGATGCGAATTGCTTGGCTGATATCGAAGACGAATATCTTGCCGTCACCGATCTGGCCGGTACTCGCGGCCCGCTGGATCGCTTCAACGGCCCGATCGGCCACGGAATCCGCTACCACCACTTCGACTTTGATCTTGGGGAGGAAGCTCACCTCGTATTCCGCCCCGCGATAAATCTCCGTGTGGCCTTTTTGCCGGCCAAATCCGCGCACCTCGGTCACGGTGAGGCCAGTGGCGCCGATGGCAACCAGGGCTTCGCGTACCTCATCGAGCTTGAACGGCTTGATCACGGCCATGACACATTTCATGGCACACTCCTCTCCTGTCGCGCCCCGGTCGCTCCCGCGGCACCCGGGACGCCTATTACAAACGGCATGCCGCGGATCGTGAGTCGCGCTAAGAGGTTGCGCCGGAACAGGAATCCTGAGATTTGGCATCCCCGCGGATGCCTACGAACTGCTCACTCCCTGAGCATAAATTAACCAATGCATACGAATTAGGCAGGGACCGTGCCCGCAGTACGAGCATTCGATACGGATGTCGCCATCGTCGGCGGCGGCATGGTCGGCCAGACCTTGGCATTGGCCCTGGCGGGAGCCGGGGTCGAGGTGACGGTGCTCGAACGTGCCGCGCCCGAGGCGGCGCTGGCGCCGACCTTCGATGGGCGCGCCTCAGCCATCGCCTATGCCAGCGCCCGCCTCTTGGCCGGCATCGGCGCTTGGGAGGCACTGGCGCCGCATGCGCAGCCGATCCTCGACATCCGCGTGTCGGACGGCGAGTCGCTCCTGTTCCTGCACTACGACCACCGCGAGTTGGCCGCCGGGCAGCCGTTCGGGCACCTGATCGAGAACCGCCACATCCGCTTCAGCTTGTTTGCCGCGATGGCGCGCGCCGGCGTGCGCGTGCGGGCGCCGGTCGAGGTGCGCGGCATCACGACCGACGAGTTCGGTGCGACGGTGACGTTTGCCGACGGCACGACCGTACGCACGCGACTTCTGGTGGGGGCCGACGGCGCGCGCTCGTTCGTGCGCGCGCAAGCGGGCATTCGCAGTCGCGGCTGGGAATACCCGCAGGCGGGCATCGTGCTGACGGTGGCGCACGAGCTGGATCACGAGGGCATCGCCCACGAGCGCTTCCTGCCGTCGGGCCCGTTCGCCATCCTGCCGCTGCCGGGCCGGCGCTCGTCCCTGGTGTGGACCGAGCGGCGCGACATGGCGGCGCAGATCACGGCGCTCGACGACGAGCGCTTTGCCGAAGAGTTGCGCGATCGCTTCGGGGATTTCCTGGGCGACGTGCAGCCGAGCGGTCCGCGCTGGAGCTATCCCCTCGCGTTCCACCGGGCCGAGACGTACGTGGCGCAGCGCACGGCGCTGGCCGGCGACGCAGCGCACACGTTGCATCCCCTGGCGGGCCAAGGTCTGAACCTCGGCTTGCGCGATGCGGCTGCGCTGGCCGAGGTGATCGTCGACGCGCGGCGCCTGGGGCTCGACTTCGGCGCCGCCGACCAGTTGGCGCGCTATGAGAAGTGGCGGCGGCTGGACGCGGTGGCGTTGATCGCGGTCACCGACGGATTGAACCGCCTGTTCTCGAACGACGTGGCGCCGATCCGCTTGGGACGCGACGTCGGGCTTGGGCTGGTCAACCTGCTGCCGCCGCTGAAGCGCGTGTTCGTCGGCCACGCGCGCGGCACTTCCGGGAAGCTGCCGCGGTTGCTGCTCGGCGAAGCGCTGTAGCCGGCACCTGTCATTGAGAGCACCTTGCGGGCGAGGGCGCTCGGCGCGAACGGCTTCTGCAGGAAGGCGGCGGCGGGGCGCGGGTTGCCTTCGATCGCGTCGTCGCCGTAGCCGGAGATGAACATGACCTTCATCGCTGCATGCAATGCCGACAGCTTGTCCGCGAGCTGGCGGCCGCTCATGCGCGGCATCAGCAGGTCGGTGAGGAGCAGGTGAATCGGCGCGGAGTAGCGCTCGACCATGGCCATCGCCTCGATCAGGCAGCCGGTCGCCAGCACCTGGTAGCCCTCGTTGGTGAGCGTGAGGTGCACGATGTCGCGCACCATACTCGAACCGTTGGTCATTTCCCCGCGGGCGCAGACTGGTCGCGGTGGGGGGGGGCCGAGGAAGCCCCAACATACGGGACGGTTCGCCTAGGGTTCGCGAGTCAGGCCGGCACGCACCAAAGCGGCCGTATAGGCCGCGAACAGCTCGTCCTGGTGCTCGCCGAGCTCGCGCAGGTAGGCCCACGTGTAGAGCCCGGTGTCGTGCAGGTCGTCGAAGCGGATGCGCACGGCGTAGTGGCCGACCGCCTCGAGGCCGATGATGCTGACGAACTTGCGGCCGGCGATCAGCCGCTTTTGCTGTGAGCCATGGCCGCGCACTTCGGCGGACGGGCTTTCGACGCGCAGCAATTCGGCGGACAGCACGAAGCGCGCACCGTCGGCGAAGGCGACCTCGACCGACTTGTCGGCGCGACGCAGCTTCAGCTCGGTGCAGCGGGTGCGGTCGGCGGCGGCCGGCGTCTCCTGGGGAGAGCGCTGTTCGGCGACGACGGGCGTGACGTCCGGCTTGGTCTTGTTCATGGCAACGCCCTCTCTATCGCTTCGCTTTCGCGGTTGGCTCATCGAGGTTGCGGGCTTCGTCCACCAGCATGATCGGAATGCCGTCGCGGATCGGATAGGCGAGGCGCGCGGCATCGCTGATCAGCTCTTGGGCGCCGGCGTCGTAGCGCAGCGGCTCCTTGGTGAGCGGACATACGAGAATCTCGAGCAGACGCGGATCGATTCCGGCGGGCACCGTGGTCTCCTATTGCAGGCTGTTGCCGGGCATGACGGTGCTTGCCGCGTCAAGATCGAGCAGCGTGCGCAACACGCGCGCACGTTCCTCCAGGGTCTGCGCTTCGAGCAGCGCCTGCTTCTCGCGCGGCTCGAAGGGACACATCATCGCCAGCAGATTGACGAGCGCCGACACCGGCAAGTCCTCCAACGCCTTCCAGTCGGTGTCGAACGAGTGCGCGTTGAAGTACGAGCGCAGCGACGCGAGCAGAGCCTGGTCGTCGATGGTGTCGGTGACGTCCTCGATTAGGTCATCGCCGAAGCGATCCCACTGCACGTCGGCGCGGCGATAGCCGCGCTGCACTTGGAGCTCGGCGGCGATGGTGAACCGGCTCAATCCGGTGAGGGTGATGAAGCGGCGGCCGTCGGGTGCCTCGGTGTGCGCGGTGATGCGGCCGGCACAGCCGATCGTGTACAGCGTCGGCGGCTCGCGCTCGCTGCGCGGCTGCACCATGCCGATGAGCTTGTCGGCCTTCATGGCGTCGTCGACCATGGCGAGGTAGCGCGGCTCGAAGATGTGCAGCGGCAGGCTGCCGCGCGGCAAGAGCAGCGCGCCGGCAAGTGGAAACAGCGGCAGCGTGCGCACCACCGACAGGTTTTCGCTCATCGCGGCAGGCCGGATGGAAGGCAGCGCGACGCGCGTCGGTGCAGACACCGGGGCCTCACGCGAACAGGAGCGCGGACAGCCGGCGGCGGCCGGACATCGTGGCATCGTCCTTGGGACCGAAGGCCTCGAAGAACGTCAGCAGCTGCTTGCGCGCCGCGTCGTCGTTCCAGGCGCGGTTCTTGCGGATGATCTCGAGCAAGTGGTCGATGGCATCCTCGCGCCGGCCGGCAGCAGCCAGGGCGACGGCGAGGTCGAAGCGCGCCTGATGATCGGCGCCGTTGGCGGCGACCTTGGCCTCGAGCGCGGCGGTCTCGTCGGCCGGCTTGGCCTGGGCGGTGAGCTTGAGCGCGGCCTCGACCGCGCGTACGGCCGGGTCGGACGCCTTGTCCGGCGGCACCAGCTTCAGCATGTCGGCGGCGCGCTCGGGCTCGCCCGAGTCGAGATAGATCTGCGCGAGGCCAACCAGGGCGGTGACGTTGCCGGGATCGACCTTGGCGATCTCGACGTAGATGCCAGCGGCGGTGCCAAGGTCGCCGGCTTCGCGTGCCGCTTGGGCCTCTGCGAGCAACTCCTCGATCGGGCCCGGGCCGAGATCGCCGGTGAGGCCTTCGACGAAGGCTTTGACTTGGCTTTCGGGCAGCGCGCCGACAAAGCCGTCGATGGGCTGGCCGTCCTTGAAGGCGTAGACCGCCGGGATCGATTGGACGCGCAGCTGGCGCGACAGCTGCGGATTCTCGTCGACGTTGACCTTGACCAGCTTGACCGCACCGCGCGCTGCAAGCACCGCCTTCTCGATGATCGGGCCCAGCGTCTTGCACGGACCGCACCAGGGCGCCCACAGGTCGATGATGACCGGCACCTCGCGCGAGGCATTGATGACGTCCTCGACGAAGCTCGCGTCGGTGCCGTCCTTGATCAGGCCATCGCCCGAGGACATTGGCGCAGGCGCCGGCGTAGCCGCACCGGCTGGAGCGGTGCCGGCAGCGGCACCCGTGGCGGCGGCAGGATTGCCTCGCAGATTCATAAGGTCGGCCATCAATGTCTCTCTATGGGGTCCGACCCTAACATGGGGCCGCCGCACGCTGCCATCAACCAACCCCCGCGGCCAAGCTGGGCACCGGCCTCGCAAACCGGCCGACGCCGCCGGATTGGCAAGTCTTTGGTCGCTCGCACGACGAAAACGCCTCCGGCGTGGGCCGGCCTTGCAAAGGGGGTCGAGGTCAGTATGATCCGGCCTTCGGCGCAGGCCATACAGCCTGCGCCCTGGGGCGCGGGAGTAGCTCAGGGGTAGAGCACAACCTTGCCAAGGTTGGGGTCGAGGGTTCGAATCCCTTCTCCCGCTCCAGATTTTTCCGCGAATTCAATGGCTTGCGTTTCGACCGCGCACGGAGCCGCGGGAGAGCGCGGCATCTGCGCGGCGTGCGTTGGCGTTGTTCTGATGGACG
>CAMDPO010000025.1 GCA_945904955.1 Rhizobium sp. Q54
CAAGCACCTCTTGCGCAAGGCAGCACAGCGATCAACCGCAACTCTCTGGGACAAAATCGGCGAACTCCTCGCCAGCTACACCTCACAAGAATGCGCCAACTACTTCCGAAACTCAGGCTATGCGTCAACCTAAGATGAAAGCGCTCTAGTCGGACAAATTGATCGAAGAGGCGACCGGGCCGATCGTCCAGACCGCGCATGCGACCAGCGGAGCTAATGGTTGGCA
Organism: Rhizobium sp. Q54; assembly: GCA_945904955.1. GTDB lineage: Bacteria > Pseudomonadota > Alphaproteobacteria > UBA2966 > CAIVPW01 > CAIVPW01. Next base: position 227 of record CAMDPO010000025.1, read on the forward strand.
TGGCGGTCCCCCCGTCAGCAGATCGGGCCGCCAAGCCGGGCCCTTCTCACCGGGGCGTAGGTCCGCGCCGCGCACGTCACGAATGTCCGCCTCAATGAGGCGAGTGCCGGCCAAGTGCCCGTTCCGCTGATTCGCGCGCAGGGTTTCCGCGGCGTCTGGGTCTACCTCGACGGCCGCTACCGATCGCCAGCCTGCCGCCTCCAAGCAATCTTGAAAGTCCGCCCGCTCCTGCGAACAGATCAATGGCGGTTAGCTGACGCGACATGCACGTGCCCCGGCGGCGACTTGGCGTACCGGAACGTACAGCGAACGCGCCTCCGGCGACAAAGTCTAGTGAAGGCGTTACGCCTAGCGGGTAAATACAAAAAGTATTGCAACGGGACACGAACCGTAGTATTGTGCCTCCTACCTCACCCGGGCTCAGGAGCAAGCAATGTCGGCCGAATCCCTCTCATCCGCAGTCCCGGCGTCGACCCCGCCGGACTCCGTCGATACGCCGCGTAATCCCGCGTATTTAACGCGGGGACGGCCCTTCGAGCAGGGCAACCCAGGTCGCCCGAAGGGCTCCCGCAACAAGGTCACCGCCATGGCCGAGGCCCTCCTGGCCGAGCACGCCGAGGCGTTGCTGCGCAAGGCCATCGAGCTCGCCGCGAACGGCAACGTCACCGCGCTCCGCCTGTGCCTCGATCGCGTCGTGCCGCCACGCCGTCAGCCGCCCATCGACGCGGCGCTTGCCCCCATCGCCACGCGCGACGACGCCGATGCTGCCGTGATGCAGGTCGCCAATCTCGTCGCTGCGGGCGAGATGTCGCCGAGCGAGGGGCAGGGGCTCGTGCGCCTGTTCGAGCGCCAATCGCTGTCTCTCGCCGCGCGGGAACACGCGGCGGCACGCGAAGAGCGGCGTCAGCGCGCAGTCGAGCAGCTCACGAGCCGGTTGAGTGAGAGCGAGCTCGAAGACTCGTTGCGGGAAGCCTGGCGCCGCGAAGGGTTCGCCGCCGACGCGTCGGACGACTAGCGCCCGCGCGCCGCTCGCGCGGCGAGCAGCGACAGCACGAACGCCACCGCGATCAGGATGTGCAGCACCAGATGGTTGGCATCCGGCGGCAGGTGTGTCGCGTCACCGGGCAGCACCTGCACGTTGTCCGCGAACCAGCGCGCGTAGGTGCGCTGCCAAGCCGGCGCCGCGCCCTGGTAGTAGGGCACCCACCACGTGGCGATCTGCAAGGCAGCCCACGCGCCGGTCGCCGCCACCGCGCCCAGGGTGGCAACGCGTCCGCCGCGCCACAACGAAACCACCAACACGATCGTCAGCACGCCCAGCAGCAGGTCCACCTGCTCCTGCCCATTGCTGCCGTCGACGAAGGTGTTCCACGGCCCGAGGTCGACCCACTCGACCAGCTGCAGGTAGACGCCCAGCACGGCGATCGCGATCCCCGCGCGGCGCGATTCGGCAAGTCCCGGTGGTGGCGTCTGGTCCTACCCGCGCTCGGACAGCAGCGACAGCTGCGCCGGCTGGTCGCCCGACAGGAAGTCGGTGAGGGCGATGGGATACTCGCCCGAGAAGCACGCGTCGCAGAATTGCGGCGTCTTCGGGTTGCGCGCCTGCTGCCCGGTGGCGCGATAGAGGCCGTCGAGCGAGATGAAGCTGAGCGAGTCGACGCCGATGTACTTGCGCATCTCCTCGATGGTGCGGCTCGACGCCAGCAGGTCCTCGCGCATCGGCGTATCGACGCCGTAGAAGCACGAGTTGGTGGTGGGCGGCGAGGCGACGCGCATGTGCACCTCTTTGGCGCCCGCGTTGCGCACCATGTCGACGATCTTCACCGACGTGGTGCCGCGCACGATCGAATCGTCCACCAGGATGACGCGCTTGCCGGTGATGGTGGCGCGATTGGCGTTGTGCTTGAGCTTCACGCCGAGGTGGCGGATCTGCGCGGCCGGCTCGATGAACGTACGGCCGACGTAGTGGTTGCGGATGATGCCGAGCTCGAAGGGCAGGCCCGCCGCGTGGGCATAGCCGATCGCCGCCGGCACGCCGGAGTCCGGCACCGGCACCACCATGTCGGCGTCGGCGGGCGCCTCGCGGGCGAGCTCGGCGCCGATGCGCTGGCGCACCTCGTAGACGTTGGTACCTTCGACGATGCTGTCGGGGCGCGCGAAGTACACGTACTCGAACACGCAGAACTTGGGCGATACGGGCAGGAACGGCTTCAGGCTCTTCAGCCCCGACTCGTCGATGATGACGATCTCGCCCGGGTCGATGTCGCGCACGAAGCGCGCGCCGAGGATGTCGAGCGCGCACGTCTCGGAGGCCAAGATCAGGGCGCCGTCGAGCTCGCCCAGCACCAGCGGCCGCACCCCGTACGGATCGCGCGCGCCGAGCATGAAGTTCTGGGTCATGGCGACCAGCGAGTAGGTGCCGACCAGCTGCTTGAGCGCCTCGATGATGCGCAGCACCACGCCGGGCGACGCGGTCGCCGGCGGCACCATGGCGCGCGGCTCGCGCGCGGTGGCGATCAAGTGGACGATCGCTTCGGTGTCGGTGGTGGATTGGAAGATGCAGCCGCGGCTGACCAGCTCGCGCTTCAGCGCACCGGCGTTGGTCAGGTTGCCGTTGTGGGCGATGGCGAGGCCGCCGAAGTCGAACTCGGCGAACAGCGGCTGCACGTTGCGCAGCGTCGTGCCGCCGGTAGTGGCGTAGCGCACGTGGCCGATCGCCGAGCGCCCACGCAGCTGGGCGATGACCTTCGGGTCGTTGAAGTGGTCGCCGACCAGGCCAAGGCTGCGCTCGGCGTTGAACTGCTTGCCGTCGAAGGAGACGATGCCGGCGCCTTCCTGGCCGCGGTGCTGCAAGGCGTGCAGTCCGAGCGCCACGTGCGCCGTGGCCGAGTCGTGGCCGAAGATGCCAAAGACCCCGCACTCTTCGCGGAATTTGTCGACCGGAAGTGCCATGCCCCGAAGCTCCCGCTATGTACTCTAGGCGTCCGCCCCGAACGCCTTCGCTCTGCCTACGTCAGCCCGCGCGTCGCGTCCCGCAATCCCTGGGGGACGAGGCTGATCAGCCAGTCGCTGGTCCGCTCCACGTATGGCATCAGCCGCGCCTCGACGATCCAGGCCGGCCGCTCTGCTCCCACCGGGAAGAGCAGCGCCTCGATCGGTACATAGAGTACGACGACGATCAAAGCCCCGCGCACCGCGCCCCAAATAAATCCGAGCCAGCGGTCCAGGAACCCAAGGTTTGAGCCACGCACCCGCTCGGCCAAGGGGTGGGTGACGACCAGGGCCACCACCAGCACCACGACGAACACCACGACGATGGTCGCGCCGTCGGCGACCAATTCGTTGGGCAGCCAGCCCCGCGCCGTGTCCGCCAGGTTGGTGCGCGTGAACAGGTAGTACGTGGCCAAGCCCGCCGCCGCAACCGCCGCCACGGTCAGAAACTCGCGCACGAAGCCGCGCGCATACGCCAGGAGTGCCGAGATGGCGATGATCGCGATGATCGTCAAATCGACGAACAGGGAGGCGGAGGTCACCATGGGCCTAGCGCACCTTTCTCTCGCGCAAGGGCAGGGGCGCGTCGATGTCGTCGCGCGAGGACGCGCGCGCTTCCAGCGCGACGCCGCCCACCCGCGCCACCAGGTCGCTCAGGTGCCGGATCGTCACCACGTTGAGGGCGCTGTCCTCGGCGTCGCCGCGCGCCGGCGGTGTCCATGCCGACTTGAATCCAAGCTTCGCCGCTTCCTTCAGGCGCAACGCGCTGTGGGCAACCGCGCGCACGTCGCCCGACAACCCGACCTCGCCGAACAGCACAGTCCCCGCCGGCACCGGCTCGCCGGTCAGCGACGAGACAAGCGCCGCGGCCGCGGCCAGGTCCGCGCCCGGCTCCGAAATACGCAAGCCGCCCGTGACGTTCAGATACACGTCGCGTCCCGCCATGGCCACGCCACAGCGCGCCTCCAGCACCGCCAGCACCATGGCCAGCCGCGCCGAGTCCCAGCCCACCACCGCGCGCCGCGGCGTGGCGAGCGGCGAGGGCGCCACCAATGCCTGGATTTCCACCAGCACCGGCCGCGTCCCCTCGATGCCGGCGAACACCGCCGTGCCCGACGTGTTGGCGGAATGGTCCGACAGGAACAGCGCCGACGGATTCGGCTCCTCGCGCAATCCCGCCGCGGTCATCGTGAACACGCCGATCTCGTCCGCCGGGCCGAAGCGGTTCTTGGTGGCGCGCAGAATGCGGAACGTATGGCCGCGCTCGCCTTCGAACGTCAGTACGGTGTCCACCATGTGCTCGAGCACGCGCGGGCCGGCGATGACGCCTTCCTTGGTGACATGACCGAGCAGCACCAGCGCGGCACCGCTGCGTTTCGCCTGCGCCACCAGCGCCTGGGCGCTGCCGCGCACCTGCGCCACCGAACCCGGCGCCGAGTCGAGCCCTTCGACGAACATGGTCTGAATCGAATCGATCACGACGATCGCCGGCGCCTCGCCTTGCTCCAGCGTCGCCAGGATGTCGCTGACGTTGGTGGCCGCCACCAGCCGCACGGGCGCGTCACCGCACCCCAGGCGCTGCGCCCGATGGCGCACCTGGTCGGCCGCCTCTTCGCCGGTGACGTAGGTCGCCGGCAACTTGAGCTTCGCCAGCGCGCCCGCCACCTGCAGCAGCAGCGTCGATTTGCCGATGCCCGGCTCGCCTCCCACCAGGGTCGCCGAGCCCGGCACGAGTCCGCCGCCGGTAACCACGTCGAACTCGCGAATGCCCGACTGCAGCCGGCGCAGCTCGCGCGCCATGCCCGACAGGTTCTCCGATTTCAGCGCGCGCCCTTGCGCCGCCGATGTGCTCTTGGGCGCCGCCTCGGGAACGACCTCTTCGACAATGGTGTTCCACGCGCCGCACGCCTCGCACTTGCCGGCCCACTTGCCCGACACGGCGCCGCACGACTGGCAGACATTGCGCGAGCGCTTGCTCACTGCGTCACCTCGACCTTGATCGGCCCTTCGGCGCGACCATGGATGAACTGCTCGACGTGGGCATTGCCCGAGCGGTCGATCTGGCTCACCGGTCCCTGCCAGATGATGCGGCCGCCGTGCAGCATCGCGACGCGGTCGCCGATCTTGCGTGCGCTCGCCATGTCATGGGTGATCGATATCCCCGTGGCGCCGAGATCGCGCACACGCGCGGCAATCAGGTCGTTGATGACGTCGCTCATGATCGGGTCGAGCCCGGTGGTCGGCTCGTCGAAGAACAGGATCTCGGGGTGCGTGGCGATGGCGCGGGCAAGGCCGACGCGCTTCTTCATGCCGCCCGATAGCTCGGCCGGCCACAGCATGGCGACGTCGGGCCCGAGGCCGACCTTGGCGAGGTTCTCGACGGCGATGGGTTTCGCTTGGGCGCGCGGCATGCCGCGTCCCTCGACCAGGCCGAAGGCGACGTTCTCCCAGACGCGCAGGGAGTCGAACAAGGCGGCGCTCTGGAACAGCATGCCGAACTTGGCGAGGAGCGCGTCGCGCTCGCGGCCGCGCACCTTGATCGCGTCGATGCCGTCCACCTCGATGGTGCCGGCATCCGGCTTCACGAGTCCCAGGATGCACTTGAGCAGCACCGACTTGCCGCTGCCCGAGCTGCCGATGACGACGACCGACTCGCCCTTGGCGACGTCGAGGTCGACGCCGTTGAGCACGACTTTCTTGCCGAACGCCTTTTTAACGCCGCGCAGGCGGATCTTGGGCGTGCCGTGCGGCATGACTTCAGGCGCGTTCTTCTCGACGGCGCTCATGCCAAGGGACTCATGACTGCACGAAGAACAGCTCGGTCAGGATGTAATCCGCCGAGAGCAGCAGGATTGAAGCTGACACCACGGCGTTGGTCGCCGCGGCTCCGACGCCCTGGGCGCCGCCGCGGCTGTGATAGCCGTGGTAGCAGCCCATCAGCGCGATGATGAACCCGAACACCGCCGCCTTCACCAGACCCGACACGACGTCCTGGATCTCCATGAAGTCGAGCGTGCTGCTTAGGTACGACTGCGACGTGAAGCCGAGCTTGAGGGTGCCGACCAGGAATGCGCCGAACACGCCGATGGCGTCACCAATCAGTACCAGGAACGGCAGCGTGATCGCCGCCGCCAGGATGCGCGGTGCGACGAGGTACCGGAACGGATTGGTGGACAGCGTCGTCAACGCGTCGATCTGCTCGGTGACGCGCATCGTGCCGATCTCGGCGGCGATGGCAGCGCCGACGCGGCCCGCCACCATCAGGCCGGCAATGACCGGCCCCAGCTCGCGGGTGATGCCGATCACGACGATGCTGGCGACGGCGCTCTCCGCGTTGAAGCGCGCGGAGCCCAGAAAGATCTGCAGCGCCAGCACCATGCCGGTGAACAGCGCCGTCAGACCGACCACCGGCAGCGAGAAGTAGCCGATGCTCACCATCTGGCGCAGCAACAGGCGCCCGTACAACGGCGGCGTCAGGCAGGCGGCCACGCCGTGGGCGGCGAAGAGCGAGAGGCGTCCCGCTACCGCCAGGAACGCAAGCGTCGTGCGTCCGATGGCGGCGAGGAAGCCGAGCACTGAGTCCATCAGCCGCGATACTCGCGGTGATAGCGCGCGCCCAGCGACGTCAGGATCTCGTACGGAATGGTGCCGGCGTGCGTAGCGACTTCGTCCAAGCTGATGCCGCCGCCGATCAGGCTCACCGGCGCGCCCGGCTGGGCGTCCGCTTCCGGCACGGCACTGACGTCGAGGGTGATCAGGTCCATCGACACGCGCCCGACGACGGGCACGCGCACAGCCCCGACCATCGCCACGCCGCGCCCGCTAGCCGAGCGCAGATACCCGTCGGCGTAGCCGGCGGCGACGGTCGCGATGCGGGTGGGAACTGTCACGGAGAAGGCGGCACCGTAGCCAACGGTCTCGTTCGCGTCAACGCGCCGACTCTGCAGGATTCTGCCTTGCAAATGAACCACTTCGGCCATCGGGTTGACCCCCGATGGGACGGCCAAGGGCGTGGGATTCGCGCCATACAGGGCGATGCCGGGACGCACCAACTCGAAGCGGTAGCCGTCGCCCAGGAAGATGCCCGCCGAGTTCGCCAGGCTCTGCGGCGCCGAGGGCAGCGCGGCGCAGCGCTGCAGGAACGTCACCAGCTGGCGCCGGTTCATCTTGTTGGCCGATTCTTCCGCGCAGGCCAGGTGACTCATCACCAGGCGCACGTCGCAGCCGGCCACCTTGCTGCGGTCCAGCCCGATCTTCTGGACCTCGACGGCGCTGAGCCCGAGACGGTTCATGCCGGTGTCGATGTGCAACACGCACGGCAGGGGGGTGCCGCCGGTCTTGGCGAGCTCGTTCCACAGGGCCACCTGCGGCAGGGAGTTGAGCACCGGCAGCAGGTCGAGGCGACGCACCTCTTCGGCCTCGGTGCGTGCACTCACGCCATGCAGCACGACGATGGACGGCTCTTCGTGCGGGGAGCGCGCCTCCGGCGCGCCGAGGATGCCGCGCAGCGCGATGGCCTCATCGACGGTCGCGACGAAGAACGTGCCGCATCCCGCCGCTGCGAGCGCGCGCGCAACTTCGGCAACGCCGAGCCCGTACGCGTCAGCCTTGACCACGGCGGCGCACTCGGCTGGCGCCGCGCGCTCGGACAGCAGGCGCCAGTTCGCAACGATGGCGCCGAGGTCGATCGACAATGTCGCGACGGTCAGGGCAGATTCTCGAACACGAAGCGCAGGGAGACGCCCATCTCGCCGGCCAGCGAGTGGATGTTGTACTCGTCGGAGAAGAACACGTGGCCCCACACGATGGCGCCGGTGCGGCCGTCGCGCAGGGCGCTGTCGAAGCGGTAGATGTGGTCGCCGCTCACCTTGGCCATGAACACATAGCGCGCGCCGAATTGCTGCGCCGCGTCCACCGCCGACGCCTCGTCGTGGAACTGCGGCGGCATGGTCAGCGGCTCGATCACCTTGATCGTCGGGTCTTGCGCCAGCTGGTAGGCCACTTGCGGCCACACGTAGGCCGCCGCCTGCACCGCCATGACGTCGCGTTCGTCGGCGATCATCGGCAGGATGACGACGGAGCGCTCGGGGTTCGCGGGCCGCGCAGCCTGGGCTGACGCGGTCGCTGCGCCAAAGGCCAAGAAGATTGCCGCCGCCACTGCGATCCAGCGCATGGGGGGAGATTGGCGACGAATTGCGGCGTTGCCAAGGGAGCCCGCGTGGCGACCATCAACCAATCAGCAACCTCCTTGGCGCAGCCTTTTGCACGTACGTGGGCGAACTTTCACATGAGGGTGACAGCATGCCCTTGCCGTTTGATTCGCCGCCGCTAGTATGCGCGGCTCGTCTGTACCGAGGAGCGAGTACGCTTTGTTGATCCGGAGTCTCATCGTTTCCTGCATTGCCCTGGGCGCTTCAGCGCTGCCGGCCAGCGCGGGCGAACGTGCGGTCCTGGTCCTCAGCGGCACCGTGGTGCCGTTCGTCGGCGTCACCGTCCAGGTCGATCCGCTCGCCCCTATGCCCGTCGGCGGGGTCCAGCCGTTCGCCGTGGCGACCTTCAACAGCACCGGAAACAGCCTGTTCCAGCTCCTGCTCATGGCCGATGCCGGCGTCGGCGCCGAGACCGACCAGGCTGGCACAGAGGTCCTCTTCAACGGGGCGCCCCTGCAGTTCAGCAGCGGCATCGCCATGCTCAACGGCATTCGCTTCACCGACGGCGCCAACCAGCGCGAGTCGGGGCAGCTGCTGATCGGCGCGCGCGCCACGGTCATCGACCCCAACGGCCAGTTTACGTTTGCACCGTTGGACGAGGTCTACACCCTCGTCGTTCGCGCGCCCTGACGCGCCGTCGCCCGCTGGCGACGTCTCCGCTTTTACATCGACGTCGGCGAATCGGGTGTGGTTAATAACTCACTTTCGCTGAGTCCCCAACGTTTCTGCGCTTTCGTTCCTTTACACCGTTTTACACGGGGTGTTCAGCGCGTTAACGGTCGTTAATTATCCAGGTTGCATTCTCCCCCTCAGTCGCGACCGAAGCCGCCGAGTTGGGCGACGGGGCGTAGTAGCTGCAACCCGAGGAGTACCCTGTACGTGAACAAGAACTGGATGAAGGTCCCCGCCGTCGGTCTGGCAATCGTGGGCATGGCGACCTCGCTCGCCCTGGCCGCCACCGATAACGCCGCCCTGAACCTTTCCGGCGCCGTCGCCGCCGTCGTCGACGTCGTCGTCTCCGCCACCGGCACCGCCGCCAGCCTCAACCTGGCCGTCGGCCACACCGAGACCGGCCTCAAGATCGCCGACGTTACCGAGATGGCCAACACCCCCGCCGGCTACACGGTGAGCGTGGCTTCCGCCAACCTCGCCGCGGGCGGCCGTTGCGGCGGCACTGCCGGCCAGGCCTGCTTCTGGAACGCCACTGGCGCCGAAGACGTCGCCTTCAGCCTGCTCAAGGGCGCGACCACCGTCGCGTTCAGCGGCGCGGCCGCCACCTGGAACGACACCACCGCCGTGCAGCTCACGCCGCTTGCCACGGTCGCCAACATCGCTTACGCGGTCGGCGCTACCATCCTGCCGCAAGGCACCTACACCGAGACCCTGACCTTCACGATCACGTCCAAGTAGGGCACGTCGAAGGGAAGGGGCGTCTAAGGAAGACCGCTCGGAAGTGGGCTCGTCGCAACTGGGAGTGCGTCGCATGGCTCGTGTTCTTTCGTTCGGTCTTCGTACGCTCGCCGTCTTGGCGGGCACATGGTTCGGGTTGCACGTCGGCGCGGCAGGAGCCTTCCAGCTCCTGCCGATGTCGATGGAGTTCGCCCCGACCGGCAACAACGCCACCCAGACCTTCGCGGTCGCCAACGAAGCGAACGAGCCCGTCGCGGTACAGGTCTTCATCGTCCTGCGCAGCGTAGCGCTCGACGGCACCGAGACCCTCACGCCCGCCGACGCAGACTTTCTGGTGTTCCCGCCCCAGGCCGCCGTCCCCGCCGGCAAGACCCAGCTCATCCAGGTGCGCTGGCTCGGCAGCCGCACTCCGACAACCGAGCTCGCCTACCGCATCATCGCCGAACAGTTGCCGGTGGCGCTGGAGAACCGCGGTGCCGAGGGCGCGCGTCTCGAGATTCTGATGCGCTACGAAGGCGCCCTCTACATCACGCCGCCTGGCGTCGCGCCGGACGTCGTCGTCGACTCCGTCTCATCCGTGCAGATGCCCGATGGGCAACGTCTCGCCGTCACCCTGCACAACAAGGGCACGGCCCACGGCCTCCTCGAACAGGCGGTGCTTACGCTCGCCGGCCGCGGCACCAACGGACAGCCTGCCAATGTCGAGCTGCGCAACGAAGCGCTCGCCGGCATGGCGTCGCCGAACATCCTCGCCGGCAACAAGCGGCAGTTCCTGCTGCCGTGGCCGGCCAATCTCGCGCCCGAAGGGCTGACGGGGACGCTACGCACGAATTACGTGCGCTAGCTCGCCAGACGTACGGCGTAGGCGGATGGGCGTACCTACGAGACTGTTCGTCCTGCTCACCGCTGTCCTCGTGACGATGTCGGCGGCCGTCGCTGCGGCGCAGCCCGTGCCCCGCGCGGCGCCATCGAGCGTGCCCCTGCGCGTTCCGCTCCTCGTCGACAATCTGCCGCGCGATCAGATCGACGTTCTGGTCTTCCTGGCCACCAACGAGGTCCACGTCGAGGCCGACGTCCTGCTGGCCGAGGTCGGCCCGGCCATCACCACCGACCGCCGCACGACGTTGGCTGCACGCCGCGACCCCCAAGGCAACCTCACCCTGGATGATCTGCGCGCCGTTGGCCTGCAGGCCGATTTCGATCAGGCCGACTTGGAGCTGCGCGTCCGCATCCCGTCCGAGATCCGCGCCACCGTTGAATTGCGGCTGCGCCCCGACACACCGCCCGTCGCCCTCGGCGGAGCGGTGGCGCCGGCGCGCGTCAGCGGCTTCCTCAACTACCGCACGGCCCTCGAGATGGTCGAGCAGGACGGCTCTGGCGGGCTCGAGCCGCTCAACCTGAACCTCGATGGCGCCCTCAACGTCAACGGCTGGGCCCTCGAAGGCCGTGGCGCGCTCAGCGAGGCCGACACCGCCGGGTTCCGCCGCACCGAGACCCGCCTGGTGCGGGATTTCCCCGATCGCGCCCTGCGCCTCCAGATCGGCGACCTCACCTATCGCACCCGCGGCATGCAGTCGTTCCTGCCGCTCGGCGGCATCGGCATCTCCAAGGAATCGAGCCTGCAGCCGTACCGCCTGGCGCGGCCGTCGGGCGAGGCGGGCTTCTTCCTGAAGGAGCCGGCGACCGTCCTGTTCGTCGTCAACGACCGGCCGCTGCGCTCGATGCGTCTGTCGCCAGGGCCCTATAACGCGCGCTCGTTTCCGTTCATCGGCGGCATCAACGACGTGCGCATCGAGATCACCGGCGATTCCGGTGCGCGCGAGATCATCGAGTTCCCGTTCGTGTTCGACGGCGGCCTGCTCAATCCAGGCGAAACCGAATTCGGCTACGCGATCGGCTTCCCCACGACCGTGCAGGACGGCGAATTGCGCTACGACACCAGCCGCCTCGGCGGCTCGCTGTTCCATCGCTACGGCGTCACCAACTCGCTCATGCTCGAGGGCAACTTCCAGGCCGATGCGGACGTCGCCGTCGTCGGCGCCGGCGCGTTGGTCGTCGGTTCCGTCGGCACCCTGCGTACCGACGCGGCCGTCTCGACGGCAAATCGCACGGACGGCCGCGACGCGCACGGCTACTCGATCCGCAGCCAGTTCGAGCGGCGCGACGGCCGTCCTTCCAATACCCTCGGCCGCGTCGTGTCCGGCAGCGTCGGCTACACCAGCCCGACGTTCGCGTCCGTCGGCGGGCCCGATGCGCTCAGCGAAATCGAATGGGACGTTGGCCTGCGCTACTCGCAGCGCCTGTTCGGCCTCGGTGTCGGCTTCGGTGTCGAGTACCAGTTCGGCCGCGACGATCGCCGCGACACCGCCGGGGCCACCGTGCAGCTGCAGCGCTCCTTCAGCCAGTCCACCACGGCCACCATGCGCGTCCGCGACGGCATCGACGTGGCCGGTGTGCGCGAGCAGAGCGTGTTCTTCACCGTCTCCTTCCGGCCGCCGATGGAGGGCCACACCGTTTCGATCAGCCGCGACACCGCCGCAGCCGCTACGCGCGTCGATTGGCGCTTCATGCCCGACGACGACACGGCGGGGATCGGTGGCTTCGCGGCGGCCGAGCGCTCGTCTCGGTCCGAGGCGTACAGCGCCGACTTCCAATACGGCGGCACGCGCGGCACGGTCGGCATGAACCTCGCCAAGACCGAGCCACGCGACGCCACCGTCGAGCGCCAGCACTCCGGCTCGCTCCGCTTTGCCGGCGGTGTCGCCTTCGCCGACGGCGCCTGGGCAATTGGCCGCCCCGTTGCCGAGTCGTTCGCCATCCTCAAGCCGCACCCATCGCTGGCCGGCCACGCCATCGGCGTCAATCCGACCGGCGACGGCACCTACCAGGCGGAAATGGACGCCTTCGGCCCGGCGCTGCTGCCGTCGCTGGTGCCGTACCGCGCCGCGCGCGCCACCGTCGATGCGCGCCAGCTGCCGATCGGAACCAACGTCGGCGCGGGCGCCTTCGACCTCGCGCCCACCTACAAGCGCGGCACCCTGATCACCGTCGGCACCGGCGCCACCGTGTTCCTGCTGTCGATGGTGCAGACCGCCGCCGGCGAGCCCGTGGCGTTGCAGGCCGGCCGCGTCGTGTCGCTCGACGACCCGGAGTTCGTCCCCGCTCTGGTGTTCACCAACCGCATCGGCCGCCTCGCGGTGGAGGGCTTGCGCCCCGGACGCTACCGGCTGGAGCTGTTCAGCGCCGCCGAACGCACCATCGAATTCCGCATCCCGGACGACGCCGTCGGCCAGTTCGAAATCGACATCCTCCTCCTGCCGGAGCAGCCGCGCGTGGCTGGTATTGCGCCATGAAGTTCCTGAAGCTGCTGGCCTGCGCCGCGCTGCTGGCCGGTTGGGCCGGGCCAGCGAGTGCCGCCTGCTCGATCACTCTGCGTAACGTCACCAGCGCGCTGTTCACCAGTGCGCAGGGCTATTCGATCTTCAACACCGGCGACACCGGCCAGTCCTTCAGCTTCCAGGTCCGCCATCCGAGTGGCCAGGCGACGTGCAACTACTTCGTCACTCTCACCAAGGGCGGCGCCGCGACCTATGCGGGCCGGCGCTTCAGTGCCAGCCCTCTATTCAACTATCAGGCGTACACCTCCCCTGCGATGACCGGCATCCTCAAGGATGTGCCGGACGCGGTTGCGGGCGAGGTGATTACCGGCACGTTCACGTCGACCGCTCTGGTGACGAACAATCACACGTACTACGTGAACATCCCTGCGCAACAGGTGATTGCGGCCGGCACCTACACCGACACCAACGTCACCTTGAAGCTCTACGAAGGCACGCTCTCGAACTACACCCAGCGCGACACGGCGACGATCACGATGCGCGCGCAGACGGTGGACACCACCCAAGTGTGCGTCGGCTGCGTCACGGCGTTCGATACCAACGCCCACGCCCTCGAGATGAACTTCGGCACGCTCGAAACCAACGAATTCAAGACCGGCACGATTCGCGTACGCAGCAACGAGGGCTATACCCTCAAGCTGCAGTCCACCAACGGGTCGTTGCTGAAGCACACGACGACTCCCACGTCCACCGTGGCCTACACCGCCACGGTGAACGGCGTCGGTGTCCTCCTGACGGGCACGACCGCGGTCACGGTCGCGACGGTCTCGGGCGTGACCCTCGCAACGGGCACCATCTATGACGTGAAGGTCACCATCGGCAACGTCGCCGCCGCGGCACGGCCCGGCAACTACACCGACATACTCACGGTGACGGTGACGGGGATGTAGTCGCCGGAGGTCGTGGGGGGCCTAGAAAGGCTCCAGGCCCCCGCGCTTGCCCTCGCGTTCCAGGTTCGAGAACTTGGTGAACTCGGGCTGGAACTGCAGCTCGACCTTGCCGGTCGGGCCGTGGCGCTGCTTGCCGAGGATCACCTCGGCGACGTTGTGGACCTTCTCCATGTCGTCGCGCCACTTGTCGTGTTCGGGCGTATCCAGCCGCGGCTCTGTCCGCTGCAGGTAGTACTCGTCGCGATAGATGAACAACACCACATCCGCGTCCTGCTCGATCGAGCCTGATTCACGCAGGTCCGAAAGCAGGGGCCGCTTGTCCTCGCGCTGTTCGGGCGCGCGGCTGAGCTGGGAAAGCACCAGCACGGGCAGGTCGAGCTCCTTGGCCAACGCCTTGAGCGACTGAGTGATCTCGGAGATCTCCTGCACCCGGTGGTCGGGGGAGGACTTGCCGCCCACCGGCCTAATCAGCTGGAGATAATCGATCACCAACAGCCCGAGCCCGTGCTGGCGCTTCAGCCGGCGCGCTCGCGTGCGGAGAGCCGCGATAGAAAGCGCCGGCGTGTCGTCGATGAAGAAGGGGAGGCGACTAAGCTCGTCGGACGCACTGACCACCTTTACAAAATCGTCGTTGGAGAGCTGCCCGCGGCGCATCTTCTCCGAGTCGATGCCGGTGGCCTCGGACAGGATGCGGGTGGCGAGCTGCTCGGCCGACATTTCGAGCGAGAAGAACCCGACCGTGGCACCGCCCACCGCCTCCGCGTCGCCCGCCTTGGCGCGCGCGGCGGTGAGGGCCGCGAAGTAGGCCATGTTGGTGGCGAGCGCGGTCTTGCCCATCGACGGGCGCCCCGCGAGCACGATCAGGTCGGAGCGGTGCAGCCCGCCCATCACCTTGTCGAGGTCGACGAGCCCGGTCGCCACGCCGATCAGGCGCGAGTCGGACTTGTAGGCGCTCTCGATGTCGGCAAGGGTTGAGTGGATGGTGTTGCGGAACGTCTCGAAGCCGCCTTCCGGCCGGCCCGCCTCGGCCAGGTGGAAGAGCGATTGCTCGGCGGTCTCGATCTGCTGCACCGGCGGCTGGTTGACCATGGCGGCATAGGCGCCGTTGACCATGGTCTCGCCGATGCCGATCAGCTCGCGGCGCAAGAAGCAGTCGTAGATGGCGCGGCCGTAGTCCTCGGCGTTGATGATGCCGACGGCGGAACCGGCCAGGCGCACCAGGTAGGTGCTGCCGCCGACCTCGCTCAGGGCTTCGTCGCGCTCGAAATAGGTCTTGAGCGTCACCGGCGTGGCGTGCTGCCCACGCTCGATGAGCGTCATGGCGTGCTCGAAGATCTTGCCGTGCACCGCCTCGAAGAAATGGTCGGCGGTGAGGAAGCCGGAAACCTTCAGCGCCGCCTCGTTGTTGACGAGGATGGCGCCCAGAAGTGCCTGTTCCGCTTCGGTGTTGTGGGGTGCTTCGCGGAACGCCGCGGAATCCGCCGCAGCGCCACCCGCCGGCGCTTGGCCGAACGGAATCAGATTGGAGTGCCCCCTCTCCATGACCATGCAAGTACCACGCGTGCTTTGCGAAAAGCGCGTGACATGCTGCCACGCGCGGGGCGCGACTCTAAACGCAACGGGCATAACTTTCATCCACACGCTGTGGGCAACAGGGACAACTTCGTCATGCCCTGTCGCACTGCGAGTCGCGCGCGATGTGCACCCTGTGGACAGTCGCGCACGCTGTTCCGGGTCCGTTGTCCGAGACAGCGTGGTCTCTGCCGCAGGTCGTGAGGGGAGAGCGGCGCCGGTGCGCTGCGCGAGGTGCGCGACCCGTCCGCCCGGCATTCTAGTTATGGGGTCAGCAATGCCGGACGCCCGGGTCGCACGCCATCAATGTCGCGCATGACCCGATGCGGTCGGTAACCGCCGTCACGCCAAAAGGGTGATGCCCGTCACAAGGGGACGAGACCCTAGGGTGCGGATGTGATTTGCAACTCCGCGCGAGCTATGTAGGCGCTTCCGTACGCAGCTTGAGGTCGGCGTTGAAGGCCGCGAAGCCAGAGCGCGTCGCCGCCAGCATCTTGCCGCGCATCACCAGCGGCACCAGCAGCCCCCGGAAGTGCTCGCCGGTTGTTTCGGCGAGCGTAGGTGCAACCGTCCCAATTTGAGCGGAATGTGCCGTGACAGGTGTAAGAGAGTTCCCACACATGGCCGGTCCAACGAACCAGCCTCATTTGATTCGGAGGAGAAATGAGCAGGACGCCACGCGACGCGGCTGGACGCGAGCGGCGCACGCCGATACCGGGAGCCCCGGAGTACCTGGGGATCGAATTCTCAATTGAGCCGCGCGGCGATTGGGCTTGGGCGATCTTTCCGTACAAGGGCGCCAGCACCGATCGGGGCAAGGCCCCGACGCGCGACAAGGCGTGGTCGTCCGTACAAGCCGCGATCAAGAAATGGCGGGCCGCGAACAAGGACGACGACCAGCCATCCACGTAGGACGCTACCGACGGTCACCAAACGAAAAGGGCGGGACCTTGGTCCCGCCCTTTCGCATTTCGATGTGCCGGCTGTGCCTACTCGTCGCCTTCGGCCTTGGCCTTGCGCTTCTTGCGCTTGGGGGCCTCGCCCTCGGCCGCAGCCGCCT
Source organism: Rhizobium sp. Q54 (assembly GCA_945904955.1). Lineage (GTDB taxonomy): Bacteria > Pseudomonadota > Alphaproteobacteria > UBA2966 > CAIVPW01 > CAIVPW01. The sequence continues at coordinate 16,758 of CAMDPO010000025.1, forward strand.
CGGCGTCGGGCGCATCGCCCGTCGGGGCGGCGCCTTCCTCGAAGAACTGCTCGGCCACGGCCGCGCCGTCTTCGCTGCCAGCTTCCGTTCCCTTGACGCTGATACCGGCCAGACGCTGCTTCTCGATCTCGGCTTCCGCCTCCGAGCGCGCCACGATCACCTTCACGGTGGTCGGCACTTCCGGGTGCAGGAACACGCGCACCGTGTGCGTGCCGAGGTTCTTGATCGGCCGGTCGAGCGACACCTGGGTGCGGCCGACGGCGACGCCGAGCGTCGACGCGGCTTCCGCCACATCGCGCGCCGTCACCGAGCCGTACAGCTGGCCCGACTCGGACGCCTGGCGCAGCAACACGCAGGTCTTGCCGTCGAGCGAGCCGGCGTTCTTCTCCGCGTCCGCCCGACGGGCGGCATTGGTCTTCTCCAACACGACGCGCTCGACCTCGAAGCGTTCGCGATTGGCTGCCGTGGCGCGCAGCGCCTTCTTCTGCGGCAGCAGGTAGTTGCGGGCGAAGCCGTCCTTCACGCGGACGACTTGACCCATTTGGCCGAGCTTCTCGACCTTCTCGAGCAGGATGACTTCCATCGAAGCTCTCCCTTATTCCGAGACGTAGGGGAGCAACGCCAGGAAGCGCGCGCGCTTGATGGCGATGGCGAGGTGGCGCTGCTTCTTCGCGGACACCGCCGTGATGCGCGACGGCACGATCTTGCCGCGCTCGGAGATGTAGCGGCCCAGCAGGCGCACGTCCTTGTAGTCGATCTTGGGCGCGCCGGTTCCGGTGAACGGGCACGTCTTGCGGCGACGGAAGAAGGGACGACGGCCACCGCCGCCAGCACCCATGTCGCCTACGCCGACTTTGCCGCTCTTCATGGTTCGACTCCTTCATCGGTCGCGACATCGGGAACGTCGACTTCCACGGCCGCGCGCGGACCGCGCTCGCCATCGAAGCCGTCACGATCGCCGCTGCCACCGTAGTCACGGCCGCCGTAGCCGCCGCGATCGCCGCCTTCGAAGTCGCGGCGGCCGCCGCGGCCACCTTCACGACGTCCGCCGCGACCTTCGTCGCGGCCCTTGTTCTGCAGCATCGCCGAGGGAGCTTCCTCGAGCTCATCGACGCGCACCGTCAGGACGCGCAGGACGTCTTCGGAGAGACGCATGTTGCGTTCCATCTCTGCGACCGCTGCGGGCGACGCGTCGACGTTGAACAGCACGTAGTGCGCCTTGCGGTTCTTCTTGATGCGGTAGGCGAGATTGCGCAGGCCCCACTGCTCGGTCTTGGCGACCTTGCCGCCTTGAGCCGTGAGGATGTCGGTGAATTGCTGTGCGAGGGCTTCCACCTGTTGGGTGGAAACGTCCGGTCGCACGAGAAATACGTTCTCGTAGAGAGGCAAAGTGTCAGCTCCTTACGGCTGTATCGGGTACATCCGGCCGCCGGGATTGCCCGGAAACCAGCGTCCACAGCCGGCCGGGGACGAACCCTTGGGCCGGCAAGGAGGTTGCGAAGGCGCGGAATATAGCGAAAAGCCGAGGTTCCGCAAGCGGCGCCGGCGCGCTCAGTGTGGTTCGGCGCTCTTCTTGACGGGGCCCCTGCGCTTCGTTGCGGAGGGCGCGGGCGGCTGAGGCGGCCGCTCGGCGTGGTCGTCGTGGTCCGCCATGCGTTCCCAATCGCGGGCCAGGCGCATCAGGTTGCGCTTGGCGATGGCGTCGTCCGCGACGGCAGCGATCGAGCGCAGATGCTCGGCGCGCGCCCGCCAACGCTTCGCGTTGTCTGACTCTCCCATGAGTTGTGCCCCAGGGTACATGAGCGCCGCGCATCCCCTCGGGCGCCCGATCCACGCCTAGCGCGATGCGTACTCCGGTGCAACCAAGCGTTCAGCGGTTGTGAGCCTAGAAAGACGCCATGAGCCGGCAACGCAGGCAGCGCGCCGTGCTTGCCCCGATCGCCATGGTATGCCGTCGGCGCCCAAGGACCGAAATACACGCCCCGCGTGTGGAGCCCGCTGTGGCGGCCCCGCAACAAAATGGGGGCGGACCTAGCGGCCCGCCCCATCAGTCTCCCCAATTCCTTGCGCGCCAAAGGTCCCGATCTCCGGGCGCAAAACTCCTGCACATTGGGCGCTGCCCGGCCTTTTGAGTCAATCAGGAGGATACTCATCGACGAGCATTGCGCGCGTTGCCGCGGGCTCTGGCGCCAAGTATGAGTGCGTCTCCGTCGTGACCTCGGGCAGTTGTCCATGAAACTCGCGTTGGTGTTCCCCGGTCAGGGTTCGCAAAAGCCCGGCATGGGCAAGCAACTCGCCGCCGATTTCGCCGCGGCGCGGCGCGTGTTCGAGGAAGTCGACGACGCGCTGTCGGACCGCCTCTCGCGCGTCATCTTCGACGGCGCGGCGTCCGATCTCGTGCGCACCGACGTCGCCCAACCGGCGTTGATGGCGGTCTGCATGGCGGTGCTCGCCGTGCTGCGCGAGGCGGGCCTCGATCCCGCGCGCGACGCGCTGTTCGTCGCGGGCCATAGCCTGGGCGAATACACGGCGCTCGCCGCCGCCGGCGCGATCAGCCTTGCGGATGCGGCGCGCACCCTGCGGGCGCGCGGCCTCGCGATGCAGAAGGCCGCCCCCGGAGATGCGGGCGCGATGACCGCGGTGCTCGGGCTCGACGACATCGCCAAGATCGAAGAGCTCGCACGGCGTGCCTCCGCCGAGAGCAGAAAGTACTGCGGCATCGCCAACGATAACGCGCCGGGTCAGGTCGTATTGTCGGGTCACACCGTTGCGATCGAGCACGCCGAAGCGTTGGCCAAGGAGATGGGCGCCAAGCGCGCCATCCGCCTGGAGGTCGCCGCCGCGTTCCACTCGCCGTTAATGGCGCCTGCTGCCAAGGAGATGGAAAGGGTTCTCGCGGAACTGTCTTTCCAGCCGCCGCGGCCGGCGATCTTCGCCAATGTCACTGCAACACCGGTGCGCGACTCCGACAAGATCGCGTCGTTGCTCGTGCAACAGATCACCGGCCGCGTGCGCTGGCGCGAAAGCGTCGCGGCCATGGCAGCGGCGGGTGTCGATACCCAGGTTGAGATCGGCTCGGGCAAGGTCCTGACGGGACTCGCCAAGCGCATCGCCCCGGACATGAAGACGTTCGCCGTCGAGACCGCCGCCGACATCGAGGTGTTCGACACAGCGCGGAAGGCACGCTGAATGTTTTCTCTCGCCAACAAGCACGCGCTGATCACCGGTGCCTCGGGCGGCATCGGCGCCGCCATCGCCAAGGCGCTGCACGGGCAGGGCGCCACCGTCGCGCTGTCCGGCACTCGCCAAGAGGCGCTCGACAAGCTCGCGGCCGAGCTGGGCTCGCGCGCCCACGTGCTGCCCTGCAACCTGTCCGACGCCGCCGCCACTGCCGAGCTCGTCACGCGCGCCGAAACCGCCATGAGCGCCGTCGACATCCTCGTCAACAACGCCGGCCTCAACCGCGACGGTCTCATGATGCGCATGAAGGACGAAGACTGGCAGTCGGTGATCGACGTCGATCTCACCGCGGCGTTCCGTCTGTCGCGCGCCGCCCTCAAGGGCATGGCCAAGCGCCGCTGGGGCCGCATCGTCAACATCACCTCGATCGTCGGCGCCATCGGCAATCCCGGCCAAGCGAACTACGCCGCCGCCAAGGCGGGTCTCGCCGGCATGACCAAGGCGCTGGCCCAGGAGATGGCGTCGCGCGGCATCACCGCGAATTGCGTCGCTCCCGGCTTCATCGACACCGCCATGACGACGGCGCTCAATGAAGAGCAGCGCGCCAAGCTCGCCACCAAAATTCCGGCGGGGAATTTCGGCGCGCCGGCCGACGTCGCCGCCGCCGTGGTGTACCTGGCCAGCGACGAGGCCGCCTACGTCACCGGCCAGACCCTCCACGTCAACGGCGGTATGGTGATGCTCTAGCCTCGATTTGCCCGCAGCCAGGGCCCGGGTCGGCTTGTAGTCGATCCCTTGGCGGCCCTCGCGGAAGTATGGTACGCACCGCCCGTTACCCGCGCTTGTGCCAGCCCCCAGGGGAAAGTGCGCCGAAAACGGGGTAACGTGGGGTTGCTGGAACAACAGCTAGGAACGGAGTGCCATGGCCGATATAGCCGAGCGCGTGAAAGAGATCGTTGTCGACCACCTGGGCGTGGAGAAAGACAAGGTCTCCGAGAGCGCAAGCTTCATCGATGACCTTGGCGCCGACAGCCTGGACACGGTTGAGTTGGTCATGGCGTTCGAGGAAGAGTTCGGGTGCGAAATCCCGGACGAGGCCGCCGAGAAGATCCTGACCGTGAAGGACGCGATCGAGTACCTGAACAAGCACACCCCCGCCAGCTGACGCGCGTGCGACGCGCAGTCATCACCGGAATGGGGCTGGTCACGCCCCTTGGCCTCGGCCTAGAGCACAATTGGCGGCGACTGCTTGCGGGCGACTCCGGCGCCCGCGCCATCACGGAGTTCCAGACCGACGACCTGCGCTGCAAGATCGCGTGCTTCGTGCCGCGCGGGCAGGGTCCCGGTGAGTTCGATCCCGACCAGTGGGTCGAGCCGTCGGATCGTCGCAAGATGGACCCCTTCATCGTCTTCGGCATCGCCGCCGCCATGCAGGCTGTCGAGCATTCCGCCTGGAAGCCCGAGACCGACGAGCAGCGCAATCGCACCGGCGTCCTGATCGGCTCCGGCATCGGCGGTCTCTCCACCATCGAGGAAGGCGCCATCACGGTGAAGGAGCGCGGCGCCCGCCGCCTCGGTCCGTTCTTCATTCCCGCCGCGCTGATCAATCTTCTTTCGGGCCACGTCGCCATTCGCTACGGCTTCAAGGGTCCGAACCATTCCGTCGTCACCGCGTGCGCCACGGGCGCCCACGCCATCGGCGACGCGGCGCGCATCATCCAGCGCGATGAAGCGGACGTTATGATCGCCGGCGGCGCCGAAGCTGCGATCTGCCGCCTCGGTGTGGCCGGCTTCTCGTCGTCGCGCGCGCTGTCGTTCAACTTCAACGACCAGCCGACCCGCGCCTCGCGTCCCTGGGACAAGGATCGCGACGGCTTCGTCATGGGCGAGGGCGCCGGCGTTCTAGTCGTGGAAGAGCTCGAGCACGCCAAGGCGCGTGGCGCCAAGATCTACGCCGAGGTGAAGGGCTACGGCATGTCCGGCGACGCCTATCACATCACCGCTCCGTCGGAGACCGGTGACGGCGCCGGCCGCGCCATGATCGCCGCGCTCAAGGACGCCAAGCTGGCGCCCAAGCAGATCGACTACATCAACGCCCACGGCACCTCGACGCCGCTCGGCGATGAGATCGAAGTCACCGCGGTCAAGCGCGTGTTCGGCCCCGCCGCCTACAAGCTGTCGATGAGCTCGACCAAGTCGGCGATCGGCCATCTGCTCGGCGCGGCCGGTGCGGTCGAGGCGATCTATTCCGTGCTGGCGATGCTCAATCAGACCGCGCCGCCGACCAACAACCTCGACAATCCGAGCGAAGGCTGCGACCTCGATCTGGTGCCGAAGAAGCCGAAGCCGCGCCAAATCCGCGCGGTATTGTCGAACTCCTTCGGCTTTGGTGGAACCAACGCCTCCCTGGTGATGACGCCGGCGCCGTAATGATCGGCGCGGGGCTTAAGCTCGCCAGTCTCGCTCTCAGCGTCCTGCTGGCGCTCGGTCTCGCCGTTGCCGCCATCGCCGTCTCGGCCATCCGCTCGCCCGGCCCATCGCTTGCCGACACCATGGTCGTGTTGCCGCGCGGCTCGGGCCTCAACGCCATCGCCGCCGTCCTGCACCAGGAAGGCGTCATCGCCCACCCGCAAACCTTCGCGCTCTACGTGCGCCTCAGCGGCGACGCGGATTCGCTGCGTGCCGGCGAGTATCGCTTCCCGGCCGCGATTTCCGCCGCCGACGTCAGCCGCCAGCTCATCGAAGGTCGCACCTTCAAGCGCCGCCTGACGGTCCCCGAGGGCTTGCCGACCGACCGCGTGCTGGCCCTGGTCGCCGAAGCACCCGCCCTGCAAGGCGACGTCCCGCGCACCGTTGCCGAAGGCGCCCTGCTGCCCGAGACCTACCAGTACGAGTGGGGGGATACCCGCGCTGCGCTGGTGGCGCGCATGCAGCGCGCCCACGCCGACCTGCTCGCCTCCCTGTGGGGGTCGCGCGCCGCCCAGGCGGCCGCCCTGCAGACGCCGGCCCAGGCCGTCATCCTCGCCAGCATCGTCGAACGGGAAACCGGCGTCGCCGCGGAGCGTGCACGCGTCGCCGCGGTGTTCCACAATCGCCTCCGCATGGGGATGCGCCTGCAATCCGACCCGACCGTCGAGTACGGCCTCAAGCTGCGCGGCCGCGCCGACGGCTTGCCGCTGACGCGCGACGACCTCGAAGTCGAGACACCCTACAACACCTACCGTATCCGCGGCTTGCCGCCGGGACCCATCGCCAATCCGGGCCGCGCCGCGCTCGAAGCAGTCCTCAATCCTGCCGTCACCGACGAGCTGTACTTCGTCGCCGACGGCACCGGTGGCCATGCCTTCGCGGTGACGCTCGACGAGCACAACCGCAACGTCGCGCGCTACCGCGCGTCGCGCGAAGGCGCGCAACCAACAACGCCGAGGGACTGACCCATGGGCTCCGTCGCCAGCATGACCGGGTACGCCCGCGCCGAAGGCGGGGCCAACGGCACGACGTGGCTGTGGGAAGTGAAGAGCGTCAATGGCCGCGGCCTCGACCTGCGCTGCCGCCTCGGCAACGGCCTCGACCGTCTCGAACCCGTGGTGCGCGAGCGCACCGCGGCTGCCATTTCGCGCGGCAGCCTGTCCGTGTCCTTGCAGTGCGCGCGCACCAGCGCCGGCCGCACGGTCACCATCAACGACGACCTGGTGCGCCGCGTCATGGCCGCCGCCGCCGAGATCTCCGGCGGCATGGGCACGCTGTCCCTCGACGCTGTCTTCGCCATTCCCGGCGTCGTCGAGATCGGCGAGCCGGACCAATCCGAATCCGAGCGCGAGCAGTCCGACCACGCCATGGTCAAGGACCTCGAGCGCGCCCTCACCAGCCTCAACACTGCCCGGCGCGAGGAAGGCACGCGCCTGGTCGTCGTCTTGCGCGACCAGCTCGACGAGATCGTCGCCCTGGCCGGCGACGCCTTGCGCTGCGCCGCCGCGCAGCCGGACGCCATCCGCGCCCATGTCATGGAACGCGTCGCTGCCCTCATCGGCGAGGGCACGCCGCTGCCCGGCGACCGTCTGGCACAAGAGGTGGCGCTGCTCGCCATTAAGGCCGACGTGCGCGAGGAGCTCGATCGCCTCAGCGCCCATGCCGAGGCGGGCAGGGACCTCTTGAAGGCCGGTGGCGCCGTCGGCCGCCGCCTCGACTTCCTGGCGCAGGAGTTCGCGCGCGAAGCCAACACCCTGTGCGCCAAGTCGTCGGACGCCGAGCTCACCCGCGTCGGCCTGTCGCTCAAGGCAGTCATCGACCGCTTCCGCGAGCAGGTGCAAAACCTTGAGTAAGGTGCTGGGCGAATGACGGACGTCAAGCGCCGGGGAGTGATGCTGGTGCTGTCGTCGCCGTCCGGCGCCGGCAAGACCACCATTTCGCGCCGCCTGCTCGGCGCCGACGACGATCTCAAGCTGTCGGTCTCGGTCACCACGCGCGCGCCGCGCAGCGGTGAGGTCGACGGCGTCGACTACCATTTCATCGACCGGCCGAAGTTCGATCAGCTGGTGCGCACCGGCGAGCTGCTGGAGCACGCCGAGGTGTTTGGTCACTGCTACGGCACGCCCGCCAAGGGTGTCGAGGCGCGTCTCGCCGCCGGCCAGGATGTCCTCTTCGACATCGACTGGCAGGGCACCCAGCAGCTGCAGCACACCGCGCGCAGCGATCTCGCCACGATCTTCATCCTGCCGCCGTCGGTGCGCGAGCTGGAACGGCGGTTGCACATCCGCGCCCAGGACTCCGACGCGGTGGTGCGCCGTCGCATGGAGGGCGCCGGCCGCGAGCTCGACCACTGGGAGGAATACGACTACGTCGTGATCAACGACGACCTCGACCGCGCCATCAACGAGGTGCGTTCGATCCTGACCGCCGAGCGCCTGCGCCGCGGGCGCCGCACCGGGGTCGCCGACTACGTGGGCGACCTCCGCCGCACGTAAGGCGAATGCGCGCCATCAGGCGCGACGCCTTGTCTCCCGCCGCCCGCACCGCTAGGCTCGCGCCATGCGTAGATTGTTCGCCGCCTCCGCCGCCCTGCTGACCGCCGCCGCCTTGGTGGCCAGCGCGGCCATGGCGGCCGACACCAAAGGCGCTGCCACAGCCGCGGCGCCCGCCGGCGGCGCCGGCAGCGTCGTCATCGGCGGCCTCAGCGTGCCGGTGCTCAACGGCCGCAAGGTGCGCATCTACGAGTACGCGGTCATCGGCCTCAAGGTCGCCAACGCCAACGCGATGCTCAAGCAGGTCTGCGACAAGCGCTTCGAGCTCGTCGACGCCTTCCTCTCGCACCTGCACGCCAAGCCCTTCACCTCGGGCTCCGAGATCGACGGCGCCCGCGCCCAGCAGGAGATGCTGGCGCTGGCCAAGTCGGTCGGCGGCGACTTCGTCACCGGCATCGAAATCGCCTGGAGCAAGGTGCCGCGGCCGATCGACAACACCGCCTTCGGCAACACCCAGGCGGTTCCCTGCAAGACGGGCTGACGCCGCGCTGCCGAGCGTCATTGCGAGCGCAGCGCTAGAAGCGCAGCGCCCTAACGGCGTCGTTGCGAGCGCAGCGAAGCAATCCAGGTCTTGTCTTTTGTTGATGGCGGCGCGCGAGCCGGCGCGTCTGGATTGCTTCGTCGCTGCGCGCCTCGCAATGACAGCGTAACTAGCGCCGCAGCTCCTTCGTCAACGTCACCGGCGTCGCGTCGTTGCCCAGGCGCGCGCGGTAGACGATGAGGTTCTCCATCACGCGCTGCACGTAGTTGCGCGTCTCGTCGATGGGGATCTGCTCGATCCAATCGACGATGTCGATGGCCGCATCGCGCGGGTCGCCGTACTGCTTGATCCACTGATTGGCGCGCCCTTCGCCGGCGTTGTAGGCGGCCAGCGCCAGCACGTACGAGCCGCGATACTTCTCCAGCAGTGCACCCAAGAACGCCGTGCCGAGCTTCATGTTGTAGCTCGGGTCCTGGGTCAGCAGGCTCGGCTCGTAATTGACCTTCTCCACCGCCGCGACGCGCCGCGCCGTCGCCGGCATCAGCTGCATCAGCCCGAGCGCGCCCACGCTCGAGCGCGCTGTCGGGAAGAATTCGCTCTCCTGGCGGATCAGCGCCAGCACCAGACCCGGCTCGACGCCCGCGGTCATGGGCGCCGTCAGCAGCGGATACGCCATCGACGGCACCATCACGCCCTCCTGGGCGGCGATCTTTGCCGTTGCCACGGACAAGTCCGTGCGGCCGACCCGCGCCGCCAGCTCGGCGACCAGCATGCGATCGGCCGGCGTCTCGGCATCCTCCGCCATGCGGATCAGGAACGGCCGCAGGCGGTCCTCTTCACCGACCGCCGCCAGGAACAGCGTCACCTGCACCAGCTCGCGATTGAAGAACGCCTGCGCTTCCTCGGTGGTCGGCTGCGGATCGGCGGGCAGCGCCACCATCGGGCGCCCGCCCATCTTCTCCAGCGCCAGCTGTCCGTAATACGTCGTGCCGAACCGCGCCGCCTGCTCGTACCAGCCATCGGCCGTGGTGCGCTCGCCCATCTGCTCGGCTGCGCGCCCCGCCCAGTACGCGGCGCGTGCGATGCTCACCGGCAGGCGCACCTGCGCGTGCTGCTTCTGGAAATGCGAGTACGCGTCGCGCGGCTCGTTCAGGAACTGCAGCGCAATCCACCCGGCCAGCCACTCCGCCTCGGCGATGTCGGCGCGATCCGTCTGTCCGTGCTGCGAGGCGATCCAATATGCGTCGGTGATGCGCCCGCTCTCCAGCGCGCGGCGCGCCAGCACAACGCGCTCGTCCCACCACGGATCCTCGTGGGCAGTCTGCGCCGGCATGTGGACCAGCAGGTCGATGGCGCCCTGGGTGTTGCCGTTGCGCCGGCGCCAGCGCACGCGCTCATAGACAAAGCCCGGCTCCTTGGCCTGCTCGCCGACCACCTTGGCGACCGCGCCGTCGACGCCCGGCCCTTGGGTGGCCAGCGCGATGCGCGCCTCGGCGACCGGCCGGCGCTGCAGCGGAATGCGCGGGATCAATCGCCGCGCCTCGTTGGGGCGGCCCATCCACAGCAGCGCATCCATGCGCGCCTCGTGGTCGACCTGGGTCAGCTGCCTGCCCCACGTCGCCGTCAGAATGCTCTCCGCTGCTTTGGGCAGCGCCGCCGTCGTCCAGGCGCGCTTCGCCCACATCGCCGCCTCGACGTCACGCCCGCCCATGGCGAGGGCCTGGGCGTAACGCACCATGCCGGCGCCGGTGCGCGGCGCGTGCTTCTCGAACCACAGGATGGCGAGCTGGTTGGTGCGCGGGCCGACCGGCTCGGCGGCCAGCGCATCCTCGGCGTTGCGCCGCAGGGTATCGGCGAGCGGCCAATGCGGATTGGCGGCGAGGAAGCTTGAGATTTCGCTGAAGGATGCGCCGCCGCGCGGATCGGCGAGGAACATCCACGTCAGGACTTTGGTCGGCGCCTTGTTGTCGGCCTGCGCCGCCAACTGGAAGGCCCGGCTCCATGCGCCGATCTCGGCCGCGACGAAGGCGGTCCGGTAGGCGTTGTCATCCAGGATGGAAATCGGCGGGGCGATGCCCGCCGCGCCGGCAGGTCGCGCCAGCGCAGCCACGACTCCAAGCGCCAACAGCGCCATTGCACCGAAACGCACCACGCGCGGCTCCCCCAACCACGCACCCCCGATCTCGCCGATCACTGGGTGCGTCGCGATGCTACGCGGCGATCCTCTTCACGAGCAAGCCAACTCAGCACCGGAGATGGGATGAAGGTACGCCAACTGCTTGATCACGGCGCATGAAGTGCTATGGTCCGCCGTCGTTAACCTTGTTTGTGTGTTGCTGATGCATCAGCAACACCCTGCGCCGCGAGCGAGCGCATCATGTTCTCAGGTTCCATCGTCGCCCTGGTCACGCCGTTCAAGAACGGCGGCATCGACGAAAAGGCGTTCCAGTCGCTGGTCGACTGGCAGGTGACCGAGGGCACCCACGGCCTCGTGCCGTGCGGCACCACCGGCGAGTCGCCGGTGCTCACCCACGCCGAGCACCAGCGCGTCGTCGAGCTCACCATCGAGGCGGCCGGCGACCGCGTCCCGGTCATTGCCGGCACCGGCTCCAATTCCACCGCCGAAGCGATCGAGCTCACGCGCCACGCCAAGAAGGCGGGCGCCGACGCGGCGCTGCTCGTCACGCCCTACTACAACAAGCCGAGCCAGGAGGGCATGTACCAGCACTTCAAGGCGATCCACGACGCCGTGGACCTGCCGCTGGTGCTCTACAACATCCCCGGCCGCTCGGTCGTCAACCTGACCACGGAGACGCTCGACCGCCTCTCCAAGCTCAAGAACATCGTCGGCATCAAGGACGCCACCGGCGACATCGCGCGCGTCTCCGCGACGCGCCTGCTGCTCGGTCCGAAGTTCTGCCAGCTGTCCGGCGAGGACGCGACCGCGCTCGGCTTCAACGCCCACGGTGGCCACGGCTGCATCTCGGTGACCGCCAACGTTGCGCCGTCGTTGTGCGCGCGCTTCCAGACCGCCTGCATCAAGGGCGACTGGAACGAAGCGTTGGCGTTGCAGGATCGCCTGATGCCGTTGCACACGTCGTTGTTCCTCGAGACCAGCCCGGCGCCGGTGAAGTATGGCGTGAGCCTGCTCGGCCGCGGCTTGGACGACGTACGCCTGCCACTCGTCGCCTGCACGGAGGGGGTGCGCGAGAAGGTGCGCGTCGCCATGATGGCGGCCGGAGTGCTCAACTAGAGGGCATGGCAAGCAAGAGAGAAGAAGCGCGCGTCTTCGTCGCCCAGAACCGCAAAGCCCGCCACGACTACTTCATCGAGGACAAGCTCGAAGCCGGCATCATGCTCACCGGCAGCGAAGTGAAGTCCGCACGCAAGGGCAGCGTCTCGATCGGCGAGGCGTTCGCCGAGGAGCGTCAGGGCGACTTCTATCTCATCAATGCCCACATCTCGGAGTACGCGCCCGCCGCGCGCTTCGGCCACGCGCCCAAGCGCCACCGCAAGCTGCTCCTGCACCGCCGCCAGGTGGACAAGCTGCTCGGCGCGGTCGCCGAGAAGGGCATGACGATCGTGCCCCTCTCGCTCTACTTCAACGAGCGCGGCATCTGCAAAGTCGAGCTCGGCGTCGCCCGCGGCAAGAAGATGCACGACAAGCGCGCCACCGAAGCCGCGCGCGACTGGGACCGCGAAAAGCAACGCCTGCTGCGCAAAGGGTAGCGCTCTCCCGCCAATGTCATTTCCCTCCCTCGCTTGCGGGGGAGGGTAGGGTGAGGGTCGCGGTGCGAGACTCGGTCCCATGAACCTTCTCGCAATCACCGGCGCTGCCCAGGGATTGGGGCGCGCCACCGCCCAACACTTCGCCAAGGCCGGCTACGCCATCTCCTTCTGCGACGTGGACGCCAAAGCCGGCGCCGAAGCCCTTGCCGACCTCGAGCGCATGAACGCCACGGCGCTCTTCACCCACACCGACGTCGCCAAGCCTGGCGACATCCACTAATGGGTTGAGCGCACCGTCGCCGAGCTCGGCACGCCCCGCGTCGTCATCAACAACGCCGGTACCTCGGAACACCACGAGTTCCTTGAGCACACCGTCGAGGACTTCGACCGCATCCTGGCGACCAACCTGCGCAGCGCGTTCCTCGTCGCCCAGGCGTTCGCCCGTCACATGATCCGCGGCGCCCCCACCGCCGAGCCCGACGCCGGCTGCATCCTCAACATCGCCTCGGTGCGCGCCTTCCATACCGAAGCCAATTGGGAGGCGTATTCGGCGTCCAAGGGCGGCATCCTCGGCCTCACCCGCTCCATGGCACTGAGCCTCGGCCCGCGCCGCATCCGCGTGAACGCCATCAGCCCCGGCTGGATCGAAGTCGGCGACTGGAAGCGCGCGGACAACGCCAAGACACCCCAGCACACCGACCGCGAACGCAAGCTCCACCCGGTCGGCCGCATCGGCGTCCCCCAGGACATCGCCGACGCCTGCCTCTACCTGGCCGAGCACGCCGGCTTCACCACCGGCGCGAATCTCGTGATCGACGGCGGCCTGTCGGTGCAGGCGATCTACGACTAGCGAGGGCGGAAGGCGAGCAGTGCTAGGAACGCCTTCCGTTCAGCAGCCGCGATGGCAGTGAGACGCGCCAGTGCGGACCGCGCGGTCCGTGCCGCGGTCATGGCATCTGACTGCTTGGGTTGGTAGTCAGGATCGTAGTCGGCGCGGTGACGCTTCTCCTGCAGCGAGATCAGCCCGGCGGCGAATGCCAAGATGTCTGCCGACCAACCGCCAGCAGGCGTGAAAGGCTTGTACTTGCCACTCGGAGTTGCCTTGCCGACCTCGTCACAGAGTTCACGAATCGACCGGTGATCGACGCTGCGATACGCAAGCGCGTAGCGCGTCGTTCCACGTTCCGCGAAACCGATGAACTCGTCGGAAAAGGCGGTCAATGTCCCGTGGAACATGCCGTAGTACGCGCTTGATATCGCGCGACGGAGATCAACTTGTCTCGGAGCGCCACGCCGGGGCGCTTTCGCAAGCTTCTCCGCCTGATCGAACAGGTGTTCTGGGCTAGGAACCGCCACCTGCGGCTAGTTCCTTTTTTGTGGAAAACTCAATCAGGGGGAGGCGCAGTTCGCCGGCTTTGGCGAGTTCGTTCTGCACGAGCACAACGGTGTTGAGCGCGGCATCGCCACCTAGATTGGCCGCAGATGTGGGTGTGACCACGATCGTGATCAGCAGGGCGTCTCTGCCCTCTGAATCAGTTGACGGTGAGGACAACACGTCCAGCACGCTCCGAGCCTTCAGGCTCTTTCGCGCTGCGTCGCCTACAATCGCATTGATGCGACCTGCTTCCAGCATGGGTCCAGTCTACTGGCGCAAGCGATGTCGCGCACTGAGTAAGTATCTAGGTCAAAGTCGGGGGATTTCGACCGCTAATCCGTTCGCGCAATTGGTCGGGCGTCGCGAAGGCCAACGTGGCAGGCGCAAAGAAGCGATCGGCCGTCACTTCGATCCTCGCCCACGTCGGTGCAACGAAGGCTACAATGTCAACCTCCGTCGCCAGGCTGACCTCGCACAGCACCAAACCACGCAGCGCGCCCTCGAACACATCGATGGCAACATCGCGCCCCTGTTCCGTCACGAACGACCGGCGCTTGGTGATCAGCATCGCCTCCATGTGCGCGTAGATCGCGTGGTCGTGCTCGGACAGCTCCTCGATGGCGACGCCCGCGCAGGCCGCGCCATCCGGATCGTAGTGCTTGCACAGGCGGCGCTCGACGCGACGGTCCGCGTGCACCGCGCGGCGCAAGTAGACTCGCGTCCCGGCGATGCAGCGGTCGGTGATCAGCACGTTGCCGCTGGCGGCTGCCGGCACGGCTCCCGTCACCAGGAACCGCCGCTCGTACTCGATGCGGGAGAAGGTCTGCGGGATCACAGCGTTGCCTTCACGCGCTCCATCGCGTCGTCGAACATCGCCGGCGTCAGCCGGCCGGTGTTGAGGTTGTAGCGCGAGCAGTGATAGCTATCGACCAGGGTGCGAGCGCCGATCGCGTGCACGGCCGCGTGCCCGAACGTCGGCAAGGGCTTGCACCCGAGCACGCGCGACACCGCGTCGTGGGCGATGCGGCCCAGTGCCAATACAGTAACGAGGTTCTGCATCGCCGCGATCTCGTGCACCAGGAACGTGCCGCAGCACGTCGCGACTTCCCTAGGCGTCGGCTTGTTCTCTGGCGGCAGGCAGCGCGCGGCGTTGCTGATGCGGCAGTCCACCAGTTCCAGGCCGTCGTTCGGGTCGGCGCGGTAGGTGCCGCGCGCGAATCCGTGCTGGAGCAGCTTGGGATACAAGAGCTCGCCGGCGCCGTCGCCCGTGAACGGCCGCCCCGTGCGGTTGGCGCCGTTGCGCCCCGGCGCCAGCCCGACGATCAGAAGCCGTGCGCCGAGCGGCCCGAATGCCGGAACCGGCGCGTTGTGCCAGTCGGGATGCTCGACCCGCAGCGCCTGGCGCGTCGCGACCAGGCGCGGGCACAGCGGGCAGTCGCGTCCGGGTTCCTGGGCGGCCATGGCCTAGGCCGTCGCATGGGGAGAGGAGGGCGTCAACTTCCTCTTGGCCGCCGGGCCTGGCCGCACAATGATCGCGCCCGATGATCCTGATCGGCCTGGGTGCCAACCTGCCGAGCCGCTTCGGTCCGCCGAGCGCGACTCTCACGACCGCCCTCGACCAGCTCGAGCGCCGGTACGTGCATGTCGTGCGCCGCTCGCGCTGGTACACCAGCGCCCCCGAGCCCGTCTCGGACCAGCCCTGGTACACCAACGGCGTCGCTCTCGTCGAAACCGAGCTCGCGCCCGCGGCGTTGCTGGAGGCGTTGCTCGACGTCGAGCGCTCGCTCGGCCGCGAGCGGCCGGCGGACCTCAAGAACACGCCGCGCACCATCGATCTCGACCTGCTCGCGTATGGCGATGTCGTTCGCAAAGACCAACCTCTGGTCCTGCCGCACCCGCGCCTGCACGCGCGCGCCTTCGTGCTGCTGCCGCTCGCCGAGGTTGCCCCCGGCTGGACGCATCCGACTCTCGGCCGCACTGTCGAAGAGCTGATCGACGCACTGCCGCCCAACGCGCGAGCGCTCCCGGTCGGCTAACTATCTCTTCTTCTCCCTGATCGGCGGCTTGACCGTCGCGGGCGCGTGCCCACATCGACTCGCCATGAAGAGATTCCCGAAGATTCTAGGCGCGGCGGCTGTCGCGCTCACCCTCACGGCCTGCGCTGGCGCCTTCGCGCCGCCGCAGACCTTGTTCGCGCGCTTCTCCAGCTACGTTGACCCGGCCTTCCGCGGCGAGCATCCGGTGCCGCAGCGCATCCTGGTCGCGGCACCGCGCATGAGCATCGAGGCGCGCCGCGCCGTCGAGACGGCGATGGCTGGCGCGCTGCGCGTGCGCGGCATCGAGCCCGTGCTCGGCATGGACCTATTCCCGCCGACGCGCGGCACCCCCACGGACGACGACATCGCCGCCGGCCTGCGCGAGCGCGGCATCGACTATGCGGTGCTGTTCGTGCCCACCGACGAGACGATGGAAACCCGCACCGGCACGCGCAACGTGCCCGTCACCACCACCGACTGGGTGTTCGTCGGCGGTCGCTGGCGCGAGGTCGAGGTGCGCACCTCCGTGCCGCAGCAGTTCAACGTGCGCCTGCCCCAGGGCAGCTACGTCGCCGAGCTGAAGACTCCCACCGGAGCCACCGCCTGGCGTGCCGAAGGCAACGTGCGCTCGACCTCCACCCAGAACGATTTCGCCGACCTCGCCGCCACGGCCGCCACCGCCGTCATCGAGCAGATGCAGCGCGACGGCATCCTTCCGCCGCCACCGCCGCCTCCGCCCCGGCCGGGCGCAACGACTCCACTGCCGCCGCCACCGGCCTGATGCATCGCACCCTCTCCCTGCCAAGGGAGAGGGCAGGGTGAGGGTCAATAGACTCGCGCCGCAGGCGCGCCACCGAACGGCGCTATACTGCTGCGGGGGTTGGGATGTCGCTGCGAATGCTGGTCGTCGCCTGGTTCGCGCTGCTTCTGGCAGCGTGCGGGCCGGAGATGTACGCCCGCCACTACACCAGCTTCGTCGATCCGGCATACCGCGCCCGTCCTCTCGCGGCGCGCACCGTGCTCGTGATGGCGCCGACCCTCGGCCTCGCCAGGCGACAGGCCGCCGAGCAGGCGATGGCAGAGGTGCTGCGCGACGCCGGCTTGGTTGCGGTGTCGGGCCTTGACGTCTTCCCGCCGACGCGCGGCACGCCCACCAACGAAGATGTCCTGATCGAACTGCGCGGTCGCGGTCTGGACGGTGCCGTGCTGCTGTGGAACACCGACGAGCGCGTCGTAGTGACGCGCGGCACCCGGACGGTCACCGATACCGAAACGCAGACCGTCCTGGTCAACGGCCGGCCGACCCAGATCCGCGTCGAGCGCCGCCGTGAAGTGCCGTACACCACGGAAACGCCGACCGCGAAGTACTCCGCGTCGTTCATGGTGCCGTCCGGCCCCACCATGTGGACCGCCGAGGCCACCTTCACCGGCCCGACCTTCGAGGCCATCGCCGGCGACGCCGGCACGGGCGCCGTCGCCAAGTTGCAGCAGGACGGCGTCGTGGCAACGCCGCCGCCCGCCGGTGCCACACCGCCGCCCGCTCGGCCCGGGACCGGTGGGGGCGGAGGCCTGGTTCTCCCGGGACTCAACTAGATGCGCGCGCTCGTTGCCGTCGCCATGCTGCTCGGGGCGTGCGCGCCGCGCCCGTCGGCCCAGCGCGCCGGTGACCGAGATACGCAACGCCCACGGGGTCGCCTACGCCCAGTTCGGCCCGCAGGGGACCCTGCGGTGCGGCTGGGCCGTCCAGCGTTTCGACGAGGCGCGCGGGGCCCGCGCCAGCTCGTGCCGCAATGGCTTGACGCAAGCCGAGCAGGTGCAGGTACGCGAGGACCTGCGCGAGGTACTGGCCGGAATACGCCTGCGGACCTAGGCTCCGTACTCAATTGGGGATTCCGCTCAGGCGCGGTTTGTGATTCAAGCTTCCGAACGAACAGGAGGCTTGGATGGCGGGGGTTTCTTGGCTGAGCGACTCTGAGTGGGCGCGGATTGAGCCACTATTGCCGCGCGGACGAAG
>CAMDPO010000026.1 GCA_945904955.1 Rhizobium sp. Q54
CCTTCCGCCACCGATACAGCGTCTGCTCAGCAACGCCGATCTGCCGGCTGGCGTCGGCCACCGACCCGCCCTTCGCCACAAAGACCTCAACCTCACGCAGCTTCCCGATGATCTGCTCGGACGTAAATCGCTGACGCGGCATGCCGTTCTCCATTCAAAAGCGGGCCAATCCTAACTCTGGACTCGGACCACTTTCGACAGGGCAGACCACTACCTCATTGCCAGGAACGCTCGAGCGACTCCTGGCCCCCAGGGTGGATACGGTCGGCACGTTTTCCTTCACCAAGGTTGCCGAGGTCGTCGGTCGCGGAGAATTGGCGGCCCATTTTCAGCAATCGCCAGGGGGCCGACGACGTCATCGATCCTGGGATAGATCTACGGTGTTGCAACGCGCGGGGTCCGTGGGTTTCAGGTGCACATCCAGAACAAGACGGCCTGCGCCCTGCACGTTTGCCTGGAGCCGGAACTAGAAGCATCTGCCCAGGCCGGCACGTTGGAGGCGCTGCGCCAAGAATTCGACCGGGTGCTTGCGCAAAAGGACATGCAGAACGTGCGTGTCACGGTCGAGACGGTGGCGGAACTCACGCGCGATGCCTGCAGCGGCAAGTTCCGCACGGTGGTCTACGCGCAGCAGTCTGAGAAAGTGCGGGTCCAGGTCTTGCGCCGAGCCGGCCCAGGGCGCGATGGCTCCGCCGTCCACGGCGACGCCCCGAACCTGCGTGATTGGCAAACCGTCGATCGCCGCGTGAATCCGACAGGCCGGCTTGCTTCGACGAGTGGCGATGTCTGTGGTGCTGGCGCGCCGTCGGAAAGGTGCGCACGCGGCGGGAAGCAACCAGTGAAGTGGTATCGGCTCCGAGCAGGGATGCGCCAAAATCGCAGCTCAATCTTGGAGGAATGTACGACCTGGGGTAGGGGCGTGGCCCTGGTCTACGTGACAGCGCACATGTGCGGGGGTCGCTCGTCTGCGCTGCGGCCGCTGAAATATTCGGTCACGAAATGCCTCGCGCCTTGGCCATTGACCTTCCCCAGTGGGAACACCCACGTCGAGTGCTTGACGTAACCCGGGATCGAGAAGGACCAACGACATGCTGAAGGTACTGGCAACAATGCTTGGCGTCGGCATCGTGGCTACGGCGGTCATCGCCAACGCTCAAATGCAGATGCCGCAAGGGCAGATGCCGATGCGCATGCAAATGGGCATGGGCGAGCACCCGCAAATGCAAATGGACATGACCAACCACATGGCCGCGCACGCCGAGATGCACGGCCAGGCACAGATGGGACCGGACCACGCGCGGATGGGAGCCGGAGAAGCCACTCCCGGCCAGATGGCGGCTCTGCCGCCAGGCAATGCCGTCGCGCCGGTGCCGGTCAATGGCGAGGTCGTCCGCATCGACGAGGAGACTGGCCGCGTCACGCTGCGTCATGAGCCCATCCCCAACCTCGACATGCGGGCCATGACCATGGTGTTCCGGACAGAGAATCCGTCCTTGTTGGCCGGTCTAAAGGTCGGCGACCGGGTGACGTTCGAGGCCGAGCGCGTGGGCGGCGCGATTACAGTTACTAAGTTGGACAAGGCGGCCACGAACTGAACTCGAGTCGGCCGGCGCGACGCTCACCCGGGTGGTGGGTGTCGGGCCGGCCGACCGACCGCCAGCATGGGGGGGAGTTCAGCCGCTATGTGCCCGGCCCCTGAGGTCCGCGCCACGCAAGGCGCTGACGATCAGGTCGCTCATGGAGTCACCGAGGCCGCTGGAGTCGCTCAGGGTCGTGCGCTGGATGTTGAGTCCGAAGGTCTGATCCATTCCGGCGACATGCAGATATCGTCCAGCGACATCACGTCGTAGTGCCGGGCCACCGGCCTTAGCCTCTTTGGATCGAGTCAGGAACCGCCAAGGCGGGGTCCGCTAGGATTGCGCCATAGTCGACGCGCGCGCGTTCTGCGCGTTCTGCACATATCAACCACCGTCCAAACCAAAGTCCGGTGTCACAGAGCGCGGCAAATGCCCTTGGAAACGTATGCGACGTTTCCGTTGTGACCACCGGAGCTAACTACTTGTTTGGTCGGGGTTCGTTTAACTCCCGTAGCGAGCGCCAGTAGGCAGATCGAGGATGTCACCGGCACCTGGGCGGTTCGTCACCGCCGCAAGGTGCCCGGTGCTCGCCCCAGCTACATGGCCTTCTTCAGGCCGGGGGCCGCCTTGAAACGGACGGACTTCGAAGCCTTGATCACGACGGGCTCGCCGGTACGCGGATTGCGACCCTGGCGCTTGCCGCGCTTGCTGACGTGGAAGGTGCCGAAGCCAAAGATCGGGAAGCGGCCGTCCTTCTTCAGGACCTTGGTCACCGAGCGGGTAACGCCCTCAACGGCATCTTTCGCCTGGGCGATGGTGCAGCCGGTGGCTTCGCGGATCGCGTTGGCGAGAATAGTCTTGCTCATTCAGGTCCCCTCACTCGGTGCGGATCAAGCTGTAGCTGGCCGCGTTGTCGCATTGCACAAGGCAGATTTCAACTCCGGGAAGCGGGGGCTGCTTCGGCCCGGCCCGATCGCCTCTAGTAGGTCATGCTGGCGGCGTTGATCAGCCCGATGGCGATCGATGCGGCGGCCAGCGTCGCCGCGGCCGCGACATTGCCTTCCTCGATGTGCTTGGAGACTTCCCGCAACAGGAAGTCCGCTAGGCGGTAGACCGCGAGTTGCACGACCAGCGCCACGGCACCCCACACGGCCATGTCCAGGAGCGACACGCTCTGGGCGATGACGCTGGCGAGCGGCAGCGTGAACCCGAGCACGGCGCCGCCCAGGCTGATGGCGGCCGCCGTATTGCCGCGCTTGATCAGGGTCGCTTCGTGGTGCGGCGTAACCGCCATGTAGAGCACGACGAAGACGGCCTCGAGGACCAGTGCCACGCCGAAATAGAGCAGGAAGCTGCCGATCGTCTGCAGCGAGATCATGAACGCACCCCCGGCAGTCTAGCGCCTCGCCAATTCTACTCGAAGAAATGCGGAACGAAGCGGCTGCTGTCGCGCGTGATCGCCGTCGCGTCTTCCCGGATGCCGATGCCCGCCGGCTGGCTGGCGATCACCCACGAGCCGAGCACCGGATAGTTGCCGGCGAACGCCGGGATCTCGACGTGGGCCTGGTAGACGAAGCCCTCGGCGCCATAGGCGCCTTCGGTCTCGGCCACAACCCTGTCCAGGTCGAGCACCTGGATGTTGGCGCCCTCGCGGCTGTAGATCGGCTTGCGGACGACTTTGCCTTCGATACGCCCCGGCTCCAGGAACGTGGGCAGCAGATTGGGGTGGCCGGGCGCCATCTCCCACAGCAGCGCCAGCGCCGCCTTGTTGGACAGCACCATCTTCCAGGCGGGCTCGATCACTTTGGTGACGCCCGTCACAAGGTGCGCGCCGAACTCTTCGCCGATCAGCCACTCCCAGGGATAGAGCTTGAACAGGACGTCGATCGGCTCGCGGTCCAGATCGCGGAACGCCTGCCCATCCCAGCCGATCTCCTCGATAGCGATGCGCTGCGTCTCGAGCCCGGCTTGGATCGCGGTGTCACGCAGGTACTCGATCGTGCCGACGTCCTCGGCATGGTTCTTCACGGCGGAGAAATAGACCCGCCTGCGGCCGACGTCGAAATTCTTCCATGCTTCGATCAAGCGCTCGTGGATCGAGTTGAATTGGTCGCGATCGGGCCACGCTGCCTGCAACCAATCCCATTGCACGACCGCCGCCTCGAACAGGGCGGTCGGGGTGTCGGCGTTGTATTCGAGCAGCTTGGGTGGGCCGGCCCCGGCGTAGGCCAGGTCGAACCGCCCGTAGAGGTTCTTCTCCTGGGCGCGCCAGCTGCCGGCGATTGCCTCCCAGGCCGTGCGCGGTATGTGGAGGCGCTCGAACGCCTCCTCGCCGGTCTGCACGACGCGGTCGACGAGGGCCAGCGCCATCTGCTCCAGCTCCGCGGTCGCCGCTTCGATGGCGTCGACCTCCGCCGCCGTGAAGCGGTAGTACGCGGTCTCGTCCCAGTAGGGGGCGCCGGCGATGGTATGGAAGGCGAAGCCTAGATCGCGTTCGACGTGTTCGCGCCAGTCTGCTCGCGGCGTGACGGCGAGGCGCTCCACCCCCTCAGCCCCCGGGCGCGCCGTAGCCTGGTGCCGTCGTACCGAAGCCGCCGCGACGCACTTCCGCCACCCGAGTCGCCGGACGGAACGCCGAGCGCCCCGCGGCGTTGTCGAAGTTGCCGACGTTGAACAGCCGCCCGCGGTTCGACACGACGGCGGAATTGTCTTGCCCGCGATAGACCGGCTGCGCGTAGCGATTGCCGCCCATCATGTTGCCCATCATGTAGCCCATCAGCAGCGGCATGAAGAAGCTGCCGCCGGCGGCGGTCTGCCGGGTCTCGCAGTTGCCGGCGCCAAACTCCGCTTCACATTCCTGCTTCTGCGCGAAGCGCGGTGCTTCGGTGGCCAAGGCTTGGTCTGCCGCCACCTTGGCGTCGGCGCACGCGGTCGCGCCATAGTCTGCAGCGCACTCCTGTACGGTCGGGTAGAAGCGCGCATCCTGCGGCAGCGCGCTGTCGCCGCAGGCCCCGAGGGCCATGCTCGCGCTGCCGAGCAGCACCAGCCGGATCGATCGAGACTTCTTCATGCTTGCCCCCGAAAACGCGGGACGGACTGTCGACCGTCGATCGACCGACTATCGACCGTTTGCAGCGCTTTTCATAGCGCTGCTGGGGGGGCAGGGGTGGCGCCGGGCAGTCGAGGAGAGTCAGCGCGCTCGGCGAGCGAGCTGACTCCCTCGTGTCGCGTCTCTACTTGATGGTGAGCTTCACCGCTGCTTGGCGGGTCGGCTGCGCGGCGGTGACGTCGGCGGCTGAACGAACGCGCCCTCCCAGGCGAACGAACGTAGCAAGCGCCCCCGACGGGAGCGCTTGTTGCGTTTCTAGAGGCTGCTAGCCGCCGAGCTTGGTGACGGCGATGCTCAGCAGGTACTCGAGGTCGGGACAGACGGCCCAACCCGGTGCATCGGCCTCTTCATCGTCGTCGTCATCGAGCATCTGGCCGGGCCGCAGGGCGGCGACCGCCGCCTCGTACTTCTTGCGCTCGCGCTCCAGCTCGGCGGCCTCGGCGCCCTCGATCAGGTCGTCGACTTCGACGAGCATTCCCATCAGCTCGACGATGCCGGCGTGCAGCTGCGGCTCGGTGAGTTCGAGGAACGCCGCGATCTGATTGCCGTAGTGGTGGCCGACCGCATAGATCATCTCGTCGGCGATATCGTCCTCGCCGTTGTCGTAGACGGCGCACGCTTCCAGCGTGATCCCATGGATGTGCTTCGCGAGGCGGACGAAATCGCGTCCCGGAAACAGATCGGCGGCCACGACCTCCTCGATGATGCCGGCCAGCCGCTGGGCAGGGGCTTCGGCGTCCTCGGCGGTCAGCCGGCGCGCGCGCACGTCGGGCGGGTCGGCCGTGCGGTAGAGGTCGTCCAAGGTGGCGAGGGCCGCGCGGCCCTCGGTCTTCGCCGTCTCTCCCGCGCGTCCCTCGATCGTCGCCCAGTGTTCCTTGACGCGCTCCAGCGCAACGACGCCGTTGGCGTATTGCCAGGGCGAGATGAACATCTCTTCGAACGCCTCACCGACACCTTCGCCCGCCACCAGCAAGTCGATAGCCATCGCTGCTCGGAACGCCTCGTTGCGCGCCAGTGCCGGATCGATCAGCAGGTCCTTCGAACGAGCAAGCAACTCGCGGGCCTTGGCAATGGATGCCGGGGCGTCCGTCGCCGTCTGGATGGCCTTCACGACCGCCCACAGCGCTCCGAAAAGTTCCTGGTGCAGCGCGGCGTCCTTGGCACGCAGCGAGCCGCCGAAGCGGCCGAAGTCTGCGACGGCCATCTCGGTGATCTCGACGAACAGTTCGTACGCCAGCGGCTGATGCCGCTCGACCAACGACAGGCGCCGCTCGACCATTCCCAGCCCGAACGCGCGACTGAGGTCCAGGGTGTGCTCATAGAACGGCTCCGGCTTCGCTGCCGCCGGCGCACCGCCGCCGGCGTCCGCCGGCTGTGCCATCAACAAGGCCGCGCCCGATGTCATGCAGGTCGCGATCACTCCGGCGCCGAGGGCGCGGACCAGACGGCTTGTATTCATGGCAGTCCCCGAACCGGCGCGCGGCGCGCGCCCTCCACAATGTCCGCTGTAGTTTAGCCCAGCGGCGCGGGGGTCGGGAGGGTCCGCGAACCCTCAATTCCTGGCGGCTCGCAGCCACCGCGCGAAGGGCGCGCAAACAAAGGGCGCGGCTACTTCCGGGTCGTCCGCAGCTTGTCGCGGATGGATTGACGCTGCATCAGCTTGCGCTGGGCCATCGGCGGGAAGTCGGTGAGCAAGACGACATTGTTGTCGATCAGCACGTTGATGAGGTCTTCGAGGATGCGCAAAAGGTCATTCTCGGAGCTGGCCAGGTGCTGGCGCAGGGCCTCTTCGGAGCCCATGCCGGTGACGAACGCCAGCATCTCCGGATCGGCCTCTTTCATCGCCTCGGGCGCGGCCGCGTGCGGCCGGTCGAACACGGCAACGATGATGCCCTTGGCGTCTCTCGCCACGTATCGCATGGCGACACAATAGATAGCGTCCAGTTGCCGGACAAGCCGCAAGGGTAGTGCGCGACCCCCGCGAACGGCCGCGGCACTACCCCCTGCGGCCCATGGTAGCAGCTGCCCCCAGGCGCCATGTCGGCAGCAGGTGTTTTCCGTCGTCCCTGCCGTCCGGAAGGATGTCACGCCATGAGCGCCATCGGTGTTGTGCTGATCGTTCTCGGCGTCCTGATCCTGATCTGACCATGCAGAACGACAAGACCAACGAACTCGGCCTGCGCGACAAGGTCGTCGTCGGTACCGGCGCGACCTCCGGCTTCGGCCGCGGCGCCGCCATCAAATTCGCCAAGGCGGGCGCAGCGGTCGCCGTTGCGGCGCGGCGCTACCATCTGCGCGGGCGTGCGGCTCACACGGACGTCAGCAAGCCCGAGGACGTCGAACGGCTCTACCGTGCGACCATCGCCGAGTTCGGCCGCCTCGACGCGTGGGTGAACGACGCGGGCGTCGGCGCGCTCGGCCCGTTCGTCAATGTGCCGCTCGTCGATCACGAGCAGGTCGTGCGCACCAACTTGCTCGGTACGCTCTAAGGTTCGTGGTGCGCGCTGCGCCATTTCGAGGCCGCCGGTCACGGCACCCTCATCAACATCGCCTCGATCCTCGGCGAGGTGCCGTCGCCGTACTACCGCTCGTACGTCGCGGCCAAACACGGCGTCGTCGGTCTGACGGCGTCCTTGCGCCAAGAGCTCGTGGAACGCGGGCTCAACGACCGCATCCACGTCTGCACGGTCCTGCCGGCCGCGTTCGACACGCCGTGGTTCGACCACGCCGCCAACTTCACCGGCCACGACATCCACCCCAAGGAGGCGGGCGACCCAGCCGAGGTCGTCGATGTCATCGTGCGCCTCGCCACGCACCCCGAAGACGAGGTCGCCGTGGGGAAGGGGGCCGCCAGCCGCATCGTGAAGCACAACGTCCTGCCCAAGACGACCGAGAAGCAGCAGGCCGAGCGCGTACACGAGAACTTCATGGAAGGCGCTCCGCCGGCACCCGAGACCCATGGCTCGCTGTTCACGCCCAGCGCCGATCCCAAGGCTGGCGGGCATCCGCGGGTCGCACACCCGTCATCGCTGAGCGCCCCGGCGCAAACTGCACCGAACTCACCGTTGTTTGCCACAACCTGCGCGAGCGCGCGGGGCAGTAGCGCCGCGCTTTTCTGCCCGCTATCGTGGTTAACAAGAGGGCCGCGGGAGCGGCCCTCACGCGTCGCGCGTGCGCCGCGTCTGATCCGCACGCGCGCTGGGAGCGCGCGATGCATTCCTCCAGGGAGGCCTTCCATGAACAACATCGCCAACAACGCCGTCCGCATCGTTGCAGCCGTTTCCTTGACCATGCTGACGAGCGGCACCGCCCTCGGCCAGGCGGCCGGTGGTGCAGCCGGCGGCGCCGCTGCCGCCGTCAACACGGCAATGGGCTTCTTCATTACGTCGGTGGGTAAGGGTGACGGCGGCAATCTCGGCGGCCTCGCTGGTGCCGACGCACATTGTCAGACCCTTGCTGCCGCTGCGGGCGCCGGCAACCGCACGTGGGCGGCGTACCTGTCCACCCAGGCGACCGCCACCGAACCGGCCGTCAATGCCAAGGATCGCATCGGCACAGGCCCCTGGTACAACCAGAAGGCGGTGCTGATCGCGACCAATCCGAACACGCTGCACGCGCCCGGCAACATCAACAAGGCGACCGCGCTCACCGAGAAGGGCGACATGGTCAACGGCCGCGGCGACACGCCGCTCCAGCACGACATCATGACCGGCACCCAGAAGGACGGCACTGCATTCGCAGCGGGCACCGATCGCACCTGCTCGAACTACACGTCCAACGTGGCCGGTGCCCCGGGCGGCATGCAGCTCGGTCATCACGACCTCCAGGGCGCGCCGACCGACAACTTCTGGAACTTCGCGCACGCCTCCACCGGCTGCACCCAGCAGAACATCAGCCAAGGTGGCGGCGCCGGCTTCTTCTACTGCTTCGCCCGCCAGTAGAGCCCCTGTCGCAAGGGCCTTTGTTGTAAAAGGAGGGGCCGGCCGGGCAAACTGGCCGGCCCTTCGCGTTTTGCGCAGCCGCTTCGCGCGCTAACCACCCAGCTCAAGGAGCATCCATGCGCCTCCTGACCGTCCTCGCCGTGCTCGCGCTCGGTTGTTCTCCGCCGGCCTTGGCCCAGGGGACCTCCCCCGACTT
Source organism: Rhizobium sp. Q54 (assembly GCA_945904955.1). Classification (GTDB taxonomy): domain Bacteria; phylum Pseudomonadota; class Alphaproteobacteria; order UBA2966; family CAIVPW01; genus CAIVPW01. Next base: position 8,824 of record CAMDPO010000026.1, read on the forward strand.
CACCACCGGCAAGGGCATTGCGAGCGCGTGCGGCAGCGGCGACGCCGCGATCCGCAACTTCTGCAGCGGCATGATCTTCGGTGCCGTCGGCATCGCGCGCGTCTACGGCACCATGCGCGTCGACCAGGACCCCGTGCTGCGCGAACCCGGCCGGGTCATTTGCCCGCCCGTGAACTTTGAAGTGGCCGACGTACGCGATGCGTTCGTGAAATGGGTCAACACCACTCCCGGCGCCGAGCAACTCACCTATCCGGGTGTCCTGTTTTTCGGCCTGTCGCAGGTCTTCCCGTGCAACGTCCAGGCGCCGACCCTGGCGCCGCCCACGCTCGCGCCACCGGCGCTGCTGCCGCCCATCCTGACGCCACAGCCGCGCTAGCCCTGCGCCATCGGGGTAGCTCGTTCGGCGCATGGTGGGCCGACCCGCGTCGTCCCATCTCCTACTCAATCCAGTTGGGCACCAAACTCTCAACTCAGACTTGAGAAGGAAGTTTCCAACTGGAGTCAGAATCTCCAGCAGGACGCGAAGCCTCGCAAGAGGACGAGCGCATCCAGCCGGAGATTTTTGTTTTCGGGGCGGCGCCAGAGTGCCTGACAGAGTGCCTGATGGTTCCAGCGCGCAGACACCCGCGCCCGAGATGCCTCGTCCGCACAGCGGCAATTGCACACCGCCCGCCCCACATGTTGCGTCATGAAAACATCCAGCATGGCGTTCATGGCGACCCTCGCCCTTGGTTCGGCTCTGGCGCTTCCCGCGCAGGCCCAGCAAGCGGCGGGTGACTTCACCACCGCGCAAGGCCTCGCCCAGCTCTGCGATGCAGAGCAGGCCGCCAACCGCAACCTCTGTCACGGTATCCTCTACGGCGGCTTGATCACAGCGCGCGCCTACAACGGCGTCGAGATCAACGACGGCGATCCTCTCATCGCGCGCGATGACCGCATCGTCTGCCCGCCCGGTCAGGGTGTGTCGCTCGCCGACATGCGCCAGGATTACCTGCGCTGGTACGAAAACGAGCAGGCCGCGCGCAGCATGAGCACGACCAAGGCGCTCTTCAACTTCATGGCCGATCACTGGGCATGCGACAACGGCCGCACCGTTGAGCGCGACGCGCGCGACGACCGGTTCGGCCGCCCGATCTACCTGAACAACGCGGCGGGCGGGCAGGGCGACGCCAATCCCGCCGACCTCTTCTCGGATCTCTTCAAGGGCCTCCAGGCCCGCTAGGAGTTCCGCCCATGCGGTTCGTTCTCGGGCTGTCCGTTGCCGCCCTGACGCTGTGCGCTTACGCGGGCGTCGCGGCAGCCCAGAGCACCGCGGCCCTCAACTTGGGAACCGCCGGCGGCCTCGCCGAGGCGTGCGTGTCGCGCGACGAAGGCGACCGCAACTTCTGCCACGGCATGCTGTACGGCACCGTGCAGGCTGCTGCGCAGTTCCGCGACATGCGCCGCCGCGGCGGCGATCGCGTCCTCCCGCCCGAAGCGATGGTGCTGTGCCCGCCCTCGCGCGTGTCTCTGTCGGAGATGCGCGATGGCTACGTTCGCTGGGTGCGTACCCACAACGTCGCACGCATGAGCGCCGGCCAAGCGGCGTTCAACGCCATGGCCGACATGTTCCCCTGCGGCGGCGGCCGCGACTTCTTCGATGACAGTTTGTTCGGCGGCCGCGGCATGTTCGGCGACGACAGTTTTATTCCTCGCGTCGGCGACTAACGACCCTCCCCTTGCTTCAAGGGGAGGGCAGGGTGGGGATGCGCGGCACGAGCACGGTGCAGCCCCGCGCTGCTCTCCCTCCGTCATTGCGAGCGCAGCGAAGCAATCCAGGCGTTGTGGTCTTGTCGTGTCGGAAACCGCCCCGCCTACGTGTCTCACCAAGACGATGAGCGCCTTTGTTGACGTCGGTACCTCCAGCGCGGTGAATCCAAACGCCACGAGAATGGCGTCGAAAACAGGCGCATCCACGAGTTCGTGGATGCAGAGTACGGTCACGACCGTGCACGACCACAGCGCAACAAAGTTGAAGCGCTTCTCCGTGTACGTGCGTTGACGCACGTGCACATAGACGGTGTACGCGACAAGGGCTAGCGCAACGGCGAGTATTGCGCCTATTGCGATGAGCGCAGCCACCTTTGTCATGCAGTATTCGGGGCGCGGCGAAATAGACTGCAGGCGCAGTCACCAGCGACCCATCCTCCCCCTCAAGAAGGATGCGACCTTCGCATGGGCCGCGCCTGTGAGCTACGTAGCCGCCTGAATCACCGCTTCGAACGGCAGCAGCAAGCACTCGTGCCGGCTCTTGTGGCCGGAGACGGGTGCGAACGTTACCAGCGTCGCCCACGCGCCGGCGGGCGCCGGCGCTCCCTGCTTCAGCATCGCCTTGAGCGACTCGCGGATGGCGCCCAGGCTTGCGGCGTTCTCACCCTTGGCGTTGGCCCCGATGACGCTGGCCGAGGCTTGGCACAGCACGCAGCCCTTCACCGTGTGGCCCACCGCCGCGATCTTGCCGTCGGCGTCCATGCGCACGTCGAAGGTGACGCGGTCGCCGCACAGCGGATTGTCCACCGTGATGCTCTTGGTGGCGTCGGCGAGCTTGCCGGCGCCGGTGGCTTGCGCCGCGAGGCGCAGCACGTCCGTCTTGTACAGAGTGTCCATGCCAAAGGGATCCAGAGTCTAGGTCAGCTTGGTGAGCGCGTCGTCGAGGCCGCTGAGGAAAGCGTCCACGTCGGCCGCGTTGTTGTAGAGGGCGAGGGATGCGCGCGTCGTGCCGGCGAGGCCGCGCGATTCGTGGAATGGCTGTGCGCAATGGTGCCCGCCGCGTAGCGCGACGCCGTGGCTATCCAGGATCTGGCAGATGTCGTGGGGGTGCGCGCCGTCCACCGCGAACGCGATGACGGGATAGCGCCGTTCCATGGTCTGCGGCCCGATCACGCGTACCCGTTTGTTTGCGCCGCCGATGGCGCGCAAGCCGTCGAGGACGCGGGCGGCAAGGTGGCCCGTGTGTGCGGCGGCGGCCGCCGTGTCCACCTGCGCCAGCCAATCGACCGCGGCGCCCATTCCCACCGCCTGGGTAATGGGCGGCGTACCGGCTTCGAAGCGCGCCGGGATGTCGGCCCACGTACTTTTCTCGAGGGTGACCGTGCGGATCATCTCGCCGCCGCCCAGGAACGGCGGCAGCGCCGCCAGCACCTCGGCGCGTCCCCACAGAGCGCCGACGCCCGAGGGCCCGAACATCTTGTGGCTGGAGAGCGCGTAGAAATCGATACCGAGGCCTTGCACGTCGACGGGCCCGTGGCTGGCGCGCTGGGCGCCGTCGAGCATCACCCGCGCGCCCACCGTGCGCGCCGCGCGCACGACGGCCGCGACGTCCGTGATGGCGCCGGTGACGTTGGAAACGTGGGTGACCGCGATCAGCTTGCAGCGCTCGCTGACCAGCTCGTCGAGGTCGCCGGTGTCGATGCGGCCGTCCTCGGTGACGCCGAGGAAGCGCAGCTTCACCCCGGTGCGCTCGCGCAGCAGCTGCCACGGCACCAGGTTGGAGTGGTGCTCGAGCCCCGACAGCACGATCTCGTCGCCGGCCTTGAGCGTCGCGCCGAAGGCGTGCGCCACCAGGTTGATGGCGCCGGTGGTGCCGCTGGTGAAGATCACCTCGCGGTCCTCGCGCGCGTTCACATACTGCGCCACCTTGGTGCGCGCGGCTGCGTAGGCATCCGTCGCCGCCTCGGCGAGCGCGTGCACCCCGCGCTTGACGTTGGCGCGGCGCAGCTCGTCGTGGGCGCGCATCGCGTCCAGCACCGCGTCCGGCACCTGGGCCGTCGCCGCGTTGTCGAGGTAGTGCAGCGGCACTTTGCCGTGCACCAGCGTGCGCAGGATGGGGAACTGCGCCCGGATCGCCTCGACGTCGAATGCGCGGAGCGGAGCGTTCATCTTCTCTAGAACGTGCGGCCGAGACCGACGCGAAACACCTCGGCGCTGACGCCCAGCTGCGCGGTATTTCCAGTGATGAAATTGACCGAGCCATAGCTGGTGCGTGCGTACTCGCCACGCACGAACAGGCGCTGCGACAGGTCGCGGCGGAAACCGAGCAGCAGCGACGTGCCGCTGGCGCTTTCCTTGACGGTGGCCGCCGTCAGGCTGTCCGTCGTCTCGATGCTGGCGCGCCCGATGCCCAGGCCGACAGACAGCGTCGTCTGGCGCAGGCGGTAGCCCAACGACAGCTTCAGGTTGATCGGCATGTGAATCTCGTGGTCGACGACCCGCCCGCCGACGCGCTGGCCGCCCTTGAAGTTGGTCCACGCCCAGTCGAGCTCGCCGGTGAGCGCCAGGCGCGGCCCCATGCCGTACTCGATGCCTCCGAACAGGCCCGGCGCAAAGCCCTGGCCGCCCGCATCGGTCGGCAGCACCGCGTTGGGCGAGTACTCGACATGCCCGTAGCCGAGATCGACGCCCGCATAGGGCACGAGTTGCGCCACGGCGGGACCGCCCGCGCCGACACAGATGCACGCAGCCACAGCCGCCAGAATTCGTTTCATCGTTTCCCCCGTCACCTTGTTGCCACCGCGCCGATCGCGGCCAGTGCTTCCGGTGTGTCCACATCCACGAAGATGGCATCGTCGTCCATGGCGACGTCGCACACCGCGTCGGCGTGCTCGCCGATCAGGTGGCGGCCGCCGGTGTCGCCGGCCACCGCCATCATGGCAGCGAAGAATTCTTTGCTCCACAGCACGGGGTTGCCGCGCTTGCCGCCAAAGGTCGGCACGCAAATCGAGCGCCCCTCGTGGGGCGCGAACGCCGACAGGATCTTGTCGATCTGCTTCGCTTTGACCCGCGGCATGTCGCCGAGCGCGACCAAGGCGCCGTCGGCGTCCGGGGCGATCTCGGCCAGCTTGGCGATGCCGGTGCGCAAGGAGGTCGATAGTCCGTCCGCGTAGTTGGGGTTGTGCACGAAGTGCACGTTGCGCGCGCCGAGCGCGTTGCGCACCGCCTCTTCCTGGTGGCCGGTGACCACCACCACCGGGCGCGCCGTCGTCGCCAGCATGGCGTCGGCGACATGGGCGATGAGCGGCTTGCCGCCGAGCGTCGCCAGCAGCTTGTTGACCCCGCCGGCGCGGCTCGACTTGCCGCCCGCCAGGATCACTGCCGCGATGTTCGCCGCCGCCGGTGCATCGTCGTGCTCGTCCTCGGCCGAACGGGGGAAGGGGCGCGCGACGATGTCGGTCAGCAGCCCGCCGGCGCCCATCGCCTGGATGTCGGCGCGGCCGATCGGGATCTCGCAGCACAGGCGCGCCAGCACCCAATCGAAGCCGTTGGTCTTCGGCGAGCGCGCGCAGCCCGGCGCGCCCACCACCGCCGTGTCGTTGTGGTAGGCGAGCAGCATCAGGTTGCCGGGGTCGACCGGCATGCCGAAGCGCTCGATGACGCCGCCGGCATGGACGATGGCCGCCGGAATCACGTCGCGGCGATCGACGATGGCCGACGCGCCGATGATCAGAATGGGGTGGCAGTGGTCGTCGAGCAGCGTCATCAGCGCGCCCGACACCGACTGGGTGTTGTGCGGTACGCGAATCTCCCGCTTCAGGTGCGAGCGGAACGACGCGAGGCGGTCCTTGATGGTCTGGGTCGTCTTGTCGAGCACCGACTCTTTGGTGCTCTCGGCCCACGTCTGGATGAGCCCGACCGGCTTGTCGAAGAACGGGATGACGCTGACCAGGGGCATGCCGTGCGCCTTGGCCCGGCGCACCGCGCCCTCGACCGCGGCCTTGGGCGCCGAGAACGGGATCACCTTGATGGTCGCCACCATCTGGCGCGGCCGCACGATGGAGTAGTGCGGCACCGTGGCGATGGTCAGCGCCTCGTCCACGGAGTTGACCGCATTGACCCGATCCGGCTCCGCCAGCACCACGCCATGCACTTCCGAGATGAGGTTGGCGCGGCCGGTGAACGCCGCCGCCGCCCGTGCACCCGTGCCGACGCATGCCTCGGCCAGGGCATTGGCGGCCGGGTCCTCGTGCATGTCGCCGTCTTCGAGCTTGGCCGCCATCGCATGGCTGAACCCCGCCGCCCGCAGCTTCTCGACGTCCTCCGCGTTGAGCACGCGCCCCTTTTTGAAGGTGTCGCTGGCCATCTTCACCGTATGCGCCAGGATGGCGCTGTCGCATTCCGCGAGGGGCAGGGGGCCGAACTTCATGCCGGCTCCTTCGCCTTTTCCATCGCGTGCAAAGCCTGGATCACCTCGGCGAGCACCGACACGGCGATCTCGGCCGGCGAGCGCGCGCCGATCTTCAGGCCCACAGGTCCCCGAATCCGGTTGAACGTCGCCTCCGAGAACCCCGCGGCGAGCATGCGTTCCTTCCGCTTGGCGTGGGTCTTCGAGCTGCCCAGCGCGCCGATATAGAAGGCGTCGGACTTCAACGCGACGAGCAGGGCAGGGTCGTCGATCTTGGGATCGTGGGTCAGCGCCACCACCGCCGTGCGCCGGTTCGGCTGGAGCTTCTCCATCGCCTCGTCCGGCCAGTCCGTCAGCACCGTCAGTCCGGGAAAACGCGCCTCGGTGGCGAACGCCCGACGCGGGTCGATCACCGTCACCTCATACCCGGCCATCGCCGCCATGCGCGTCAGCGGCTGCGAGATGTGCACCGCCCCTACCAGGATCATGCGCAGGGCCGGGTTGAACACCTGCAGGAACCAGGTGCCGTCGGCGGCCGTCACCGACCCCGATTCGTCGCTGGCAGCCGCTTCGCGTGCCGCCTCAACAAGGGTTGATTTTTCCGTAATTTCAAATGGATAAAGGACGACATTGCTGCCGCTCGTGAGGTTCTTGGCGAGCACGACCGAGCGCCCCGCAGCGCGGTCCTCGACGATCCGGTTCAGGATCTCGCGTTCCATCGCGGCCCACCAACGCTCGTATTAGTCGAGCCGCTCGACGAACACCTGGACCTTGCCGCCACAGGCGAGGCCCACGTCCCAGGCCTGGGTGTCGGTCACGCCGAAGTCCAGCAGGCGCGGCTTGCCGTCTTCGATCACGTCCATGGCCTCGCGGATGACGGCGCCCTCGATGCAGCCGCCCGAAACCGAGCCGCAGAACTGGGTCTTGGAATCCACCGCCAGCATGCTGCCGGCCGGCCGGGGATTGGAGCCCCAGGTCGTCACCACCGTCGCCAGCGCCACCTTGCGGCCCTCGGCTTTCCAGGCGTGGGCGATGCCGAGAACGTCCTCGGTCTCGAAGCTCCTAGGTGCCGCGCCTGTGACGTCGTTCATGGCTTGTTAACCGAGCCCGGGAGAGGATGTACTGCCGTCGCGCCCTTTGGGCGCGCCAACCATGCTTCGCTATATAGGGGCGAGCATCGCGAAAGGGCAGCTTAATGGTCCCGGCAGTCCGGTCAACGCTCGACGTAGCGCTGTGGCTGATGGTCCGCGCCGATTCCGCGGGCGAGCGCCTGCAACCCCAGAAGCTGCAGCGCCTGCTCTACCTGGCCCAGGCCCACTATGCCGGTGCCCACGACGGCGCCAAGCTGATGCCCGCCGTGTTCCTCGCCACCGAGCTCGGACCCCTCGAGCCCAACGTCTACTACCTGATGCAGGGCGGCGACCCGAAGATGGTCTACGCCGATCCCTCCGCCATCGTCGAAGAGTTCCTCATGGGCCTGTGGGACCGCTACGGCCCGCGCCCCGCCGAGGACCTGCTCACCACCATCGCCGCCGACGGCGCCTATGCACTGGCGCTCAAGGGCGGTCGCAACACCGAGATCACCGCCGAGATCATGTGTGCCGGCTACGGCGGCAAGAGCGCGGTCAAGGTGAAGGGCGGCATCAAGCTGGGCGCCGAGCCGTCCTATTGGACTGCCGAAGGCAAGCGCGCCACCAAGTGGATTCCGGGCCAGGTACCGCGCCGCTAGTCGCTCCCCAACACGCCGCCGCTCCTGTGCGCTCCGGCACATAGCCCTTCGCGCAATGTCCGCCTACAGCGTACGCGTCATGGAGCCATAGCAACGCCTACGCCACCTTCCCGCTACCGGCACGGATCGCCCGCGCGTTCTCTCGCCGCGGCCGGCGTGAACCACACGTAGTCGAACGGCAGCCGCGCCGAGTCGTACAGCTGGGCGTAGTCCTGCGCCCGCGGGAACGGCCCCGCCACCTCGACCATCGCCAGCGAGGCGACCGTCGCGCCCGGCGCCATCTTGCCCAGCACCCACGGCACGCCGAAGTCCGTGCGCGTGTGTCCCGTCCCGGCGATGAGCACGCCGCCGTCGCCTTCGTCGCGCCGCGTCAGCGCATCGGCGAACGCTGCGTCGCGCACCCGCTGCGCCGTCATCATCATCTGGATGACCGGCCCGGTCATGCCGCAATGCATCATCACCAGCTCGCGCTCGAGCAGCCGATGCGCCGCCTCCGGCAGGGGATCGTTGAGCCTGGTGCGCGCCACGAACTCCGCATCCAGCACGCCCATGTCGCGCATCGCCCGCCGCGCCACCTCATCGGTGACGTTGCCCGCCACCATGCTCAGCCCGTTGCGCAGCGCCGCCTCGGCGATCGGCTGATAGAAGCGCCACTCTGGCCACGCATTGCTCCAGCCGACCGCGCGCCCCAACCCCGCCGCATCGCCCGGCGCCATCACATAGCGCTCGAGCGCCGCCTGCTGCGACGCATCCATCTGCTCGAACGCCACGATCGGCCTGCGCCCCGCTCGCGCCAGCCGCTCGACCACATACGCCTGCGCCCGATGATGGTCCGCGTTGTCGTGGGACTCGCCGACCAGCACGTAGCGCGCCGGCTTGAGCAGCTCGACCAGCTCGTCTTCGGTGACGAAGCGCTCTTCCGCCACCGCCCAAATGCGGCCGGCGAGGGGGTGCTCTTGCGCCGCCGCGGCGGTCGCGAACAGCAGCGCCAATCCGAGGACCACACTCCGCGCGAATCCCATGGCCCAGTCTAGCGCATTGCCGCTATGCATCCGGGGTGCCCGCATTTCTCCGCGCCTTCCTGAAACTCGAAGCCGCCAGCGGCATCGTCCTGGTGGCGGCCGCCGTGCTCGCCGTCGCCCTCGCCAACTCCGCGGCCGCGCCCGCCTATCAAGCAGTCTTGCACTTTGCCGTGCCGACGCCCGGCCCCGGCCCCGACCTGCCCATCGAGTGGTGGATCAACGACGCCCTCATGGTCGTCTTCTTCCTGCTCGTCGGCCTCGAGATCAAACGCGAGCTGATCGCCGGCGAGCTAAAGGGATGGTCGCGCGCGTCGCTCCCGCTCATCGCGGCCGCCGCCGGCATGGCCGCGCCCGCCGCGATCTACGCCGCCATCACGTGGGCCGACCCCACGGTGCTGCGCGGCTGGGCGATTCCCGCCGCCACCGACATCGCCTTCGCCGTCGGCGTCCTCGCCCTGCTCGGCAGTCGCGTACCGCCGTCGCTGAAAATCTTCCTGCTGGCGCTCGCCATCCTCGACGACCTCGGCGCCATCCTGATCATCGCGCTGTTCTACGCCGGCGCGCTCTCGCTGCCCGCGCTCGGCGCCGCCGCCGCATGCCTCGCCGTACTCGTCGCGCTGAACCGCTTCGGTGTCACCCGCCTGTGGCCGTACCTGATCGTCGGCGGCGCGCTGTGGATGTCCGTGGTCCACTCCGGCATCCACGCCACCGTCGCCGGCGTGCTGCTCGCGATGACCATCCCCGTGCAAAGACCCCTCCCCTTGCTTCAAGGGGAGGGCAGGGTGGGGATGCGCGGTTCGAACTCGGTGCCAGCCGAAACGAACACCCCCGCCGCCCGCCTCGAGTCCCGCTTGCACCCATGGGTAGCATTCGGGATCCTGCCGCTGTTCGCCCTCGCCAACGCCGGGGTCGACCTCTCCGGCCTGTCGCTGGCAGCCCTGTTCGCGCCCGTGCCCGTCGCCATCGCTGCCGGCCTGTTCTTCGGCAAGCAGCTCGGCGTCTTTGCGGCCGTGTGGACCTCCGTGCGCCTCGGCCTCGCCGAGCGCCCGGCCGCCGCCACCTGGCCCCAAGTCTGGGGCGTCGCCGTCCTGTGCGGCATCGGCTTCACCATGAGTCTCTTTATTGGTGTGCTCGCCTTCCCCGGCGACGCCGCGCACCTGAATGACGTCCGCCTCGGCGTGCTAACCGGGTCGCTGCTCTCCGCGGCGGTCGGATACGCCATCCTGCGACTCGCCGCCCCCACAATCCCTAGCGAGGAATCGCGCGCGAACCCCAAGGACTCCGCACGCGAGTCTTGATGCACGCGCGCCACACCCTGGTGTTCAGAAGTCGCGCTTAGATTGTGGTCCCCCCCCCAATCGTGTCAGAGTCGCAGTTCACCCTGGGGGGAGTAGTTCGGCGAGTAGGCCAGGGAGAACGGAGCGCCCAGAGATGGGCTTGCTAGAGGAGAGCTCCGTCGATGTCCGCCAAGAAGCGTTCGAAATCCTTGGTACGATAAAGTGGTTTAACGCGGTCAAGGGGTACGGATTCATCACGCCGGTCGGTATGCCGGGCGATGTCTTCATTCACCACTCCGCGCTTAGGCAGGCGGGACACGACGGGGTAGAGCAGGGCGCGACGGTCAAGTGTGAGGCCGTGCGTGGTCCAAAGGGTTTGCAGGCGGTACGTGTTCTAACGGTGGACACGACGACTGCCGTCGCCGTCCCATTGCGCGCAACGCGCGAGGCGGAATACCCTTCTGTGGAAGCCGAAGGCGAATTCTTCGACGCCACCGCCAAGTGGTTCAACATCGAAAAGGGCTACGGCTTCGTCACCCGCGGCGAAGGCACCCCCGACGTCTTCATCCACATCAAAGCGCTGCGCCGCGTCGGCATCGAAGAGCTGCTCCCCGGCCAACCCCTCCGCGTCCGCGTCGGCCGCGGCCCGAAGGGCCCGCAGGTGGCGGAGATACAGCTCCTGTAGGTTCGTCATGGCCGGACTCGAGCCGGACCCTTTGTTGATTTCCTCATGGCAGGGCTGACCCGGCCATCCACGCTTTCCAGCAAGACTCCTCACCCTGAGCCTGTCGAAGGGTGAGCCCATCGGCGCCTCGTCATTGCGAGGGGCGCAGCGACCGCTAACCGGACAGCAGTGGGTTCGACCCGCCATCTTTTGTAGATTTATGGCTCCTCACCCTGAGCTTGTCGAAGGGAGAGCCGCCCGCGAGCCCCATCGTCATTGCTCGCCTGGTCCCGGCGACGCGCCATCCCGGAGCCATTTCAAACCGCTCTCCGCCGCCCTACACTCGCCGAATGGACACGGCCCTTCCCCAGAGCGAGGTCGTTTTTCTGGTGGAGGAAGCGCCGGAAGGAGGCCTTCTTGCGCGCGCCCTCGGCGCTTCCATCTTCACAGAGGCCGACTCGCTCGACGAGTTGCGCACTGCCGTGCGGGATGCCGTCGCAGCCCATTTCGACGAGGGCACCGGACCCAAGGTCATTCGGCTGCACTTTGTCCGGGACGAAGTGATCTCTGCGTGAGACTGCCGCGGCATGATCGCCTGGCGTTGGCCGCCCAAGCGGAAAGCTCCGGCGCTATGCGGTTTCCAGTAGTGCAATGCATCGCGGGAGTTTGAAGCCTTGCCGTTGCTCGCCCTCTGGGCATCAAACCCCGCGCAAATACGCCAGTACTCAATCTCGCAAATCGTTGCGATGAGCGGAGAGGGTCAACTCCGTGACAACACGGAGTGTTCGACCGAGCTCCGCGAATACCTCTCCCGCGCGGATTCAGAGAGTTTGGCGAAGTACGTTGAGGGCTGCCTTGCGGCGCCGTTTCCAAAGAGCGGCCATGTGCTGCAAGACATCGTCAACGAACTCGGCCGACGACTCGACTACGACGTCACGAATGGCCGGTACTCCGGAGTGCAAGGGCAAGTCGGCTACGACGGCATATGGACCGCGAACGGTCATTCTCTGATCGTTGAGGTGAAGACGACAGATACGTACCGGATTTCGTTGGAGACAACCGCGAACTATCGCTCACGTCTGACGGAGACCGGTGAAGTGGGCGAGCGCTCCTCGATCCTATTTGTCGTGGGGCGCGAGGACACCGGTGACTTGGAAGCACAGATACGCGGGTCGCGACACGCGTGGGACGTGCGCCTGGTCAGCGCTGACTCTCTGATCAAGCTGGTACGACTGAAACAGGAAACAGATGATCCGGAGACAGCGACCAAGATTCGAACGATATTGACACCGATTAAGTACACAAAGCTTGACGTCCTAGTGGAGGTGATGTTCGCGGCCGCAACGGACGTCGCGAATGCGGATGACACTCGACAGCTTGAGGGGCCTGCAAACGACTCTGACGATGCGCCCGCTAGGTCCCCTGAGTTCACCGATCCTGGGCAGCTTGATGCAAAGCGCGCCGCGATCCTGTCGGCCTTGTCCGAAAAGTTGGGAGTGCCTCTTGTAAAGAAGTCTCGGGCCCTCAGCTGGGACCCGACGCATCAGGTTCGGGCCGTTTGCACAGTGTCGAAACGGTATGTGCGTCCTGGTCAGATTCCCTATTGGTATGCGTTCCATCCCAAGTGGCGCGACTATCTCCGTGAAGCATCGCAGGGGTTCCTCGTGCTGGGGTGCATGGATCGCAGTGAAGCGTACGCAATTCCGTTCTCGGTTCTCACCCGGCACCTAGATAGCCTCCACATGACCGAGCTTGAGGATCGATTCTACTGGCACGTCAAGCTTCAGGAGGACGGCCAGAACTTGTTCATGCAGTTGCCGAAGAGCGGTAGCACGCTTCCGCTTTCCGAGTTCCGCTTACCGATAGGCCAAGGCGCGCTGATTCCAGCCTGACCGTTTCGTGCGTGTCCTAGGAACGGACATGGTCGAGTGGCACAGGCGCCAGCCCCACCCCCAAGTCTTTCAGCCCGAGCGCCTTGGCAAGCAGCAGCAGCGCCAACTCCCGCCGCTCCGGGTCTTGGTGAATCTGGCAATACCGCGCCCACACCAGGAATCGCGCCGTCTCGTCGAGCGGCCCCGCCGCCATCTCCCGCACCTTCGCGTCGAACAGGCGCGGAAAATCCGGCACGCGGCCATCCACGTCGGTGAAGCCGTACTCGCGCGCCAGGTCTGAGGCGAAATGGATGCGCCCGGCTTTGCGCCGCACGTTCGCGTCCGCCGCCAACGCCACCGCGGCGCGCCCCACGAGCAGCGGCGATTCGGACTCCGCGAAGAACTCATCCTTCGCGATCGCGTCGCGCCAGTTCTCCTCGCGCACGCCGAAATGATCGAGGACAGCCTCCGAGCGCAGGAAGCCCGGCGACAGCGACAGCGCCACGACGCCCGTGCGCGCCAGCTCCATGGCCATCCCGTACGCCATGCGCGCCAGGCCCGCCTTGGTCATGTCGTACAGGATGTGCCCGCGATATCCCGCGAAGTGCCCGTCGATCACCTCGATCATCAGGCCGCGGTTCGCCTCCACCATCATCGGCGCCAGATGCCGGCTGGTGAACAGGTGGCTGAGGATCGTCTGGTCCACGTACGCGCGCACGCCCGCGAGGTCGATCTCCCAGAACTTCTTCGACCAATCGACCAGCGGATCGCCGCCCCAGATGCAGTTGACCAGCACGTCGAGGCGCCCGGCCTCGCTTCGCACGCGCGCCGCCAAGTTCGCGACCTCTTGTTCGTTCGTGTGATCGACTCGCACCGCCACGGCGCGCCCGCCGGCCTGTTCGATCAGCGCCACCGTCTCATCGATGGTCTCGGGCCGGTCCATGCCCTTGTGCCGGGCGGCGCTGCGCCCGGTGCAGTAGACGAGCGCGCCGGCTGCGCCGAGCGCCCGCGCAATGCCGCGCCCGCCGCCCCGCGTCGCGCCCGCCACCACGGCAACCTGTCCCGCTAGGCTCGGCCCCTTCGTCGCCACGGCTCGTCTCCCCGTCTGCGCCGCCACGTGGCGGCCAGCGCTCGCTTGGCCGGCTCGATCAGTTCGCCCTGACCGCCGGCCAGCTCGATCGGCGCGCCGATAGGGTGCCAGAAAAACTCGAATTCGTATTCGCCGCCGCCCGACGCATTGCGCTCCCAATGCCGCCACGTCGCCGGCGCGTTCGTCTCGGGAAACGCCAGGAACACCCAGCGCTCCTGCACCTCATCGCGCCCGAACGGCGCCATCGAAACCTCGGTGCTGCCGATCAGGCGATCGATGCGCACCGCCAGTCCGCTCTCCTCGAGCACTTCGCGCCGCGCCGCATCGTGCGCGGACTCGGCTGGCTCGATCGTCCCGGCCGGAACCTGAATGCCGGCGTCCGGGTGCGCGACATGACGGAACACGAGCAGCTTGCCGCCCTGCACCACGTAGACCAGCACCTTGCGAGTCAGATTCGGCACGCAACATCCTTGAACTCGAACACGCGCACCCTACATACGCCGTGCGCTTGCTGCGGAGCAGACCGATGACCGCGACCCGCACGCCACATCTGTTGTCTCACGCGCGATGAAAGTCGCGCGCTCCACACAGAAGCGCGCATCTCGGCCCACTACATCTAGGAAACGCTGCCGTAAATCGCCCGTACAGTCGGCGAGATCTACAAGACCTAGCCCGTGCTCAGCGCACCTCGACGGCGTACTGCTCCACCGGCAGCGCCCGCTTGATCAGGCCTTCCTGCACCAGGAACTGGGCGAAGCGCTCATAGCGCGCGCGGTCGAACGCCGCCGGCGAGTGAGCGAAGCGGGGCAGGGTGTCGGCCCACGCGCGCTTGTTCAGCGCGTCGTCGAGATCGCGGTCGTGTCTCACGAATGCCGCCCACGCCTCATTCGGGTGGTTGTGCATGTACTGCAGGCCAAGCTCGATGGCGCCGAGGAACGCGCGGATGCGCGGGTCGCCGGTCTTGTCCTTGTGCGCCACGAGGATCAGCTCGTCGTACGCCGGCACGCCTTCCTCCTCGGGGAAGAACGCGCGCCCAGGCTTGCCGAATTGCTCCAGCTCGGTCAGCTCGAAGTTGCGGAACGCCCCGATGACGCCCTGCACCTGCCCCGACAGCATCGCCGCGGTGAGGGCAAAGTTCACGTTCACCAGCTGCACGTCGCGCAACGTCAGCCCGTGCTTGCGCAGCATGGCCGCGAGCATCGTCTCCTCGAAGCCCGCCACCGAGAAGCCGATGCGCTTGCCCTTCAGGTCCGCAATGCTCTTCACCGGCCCGTCCGCCAGCACCACCAGCGAGTTGAGCGGCGTCGCCACCAGCGTGCCGACCCGCTTGAGCGGCAGCCCTTCGCCCACCAGCAGGTACAGCTGCGGCTGATAGGTGATCGCCAGGTCCGCGCGCCCCGCCGCCACCAGCTTGGGCGGATCGTTGGCATCCGCCGGCGCAATGATCGTCACCTCGAGCCCGGCGGCCGCGAAGTACCCCATCTCCTGCGCCACGATGATCGGCCCATGATCCGGATTGACGAACCAATCCAGCATCACCGTCAGCTTCTCCAACGCGACCGCCGGCCGCGCAAATGCCAGAACGACGAGCGCAACGAGCAACACACGCTTCATGGTCAAACTCCAAACCTCATGCTGAGCCTGTCGAAGCAGGAGAATCACAAATGCCGATCGTCGGGCGGCGACTCCGGCTGCCACGGCAGCGCGCGGCGCAGTCCCCAATCCATGGCGAAGTACGTGATCAGCGCCAACGCCGAGAGCGTTGCCAGCGCCGCGAACATCAAATCCGTCTGCGCCCGCCCATTGGCATGCAGCATGACAAAGCCGAGCCCGGCGCCCGACCCGACCCACTCGCCAATGACTGCGCCGATCGGCGCCACCGCCGCCGCCACCCGCAGCCCGCTCGCCAACGCCGGCAGCGCCGCCGGAATGCGCACCGCGCGCACGATCGCCCAGCGGTCCCGCGTCATGACGTGCGCCAGGTCCAGCCACCCCGGCTCTGTCCGCCGCAACCCATCGAGAAACGCCGCCGCGACCGGGAAGTAGATGATGAGTGTCGCCATCACCACCTTGGACGCCATGCCGTACCCGAACCACAGCACCAGCACGGGCGCGAGCGCGAACACGGGGACCGCCTGGCTGACGATCAGCACCGGCATCAGCCAGCGCCGCGCCGGCGCCACCGCTGCAATCAGGACCGCGCTCGCCGCGCCCAGCACTCCGCCGAACAGCAACCCGAGCAGCATCTCCGCCGCGGTCACCGCGGCATTGGTCAGCAAGTAGTCCGGCCGTCCCAGCCACGCGATCGCAACCACGCGCGGTGCCGGCAGAATGTATGGAGCAACACCCGTCGCCCACACCACCGCCTGCCACAGCAGCAGCAGTCCGCCGATGGTGACCAGCGCGCGCCCAATGTTGCGCAACCCCGGTCCCCACCAACGCGCCATGCCGCGCGGCCGCGTCACGCTGAAGGGTGGTTGCGCCGTCATTTCGCCGCCTGCTGCAGGCGCGCGATCAGCACGCGGTACAGGCCGACCAGCGCCGGGTCGGCCGGATCGCGCGGCGGCACGCCCGGCGGCGCCACCGGCGCATCGAGCCGCGCCGGGCTGCCCGCCAGCACCTGGACGTGGTGACCAATGCGCAGCGCCTCGATCGGATCGTGGGTGACGAGTACCACCGTGCGTCCCGCCAACAGCCGCGCCGACAGATCCTGCAGCAGCAGCCGGGTGATCGCGTCGACCGCCTGGAACGGCTCGTCCATCAGGACGAACGGGCGGTCCTCCATCAGCGTGCGGGCGAGTGCCGCGCGCTGGCGCATGCCGCCCGACAGCACCTCGGGCCGCGCGTCCTCCCACCCCGACAGCCCGACCGCCTGCAGCAGTCCGAGCGCACGCCCACGCTGGCGTGGCTCGCCGCGCAGCCGCGCGCCGAGCAGCACGTTGTCGAGCACCGTCATCCACGGCAGCAGCAGGTCGCGCTGGTCCATGTACACGATGCGCCCGGTCAGCGGCCGGCCGTCGCCGTCGGTGACCACGCCGCTCGCCGTGCCGCGCCGCGGCGGCAGTCCCGCGATCAGGCGCAACAGGCTCGACTTGCCGACCCCCGACGAGCCCAGGATGCAGGTGAACACCCCGGCCGAGAACTCGGCCTCGAGGTTGTCGAACAGCGGCCCCGTGCGTCCGGCGCCCGCGTCGAACGACACATGCGCGCCGCGGATGTGAATCGAGTGGGCGCCCGTTGGCGGCAGCACCACGGGTTCAGGCGTGCCCCAGGCCATGCCACCGGAGCCGCCGCCAAAATAATCGGATGCCCCGAGATGCGGGGGAGGAGAAGTCATTGGCACTATTCCCTACGCCGGTACGAGCCGGATCAGGTTCGTGGGATCGTCCCGCCGGGACCTCTCAGCCGAACAGCTCGGCTCCCCCTAGTGGAAGTGCCAGGACTATAAGCTGCCTTGCCTGCGGCCACAAATGGGCGTATCCGGCCGTCGCGCCTCAGGCGCGCCGCAAGACCAAGACTTAGTAGAGTGTCGGGGGTGTGCATGATTCGGACCTACCGGGTGAGCGCGGGCGGCCTGCAAAAGGACGACACCACCAAGTACGCCGGCAACGCCGTCTGGATCGACCTCCTCAATCCCACCAGGGAGGAGGAGCACGCGGTCGAAGAGGCCCTCAAGGTCGACGTCCCCAGCCGCGAAGAGATGGCCGAGATCGAGGTCTCCAGCCGCCTCTATCAAGAAGACGAAGCCACTTTCATGACGGCGACGGTCATCGTCGGCGCCGAGACCGACACGCCCCAGGCCGCCGCCATCACCTTCGTGCTCACCCACGGCGTGCTGATTACCGTGCGCCACGCCGACCCGCAGCCCTTCCGCATGTTTGCCCAAGTCTGCGAGCGTCGGCCGCAGACCTGCGCCAACGGCGAGCTCGCTTTCCTCGGCATCCTCGAGGCGATCATCGACCGCCTCGCCGACATCCTCGAGCGCGCCAACGCCGGCGTGGACGGCATCTCGCGCGAAGTCTTCCTGCCCGATCGCCGCACCAAGCGCCGCACCCGCGGCCGCGACCATGCCCGGCTGCTCGCCCAGGTCGGCCGCATCGGCGACCTCACCTCCAAGGGCCGCGAGAGCCTCGTCACCATCGGCCGCCTGCTCACCTTCTATGGTCCGACCGCCAAGGCCGTCGCCAAGCACGAGCCGGGCGGCAATGCCGGCCCGTCGCTCAAGGTGATGAACGCCGACATCGCCTCGCTCTCGGACCACGCCACCTTCCTGTCCAATAAGGTGACCTTCCTGCTCGAAGCGATCCTCGGCACCATCAGCATCGAGCAGAACGAGGTGATGCGTATCTTCTCGGTGGTGGCCGTGATCTTCCTGCCGCCGACCCTGGTCGCCAGCATCTGGGGCATGAACTTCGAGTTCATGCCCGAGCTCTCCTCGAAGTTCGGCTACCCCTTGGCGCTCGTCACCATCTTCCTCGCCGGGGCGCTACCGGTCCTATTTTTCCGCAGGCGGGGTTGGTTGTGATGCTCTCCCGGTTGATCCTTGCCACCGCTGTCGCGGTTCCCGTCGCCCTCGCCGCGTGCGAGCCGAACGCCCAGCAGCAGGCGCAGCAGGCGCAGCCCGCCGCGCCACGCGTGACCGACTCCCTCACCATCGAGAGCGAGGGCGGTGTCCGCCATGTGTTCCGCATCGAGGTCGCGGTGACGCCCGAGCAGAAGGCCACCGGCCTCATGTTCCGGCGTGAGCTTGCCGCCGACGCCGGCATGCTGTTCACCTACGACAGCCCCCAAGTCATCCAGATGTGGATGCGCAACACCCTCATCCCGCTCGACATGGTGTTCATCGCCGCCGACGGCCGCGTCATCAACGTCGCCGAGCGCACGGTCCCCGAGAGCCTGGCCATCATCCCCTCGGCCGGCCAGGCGCTGGGCGTCCTGGAAGTAGCCGGCGGCACCGCGGCCCGCCTGCGCATCCGCCCAGGCGATAAGGTCATCCATCCGTTCTTCGGGACGGCGCCGCGCCCGTGACCTATATTTCGCCACGGAACCGAGGGTCGAAGGCCGCCAAAGGGCGGCCTTCGGGGCCGGGGAGTAGCTCAGCCTGGTAGAGCATCTGCTTTGGGAGCAGAGGGCCGCTGGTTCGAATCCAGTCTCCCCGATTACCCGCATGTCTGATCGCGCTACCGCGCGATACATTTACGCTTGGATTTGAGTTCTATGCAGGCACGTATCTTCCAGCCATCCAAGACCGCCACCCAGTCCGGGCGCGCATCGCGCGAGTGGGTGCTCGAGTTCGAGCCCAAGTACCGGCGCGAGGTAGAGGCGCTGATGGGCTGGACCGCGACGCGCGACATGGACCGCGAGCTCACGCTGCGCTTCCCGACCCGCGAGGCGGCCGAGGCGTTCGCCAAGAAGCGCTCCATCACCTACACGCTCGATGTGCCGCAAGAGCGCAAGATCAGACCCAAGTCCTACGCCGACAACTTCAAGTGGGACCGCATCGAAGCGCGCGCCGGCCAAGAGCCGCCGCTCATGGAACAATCGGCAAAGACTTCGCGCCCGTAGCTCAGCTGGACTAGAGCACGAGCCTTCTAAGCTTGAGGTCGCTGGTTCGAATCCAGCCGGGCGCGCCACCTTCCATCGGCCACTGGGCGGCCTACTCGGGTTCACACCCGATGGCTGCACTATCACTTTCGGGATACCCGTGGTCGAGCAGTTGCTCAAGGCTCGGCGCGCAGTGACACTCGAAATCGTTCGAAGTGGCGACTCGTAAGGTTGCACACTCCTCCCAGCGATGACGCCAGCCGTGCGACGGCGACGTCGTCGAGAACGACGACAACACGCGCGCGGATGTCGATGTGCTGGTGGCGGCCGCTGACCTGGCGCCCACCGACCGCCCTCGACCTGTGCTGCGGCCAGGGTCGTCATTCACTGGAGCTCGCTCGGCGGCGCTTCAGCCGCGTCGTCGGCGTCGATCAGTCGCGCTACCTCGCGCGCCTGGTGCTCTGGTTCGAGGCAAAGAACTAGCCTCGCGTCGCGATGAACTCGTCGTGACGGCCTAGCTTCGGCGCTCGCGGCAGCCCATCTTTGGCAGACACCGAAGGAGGAGTTCCATGGCTGGATTCTGGGCGCTGCGCATCGAACCTGCGGACATGCCGGATCCCAAGTACGACCCGGCTCAGGCCGAAGGCGTCATCACAGCAAGAGCGGTGCTGGCCGGCGGCTGCTTCTGGTGCACCGAAGCCGTGTTCAAGGAGCTCGACGGTGTGTCCGCCGTCCGCTCCGGCTACGCCGGTGGCACGCGCGAGACCGCGAACTACGACGCGGTGTGCAGCGGTTCTACCGACCATGCCGAGGCGATCGAGGTCACCTACGATCCGCGCAAGACGTCGTTCGGACAGCTGCTGAAGATCTTCCTGTCCGTCGCCCACGACCCGACCCAGATGAATCGCCAGGGCAACGACCGCGGTCGCCAATACCGCTCGGCGGTCTTCTACGCGGATGACAACCAGCGCGAAGTGACGAAGCGCTACATCGCCCAGCTCGAGGCGGCCAAGGTCTACTCGGCGCCTGTCAAGACGACCCTCGAGCCCCTCAACGAGTTCTTCGTCGCCGAGGCGTATCATCAGGACTTCGCCGCGCGCAATCCGCGCCAGGGCTACGTCATGGCGGTGGCGCGGCCCAAGGTCGAGGCGTTGCGCGAGAGCTTCGGCGCGAAGCTCAAGCGCTCAGCGTAGACGAGGATGTTTGCTTGCTTAGCAACGCGGCCGTCGAACAGTTCGAGCGTGAGGGCTACCGAAGGATCGACGACGCCTTTCCGCGCGCGCTCGCCGACGAGGCCCGCGCCATCCTGTGGCGCGATACCGGTTGCGACGAGCGCGATCCCCGCACATGGACCCGGCCGGCGGTGCGCTTGGGCATGTACGCCCAGCAGCCATTCGTCCAGGCGGCGAACACGCCGGCCTTGCACGCCGCGTTCGAACGGTTGGTCGGCGAGGGGCGGTGGCTGCCGTGCGGCAGTGTAGGGACCTTTCCCGTGCGGTTTCCATCCGCGGTCGATATAGGCGACGCCGGTTGGCATATAGACGTCAGCTTCGGCCTGGAGAGTCCCGATTTCCTGTCATGGCGCGCCAACGTTGCGTCGCGCGGTCGCGCGCTGTTGATGCTGTTCCTGTTTTCGGACGTGGGCGAGGACGACGCGCCCACGCGCCTGCGTCCTGGCTCGCATCGCGTCATTGCCCGAAGGCTCGCGCCCGCGGGCGAAGCCGGCATGACGCTCGGCGATCTCGCCCGCGAAGAATTCTCCGAGACGGCGCACCTGCCCGAGGCCCCGGCGAGCGGTCTGGCCGGCACCGTGTACCTGTACCACCCGTTCCTGGTGCACGCGGCGCAGCCGCATCGCGGCACGCGACCGCGCTTCATCGCACAGCCGCCGCTGCTGCCCGCGGCGGGCGGGCTGTCGATCGCCCGCCGCGACGGCGACTACCCGCCTGTCGAGCGGGCGATCCGCGATGCGCTGGCGGAGTCCTAGACGGCCGGCGGTTGCGCCCCGATGAAGTCGTCCTTGCCGACGTCCACGCCTGACTCGCGCAGGATCGCGTAGGCCGTTGTGACGTGGAAATAGAAGTTGGGGATGGCGCTCACCAGCAGGTAATCGCCCGCCGTCGCCCAAGTGCGCTTCTTGTTCACACCGGCCGGCACGACCAGCGGCTTGGTCTCGGAGCCTTCGAACTGCGCCGGCTTGAAGCCCTTGATGTAGTCGAGGGTCTTTTTGATGCGCGCCTTGCACTCGTCGAAAGTCTTCTCGTTGTCCTCGTACACCGGCGCCTCGACGCCGGCCATGCGCGCCGTAGCGCGCTTGGCGTGGTCGCTGCAGAACCGGATCTGGTTCACGAACGGCAGCATGTCGGGTGCCAGGCGGATCGACAGGTAGTTGTTCGGGTCGAACTTCTTGGCGGCCGCGTGGGCCGCGGCCTTGTCGAGCACGCCGAGCAGGTTGCCGAGCATGCGCTCGAACACGGCGACGGAGACTTGATGGACGGAAAGGGACATGCGGCGGGGTTCCTTGACTTCGGTTCGATGGGTATCAATCTAGAGCAAGGCGCGGACTTGGCCATAGCCGGCCATCGCGCAGGGGGAACATAGATGCGCCAGCGCTGGCTTCAAATTTCGTTGTGGATCGCTCAGGTGTTGCTTGCCCTTGCCTACGGCTCGGCCGGGTACCTGAAGACCTTCACGCCTATCCCAGACCTCACGGCCATGATGGGCTGGCCCGGTGACTTCCCCGCCTGGTTCGTCCGATTCGTCGGGATTGCCGAGATCGCCGGCGCGGTCGGCATGATCCTGCCGGCGGCCACCCGCATCCTGCCGTGGCTCACCCCGCTCGCAGCGGCCGGCTTCTCTGTCGTTCAGATTGCGGCGATCGGTTTGCACGCTACGCGTGGCGAAACCGCCATGACGCTACCGATCAATCTCCTGCTGCTCGGCCTGTCGCTGTTCGCGCTGTGGGGGCGCTGGCGCCGGTTGCCGATCGCACCGCGCTAGGCGCTATTCCAGCTTGGCGTCGAGGGTGATGGGCACCTTCAGGGCGCGCGAGATCGGGCAGCCGGCCTTGGTGCCGTTGGCGACTTCCTGGAACTTCTTGGCGTCGATCTTCGGCACCTTGGCCGACACCACCAAGTGCAGCCCGGTCAGCGTCGGCTTGCCGTCCACCGTGTCGAGGGTGACGGTGCCCTGGGCCGAGATGCGCTCCGGCGTGAAGCCGGCGTCGCCAAGGTCAGCGGACAAGGCCATGGCGTAGCAACCGGCTTCGGCAGCGGCGATCAGCTCTTCGGGGTTTGTGCCGGGCGCGTTCTCGAAGCGCATCGCGAACGAGTAGGGCGTGTTCTTCAGCGTGCCGCTGCCGGTGGCGAGGGTGCCCTTGCCGTCCTTGAGGCCACCGCTCCAGGTGGCGGACGCCGTGCGCTTGCTGGCCATGTCGAGAGCTCCTTGGTCGAAACCCAGCGCGTACTGTAGCCGCGAATCGACACGGGCAGCCAGGAGGTCCCGGCTGCCCGTGTTTCCCTTGGGAGGGAGTCTTACAGACCGATGCGGTTCATGAAGCTCAGGTCATAGGACACGCCGCCGGGCGTGAACAGCGCCGGATCGGGCGACGGCAGCTCGTGCACGTGTACGTCGCTGGCGCCATGCTTGCGCAGAATGAACATCGCCTTCTCCTGCTTGTCATTCTCCGGGCATGCGACCCACAGCAGGATGCCGCCGCGATCGAGCGCGCCTTGCAGCTGGTCGGCGTAGTTGCGACCGATGAAGCGGCCCAGCAACCCGCCGATCACGGCACCGCCGCCGCCCGCTGCGACTGCGGCGAGCACCGCGAGACCCGCGGCGCCGCCGCTGAACACCACGGCGCCGGCCGCTGCGGTAGCGCCGAGGTAGGCGAGGCCACCGGCCAGTGCTGCCTTACCCTCGGTAACCGAGTCGCGATCGACATACGCCATGCGCGGGGCGCTGGCGTCGTCGAGACGATCGGTCTCGGATACGGCTTGCTCATAGCGATGGCGCAGTTTGTCCTCGATGGTGCGCTCGCTGGCGATCAGGCTGAGGCTGGCGCGGTCGAAGCCTTCCATCAGCAGTTCGTCGATCGCTGACTCAAGCGCCTTCGGGTCGTGAAACACGCCGACGGCCTCGCACACGGTCGTCGCATCGGCGTCGACGCCGCTCCGGTACGCAGTCGAAGTCTCGAACGTTCTGTCCATGGATGCGGTCATATTGCGTCTCCTTTGCTGGAACGTGGCAAAGGCTCTCGCGCCTTCCACGTGGCCACAAGAAGGGCGCCGTCGCACGGACGGCTCCCTTGCATACTCTTGGCTGCGCGGCGGGATTCCAGGCGCGGGGGACGTCCGCGCCTCGCGTCATCGTCGCGCCTCCAGAGAGGAGAGATGGCCCTGCGCCGCACCCGCATCAGCCAACCTGATGGCCACGCCGCCTAGCCCTTGGAGGTACTCCATAGGTAAAGTGCGGCGTGGCGGTTCAAGCGGGGGTTCGGTGACGCGCACGATCTTGGTTACCGGCGGATGCGGCTTCATCGGCTCCGCCGTTGTCCGGGCGTTGCTGGCGGATCCGGCCATTGCGGTCGTCAACCTCGACGCGCTCACCTACGCTGCCAATCCGCTGACGGCAGCGGCGCTGGAGCGCCTGCCGCGCTATCGCTTCGAGCGCGGTGACATCGGCGATGGTGCCCTGGTGCGGCGGCTTCTGACTCAGCACCGCCCGGACGCCATCGTGCACCTGGCAGCGGAGAGTCACGTCGACCGCTCGATCGACGACGCTGCGGCGTTCCTACGCACCAACATCACCGGCACCGCCGTCCTGCTCGAAGCAGCGGCGGCGTATTGGCAGGAGCCGGCCAACGCCGTGCGCGACCGGTTCCGCTTCGTGCATGTCTCCACCGACGAGGTCTACGGCAGCCTCGGCCCGAGCGGCCGCTCGGCGGAGGACGCCGCCCATGCGCCCAACTCGCCCTATGCGGCGAGCAAGGCCGCCGCCGACCACCTCGTGCGTGCGTGGCACCGCACGTACGGATTGCCCACAGTCACCAGCAACGGCTCCAACACCTACGGCCCCTATCAGTTTCCCGAGAAACTGATCCCGCTCACCATCGTCCGCGCCCTGCGCGGCGAGACGCTGCCGGTGTACGGCCGCGGCGAGAACGTGCGCGACTGGTTGCACGTTGACGACCACGCCGCGGCCCTCGTCCAGCTCCTCCAGCGCGGCCGGCCCGGCGAGCGCTACAACGTCGGCGGCGGCAACGAGCGGCGCAACATCGACGTCGTCAACACGGTCTGCGCCATGCTGGATGAGCTGGCGCCGGATATCGGCGGTCCTCACGCGCGCCGCATCACCTTTGTCGCGGATCGGCCGGGGCATGACCTGCGCTACTCGGTGGATACCGGCAAGATTCGGGGTGAACTGGGTTGGCAACCACGCGTGCCGTTCGAGCGCGGCTTGCGCGACAAGATCGCATGGTATCTGGCCAATCGCCTTTGGTGGGAACCCGTCGCCGCGTGCACGGCCGGCGAGCGCCTCGGTCTGGCTCGCGCGCCCTAGGGTCCGGACTCAATTGACCCAAGGGATCAAGGCGGCGGCGAGGTAGGCACCGCTGAGGTAGTTGCGGGCGAGCTTGTCGTAGCGGGTTGCGATGCGGCGCCAGTCCTTGAGACGGCACCACATGCGCTCGATCCGGTTGCGGT
>CAMDPO010000027.1 GCA_945904955.1 Rhizobium sp. Q54
CGCAACTCGTGCGACATGTTGGCCAGGAACTCGGATTTGTAGACGCTCGCACGCTGGAGCTCCGCGCCGGATCGCGCCAGCTCGTCGCGTTGCCGCTCGAGAGACTGTGTTTGCTCCTCGAGCTGGGTGTTGATCTGTTCTAGCTCGGCTTGCTGATTCTCGAGCTGGGTCTGCGAGAGCTGCAACGCATGGTTCCCTTGTTGGAGCTCCTCGTTCGAGACGCGAATCTCCTCTTGCTGCGTCTGGAGCTCCTCGGCCTGGCGCTGGGTTTCCTCGAGCAGCTCCTCGAGCCGGCCGCGATCCCGGGCCGAGCGGATCGCGATCGCGATCGTCTCCGACACGCGATCCAAGACCGCGAGCTCCGTCGGGTCGACCGGATGCAGAAATCCAAGCTCCGCGACGGCGTGCACCATACCGCCTACGCTCGCGGGCGCGATGACGAGTTCGCGTGACTTCGTGCGACCCACCGCCGACGTGACGCGGAGGTACTGCTCCGGCAAGTCGCGCAAGTGAACCGCCTGGTTCTCCTTCGCCGCCTGGCCGGTGAGCCCCTCGCCGAGACGCAGCGTCGCGCCACGCTCCATCGACGGCTCGAGCGCGTGGCCCGCGACCCGGCGCAGCCGCTCACCTGGTTCGGTCACGTACACCGCGCCGACCTGGGCGTCCAGGCTCTCCACCAGCACGCCGAGGATCTTCTCCCCGAGCGACTCGACACTCAGGTCACCTTGCACCTGTGTGCTTATTGCCATCTGCACCCGGCGCAGCCACGCCTCGGCCTCGCCGGCGCGGAAGTCGCGAGACGCGAGCCACGCGATCACCATGAGCGCACCGAGCAGCACCATCCCGCTGCCGAACGTGACGTAGTTCGACCGCGTCACGGCGACCTGCCAGTCCGTCGTTCGCTCCTGGAGCAGACGATCCTCCACCGCGAGCATATCCGTGACCACGGCTTTAAGCCGGTCCATGAGCAGTTTGCCCCGACCGCTGTGAACGGTCTCGACCGCCGCGTCGGCTTGGCCGGCCCGCTTCAGGGCGATGGACTGGGCCAGCACGTCGAGCTTTTGGGTTGTCAACGGTTCGAGCGCGTCGAGGTCCCGTTGCTGGTCGGGATGCACGGTCAACCGGCGCAACGTCGCGAGTTCGCCGGGCAACAACGCTAGTGCGTCGTTGTAGGGCTCGAGAAAGGACTCGATCCCGGTGAGCAGGAAGCCGCGCTGGCCGGTCTCGGCATCCGTGAGGTTGGCCAAGAACAGACTCAGGTGTTTCAGAACCTCAGTGGCGTGGTTGATGGATATCACTGCGTCAGCGCGAGCCTTCTGCGCCTGATAAGACATCGCAGCAATCGCGAAAATGGCGATGATCGCCGCGAAGAACGCCGCAAGCGTCTTGCCCGGCAAGATGATGCGCGATGGTCGCCCGACCCGAGCGGGCACCTTCGTGGATGGTGGCTCTGTGCTGTTACCCGGCATTTTTCCGGGTCCTTGTCGCCGTCTCTCTGTCGGACGGGGCTTTTTCTTTCAGAGCAATCTTGGACATGGCCGTTGTTCCCCAGAGTGCGCGACTTCAAACTTATGCTGCGAGCAGGCCTCTAACAGAGTCGTCGAGCTGATCTGCCATGTACGGCTTTGCGAAGGCAGTGTGTGCCCGAAAAGGACGTCAATGTGTTGGATAAGAGAGAAAGCGCCTCGTCTAGGTCGCTAGCCCAGCTGGCGGCCGTTCATTCCACCCGGCAGAACCTGCTAGTCGAAGTGCCCACCATCGACGCGCCGGCGCTCCGAGCGAGAACCACGGACGGCGCCGAAGCCGCAAGCATCATAGGAGCCGCCAAGGCGGTGGCGATATCGGTGCAATACCCGAGTGCGTGGGTATTGCATTTGGCAGCGCGGGCGAGTCATAGCCAGCGTCCACCAACGTCATGACCAGCAGATCGCGCACCTGGCGGTCGTCTTCGACAACTGGTCTGCCCAGTCGAAAGCGGTCCGAGTCCAGAGTTAGGACCGGCCCACCGAGAACTCGTCGAACACGACGCGGCGTAGCGCTGCGCTCACCGCCGTGGGAAGAATGAGGACGTACTCCGGACGCCCAGGGAGGGGCGGCCGTTCCTGCTGTGTACCGTACTTCGGTAAAGGTGGTGACGCGCAACGACCATGCGGTGGTCGAGCGGATCGGCGAGTACTCGTCCGCCGTGATCGACGGCGATAAGGCGCGCGTTGCCGGCAGCGAGATCGACGTGCGCGCAAACCTGGCCACGTGGTGCCGCGCCTACGCGACGATCGATCCGATTCGTCGCGTAACGCGGCGCAGCATCCAGGTGTTCGGCGCCGACGGAACTGCGATCCGCAAGATCCACGAGGCGTCGGGAACGCGGGTTGCCGCCTTTGCCGCGCCGGTCACCGCGCGCGCCGCCACCAATCAAGCAGCGGGGGAACGGGTCGCACCGGCCGCCGCGCCCGCCGAACAGAGAGCAACGGCGCACGTAATCCCGAGCACGGCATTCTGCGCGGCCTTGGAATGGGCGACCGAACGCCGCGCGCATATTCACCTCGGCGTTGCGAGCGCCGGCGCCGAGCAGGTGCATCACGGTGCGATCAAGCGCATCGAGCCGTACGGTCCGTGGTTCAACGTCATGGATGCGCACCTCAGCCTGCACGTTCTAGAAGGCAACATTCACGCAGTGGGCTTGGTGACCCGCGACCACTCGGA
This sequence comes from Rhizobium sp. Q54, assembly GCA_945904955.1. Taxonomy (GTDB): domain Bacteria; phylum Pseudomonadota; class Alphaproteobacteria; order UBA2966; family CAIVPW01; genus CAIVPW01. The sequence goes on from CAMDPO010000027.1 coordinate 2,704, forward strand.
GTGCGTGGTGGCGCGCGATGCCCGCTCGCGGACGATCGCCTGGGTGAGCAGCGCGGAGTTCGGTTGGGCGACGTTGCTGCGCACCTTCGCCTAACCAAGATGCGCGCGGTGGGCACGCTACACGCGCTGTGGTGGGACTGGCGCCTCGGCATCCGTACCCTGACGACGACTCCCGCGCTGGGCGGCGGCGCGCAGCCCGGCGACCCCACCAGCTACGCGGTCCTGTTCGCAGTGGCCGATACGCTGGCGGCGAGCGATGTCGTCTACGACGTTGGCTGCGGACGTGGACGCGCGTGTGCGGTCTTTGCGCGTACCGGCGCCACGGTCATCGGCATCGAGGCGTCTCCCATCGCGGCAGCGGCGGCGCGGGGCAACGGTGTCGCCGTCATCGAGGCGGATGCCCGCGCCGTGGACTACTCCGGCGCCACGGTGCTGTGGATGTTCAATCCGTTCGGGCCGGAAACCTTGCGCGCCGTTCTGCGGCGCGCGGCGGCACCGCGCGTCCTCTACTACAGCGGGACCGAGGTGCACGCGCAGGTTTTCCAAGCGGAAGGGTACGCGCTCACCCGGCGCCAGGTGTTCGCGGCCGACGACCACGTGGTCCATCACTACGGCCGCACGACGACGCCGTGGACGTGATGCGCGGCGCTTGCCGAATGCCCGCTGCCCGTGCGACGCCGCGACACGAGTGTGTCCGGAAACGCGTCCGTCACCCAGGTTTGGCCAAGGATACCGCCCGCAACACTTCCTTCGTTCTCCACCCTTGCGCACGCAAGGAACGCAACGCGGTGGCGCCATCGCGGGTCGCGAGGCGCTTGCCGTCCGCGCCTGCGATGAGGCGGTGGTGGTGATAGGCAGGCGTCGGCAGCGCCAGGACTGCTTGCAACAGACGGTGGACGTGCGTGGCGTGGAAGAGGTCGGCACCGCGAGTGACGAGAGTCACGCCTTGGAACGCGTCGTCAACGACGACGGCGAGGTGGTAGCTGGTCGAGATGCCCTTGCGTGCCAGCACCACGTCGCCGAGCTGCTCCGGCGCAGCGCGGGTGGGCCCGGCGTCGGCATCATGCCAGGTGAGCGCGCCGGTGGATTCGATGGCGCGGCGTACGTCGAGGCGTAGGGCATGCGCAGTCCCAGCGGCGATGCGGGCAGTGCGCTCGGCGGCACTCAGCGCGCGGCACGTGCCGGGATAGAGCGGACCCTCGGGACCGTGGGGCGCGGAGGGACTGCTGGCGATCTCGGCACGGATCTCGGCGCGGGTGCAGAAGCAGGGATAGAGAAGTCTGAGTGCGTCGAGGCGGGCGAGCGCGGCGTTGTAGGCGGCGGCGCGCTCGGACTGCCGGATGATCTCCGGGTCCCAACGCAGCCCAAGCCACGCCAAGTCCTCGAAGATCGCCGCGTCGTATTCCGGGCGGCAGCGGCCCGCATCGATGTCCTCGATGCGCACGAGGAAGCGGCCTCCCTCCCCTGCCGCGGCGTGGGCGAACAGGGCCGCGAAGGCGTGTCCGAGGTGCAGATGGCCGCTGGGGCTCGGTGCGAAGCGGGTAACGTGCGCCACGACGGGACGATAGCCGCAAACCGCCTGGAAACGCTCCGGCAACGACGCCGCGACGGGTTCGGGCCGCCTCGCCGTTTAGTGAGGGCGCTGGTACTGTTTCGGTAGAGCAATCCAATGGCCGCCACTCCTCAGGAAGTCCGCCACCTTCTTGCCCGCACCAGCTTTGGCGTACCGACGCCCGCGGAGACCGAGGCGCTGCAGGGCCTCGACTACGCGGAGGCGGTGGATCGCATCCTGGGTGGAGTCGCGCGTCAGCCCTTCACCGCGGTACCCGAATGGGCGGTGCCGCTCGGCGCCGCGGCGCAGAACCGCGGCATGACGCGCGAGGAGCGCCAGGCGTTCAATCGCCTGCGCGGCCAGGACGGCAACAACCTGAAGACCTGGTGGTGGGGCGAGATGCTCACCACGCCGACGCCGTTCACCGAGCACATGGTGCTGTTCTGGCACAACCACTTCACCTCCTCGTTGCGCAAGGTGAAGCTGGCGCCGTTGCTCGCCAGCCAGAACGAGCTGTACCGCACCCACGCCCTCGGCAACTTCGCGACGTTCTTGCGCGCGGCGGCGAAGGACCCGGCGATGCTGGTCTATCTCGACAACAACCTGAACCGGGCCCAGGCGCCCAACGAGAATTTCGCGCGCGAGCTGCTCGAGCTGTTCACCCTCGGCGAGGGCCAGGGCTACACCGAGCTCGACATCCGCGAGGCGGCGCGCGCCTTCACCGGCTGGCGCTTCCGTCCGGATGGCGGCGGCTTCGTCGGCGATGCACGCACCCACGACAACGGCAGCAAGACGTTCTTCGGCGAGAGCGGGCGCTTCAACGGCGACGACATCGTCGATATCGTGCTGAAGCAGCCGCGCGTCGCCGAGCACATCACCGAGCGCCTGTGGCGCGAGTTCGTTTCGGACACGCCGGACCGGCGCGACGTGACGCGCCTCGCCAACGCGTTCCGGCGCGACTACGAGTTGCGGCCGCTGGTCAAAGGCCTCCTCACCACGGCGGCGTTCCGCGACGCCGACGGGCGTGGCGGACTCGTGAAGTCGCCGGTCGATCTGGTCATCGGCACCTTCCGCTTGCTGGGCGCGACGCCGCGCGAGCCGCGCGTCATGGCGGCGCTCGGTCGCACGCTGGGCCAGGACCTGTTCGACCCACCCAACGTGAAGGGCTGGCCGGGCGGCGTCGAGTGGGTCGATACCGCCAACCTGCCGGCGCGCCATGCGTTCCTGTTCAGCACCGCCGAGACCCTCGCGCTGGTCGACAACCCTGCCCTCGCCCGTCTCCAACAGCAGCAGCAGCGCCAGCAGGCGCAGCGCGCCGAGGCCGGCACCGTCGGCGCAGCCGCCCAATTGCGCGCCCAGGCCCAGGCACGCGCCCAAGGCCAGGTGCCGCCGGCCCAGCCGGGCATGGCGGAAGAGATGGCGCCCCTGCCCGCAGTGCCGCCGGCGGCGCAGCGCCAAGCCGCCCTGCAACAGGCGCAGGTCAATCCGCGCAACCTCGACGTCACGCAGTACCGCGCTCTGGCGGCAATGAACGAACGCCAGCTGGCGGCCCTGGTGCTACCGCTGCCGCCGGTCGGCGCCGACACGGACGCCAGCACGGTACTCGGCCGCCTGTTGCTCGACCCGACGTATCAACTCAAGTAGCGCACCTTCGGTGCGACTGAAGTAGCGCGGCCACCGCGAGCCCACTAGTGTCGCGCGGCGATGGCCGCCGACACCTTTCCATTCACCGTTGCCTACCTCGCGCCGGACGGCTTCGTCGCCGAACTGCAAAGCGAGCTCGGCGGCGCCGTGCGCGAGACGTACGGGCGTCTTGTGGTCGCCTATGGGCCGGAGCAACCCATCGCGTGGGCGGCCAACGTCTGGCGCAATCCGGTCGTCACGCCGATCGTCTCGATCGGCGACGCGGCGAACAAGCTGCGCGCCATCCAGCGCAACTGGGCTCTCTATTCCTGGGAGCACCACCGGCGCGCAGCTCTGATCGCTGAGAAGTTGCCGTCCGTCTCCGCCAAGCCGCTCGTGTTCGGCACGCCGGCACCGACTTCGCCGCTCGGCTCGTGGACCTTGGTGGCGCCGGACCTGATGCTGGCCTCGCCGTCCTGCGCAAGCGCGTTCCCAAACGGGGAGGTGCAGTTCGTCGAGGACAGGGAAGGCCCGCCCAACCGGGCTTACCTGAAACTGTGGGAAGCCTTCACGTTGTTGGGCACGCGGCCCCAGCCCGGCGAGCGTTGCCTTGACCTTGGCGCCAGTCCCGGCGGCTGGACCTGGGTGCTGCAGCAAACCGGCGCACAGGTGCTGAGCGTCGACAAGGCGCCGCTCGCTCCCGAGATCGCCGTCCTGCCGCGCGTCGAGATGCGGGTCGAAAGCGCGTTTGGCCTCGATCCACGCACGGTGGGCCCAATCGATTGGCTGTGCTCGGATATCGTCTGCTATCCGGAACGCCTGCTCGCCCTGGTCGAGCGCTGGATGGCCGCCGGCACCGTCAAGCGGTTCGTCTGCACCTTGAAATTCCAGGGGGATACGGACTTCGCCGTCATGCAGCGGTTCGCTGCCATTCCCGGCTCGCGCTTGGTGCACCTGCACAATAACAAGCACGAGCTGACGTGGATTCGACTCTAGGTTCCTGCACCCGCATCGGGTGAGCACCTGAGCGGAGCGCCCGGTGCGCTCCCTACCGCCTCGGCTCCGTCACGGAGCCGGGGATAGCCCTATCACCCGCACGAGGGACACGCGTCCCCCGAACGCGCAGGCGCCGACCCCCGGTCGAGCGCAAGCGGGGCCGCAGCATCGCCATACACTCGTGATCAACAAGCACGAACCAAGCAAGAAGAAGAGGCGATTACGACCAAGACATTCGCTGCCCGCACCAAGCGGGCCATCCCCAAATCCGGCGCGACAGAAGAATAGGTGCGTAGCCATGCTCGCCACAAAGAAGCGCCCACCTTCGATGCCACCCAAGTTGCAGCGGATCCGGGAGTGGATTGCGACCAGCGCCGGCATCAGCCCGGACGACCTCTCCGCTGACACGCCCCTGGTGCAGGACCGCGTACTGACTTCGATGATGATCCTCGACCTGCTCGGGGTGATCGAGGAGGTCGCCGACGCGCCGGTCGATCGCGCAACCCGCTGGCCATCATGCAGCGGCTCGACCCGGTCAAGACCGAGTTCGTGTTCGGCGGCGACCTCGCCGTCGCTTCGGTCAACCTGCACCACGGTCATTTCGGCAGCACGTTCTCGATTGCGCGCGATGGCAAACCTGCCCACACGGCCTGCCTCGCGTTCTGCATCGACCGCTGGGTGCACATGATGTGCGCGGTGCACGGCAGCGATCCCGCCGACTGGATTCTCCCGGACGTGCTGGAGACGCACTCCGCACGGCAGCGCGAGCCGGTCAATGCCTAAAGGTGCGATCATGAACGTCGCCTTCGCGCAAGCAACGGTCGACAGCGGCATTCCGAGCCGCATGAGCGTCGACGACATCGCGATCGAGCTCTTCGCTGCGGGGCAGCCCGCTCCCGTTCACGCACTGAGCGCCGGCGAGTGCACCGTCGCCGATCGCCTCGGCAAGCGGGCCCGCTTCGAGTACTTGTGTGGACGCGCGGCTCAGAAGAGCGCCCTTGCCGCTCTCGGCCTCGACACCGATACCAGCCTCGTGCGCATGCCGCACCGCAGCCTCTCGCTTACCCACGCCGGCGACATTGCCGTGGCTGCGTACACGGGCGCCGATCGCGTTCTCGGGATCGGCGTCGACTTCGAGCCGCACGCCAACGTCAACGCGGACCGCGCGCGGTTCTTCCTGACCCCGCGCGAGCTGCAAACCTGGCCCGACGTGCTGCACCCGGACCATGCGCCGGACCTGTTGCGCCTGTGGACGGTGAAGGAGGCCCTGTACAAGGCCACCGCCGACAACGACGCGCTGACCGTGCGCGACTTCACGGTCAACGAGCCGTGGGCGTGGAACGGCGTGGCCGCGCTCACCGGCCGGCCGGACGTCGCGCTGCGTTATGTGACAACGGTGGCGCGCGGCGGATACCTGACCGTCGCGGCAGCCTTCGCTGCGCAGCCTGCGATGGCTGCCGTCTAAGGCGGCAATGCCCGATTGGGCCTGCGGCCTCTCCATTCTGCGCCGCGCGGCATCCGCCGAGCCTCCGTCATCCTGCGCCGCAATGACTCCGCGCGCGACATACAGGCTGCAGCTACACAAGCACTTCGGCTTCGCTGCGGCGGCCGCCGTAGCGCCGCACCTGGCACGTCTCGGCGTCAGCCACGTGTACTGCTCGCCGTATCTGAAGGCGCGGCCCTGCTGGTCGGCACGTGGCCCGTGGAGATGATGGACAGCGAGCCGCTGGCATCGCCGACGCTGGCTGAGTACGCCGGGCGCATCAAAGGCGCCATGATCAAGTCGGTACGCGAAGCCAAGGCGCATAGCACCTGGGCGCTGCAGAACAATGCCTACGAGACGGCGGTCGCAAACTTTGTCGACAGCGCTCTCGACGCGACCCTCTCCGCTGCGTTCTTCGCGGCGTTCGTGCCGTTCGCGACGCGCATCGCCCGAGTGCTGGACGAGCTCGAGGGCGATCGCCCGGCGGCCATGCGCCGCTACCTGCAGGACTGGAAGGACGGCCGCGCCAAGCTCGCTCTGCTGGTGACGCTGCTCAAGTTCCGCACGGAGCACGCGCACCTCTTCGACGGTGCCGGCTACGAAGGACTGACCGTCGAGGGCACCAACGCCGACCAGGTGTGCGCATTCACGCGCACCAACCTCGGCCAGCAGCCTGGTGACCGCGGTGGCACGCTTCCCGCGCCGACTGCAGGACCAGGGCGTGTCGGCCGATACCTGGGTGCGGGTGCGCACCGACCCCCATCGGGTTTGGCACGACCTCTTGAGCGGGGCCGAATTCCGCGCCCGCAAGGATGGCTTGCGCGCGGGCGAATTGTTCGCTGCACTGCCGGCCGTCGTTCTGGTAACCGAATGAAGATGACGCCTGTGGGGGAATCGGTGCGCGTGCATCGCATGCCGTTCGGCGCGACCGTCGAGACGGACGGGCGCGTGCGTTTCCGTTTGTGGGCGTCTGCCCTCGACTCCGTCGCGATCGAGATTTCCGGCGTCGAGGGTCCGCTGCCCATGCAGCGTCTCCCCGACGGCTGGTTCGAGCTGGTCACCGACCGCGCGCGGGCGGGGACGAACTATCGCTATCGCCTGCCCGACGACCTGCGCGTGCCCGACCCTGCCTCGCGCCACCAACCGGTGGACGTGCACGGGCCTAGCCAGGTTGTCGATCCAAGCCGCTACGGCTGGCGCGACCACCACTGGCGCGGGCGGCCGTGGCACGAGGCGGTCATCTATGAACTGCACGTCGGCACGTTCACGCCGGAGGGGACGTTCGCGGCCATCATCGGGAAGCTCGATCACCTGGTCGCCCTCGGCGTCACCGCGATCGAGCTGATGCCGGTCGCGGAGTTCGCCGGGACGCGCAATTGGGGCTACGACGGCGTCCTGCCGTACGCGCCCGACCGCACCTACGGAATGCCGAATGACTTGAAGGATCTGGTCCAGGCCGCCCATGAGCGCGGGCTGATGGTGCTGCTCGACGTGGTCTACAACCACCTCGGCCCCGAGGGCAACTACCTGCACCGCTACGCGCCGCAGTTCTTCACCGAGCGGCACCACACGCCGTGGGGCGCGGCCATCAACTTCGACGGCCCCGACAGCGGTCCGGTGCGCGCGTTCTTCGTCCACAACGCGCTTTATTGGATCGAAGAGTTCCACCTCGACGGCTTGCGCCTCGATGCGGTGCAGACCATCCAGGACGACTCGCCGCGCCACATCCTCGCCGAGATCGCCGAGCGCGTGCAGGCAGCGGTGCCGGAGCGCACGGTGCATCTCGTGCTGGAGAACGGCGACAACAGCGCCAAGTGGCTGACACGGGCGCGCACGGGACATCCGCACTGGTACGCGGCGCAATGGAACGATGACGTCCACCACGTGCTACACGTGGCGCTCACGGGCGAGCGCGGCGGCTACTACGTGGACTACGGCGATTCGGCCATGCTCGCCCGCACGTTGGCGGAGGGATTTTCCTTTCAGGGTGAATTCTCTTCGTTCTGCAACGCCCGCCGCGGCAAGCCTTCGGCGCACCTGCCGCCGACCGCGTTCATCGGGCTCCTGCAGAACCACGACCAGGTCGGCAACCGCGCGTTCGGCGAGCGCATCCACCACATCGCACCGCCCGAGGCGGTGCGCGCCGCGGCCGCCGTCTATCTGCTGCTACCCCAGGTGCCGATGTTGTTCATGGGCGAGGAATGGGCGGCGCCGCAGCCGTTCCTGTTCTTCGCCGACTTCGCCGCCGAACTCGGCGACGCGGTGCGCGACGGCCGCCGCAACGAGTTCGCACGCTTCGAGGAATTCGCGGACCCCGAGCGGCGCGCGCGCATTCCCGATCCGCTCGCCAAGGAGACGTTCCAGCAGAGCAAGCTCGACTGGAACGACCGCACCAAGCCCCCCCACGACGTCTGGCTCGACTGGTACCGGCGCATCCTGTTGGCGCGCGAGGTCAACCTCGTGCCGCTGCTGCCGCGCATCAAGCAGGGCGGCGCGTTCGAAGCGCGCACGGACGGCGTCGTCCATGTGTGGTGGCGGTTCGGCGGTGGCACGCTCGACCTCGCCGCCAACCTCAGCCCCAACAGGCGCGAGGGCTTCCCCGGGCCGCGCGGCCAAGTGCTGTGGACGGAGGGCGAGATCAGCCGGACCCGCGTCGCCGGCCCCTGGGCCGTGCGCTGGTCGATCGAAGCCTAGGGCCATCTAAAACCGCGTCATCGCGAGGCGGGTAGCGCCGTGGCGATCCAGGGAACCAAACACCAACCCTGGATTGCTTCGCTTCGCTCGCAGTGACGGGCAAGGTTCTTAGTGGCCGCCGGCGCTCGGGTGCTGGAACATTTCCTCGCGCATGCCGGAGTCGTACTCGAGTCCGGCGGGCGTCAGGCTGATCGAGTACGGGAATTCGGAGACGGCGAGGCCCTTGCGCTCGAGCGCTTTCCAGACGGCCTCGTTGGTAAGGCCGGTGGCGTCCTTGGACAGAACGACCGACTCGCCGACGTGGAAGTGATTGCCGTGGATCACCGGGAACCGGACGATCTTCACGTCGCCGGTGTGCGCATCCTTCTGGATGCAGTCCGGATCGCGGGCGAGCTCCTGCAGCAGCGCCAGCGTCTTGCGCTGCAGCGAGTTCAGGCCGAGCGGATTGTTCTTGGGCGGCACGAGCGGTCCTACTCCTTGCCCTACTTCTTGGCGCCGGACAGTTCGATGTAGCCGCGCTCGAGAGCATGGCGCAGAGCCGAGAAGCCGTGCAGGGCCTCCTCGTAGGCCTCGCGCATCTGGCGCAGGTCGAGGATGGCGGTCGGGTCGAGGGCGCGGTCGCCGCTTTCTGCCGATAGCTTCAGCACTTCCTTCAGGTACCGGGAGCGCAGCCGCGAGACGGTGATGGCCACCCGCAAGAAGTGCTCCTTGCTGATGCCGCCGGTCGCCGCGGCGATGGCAGTGCGATTCGATTCCCGGATCGCCTGCTCGAACTCCTGGAACATTCGGCGGCGGGAGCGGTCGTCCTCGAAGCCCTCGATTTCTTGTTCCGGCATGCGTCCCCCGCAGGTAGCGACGGCGTAGCGTATGCTGCGGGCATAGGCGAAAAGTTGTGGAAACGCAAGCGATTGAACCGCCCGGGCCGCCCGCTTACATCAACAGTGGCGGTCACGTCTTGGCGCCATGGGGGATGGGTATGCGCGCTCTGGTCTTCTTGTTCCTGGCACTCCTCGGGACCACCCTCCCGGCTGCGGCCCAGGCGCCGGGCGAACCGATCCGGCTGACGCGGATCACGCACATCTATGGAATCTTCCCGCATCCCCAGGATGCCGAGCGGGTCATCATCGCCACCGACCGCGGCGTCTATGCCGCGGGGGCCGACGGCAATGCCCAGCAGATTTCAACCGACATCGAGGCGCGCCAGGCCTTCAGTGTCACGCGTGAGGGGAACTTTCTGGCGACCGGAGCGGCCGGCGAAGGCGCCGTGATCTCGCGCAATTTCGGACAAACCTGGGTCCGCCTCGGTCAGGGCGCCCAACCGGGCCCGTTCCTGGTGATCGAGCCTTCCCTCGTGGACGCCCGACTCGTCTATGCCGCGACCGCCAGCACGCTGTACCGGAGCGACGACGGCGGCCTGACGTGGATCGAATTGGGCGCGGCCCCTGCCCCGGTCGTCGATATGGCCGCCGCCAATACTCGCGATGTCGTCTATCTCGCCACCGCCCGCGGCCTCTATCGCAGCGCCGACGGTGGCCGCACCTGGGCTCTGTTGTCGGCCGAGGGCAGCAACCGGGCGACCAGCGCCATCGCCACCATGCCCGACGGCTTCACCTACGCCTTCGTTACCGGTGTGGGCCTGGTAGCGATCAATGCGAATGGCGTGGGGTGGGCGGTGGGCGCGCCGGCGACCAACTTCGACGGGGCCTTATTGCACTTCACAGCTCGGCAGACGGGCCGGGCCTATGCGGTGACCCAGTACATGAAAATTCTGGTCAGCGACGACCGCGGCCGGACCTGGGCGCCGTTCAACCGCTAGACCCCTGCGACAGGCGGCCGCAGGTCAATTTTTGAGCAGTTCCGGTGGCCGGAGGCCTTGAAGGCCCCCCGGCCCTGCATATATAGCACGGCGATACATGCCATCGGGGTGGGCCTTTCGGGGGGCCGGGCCCCAGTCGCGGGGGACCTCGGTGAACACCGCTACGCTCTGCTTAGGGATTCTCGCCCTTGGCGATGCCACGGGCTATGAGATCAAGAAGCGCTTCGATGGACCGCTCAAGCGGATCCAGCAGCCGAGCTTTGGGTCGATCTACCCGGCCCTGACCTCGCTTACCCGCGACGGCCTGGTGTCGTGCACCGTGCACGCCCAAGCGAAGCGTCCGGACAAGAAGGTCTACAGCATCACCCCGGAGGGGCGTGCGCACCTGAAGACGGCGCTGCAGGAATCGCTGCCGTCGCCGGATCGCATCCATTCGGACTTCCTGGCGACCATGCTGTTCTCGGACATGCTGTCGCCGACGTTCGTGGCGGCGGCGATCGCGGACCGCGTCGCGTTCTATCGCGACCTGCTCGGCCATCTCGAGTGCGAGCACCCGAGTGCGATCAATCACAAGGGACGCGACTTTGTGCACGGCTACGGTGTGGCTGTGTGTCGCGCGGCTATCAGCTATCTCGAAGCGCACGCCCTGCCCAACGGCAAGGCCGCCACCAACGCATCCGCCCCGCGCAGCGAACGCGCGGATCAGCCCAAGGAATCCAGGCTATGAAGCTTTCGTACATCGTCGCCACGGTCGTAGCCGTCGGCGTGGCCGCCTGGATCCTGACCGGCGAGTGGGGCCAAGAGCAGCTCGCGCGCATGAGCGGCGAACCCGCCGCCGTCGAGACCGTCGCGCCGGCGCCGGGACCGGCCGCCATCGCCAAGGCCCAGGCGCGCGAGACGACCATCATGTCCGTGCGCGTCCAGACTGTCGCGGCGACCAATCGTACGCGCGAGGTGACCGTGCGCGCCCACACCGAAGCGAGCCGCACCGTCACGGTGCGCAACGAGATTCCGGGCAGCATCGTCGAACTCCGCGTCAATAAGGGCGACCGCGTCAACGAAGGTCAGGTCATCGCGCGCCTCGACCTCGGCGACCGCGCCGCGCGCCTGACCGAGGCGCAAGCGCAGGCGGCCAACCGCCAGCTCGAGTACAACATCGCCAAGGCGCTGACCGACCAGGGCAACCAGGCCCTGACGCGCCTCGTTTCGGCCCAGGCAGCGCTGGAAAGCGCCAACGCCGCCCTCGCCCGCGTTCAGCTCGAGATCGACAAGACCGAGATCCGCGCGCCGTTCATGGGCGTGATCGAGGATCGCCAGGCGCAGATCGGCGACTTCCTCAACGCCGGCGCCGCCGTCGCCATGGTGGTGGACGACGACCCGTTCCAGGTGGTGGGCGCCATCTCCGAGAACGAGGTCAACTTGATCAAGGTGGGTACCCGCGGCGCCGCGACGCTCATCGACGGGCGCCGCGTGGAAGGCACGATCCGCTTCCTTGCAACCGTCGCCGACCCGGCGACGCGCACCTATCGCGTCGAGATGACGGTGGCCAATCCGCAGCACAACATTCGTGCGGGCATGACGACGACCATGATGATCCCGGTCGGATCGACCGCCGCGCATTTGGTGCCGGCGAGCGCGCTGGTGCTCGATGAGGGCGGCCAGGTCGGCGTCAAGACGGTCACCGCCGAAGGGCGCGTCGCATTCCTTCCGGCGCGCGTGCTGACCTCGGAAGCGGGCGGCGTGTGGCTGGATGGCCTGCCGCAGACGGTCTCCGTCATCACGGTCGGGCAACAGTTCGTGCGCGCGGGTGATCTCGTGCGCGCAGTCGAAGAACGCAATGGAGCGGCCCAATGATGCACGGAATTATCTTCGCGGCGATCGACCGCGCCCGCGCTGTCTTCCTGGTGCTGTTGCTGCTGCTGCTGATCGGCGGCATCGGCTACTTCTCGATTCCGAAGGAAGCCCAGCCCGACATCGACATCCCGATCATGCTCGTCAACGTGAGCTACTCCGGCATCTCGCCTGAGGATGCCGAGAAGCTCCTGTTGCCGCCGCTCGAGAAGCGCCTCGCCACCGTCGAGGGCATGAAGAAGATCACGTCGATCGCAGGCGAAGGGTTCGCGCATCTGACGCTCGAGTTCGACGCCGGCTTCGACGCCGATCAAGCCATCCTCGACGTGCGCAACCAGATCGATATCGCCAAGCGCGACCTGCCCGCCGACGCCAACGACCCGACGGTCACCGAGATCAACGTCGGCCTGTTCCCGGTGGTCGTCGTCGCCCTCTATGGCGACGTGCCCGAGATGACGCTGGTGGCCACCGCCAAGCGCCTCAAGGACGAGATCGAGAAGCTGCCTCAGGTGCTGGAAGCCAACATCGCCGGCGACCGGGAAGAGCAGGTCGAGATCATCGCCCATCCCGGCCTGATGCAGAGCTACAACGTCTCGCCGGCGGCCGTGCTGACCACCGTGGCGCAGAACAACCGCGTCATCGCGGCGGGCGCCGTGCAGGACGAGACCGGCCGCTTCCCGGTCACCGTGCCGGGCCTGATCCGCAACGCCCAGGAGCTGTTCGGCCTTCCGGTGAAGGTCAACAACGACACCGTGGTGACGCTCGGCGACGTCACGACCGTGCGGCGCACGTTCAAGGACCGCTCGTCCTACGCCCGCTTCAACGGCCAGCCGGCCGTCATGGTGCAGGTCACCAAGCGCCTCGGCGAGAACATCATCGAGACGGTGGACGGCACCAAGGCCATCCTCGATGTCGCGATGGGCCTCGACATCTGGCCGGCCGGCGTCAACGCCCAGCTCATCCAGGATCAATCGAAGCAGACGCGCGACCTGCTCGGCGAGTTCCAGAACCACGTCATGATCGCCGTGGTGCTGGTGATGATCGTCATCATCGCCGCACTCGGCGTCCGCACGGCGGCCCTCGTCGGCATCGCCATCCCGGGCTCGTTCCTATTCGCGACCCTGGCCCTCCAGTCGATGGACCTGACGCTCAACTTCGTCGTGCTGTTCTCGCTGATCCTGGCGGCAAGCCGCGTCATCGACGGCTCGATCGTGGTGACCGAGTACGCCGACCGCAAGATGGCCGAAGGCCTGAGCCCACGCGAGGCCTATGGCATCGCCGCGACGCGCATGTCGTGGCCGATCATCACGTCCTACGCCGCGACTATCGCGGCGTTCAGCCCGCTGCTGTTCTGGCCCGGCATCGTCGGCGAGTTCATGAAGTTCTTGCCGATCGTGATGATCGCGACGTTGGTCGGCTCGCTGGTCATGGCGATGATCTTCGTGCCCGCGCTCGGCTCGTGGTTTGGCCGTCCTGCGGCCGGCAGCGAGCGTGAACTCAAGGCGCTCGCCGCCGCCGAGTCGGGCGACCTGAAAGACGTGGGTGGCCTCGCCGGGGCCTACGCCCGGATGATGACCGGAGTCCTGAAGTTCCCCTCCATCGTCCTGGTGGCGACCGTCGTGCTGATGGTCGGCGTGTTCTACCTCTATGGCAAAGCGGGCCATGGCATCGAGTTCTTCCCGACGGTGGAGAGCGAGAGCGCCGCGGTGATGGTGCAGGCGCGCGGCAACCTGTCGATCGACGAGAAGGATCGCCTGGTGCGCGAGGTCGAGACGATCGTCCTCAACACCGACGGCATCGAGACGGTGTTCACCAACGTCGGTGGCGGTGGTGGTGGCGCCGAAGAGGCCCTCGGCGGCGGTGGCGGCGGTGCCGACACCATCGGAACGATCCGCGTCGACTTCGTGCGCTGGGATCAGCGCCGCAAGGCGCGCGCCATCCTCGAGGGCATCGTCGCCGATGCGAGCAAGATCGCCGGCATCAACGTGCGCTTCTCGGAGGCAGGATTCGGCCCGCCCACCGGCACGCCGGTGGCGATGGATATTACTGCGGCGGATCCGACCTTGATCACCGCTGCGGTGGCTACCGTGCGCAGCAAGCTCGAGTCCATGCCGGGCCTCATCAACATCGAGGACACACGGCCAGTACCGGGCATCGAGTGGCAGGTCTCCGTCGACCGCACCCAGGCGGGCGTGTTCGGCGCCGATATCACCACCATCGGCAACATGGTGCGGCTGGTGACCACCGGCATCAAGGTGAGCGCCTACCGTCCGGCCGACACCGACGACGAGATCGACATCGTCGTGCGCTATCCCCCGGAGTACCGCACCCTGGAGCAGCTCGACGAGCTCAAGATCAACACGCCCAAGGGCGTGGTGCCGGTCTCGAGCTTCGTGAAGCGCGAGCCCGCCCCGCAGGTCAGCACCATCACGCGCATCGACGCGCAGCGCGTGCTGTCCGTGCGCGCCGGTGTCGAAGCCGGCGTGCTGCCGGCCAACGTGGTGACGGAGCTGAAGGCGTGGATCGCCGAGGGCGGGCTGCCGCAGGGCGTGTCCGTCAAGTTCGGCGGCGAGGACGTGGAGCTGCAGGAGAGCCAGGCGTTCCTGACGAATGCGTTCATCGTGGCGATGTTCCTCATCGCCATGACGATGCTCATCCAGTTCAACAGCTTCTATCAGACGTTCATCGTGCTCTCGGCGGTGATCATGTCGACCATCGGCGTGCTGCTCGGCTTGCTCATCGCGGGGCAGCCGTTCGGCATCGTCATGTCGGGCATTGGCGTCATCGCGCTCGCGGGCGTGGTCGTCGACAACAACATCGTGTTGATCCAGACCTACAACTACCTGCGCGAACGGTACGAGCCAATCGAGGCGATCATCCGCACCGGCGCCATGCGTTTGCGCCCGGTGTTGCTGACCGCCGGTGTGACCGTGCTCGGACTGACGCCGACCATGTTCGCCATGAACGTGGACATCCTGCACCGTCACGTTGAGGTCGGCGCGCCCGGCACGGCGTTGTGGACGCAGCTGTCGCTGGCCATCGTCGCCGGCCTGTCGTTCGCCACCCTGCTGACGTTGGTGGTGACGCCGAGCCTGCTGGCGCTCGGCGCCCACGTCACCGAGTGGCGCACCAAGCGGCGCGAGAGTCGCGCCGCACGGCGGGCCGAGGCCCTGGGCATCCGGCGCGAGCCGATCCCAGACGCGTCACCGGCCGAATAGCTGGGGCGAAACCTAAAGAAAAGGGCGTCACGCTTCCCGCGTGACGCCCTTTTTTGTTCGTCTAGCGGCCGAAGGTACCCTCAGTGCAACTGGGTCGGGCGCGTGTCAGGGAACTCGGGCGGCTCAGCCGGATCGGGTGGCGGCGCCACCGGTTGCGCTACGGGCGCGGCGGAGACCACTGCGGGCCGCGGGCCGTGCAACTTTTCGAGTTGCGCGTAGCGCATGGCGGTGATCGGGATCGATACGAGGTACGCGATGCCGAACAGGGCCAAGGTGATCCACGGATAGCTCGTCAGGGCGGCGACGCCGATGCCGACGACCAGGAGGATCGGCAGGACGTAGGTGCGCTGCACGCGCAGGCGCTTCAGCGACACGGTCGGCACGCGGCTCACCATCAGCGCCGCCAGCGCCAAGGTGTAGGGCGCCAGGAGGTAGGGCGAGCGCAGCACGCCTTCGAGTCCCGGGAACTGGAACACGAGGACCAGCGGCAGAATGGCGACGCCGGCGGCGGCCGGGGCGGCAACGCCGACAAAGAAGTTTTGGGTCCAACCCGGCTGCTGGTGGTGATCGTCGGCCATCGTATTGAAGCGGGCGAGACGCAGCGCGCAGCACACCGCGTAGGCGAGCACGGCGATCCAACCCATGCCGGCAAAGCCGCCGAGGCTGTTGAGGCTCCACTGGTAGAGCACGAACACCGGGGCGACACCGAAGCTGAGGAAGTCGGCGAGCGAGTCGAGCTCGGCGCCGAAGCGCGTGACGCCCTTGAGCAAGCGTGCCAGGCGGCCGTCGAGCCCATCCATGACGCCGGCAAAGACGATCGCGAGGACGGCGAGCTCGAAGTTGCCGTTGAGCGCGAAGCGAATCGCCGTGAGGCCCGCGCACAGCGAGATCACCGTCAGGATGTTGGGGATCAGGCTGTTGACGGGCAGCGAGCGCAGCCGCGGCCGCCGCATGCGCGGGCGCTCGTGGCCGGGGCGCTCATGACTCGTACGTTCGTGACCCATATGGCCTTCCGTCTATTCGCCGAACGTTGCCAGGACGGTCTCCGCGCCGACCGCCGTTTGACCGACCCGCGCCGGCGTCTTGGTGCCGGCCGGCAGGTAGATGTCGACCCGGCTGCCGAAGCGGATCAGGCCGAGGCGCTCCCCTGCCCGCACAACTTGGCCCTCCTTGAGGTCGCAGACAATGCGCCGGGCGACCAATCCCGCGATCTGAACCATCACCACGTCTACCCCTTCCGGGGTGACGATGTGGACCGAGTTGCGCTCGTTGTCGGTGCTGGCCTTGTCGAGGCTGGCGTTGAGGAACTTGCCCGGCACGTAGCGGATCGCCTTCACGGTGCCGTTCACCGGCACGCGGCAGACGTGCACGTTGAACAGCGAGAGGAACGTGCTGATGCGCAGGCGTGCAGCTTCGCCGAGGCCGAGTTCGGCGGGCGGCGGCACGTGGACGACGGCCTCGATGCGGCCGTCGCCACCGGCGACGACGACGCCCCTGTCCTGAGGCGGCACGCGCTCGGGGTCACGGAAGAACGCGGCGACGCAGAGCGTCAAGAACACGCCGATGGTGCCGAGCACCGGCGAGAACCAATAGAGGGCCAGCGTGGCGATTGCCGCGATGGCGACGAACACGCGCCCCTGGGGGTGAATGGTCGGCACGCCCATTGCCCCACCGTCACTCTGCCGCATCAGCCCCTGCCTCCGCGAGGCGCGCCTGGTAGAGCGCCGCCTCTTGTTGCTTGTTCCACATGGCGGCGTAGCGGCCATGGCGCGCCAACAGGTCGCGATGGGTGCCGCGCTCAACGATCTGGCCCTTGTCTAGGACGATGATCTCGTCCGCGTCTACCACCGTCGAAAGCCGATGCGCGATCACGAGGGTGGTGCGGTTGGCCGAGACCTTGCGCAACGACGCCTGGATGTCCTTCTCGGTGTGGGAATCGAGGGCCGACGTCGCCTCGTCGAACAAGAGAATCGGCGGGTTCTTGAGCATGGTGCGGGCGATGGCGACGCGCTGCTTCTCGCCGCCGGACAGCTTCAGACCGCGTTCGCCGACGCGCGTCTCATAGCCCTCGGAGAGGGAGGCCACGAACTCGTGGATACTGGCGAGCTTGGCCACCGCCTCGATCTCTTGCTGGTTCGCGGCGGGCTTGCCGTAGCGGATGTTGTAGCCGATCGAGTCGTCGAACAGCACCGTGTCCTGAGGCACTACGCCGATTGCGGCGCGCACGCTCGCTTGGGTGACGTCGCGGATGTCCTGGCCGTCGATGCGCACGGCGCCGGAGTTCACGTCGTAGAAGCGGAACAAGATGCGGGAGATGGTGGACTTGCCGGCGCCCGAAGATCCCACGATGGCGACGGTCTTGCCGGCGGGCACGGTGAAGCTGACGTCGCGCAGGATGACGCGGTCGTCGTTGTAGCCGAAGGTTACGTGGTCGAACTCGATGGCGCCACGAGTCACGGCGAGCGGCTTCGCGTCCGGCTTGTCGGCGACTTCCTTGTCGACGACCAATAGGTCGAACATGACCTCCATATCCACCAAGCCCTGCTTGATCTCGCGGTAAACGAAGCCGAGGAAGTTGAGCGGGATATAGAGCTGGATGAGATAGGTGTTGATCATCACCAACTCGCCGATAGTCATGGTGCCGGCCATGACGCCGCGCGCGGCGAGCAGCAGCAGCACGAAAGCGGCGAAGTTGACGGTGATCTGCTGGCCGACGTTGAGCAGAGACAGCGTCACCTGGCTGCGCACGGCAAAGTGCTGATAGCGCGCCAGCGACACGTCGAAGCGCATGGCCTCGTGGCTGTCGTTGCCGAAGTACTTGACCGTCTCGTAGTTGAGCAGGCTGTCGACCGCCTTGGTGTTGGCGTCCGCATCGGCCGTGTTCATCTCGC
The DNA here is from genome assembly GCA_945904955.1 of Rhizobium sp. Q54. Taxonomy (GTDB): domain Bacteria; phylum Pseudomonadota; class Alphaproteobacteria; order UBA2966; family CAIVPW01; genus CAIVPW01. Next base: position 20,828 of record CAMDPO010000027.1, read on the forward strand.
GCCGGTACTTGGTGCGCCACTCGGTGACCCACACCGTGAAGACGATGTAACCGAGTACCGACAGCAGGGTGATCGACGAGAACGCGATGCCAAAAATGACATGCAGGATGATCGCGGCGCCGGTCACCTCGATGATGGTCGGCAGGATGTTGAACAGCATGAAGTTCAACAGCGACTGGATGCCTTTGGTGCCGCGCTCGATGACGCGCGACAGGCCGCCCATGCGCCGCTCGAGGTGGAAGCGCATGGAGAGGCCGTGCATATGCCGGAAGGTCTGCAGGGCGACCTGGCGGACCGCGTGTTGGGCGACGCGGCTGAAGAGGCCATCGCGGACTTCGTTCAATACCGAGCTGAGCGCGCGGGCGAGCGAGTAGGCCGCCACCATTGCCAGCGGTATGGCCACGATCTGGGCCGGACCGCTCAAGCTGTCGACGATGCGCCCGTAGAAGAGCGGCGCGGTCAGGGTCAGCGCCTTGGCGCCGATCAGCGCGAGCATCGCCACGATCACGCGCGTCTTGAGGCCGGGATGCCCCTCCGGCCACAGATAGGGCATCAGCGTGCGCACGGTGCGCATCTGGTTGCGGCCCTCGGTGGGCGCGCTCGGATCGAACGCGGCGCGGTTGTTGCGGCCTCGAATCACGGTCTCGGTTCACTCCAAAGGCAAGCGCGCCAGGTCGCCGTGGCGCGCTACCCTGCGATTGTAAGCGATTCCGGCGGCCGTAGCCCTGGCCGAAGGGGTAGCTGGGGCGCTACTGGCCCTGCGGCAAGGTGAAGATCTGGCCCGGATAGATGAGGTTCGGGTCCGTGATCTGGTCCGCGTTGGCGAGGTAGATGACCGTGTAGAGGGTGCCCGTGCCATAGGCGTTGCGGGCGATGCGCCACAGGGTGGTGCCGGGCTGGACGATGACCTCGCCCGGCGCCAGCGCCCGGATCGCTTCCGGTGCCGCGCGCAGAAACGGCAGCTCCATGCGGGCGACGAGTGCGCCGGCCGGATCGAACTGCTCGAGACGCAACTGATGGCGGCCGATGGCGAGCGCGTTGCCCGGCGTCATTTGCCACAGCCCGCCGGCGTCGGCGGTAACCGCCCCGACCGGACGGTCGTCGACGAACACCTGCACCTGGGTGCCGAGCTTGGCCTTGCCGGCGAGCACGAGGTTGCCCTGCTCGTCGTATTGCACCGCATCGAGGGTGAGCGCACCGGCGCGCACGCCGTCGCCCTCGTTGACTGCCCCTTGCAGCAGGCGCGGCACGCCGGCGCCGCCGCGATCCTGCAACACCGCCACGGCGCGCTCCTCGGCCGGCGCCCCGACTCCCGGGATGACGACGGTGACGATCTGCTCGGAGCGCAGGCGTTCGCCGTTCGGCGTCGCGGCTTGCAGGGTGATCTGGCGTGGACCGCGCGGCAGCGGGTTGTCGGGAATGGCGACCCACTCGCCGAACGCGTCGGCGCGGGTCACCGCGACGATCTCGGCGCTGGCGTTGACGGTCACCTCGGCATTGGGTGCGGCGCGACCGGCAATGACGGCGCGGCCCTGCGGATTGATGCGGACGATGTCGAAGGTCGGCAGGGGCGTTGCGGTGGCCGGGCGCGGCGCCTCGGGCGCGGCTGCCGGTGGCGGCAATGCGGCGACGACGGGAGGCGCAGCAGCCGGTGCCGGAGCGACCGGTGCGGCGGGCTGAACGGCGGCAGGCGGCGTGGCCGCAGCCTGCGCGGCCGGCGCGGCCGGCGCAACAGTTGCGGGCGGCGGCGTGACCGGATTGGGCAGCGCGGCAACCTGCGCAGGATTGTTCGGTGCAGGCGTCGCTGCTGCAGCGGGTGGCGCGGCTGGCGCTGGCGCCTGCGCCGGCGGCGTCACGACTGCGACCTGCGCGGCGTCGGCAGGCGGTGCGACGGGCGTCGGAGCGGGCGCGGGCGTGTTGAGCGCTTGCTGCTGCACCGGCGGAACGGGAACGGTGGGTCCCGGCGGCAGCGCGGGCGTCGGTGGCGCGGCAGCGGCGGTTGGTGCCGGACGGGCGGCCGGCGTGTCGATGACGTCCGAGGGCGGCTCGGCCAAAAAGCCGGCAGCGGCCAGCGCGCCTGCGCCGACGGTCACGACGACCAGGGCGATCAACGTTCCGCGCATCCGGTCCTTGCTTCCCCCGCTAGCGATTCCCCTGCCCTACCAAGGGCCAACCTTGAATGGCAAGGGGGCGCTGCATCTTGGGGGCATACCATAGGAAGTCTACCCGATTTCGTGGCATAGGCGAAAGCATGGCGGCCCTAGTGATGTAGGCCGACCGTGACGGAGGACACAACGAGCGGGACGCACTAGATAGGATCGGATGACAGTCATTCGTTCGGTATGCGTGTTTTGCGGCTCGCGCGTCGGCGACGACCCGGGGTTCCGGGCCGCCGCGCGCCAGCTGGGAGAGCAGTTCGCCCGCCACGGCATCCGCCTAGTGTACGGCGGCGGCAGCATCGGCCTGATGGGCGTGCTCGCCGATGCGGTGCTGAAGCACGGCGGCGAGGTGCACGGCGTCATCCCCGAGTTCCTCGACCGCATAGAGGTCGGCCACACCAAGCTCACCTCCCTCGACGTCGTCGACAGCATGCACCTGCGCAAGGCGCAAATGGCCGAGATGTCGGATGCGTTCCTGGTGCTGCCCGGCGGCCTCGGTACCCTCGACGAGACCATGGAGATCCTCACCTGGCGCCAGCTCGGGCTCCACGACAAGCCGATCCTGCTCCTCGACCATAAGGGCTACTGGGAGCCCCTGCTCGCCCTCATCGACCATGTGGTGACGCGCGGGTTCGCCGGCGAGGAGACGCGCAAGCTGTTCCAGGTCGTCGGCAACGTGCGCGACGTGCTGCCGGCGCTTGGCCTCGCGGCTGAGGAAGCGACCGGCCAATCGGCGCCCGCGAAGGTGCTATAAGCGTCCTCCCCAAGGCACCCCGCGCAGCGCCGCGCGATACGAGATACCCATGGCCCGCATCAAAGTGGACAAGCCTGTCGTTGAAATCGACGGGGACGAGATGACGCGCATCATCTGGAAGATGATCCGCGACAAGCTGATCCTGCCGTACGCCGACGTCGAGCTCTTGTACTTCGACCTTGGCATCGAGCATCGCGACGCCACCGACGACCGCGTCACGGTCGAAGCGGCGCACGCCATCCAGAAGCACGGCGTCGGCATCAAGTGTGCGACCATCACGCCCGACGAAGCGCGCGTCAAAGAGTTCGGCTTGAAGCGCATGTACGCGTCGCCGAACGGCACGATCCGCAACATCCTGGGCGGCACGGTGTTCCGCGAGCCGATCGTGTGCGCCAACGTGCCGCGTTTGGTGCCGGGCTGGACCCAGCCGATCGTCATCGGCCGTCATGCCTACGGCGACCAGTACAAGGCGACGGACTTCCGTGTGCCGTCGGCGGGACGTCTCACGGTTACCTTCGAGCCGGCCGACGGATCGGCGCCGACGACGCGCGAGGTCTTCCAGTTCCCGAGCGCCGGCGTCGCGCTGAGCATGTACAACCTCGACGACTCGATTCGCGGCTTTGCGCATGCGTGCCTCAACTACGGCCTGGCGCGCAAATGGCCGGTGTACCTATCGACCAAGAACACGATCCTCAAGGCCTACGACGGGCGCTTCAAGGACCTGTTCCAGGAAGTGTTCGACAAGGAGTTCGCTTCGCGCTTCAAGCACGCCGGCATTGTCTACGAGCACCGCCTGATCGACGACATGGTGGCGCAGGCGCTGAAGATGCCCGGCGGCTTCGTGTGGGCGTGCAAGAACTACGACGGCGACGTGCAGTCGGACACGGTGGCACAGGGCTTCGGCTCGCTCGGCCTGATGACGTCGGTGCTGATGACGCCGGACGGCGCCACGGTCGAAGCGGAAGCCGCGCACGGCACGGTGACGCGGCACTACCGCCAGCACCAGCAGGGCAAGGAGACGTCCACCAATCCGATCGCGTCGATCTTCGCGTGGACGCGCGGCCTCGCCCATCGCGCCAAGCTCGACGCCAACGCGCCGCTCGATCGCTTCGCCACGACGCTCGAGAAGGTGTGCGTTGCGACCGTCGAGGGCGGCCAGATGACCAAGGACCTCGCCGTCCTGATCGGGCCCGATGCGCCGTGGCTGACGACGACCAAGTTCCTCGATGCCGTCGACGCCAACCTCAAACAGGCCGTGCGTTAACGTTTGGCCTGCCCTTTGCGATTTGGCGCGCGGTGGCGCGCGCCTTGCAGATAGCCGGTCACAAACCCTCGATAATCCGGTCTTTCCCTGGCTTGTGGGCCGGGAATGCGGAGCAGACAATTCGGGGGCTGGTTAGCACTGCGGGAGCAACGGCATATGAGCACCCCGAAGGATCTCTACGATCGTGTGCGGCAGCGCGCCTACGAGCTGTGGGAGCGCGAAGGACGGCCGCACGGGCGGGACGGCGAGCACTGGAAGATGGCCGAGAAGGAAATCGGCGTCGCAGCCGCGGCGGCTTCGCCGACCGTGACGGCGAAGGCAGCGCCCGCCGCACCCGAGCCCGTCAAACGCCCGTCGCTGTTGCGCGGACGCAAGCCCGCAGCGCCACCCGCCCAGCCGGTACGCTGACGCGTAGTTGAGCGGCGGCTGCATCGGAATCGATCAGCCGCCGTCGCCACCGAGGCGTCTACGCCTGCGCCTCGGGTATGCTCGGGCGTGCCCTTCGCCCGATCCCACCTCGTCGAGGACCTGCGGCGCCTCGGGCTGAACCCCGGCGAGTTGGTGATGGTGCACGCCTCGGTCCGCGCCGTGGGCTCGGTGCATGGCGGCCCCGACGAAATCCATCGCGCCGTCGAGGATGCGGTGGCACCGGGCGGCACGGTGATGATGTTCGTCGGCTGCCAGGACGGGTTCGACGACGTCGGCCGTGGCGTCTACTCGCCCGAGCAGGAAGCCGCGATCCTCGCCCATCAGCCGCCGTTCGATCCGCATTCGGCGCGCGCCCAGCGTGATTTCGGCGCCCTCGCCGAGTTCTTCCGCTCGTCGCCGCGCACCGTGTGCAGCGAAGCCGTGTGTGGGCGTGTGGCGGCGCGCGGCGCCAAGGCCGCGTGGCTGGTCGCCGATGCGCCATGGAACTATGGATTCGGGCCGGGCTCGCCGTTGGCGAAGTTCGTCGAGACGCGCGGGCGGGTGCTGCTGCTCGGCTCGTCCCACGACGAAGTCACCGTGCTGCACTACGCGGAGCACATCGCCGACTTTGCGGACAAGCGCGTCGTGCGCTACCGCGTGCCGTGGCTCCAGGATCGCAAGCGCCTCTGGCGGGACGTCGAGGAATTCAACACGGGCGGCGACGGCGTGCATGCGCACTGGCCGCATCATTTCTTTGCGCGCATCGTCGACGACTTCATCCGCGCGAGCGGCCCGCCGCAGGGGCAGGTAGGAAACGCGGAGTCGTTCCTATTGGACGGCGCAGCGTTGGTAAACCATGCCGTGCCGTTGATGCAGCGGCAGGCGGCACAGAAGGAGGCGGTGCTGTAGACCGGCTACGCCTGCTCGCTGGCGGGCTTCAGGGGCGCGGTGCGCATCGGGCGGTAGTGGTCGAAGACGGCCTGCAAGCCGGCCTTGAAGGCGGCGACCTCGTCGGCATTGCCGGGATTGAACGCGCGGCCGTCCCAGCGGGCGGGGTAGCCGGTCTGCGGCGACACCACGACGAGGGCGAGGTCCGGGCGGCCGGCGGAGAGTTCCTCCTCCGAGACGACGTCGAGCTCGGGCCACGGTCCGTGCGCCGGACGGCCCATGCGTTCGCCGAGCTGCGGGAACACGATCGTTTTGCCGGATCGGGCGCGCGACAGGAGGATGCCGCGCAGGACCTCATAGACGCGGCCCCGACCGTCGCCGGAGGTGAATTGGTCGGAGTACTTCACGGGCGTTCCTTGTCCTGCTTGGGCCTTATGCTGCCTGGGCGCTGCGCGCGATGGCCTGCTCGACGGCGGCGAGCGCGGCTTCTGCTTGCGCGCCCTCCGGTCCGCCGCCCTGGGCCATGTCGGGACGGCCACCGCCGCCCTTGCCGCCGAGCGCCGCGACGCCGGTCTTTACCAGGTCCACCGCGTTGAAGCGGGCGACCAGGTCGGGTGTCACGCCGACAACCAGCGACGCCTTGCCTTCGGTGACGCCGACGATGGCGTAGACGCCGGAGCCATTCTTCTTGAGCTCGTCGACCATCGCCTTGAGCTCGCCGGGTTGGGCGCCCTCGACGTTGCGGCCGGAGAAGCGCACGCCGTTGACGTCCTTGATGGCGGGACCACCCGCAGCGCCGCCACCGGTGGCGAGCTTCTTGCGCAGGTCGGAGATTTCGCGCTCGAGACGCTTGCGCTCGTCGAGCAGCGAGGTGACACGGGCCGGCAGCTCCGCCGGCGAAGCCTTGAGCACGGCGGCCGCTTCGCGCAGGGTGCGCTCCTGCTCGGCGGCGTACTCGGCCGCTGCGGCACCGGTGAGCGCCTCGATGCGGCGCACGCCGGCGGCAACGCCCGCCTCGGAGAGGATGCGGAAATAGCCGATGTCGCCGGTGCGGCGCACGTGGGTGCCGCCGCAGAGTTCCGTCGAGAAGTGCTTGTCTTCGAAGTCGTCTTGGTCGCGCGCTCCGAGCGCGAGGCCCATGGAGACGACACGCACCTCGTCGCCGTATTTCTCGCCGAACAGCGCCATGGCGCCGTTGGCGACGGCTTCGGTCGGCGTCATCAGCAGCGTCTGCACCTCGACGTTGCGGCGCGCCTGCTCGTTGACCAGGCGCTCGATGGTTGCGAGGTCGGCGGCGCTGATCGGCACCGGGTGACTAAAGTCGAAGCGCAGCCGCTCGGGCGCGACCAGCGATCCCTTCTGGGTGACGTGGTCGCCGAGGGTGCGGCGCAGGGCGGCGTGCAACAGGTGCGTCGCGGAGTGGTTGGCGCGCAGGCGATCGCGCACGGTGGGATCGATGCGCAGCTCGACCGTGGCGCCGACCTTCAGCGTCCCTTTGGTGACGGTGCCTTCGTGCACGTGCAGGCTGCCCAGCTTTTTCTGGGTGTCCTTCAGCGCGACCTCGACGCCGGCGCCCGTCACCAGACCGCAGTCGCCCATCTGGCCACCCGATTCGCCGTAGAACGGCGTCTGGTTGACGAGGATGGAGACCTCGCTGCCTTCCGGCGCGGACGTGATCTCTTTGCCCTTGGACAACAGCGCCAGGACTTTCGCCTCAGCGCGGTCGGTCTCGTAGCCGAGGAACTCGGTGGCGCCGAAGCGCTGGCGCAGGTCGAACCACACCGCCTCGGTGGCCTGCTCGCCGGAACCGGCCCACGCGGCGCGCGCCGCGGCGCGCTGGCGGTCCATGGCGGAGTCGAAGCCCTTGGTATCGACGGACAGGCCCTTGGCGCGCAGGGCGTCCTGGGTGAGGTCGAGCGGAAAGCCGTAGGTATCGTAAAGCTTGAAGGCCGCTTCGCCCGGCAGCGCACCGCCCTGGGGCAGCTTGCCGACCGCCTCGTCGAGGAACGAGAGGCCGCGGGCGAGGGTCTCGCGGAAGCGGACTTCCTCGAGCTTCAGGGTCTCGGTCATCAGCGCCTGGGCGCGGATGAGCTCGGGATACTGGGCGGCCATGGCGGAGACGAGGGCCGGCACCAGGCGGTGCATGAGCGGCTCGGGCACCCCCATGAGGTGGGCGTGGCGCATGGCGCGGCGCATGATGCGGCGCAGCACGTAGCCGCGACCCTCGTTGGAGGGCATGACGCCGTCGGCCATCAAGAAGCACGACGAGCGCAGGTGGTCGGCGATGACGCGATGGCTGATGCGGTGCGAGCCGTCGGCCGACTGCTTCGACACGTCGGCGGAGGCAAGGATCAAGCCGCGCAGCAGGTCGGTGTCGTAGTTGTCGTGCTTGCCCTGCAGGACGGCGGACACCCGTTCCAAACCCATGCCCGTGTCGATGCTCGGCTTGGGCAGCGGCTTGCGGTCGCCGCCGGGGAACTGCTCGTACTGCATGAAGACGAGGTTCCAGATCTCGACGAAGCGGTCGCCGTCGGCGTCCTTGGAGCCGGGCGGGCCGCCGGCAATCTTGTCGCCGTGATCGAAGAAGATCTCGGTGCACGGGCCGCACGGGCCGACGTCGCCCATGCTCCAGAAGTTGTCGGAGCCGGCGATGCGGATGATGCGGTCGTCGGAATAGCCGGCGATCTTCTTCCACAGCTTGGCCGCGTCGTCGTCGTCGACGTAGACGGTGACGAGCATGCGGTCCTTGGGCAGGCCGAACTCCTTGTTGAGGAGCGTCCACGCCGACAGGATCGCCTCTTCCTTGAAGTAGTCGCCGAACGAGAAGTTGCCGAGCATCTCGAAGAACGTGTGGTGGCGCGACGTGTAGCCGACGTTCTCGAGATCGTTGTGCTTGCCGCCGGCGCGCACGCATTTCTGCGACGACGCGGCACGCGAGTAGGCGCGCTTCTCGACGCCGGTGAAGACGTTCTTGAACTGCACCATGCCGGCATTGGTGAAGAGCAGCGTTGGGTCCTGGTGCGGAACCAAGGCCGACGACGCTACGACCTCGTGGCCGCGACCCTTGTAGAAGTCCAGGAACGCCCGGCGAATTTCGCTTGCACTCAGCATGGGATGCTCAGCTAACTACCTGAAATTACTATGTTAGTTCGAACGGGAACGCGGCGGCAGCAGTATAAATCCGCGGTATCGCGACCGTATTTTCTGCGTATCGCTCGCGTTCTCTTGCGTATTCGGGAGCGGCACGGCCGAACGCAGGTCGGGCGCCGATCGCGCGCGCGGTCGCGCTACGCGCCGCGCTGGTTGCGCGGGCGCGAAGACGCTGCGGAGTCGGTGCGCGGCGATCTTGCATAGGCGACGACGACCATTCCCTCGGACATAGCATCGCTTGCGCTACCGGCAAGGGGATGCGCGCACGAACATGCACGCATCTTGAAGCACCCTTGGTGTTGGTAGCCCGCACGAAATGCCCCGCGGCGCGCTAGCTTCAGAGGCCGCCCACCGAATCTCGATGAGCCCCCTCGCCCACGCGCCGCGGACCACCCTCCCAAGTGGCAGTATAGCGCGACCCTTCGTGGCCGGTGAACGGGGGCCACGTATCCCGAGGGTTGGCGTGATCGGCCGAAGCTCCGAAGGAGCGACGGCCGCGAAGTGCTTGAGACTCTTGGACCTGCCCAGGGGCCCGGTCGGGTCCCCTGGGGGTCTGCGTATTTTCTAGGCGCGGCCCTTGCGGGTCGGCGCGGTCTCCTCGCCATCCGAATCGCCCTCGTCTTCGCTGGCGGCAGTGGTGGCGGCGATCATGCCAGGCACCACGGTCTTGGCGCGAATCTTGGTCTCGATGTCGGCGGAGATCTCGGGGTTCTGCTCGAGGAACGTCTTGGCGTTCTCGCGGCCCTGGCCGATGCGCTGGGAGTTGTACGAGAACCACGAGCCGGACTTCTCGATGACACCGGTCTTCAAGCCGATATCGACGAGCTCGCCGGTCTTTGAGATGCCGTGGCCGTACATGATGTCGAACTCGATGACCTTGAACGGCGGCGCGACCTTGTTCTTGACCACCTTCACGCGGGTCTGGTTGCCGACCACCTCGTCCTTGTCCTTGATGGCGCCTATACGGCGGATTTCCAGGCGGACCGAGGCATAGAACTTGAGGGCGTTGCCGCCCGTGGTGGTCTCCGGGTTGCCGAACATGACGCCGATCTTCATGCGGATTTGATTGATAAAGATGATCAGCGTGTTGGACTTCGCCACCGATGCGGTGAGCTTGCGCAAGGCTTGGCTCATCAGGCGGGCATGCAAGCCCATGTGTGAGTCGCCCATCTCGCCTTCGA
>CAMDPO010000028.1 GCA_945904955.1 Rhizobium sp. Q54
CGTTGGTAGCTACGAGCGGGATGCCGGTCGCCTCGGCCATCTGCGCCAGGCGCCGCAACCGCATTGCGTCGTCGCCGCGATACAGGCGATGGCAGGCGAGATACAGGTGGCGCGGCGAACGCGGCAGCCGGCGGCTGACGTCGCGCAACACCTCCTCGAAACCGTCGAGATCCTCTTCGGGAGGCAGCACGATCAGCACCTGATCGAGGGCGCCCTCCATCGCCGCGTCGAACACGTCGTCGAGATGCAGGATGCAGGAGCCCTTCTCCGCGCGCCGTTGCCCCGTCGACAGCAACCGGCACAGACGGCCATAGGCCTTGCGGTGGCGCGGGAAGCACAACAGGCTCGGCCCGTCGGTCAGGTCGAGGCGCGTGCCCACCAGCAACCGGATGCCAGCGTGCTTGGCAGCCAGGTGCGCGCGCACCACGCCCGCCAAGGTATTGCGATCGGTGACGGCGATGGCGGCATGACCCAGCTGCGCCGCGGTCAGGGCCAGTTCCTCCGGATGGGACGCGCCGCGCAGGAAGCTGAAGTTCGAGGCGACCTGCAGCTCCGCGTACGGCGTCGCGCCTTGGGCGCGCTCATCGCGCGACGCGTCACCGCTCACGCAAACAACCCGTGCACGAACCAGCGCGGCAAGGCAGCGACCCGCGCGGCTTGCTCGGAATCCTCGACAGCCTCTTCGTCGTCGTCCTTGGCGACCGCCGCGGCATAACCGAGCGGATAGAGGCCCTCGCGATAGACCCAGAAGCGGCGGCCGGATTCGTCCTCCACCCGGTAGTAGTCGCGCGTCGTCTCCTCCCACGGCGTCGTCCACGATAGCGACGTGCGCCACCACTCGGGCGCAATGCGCTCCGGTCCTTCGGCGCGCGCCACGCGATGCAACACGCGCCGCCAGCGGAACATCACCGGCGGACCGTCGGGCACCGGCGCCACCGCATCGATCGGAAACGGAGTCGGAAACAGACGCAAAGGCCGCTCGCCGCGCCCGGGCGGCAGGACGATCGGCTTCTCCTCGCCATGGCGCGCCGCCGCGACCGTCACCCCGGCGCGCTCCGGCACGTGGCTCGGACGCTCCACCAGGCGCAGCACGGCATCGGCGCCGAGGCGGTTGGTGAGACGGTCGACGAGGTCGGCGACTCCCGCCGTCGCCAGGGCGTGATCGAGCGCGGGCCCCGGCATCTCGAGCTGATCGGCGGCGAGCGCCTCGATGCTGTCGGCAGTAAGGGTTAGCACCTCGATGCCTTCGCCCACCTCGACGTTGTCGAGATGCTCGGCGAACAAGCGCGCCAGATGCTTGGGCTCGCGCACCGGCCGGCTGGTTCCGACGCGCACGTGCGCGACGTGGCCATCGACGCGGAACAGCGCAAAGTCGAGACGGCGCGCGCCGGCATGCTCGCGCGCCAGCCGCGCGCACAGGTCGGTGAGTAAATGGGCGAGCGCCGCCTCGAGGGCCGGCCGCGTGCCGACGGGCTCGGCCAGGCCCAGCCGTTCGCGATGGGGGACCTCCGGCACCAGCGGCGAGATGGACTCGTTGCTCTGGCCGAGCGCGCGATCCAAGCGATCGGTGACGCTGCCCCCGAAGCGCGCCACCAGGGGCGCGCGCGGCATGGTCATCAAGTCGGCGATGCGGCGCAGGCCGAGCACCGCCAGGCCTTCGATGACGGGGCCGGGCAAGCGCAGGCCGGCCATGGGCAGAGGCGCGAGAGCTGCCGCGGTCGCGCCTGGCGGCACGAGGATGGCGCGCGCGCCGTCCTTGCCCGCTGCGAAGCGCGCCACTGCCCAGGCCGCTCCCGCGGTATCGGCGAGTGCCGCGCGGACGCCGAAGCCCATGCGCTGCACGCGCTGCACAAGCTCGCGCAATAGATCTTCTTCGCCGCCGAACAGATGGGCGCAGCCGGTGGCGTCAAGCCAAATACCGGCGCCGTCCGGTCCGCTGCCGGCCGACTCGGGCGCGGTCCACGGCGAGAAGCTGCCGCACCAGGCGGCGAGCTTGGTGAGCTGCTCGCTGTCGCCGAGCGGATCGGCGGCCGCTACTTCAAGTCCCGGCGCCAGCGCCCGCGCATCGGCGAGCGGCATGCCGGGCAGGATGCCCGCTTCGGCCGCGTGCAGGTTGACTGCGGCGATGCGCAGTCCGCCCGCGCTCGCCGCCGACGTGACGAACGGCTTAACCCGCCGCTTGCGCCAGGCCGGGCCGCGACTCAACCGATCGGTCGCGAACGCCGGCAACCACAGCGAAATCATTCGTCGCATGGTTCCACTCCATTTCCCAAGCAGCCGGGGCGCCACCGCGGCAGCGCGTCAGCTCGACGCTCCACTTTGGATGGAGCGACTCCCCCTCTCCTCCCCGAGACGAGAGTTGCCACCGCGTGACCGCGCCCGACACGGCAGAGAGCGCAGGCACGATCAGCAGCGCGGTGACGCCCCGTGCTTCCGCGGCCAACTGCAAACGGCGGCTGGTGGAGAAATCGACGTCGTCAACCTCGGCCACCACGGCAGCGAGACCGCCGGCGCGCAGGCCTTCCTCCATCGCCCACAGCACCTGTGCGGTCGTTGCCGCGCGCACCAGCAGCACCTGCTGCGGCGCCAAGCCAAAGCTGCGCAGCCCGGGCGCATAGAGCGCGCCGACTTCAGAATCGGTATCGCCGCGCACGCACCACAACACCTGACGCGCCTCTTCGTGCGCGGCGTGCAGGCGCCCGTCTTGGGGCGCGCGCAAGCGCGCGTCTTGTTGGGGCGCGCGCAAGCGCGCGACTTGTTGGGGCGCGCGCAAGCGCGCGACGAGAGCAGCGGCGAAACCGATGGCTGCGCCTGCATCTCCCGGTGTGCCGGCGATCTCGTGCAAGCAGCCGCGCGGCAACCCACCCCAGGGGAGTGCCGCATCGAGCGCCGGTGCACCCATCGACGCCACCCGGTATTCGCCGGGCGCCTCGATGGCGCGGATGCGCGTCCGCAGGGCTGTCAGGGACGCATCGAGCTGGAGCACAGGAGACATGGCGGTTTCTCGGCCTTGTTCTCTTTTTGTTCTATGGAGCCTCCGGCCAAGAGTCAAGCCGTTAGGTCGAACCAGGGTCCTCTACCCCCTCCAGGATCTCGCGCACCGCCCCGACCACGGCGGCCAGACGAGAACGGCTTGGAGAACACCCGCACCGCCCCCCGAGCTTGATCGCCATCTCGAGGCAATCGGCGCCGTCGCCACCGCTGCCGGACATGGCGATGATCGCCGTCTCGGGCGATTCCTTGCGCAGCGCCATGATGGTCTCCACTCCCTCGCGCTCGGGCATGATGATGTCCGTCATCACGAGGTCGGGCCGGAACTCGCGGAAGCGCTTGAGCCCAGCCGCCCCGTCGGACGCCTCGCGCACCTCATAGCCCGCCGTCTCCAGTGCGCGCCGCAGGATGAACCGGATGCCTTCGTCGTTGTCGATGATGAGAATCTGTTTTTGCGTCGCCGCCATGGGTCCCTGCCGCCCAACAGGTTGACCCAAAGCAGACGCGATGGTCCACTCCCGCCTCCGCTGGGTCCCCAGCCGTCGAGTGCATCTTCCCGCAATTATGAGCAGTGATCTTCCTCACAGCGCGTTGGCTGCGGCCATCCGCGCCATCGCCCTTCGCGCCGGCGAACAGATCATGGCGGTGTATCGCACTCCGTTCGAAGTGCGCAGCAAGGAGGACCGCTCGCCGGTCACCGAGGCCGACGAGGCCGCCGAGCGTCTCATCACCGAAGAGCTCGTACGGCTCCGCCCACGCTTGCCGGTGGTGGCCGAGGAAGCCGTGGCCAAGGGCGTCATGCCCGACGTCACTGGCACTCCCTTCTGGCTGGTCGACCCGCTCGATGGCACCAAAGAGTTCGTCAGCCGCAACGGCGAGTTCACGGTCAACATCGGCCTGATCGAGAACGGCCGGCCCACCATCGGCGTCGTCTATGCGCCGGCCGTCGGCCGTATGTTCTGGAATTCCGGGCCCGGCGAAGTGTTCGCCGAGCGCGACGGTGGCATTGCCACACCGATCGCGGCGCGCCGCCCGGCCCAAGACGGCTTCGTCGTTGTCGCCAGCCGCTCCCACCGCGACACCGACACCGACGCCTATCTCGCCACCGTTCCGGTGAAGAGCATCACCTCGGCCGGCAGCTCGCTGAAGTTCTGCCTGGTCGCGGCCGGCGAGGCCGACCTTTATCCGCGCTTCGGCACGACTAACGAATGGGACACTGCCGCCGGTCACGCGGTCCTTTCCGCCGCCGGTGGCCGTGTCGTCACCCGCGACGGCGACGAGCTCGGCTACGCCAAGCCGAAGTTCAAGAACCCCGGGTTTATTGCCAAGGGCCGCGCCTAAGGCGCGCGGCAAAAGCCCGCGCCTAGGCCGTCTCGGCGAAGGTCAGCGGCTGGCCGATCGGCTTGCCGCGCACCTCGTCGTCCTGCATCACGACGACGCCGCGGATGATGGTGGCCTTGGGCCAGCCCGTCACTGTCATGCCGTCGAACGGGGTCCAGCCGCAGCGGCTGGCGATCCATTTGTTGGTGATGGTGCGCCGCGCCTTGCGGTCGACAAGCGTAAGGTCCGCGTCGCGGCCGACCGCCAGCGCACCCTTGCCCTGCAATCCCCACAGCCGTGCCGCACCAGTGCTGGTCAGCTCCACCAGGCGGCGCAGATCGAGCCGCCCCGCCGCAACATGGTCAAGCAGGATCGGCAGTAGCGTCTGCACACCCGGCATGCCCGAGGGCGACGCGGGATAGGGCTTGGCTTTCTCTTCGCGGGTGTGCGGCGCGTGATCGGAGCCGACGACATCTACCGTTCCGTCGGCCACGCCCTGCCACAACGCCCTGCGATGGCGCTCGTCGCGGATCGGCGGGTTCATCTGCGCGAACGTGCCGAGACGGTCGTAGCAATCGGGCGCCACCAGCGTCAGGTGCTGGGGCGTCACCTCGACGCTGGCAATGTCCCGGTTCTGGCCGAGCAGGCGCATCTCTTCCGCGGTGGTGGTGTGCAGGACGTGCACCTTGCGGCCGAACGACCGCGCCGCGCGCAACAGCCGCGTCGTGGCGCGCAGTGCCGTTTCTTCGTCGCGCCAATTCGGGTGGTCGTGTACGTCGCCGGACTTCTCGGCAATCGCCTTACGCTCGCGCAAGCGCGGCTCGTCCTCAGAGTGCACCGAGACGCGGCGCTTGCCACTACGTAGAACAGCGTCGAGCGTCTCATCATCCGGCACCAGCAGGGTGCCGGTGGACGAGCCCATGAACACCTTGACCCCGCTGCAGCCCGGCAGGCGCTCGAGCTCACCCAGCTTGGTCGCGTTTTCGGGACTCGCGCCCACATAGAACGCGTGGTCGCACCAGGTGCGGCCGCGCGCCCGCGCAAGCTTGTCGTTCAGGGCCGCGGCGGTCGTCGTCGGCGGATCGGTGTTCGGCATCTCGAATACCGCCGTGACGCCGCCCAGCACAGCGGCGCGGGTTCCGGTCTCGAGGTCTTCCTTGTGCTCGTTGCCCGGCTCGCGGAAGTGCACCTGGGTGTCGATGACCCCCGGCAACACGGTGAGGCCGTTCGCCTCCACGACTTCGCCGGCGCTGGCGCGGCCAAGGTCGCCGAGGGTCGCGATGCGGCCGGCGCGCACGCCGATGTCGGCCCGCACCACGCCTTCCGGCAGCACACACTCGCCACCGCGCACAATCAGGTCGTAGGTGGCGCTCACGCGCGGATCCGCTGATAGAAGTCCAGGTACTGGGTCACGACGGCCCCTTCGGTGTAGCGCTGCTGATACACCGCATGCCCGGCGGCCGCCAGCGCGTCTGCGAACTGCCGATCGGTCAGCACGCGGTCGATGGCGGCAGCCAGCGCGCCGATGTCGTCGATGGGCACGAGCAGTCCATCGATGCTGTCGCGCACCAGCCCTTTCGGTCCCGCTGCGGCGGCGGCGATGAGCGGCTTTTGTGCGGCCCACGCTTCGATCATGACGGTGCCGAACGGCTCGTAGCGTGACGGCATCACGCAAACGTCGCAGGCCGCCAACAGCGCCTCGCGGTCGGTGCGCCAGCCCAAAAAGCGAACGCGGCCATCTACGCCAAGGCGTGCCGCCAGCGCGGTCAGTTCGGCCCGCAACGGCCCCTCCCCGGCGATCCACAACCACGCGCCGCGGACCTTGGCCAGGGCTTGCAGCAGAACGTCGAACCCCTTCTTCCCATGCAAGCGGCCGAGCGCGAGCAGCAGGGGTGCACCATCGGGGGTCGTCAGCGCGGCGCGCGACACCGGCACTGCGGCCTGCGCCGGCGCAAACGTTGGAAGGTAGTGCGCGCGCTCGGCGGCGAAGCCACCCTCGCGCAGATGGCGCACGAGGTCCGGCGTCACGCCGACGACGTGGTCACAGTCGCGGAACACGCGCGGCGGATAATAGCCGCCAAGCCAGCCGACGCGGATCGCGTCGGTGCGCGGACAGCGCTGGGTGGCGCGACTCATCCAGGTCTGCACGATGTCGGGACGTTCCGTCGCAAACGCCTCGCGCAGTGCACGACCGGTGGACCAGTCGAAGATGCCGCCGAACCGCATCTGACGCACGGCGAGTCCTTCGTTGCGCAGGATCGCCGCCCGGCCCGGGTCCGAGCGGATCGCCACGCGCTGGTCGAGTCCGGCGCGTGCCAGCGCCGTGACGAGATCGACGAAGTACGTCTCGGCGCCGCCTTTGGCCGCGCCGGCCATGACTTGAAAGACGCGCAAGGGATCGGGGCTAGTTGCCGCCGCTCGCGACCTGGGAGACGGGTACCGGATGGCAGCGCCGCCACAGGTCAACGGCCGCAGCCTCGACCGCCTCCACCGCCAGAGAGCCCATCATGGTTTCCCGCCGCGAAGGACTGAACTGCGGCATCGCCGACAGCTCCGCGTAGGTGAGCTTGGTGCGCACCGCGGCGCAATGGTCGCCCCACGGGGCATAGATTTCCTCGCGGCTCGGGCCGAACAGGCCGAGGGTCGGCGTGTAGGTCGCCGCCGCGATATGCATCAATCCAGAGTCGTTGCCGATGTAGAACGCGCACTCCTGCAACGCAGCGGCGGCGGTAAGGATGTCGAATCGCCCGATGCAATCGAGGCGGCGCTCCTTCGGGATGCGATCGAGCAGCGGACGTGCCGCGAGGCGCTCGCTTTCGGCACCGAACACCGCGACGCGCGCATCTTCGAGGATAGCGCCCGGAGCAATCAGACGCAGGATCAGATCGGCGAACCGACTCGCCGGCCATTGCTTGCCCGCCCAGTTGGCGGTCGGACCGACGGCGAGGATGGGAGGTCCCGGCGGCAACGCGCGCTTCGCGGCCATGACCTGCTTCTGTCCAAGCCAGAGTCCCGGCGCGGCAATCTTGTCGAGCTCAAGGAACTGTGAGAGCTGCACAACCTGGTGCACCGGCTCGTTGCTCGGACGGAACACGTGGCGCTCGCCTGCCCACAAGAAGTACGCGAGCGCCGACGCCCGCAAGTCGACAACCAAGTCCCAGCGCGTGCGCACGGTCTCCCGCCACAGGGCACGCCAATGCTTGGCGCGCGGCTGCTTCACCATGACGATGATGCGATCGAGGTTGGGAACTTCGGTGAAGAGCGGCGCAGGATCGGGCCCGCAGGCCACCGTCGTGTGCGCCTCGGGATGCTCGCGCAGAATATGATTGAGTAGGCCAGTAGACAGCACCGCATCGCCGATGCGGTTGGATGTGACAAAGAGTAGCTTCATGGCCGCGTCCTACTCTGCACGCAGCACCTCCCCCACTCTGCCTGCTACTAGATTTCCCGCGCCCCGGCCCGCCCGGTGCCGACGCGATCGATAGCCCGTTATACGACGACTGGCCCTGATCCTCCAAGAGTCTAGCGTCCTGGCCGCTCCCCGGCTGGCCTTGCCAAGCCCTAGGGCCGCCTTTACTTCATTGGCCATGGTCGAAATGTCCGCCGCACCTACCGCGGCAGTGCCCGCGCCCGGCTTCGTGGTTCTCCCTGCGCGCGGGGTCCTCGGCATCGGCGGGACGGACGCGCGCGACCTGTTGCAGAACATCGTCTCGAACGACGTGCGCCGCTTGTCAGCCGACACCGCGATGTACGCGCTGCTGTTGACGCCGCAAGGCAAGTACCTGCACGACTTCTTCCTGACGGCCTTCGAGGATCCGCAGTCCGGATCCACGCTGCTGCTCGATGTCGAGCGCGAGCGCCTGCCGGACTTGATCCGGCGCTTGACGCTCTACAAGCTGCGCTCCGACGTGACCCTTAGCGACGTCAGCGACCGCTTCCGCGTCGCGGCCGCCTTCGGCTCCGGCGTGCAGCAACGTCTGTCGCTCGGCGCCGCGCCGGGAAGCGCACGGGTGCTCGCGGATGGTGTCGCGTTCACCGATCCACGCCTGAGCGAACTCGGCGCGCGAGTCGTCGCGCCGGCGTCGAAGATCGACGCAACGCTCGCCGGCGCAGGTTTGTCGGCGACCACGATGGACGCATACGACGCGATGCGCTTGATGCACGGCGTGCCCGACGCGTCGCGCGACCTGATCGTCGACAAGACGTTCCCGCTCGAAGCAGGACTCGATGCGTTGCATGCCATCGACTACGGCAAAGGGTGCTACGTCGGCCAGGAGCTGACGGCGCGTACACACTACCGCGGCACCATCCGCAAGCGTCTCATGCCCGTGCACATCGACGGTCCGGTGCCCGAGCCTGGCACGCCGGTGTTGCTCGGCGACATCGAGGCGGGCGAGATGCGCTCCGCGGTCGCGGGCATCGGCATCGCGCTCTTGCGCCTGGAGCACATCGAGACGGCGGAGCGCACCGGCGCAGCGCTCACAGCCGGCAGCGCCACCGTGCGCCCCATGCGCCCGGCGTGGTTTCAGGAACCGGCGGCCGAGGCCGGCCGGCGCTAGGCAACGTGCCGGCGGAGCAGAAGCGCTGCACCTGGCCCGGCCAGGATCCTCTCTACCTCGCCTACCACGACGAGGAGTGGGGCGTGCCCGAGCACGACGACCGCGCACTCTACGAGAAGCTGGTGCTGGATGGCTTTCAGGCGGGCCTCTCCTGGATCACCATCCTGCGCAAGCGCGACAACTTTCGCGCCGCCTTCCGCAATTTCGAGCCGGAGCGGGTCGCACGCTTCGGGGCCACCGACGTCGCGCGGCTGATGAATGATGCCGGCATCGTCCGCAACCGCGCCAAGGTCGACGGCGCGATCGCCAGCGCCAAGGCTTATCTGGCGATGCGCGACGGCGGCGAGACCCTCGATGCGTTCCTGTGGCAGTTCACCGGCGGCGGCACGCTACAGAACCGCTGGCAGGCATGGACCGGCATTCCTGCCGCGACGGACGAGAGTCGCGCCATGAGCAAGGCGCTCAAGACGCGCGGCTTCAAGTTCTGCGGACCTACGATCTGCTACGCCTTCATGCAGGCGGTGGGCATGGTCAACGACCATGTCACCACCTGCTTCCGCTACAAGCAGCTGAAGTCCTAGCGAATCCCGAGCGCCGCGCGCGTCGCGTTGTCGAGGTCGCCGGACGGCGCGATCTTGCGTGCCGTCTGAAAGTCGCGGATCGCCTGGCGCGTCTTGGCGCCCATGACGCCGTCGATCGGGCCTGGATTGAATCGTGCCGCGGTGAGCAACTGCTGCGCCTGACGCACGACCGGATCGACGGTCGGCTTCGGCGCGATCGCGCCCTGCACCTGCGCCAGCTGAGTTCCTAGGTTCGGCACGACCGCCGTGCTGACGTTCGCCGCACTCGCCGCACCTGTCGCCAACACTGCTACCAACGCACTTGCGAACAGCTTTGTGGTGGTCATGTCGGTTCTCCCCGAGCCGGTCAGGCCCGCTTCACAGTACCCCCGCCTACCCTAGAGCGACAGTCCGGGGCCGATGCGGCGCAGTTCCTCGCGGCGCTGCCGCCAATCCGGCATCACCTTGGCGAGCTTGGCCCAGAAGCGGCGCGAGTGGTTCTTGTGGACCACGTGGCACAGCTCATGGGCGATGACGTAGTCGAGCAGCGCCGGCGGCGCCATCGCCAGGCGCCAGTTAATGCGGATGTCGTTGTCGATGCTGCAACTGCCCCAGCGCGCGGTGGGATTGCTGACATGCAGCGCGAGATACGTCACGTCGAGCTGTTCGGCCCAGAAGTCGGCGCGGCGCACGAACTCCGCTGCGGCGAACTCGCGGTACCAGGCGAGCACCCCGTCGAGGATGGCGGTCGCGTAGTCGTCGCTCGGTATGTGCTCCGGCACGCGAATCTCGAGTGCGTCGTCGACTCGCGTGCAACGGGCGCGGCGTCCGGAGCCGGTCAGCACGCGCAGGCGCACTTCTTGTCCGAGGACCGGGACAGTACCGCCGCTCATCATCGGCCGCGGAGGTGCTACGTCGCGCAGCTCGGCGAGGCGGCGCGTGATCCAACGGCTGAACTTTTGCGCGACCTCTTCGATCGACTTGAAGCTCGCCTTCATCGGCGCGCGCACGACCAAGCCCTCGCGGCCTTCGATGGCGAACGCGATGGTGCGGCGGCGTTGCTTGGTGCGGATCAGCGCGTAGGGAACGTCGGCGTCGCCGATGCGGAGGGTATGCGGCTGGGGCGTGGACACGGACTCGGCTACCAAATGTGGCTTGGAATCAAGGATAGCCCACCAGATATCGCCGATCCAGGTCATGCGTCCGCTTCGGCGGCCCACGTCAGGAGGGTCTGGACCGCCGCGCTCGGGGCCGGGACGTGCAGCGCCAGCACCCCCTCAAACACACAGCCGGTGCCGCCGTCGATGGTTAACAGGGCGCCGCGCGACACCTCGCGGGCGCCGACGGTCAGCCGGCCGGCGACTGCGTCGACATGCATCGCGCCCGCCCCGACCACGCACGGCCGGCCGATCCCGCGCGCGACCACGGCCGCGTGGCTGGTCGCGCCGCCGCGACTGGTCAGCACGCCTGCGGCGGCCCGGATGCCGGGAATATCCTGCGGTCGCGTCTCGGGGAGCACCAGGATGCAGGGCTCGCGCGCCGCTTCCGCCTCGACGCTGCTGAACACGACCGTGCCCGTGACGGCGCCCGGCGACGCCGGCAACCCCTTCACCAAGGGCGTGCCGCTCGCCACCGTCGCCATCGGCGGCCGCCGCAGGGCGGCGAGGTCGACCCGCGCCAGGGCGCGGGCGCGATCGATCAGGCCTTCGCCCACCATGTCGACGGCGATGCGCGCTGCCGCCTCGGCGTTCGTCACGCCGGTGCGCGTCTGCAACAGCCAGAGCTTGCCGCGCTCGATCGTGAACTCGATGTCCTGCATCGAGGCGAAGTGCTGCTCGAGGGTGCGGAAGTGCCCCGTGAGGTCGCGATAGAGAGCGGGCATCGCCGCGGCGAGCACGGCGATCGGCTGCGGCGTCACGGTACCGCCGACCATGTCCTCGCCCTGGGCATTGCGCAGCACCTCGCCGAACGGCTCCGGCGCGCCGGTGGCCGGGTCGCGCGTGAACGCGACGCCCGTTCCGGAGTCGCTGCCGGCATTGCCGAACACCATCGCCTGGATGGTCACCGCCGTACCCGGCTTGTCGGCAATGCCGTGCATATCGCGATAGGTCACGGCCCGCCGACTCTGCCAGGAGTCCAGAACCGAGCGGATCGCCACCCACAGTTGTTCGTGCGGGTCTTGGGGCAGCGCCTTGTCCTGCTCGTCGAACGACTCGTGCAGGCGCAGGTAGCAGTCTTCGGCGACCTCGCCGATGCGGGCGGTGAGGCCCGCCAGCGTCGCTCGGGTCAGCCCGAGGTTCAGGATGGTGTCCATCATGCTGGGCATGGACGCGGGTGCGCCCGAACGCACCGACACGAGCAGCGGATTCGACGGATCACCAAACGACTGGCCGAGGGTCGCCTCGAGCGCCGCGAGCGCGGTCGCGACCTCGTCCTTCAGGCCATCGGGGAACGACTGGTGCAGCGCGTAGTACGCGTCGCAGACCTCGGTGGCGATGACGAAGCCGGGTGGCACCGGCAGGCCGAGCCGGCTCATGGTCAGAAGTCCGGCACCCTTGCCACCAACGACGCGCGCGGCGGGCTCCGGTGGTGTCCCCGAGTCGCCCATGCCGAAGCGCCAGACTCGCGATGTCATCGGCGCCTCCGCAGGCGATCAGCCTTCGATTTTAGAGAAATCAGCGACCTGCTCGAGCGTGCCGGTGATCTGCGCCAGCAGGCGCAGCCGGTTGACGCGCAGCGCCGCGTCGTCGGCGTTGACCGTGACGTTGTCGAAGAACGCATCGACCGGCGCGCGCAAGCGAGCGAGCGCGAGCATGGCGCCCGCGAAGTCTTCCTTCGCCAGCGCCGCCGTGACGGCCGGGCGCGTGTCCGCCAGCGACTGGGCGAGGACGCGCTCCTCATTCTGCTGCAACGCCTTGGCATCGACCTCCGTGCGATAGGAGGTCGAGTCCTTCTTCTCCTCGATGCGCACGATGTTGGCGGCGCGGCGGTAGGCGACGAGCAGGTCGGCGCCATCCTCGCTGGCGAGGAACTTCTGCAGCGCCTCGACTCGCGCGAGCAGGCGCACGAGGTCGTCCTCCGCCGTGAGCGCGAACACCGCTGCGACCAGGTCGTGACGTACGCCGCGTTCCTTCAAGTGGACCTTGAGGCGATCGGCGAAGAAGGCGAGCAGGTCGGCGCGCATCGCCGCCGTCCAGTTCTTGCGCACCGGCTCGGCGTACTCGCGCGCGGCGAGCTCGAACGCTTCGGTCAGCCGCAGGCGCAGCCCGTTCTCGACGACGAGGCGGATGATGCCGAGCGCGGCGCGGCGCAGCGCGAAGGGATCCTTCGATCCAGTCGGTTTCTCGTCGATCGCCCAAAAGCCGACGAGGACGTCGATCTTGTCGGCCAACGCCACAGCGACCGAAGACGGTGCGGACGGACAGCGATCGTCCGGGCCCTTGGGCGCGTAATGCTCGGCAATCGCGTCGGCCACCGCGCGCGGCTCGCCGTCGTGGAGGGCGTAGTAGCGGCCCATAATGCCCTGCAACTCGGGGAACTCACCGACGACGCCCGTCCTCAGGTCCGCCTTGGCAAGGCGCGCGGCCTTGCGCGCAGCGTCCGCATCGGCCCCTTTGATCCAGCGGCACAGCTCGCCGGCGAGCTTGGTGATGCGCTCGACCTTGGCGTCCAGAGTGCCGAGCTTCGCCTGGAAGGTGATTTCCTTGAGTCCGGGCAGGCGCGACTCGAGGCGCACCTTGCGGTCCTGGTCCCAGAAGAACTTGGCGTCGGAGAGGCGCGCACGCAGGACGCGCTCGTTGCCCTTGACGATGGCGGCGCCGCCATCGCGCGCGACGGTGTTGGCGATCACCAGGAAGCGCGGCGCCAATCTGCCGTCCTTCTCCAGGGCGAAGTAGCGCTGGTGGGTGCGCATGGTGGTGGTGAGCACCTCGGGCGGCAGGTCCATGAAGGCGCCGTCGATGGTGCCGATGAGCGGCACCGGCCACTCGACCAGGCCGGCAACTTCTTCGACGAGGCCGTCGTCCTTGCGGATGCGCAGGCCTTCCTTGGCCGCCAACGCCTCGCCCTGCTCGCGGATGATGCGCTTACGCTCCTCGGCGTCGAGCACGACGTGGGCCTTGCGCAACTGTGCGACGTAGTCGGCGAATCCCGCCACGGAGAGCGGGCCGTTGCCGAGCACACGGTGACCGACCGTAGTGGCGCCCGCGGCGATCGAGGCGTTGCTGTCGCCGAGCGACAAACGCAGCGGCAATACCTTGCCGTCGAGCTCGGCGACGATGCCGTGCAGCGGCCGCACCCAGCGGAACTGGTTCGACGCCCAGCGCATGCTCTTCGGCCAGGGGAGCGCGGTGATCGCCGCCAGGATCACGGCGCTTGCGACCTCCCCGGCCGCACGTCCCGCCGCCTTCTGCACCGCGAACAGCACCCTGCCCGCCTTGCCCATGTCGCGCTCTTCGAGCTGTTCGCGCTTGAGGCCGGTCGAGCGCAGGAAGCCGTCGATCGCGGCAGGCGGCGCATCGACACGCGGGCCCTTCTTCTCGATGCTCTGGTCGGGGGAGCGCTCCGGCAGCCCGCGCACGACCAGCGCCAGACGGCGCGGCGTCGCGAACGCCTGGGCGCCGTCGAACGTCAGGCCGGCTTCGCCGAGGCCCTTGGTCACCAAGTCGCGCAGGTCCGTACTCGCACGCGCCTGCATGCGCGCGGGAATCTCCTCGGACAGAAGCTCCAGCAACAGCTCAGGCATGCGTGGGGCACCAAATAGGCGGGCGACGGAACGCCCAAATAGGCAAAGGCCCGAGCGTCGAAATAGGCGAATGCCGCGCGCGTGCCCCGCCGCATACATAGGCGGGCTTCAGGCGGATCACGCGATCGGGAACCGCGAACGAATCATCGCGAGCGCGCTGCCCCGCCACCGTACGTGCGGGGAAATCACGTCTCTCCAGGCCTTGCCGGGGGCGGTGCCGCTTAGTCACGATCTGTATATGGTGAGATACGTTTTGTAGTCAAGCCGCGGGAGCGGCCTGCGGCAGGCTGGCGATCCACGCCTCGCAGCAGGCCTTGGCGAGAGTGCGCACGCGCAGGATGTGGGCGGCGCGCTCGGTCACCGAGATGACGCCGCGCGCGTCGAGCAGGTTGAAGGCATGCGACGCCTTGATGCACTGGTCGTAGGCGGGCAGCACGAGCTTCTTGCCCAACAAGCGCATGCACTCCTGCTCGGACTCGCCGAAGTGGCGGCGCAGGATATCGACGTTGGCCTCTTCAAAATTGTAGGCCGACCATTCGCGCTCGTTGCGCTTGAAGACGTCGCCATACGTGGTGCCGGCGCCGTTCCAGTCGAGCTTGAAGCCGTCCTCGCACTCTTGGACGAACATAGCGAGGCGTTCCATGCCGTAGGTGATCTCGCCCGACACCGGCGCGCATTCGAAGCCGCCGACCTGCTGGAAGTAGGTGAACTGCGTCACTTCCATGCCGTCGCACCACACTTCCCAGCCCAGTCCCCAGGCGCCCAAGGTCGGGCTCTCCCAGTCGTCCTCGACGAAGCGGATGTCGTGAACGGCTGAATCGATGCCGATGGCGGCGAGGCTTTGCAGGTACAGGTCCTGGATGTTCTCCGGGCTGGGCTTCAGCACGACCTGGAGCTGATAGTAATGCTGGAAGCGATTGGGATTCTCGCCGTAGCGGCCGTCGGTCGGACGCCGGCACGGCTGCACGAACGCCGTGCGCCACGGATCAGGCCCCAAGGCGCGCAACACCGTCGACGGGTGGAACGTCGCGGCGCCCACCTCGGAATCGTATGGCTGCAGGATGGTGCAGCCCTGGTCGGCCCAGAAGCGCTGGAGCGTAAGGATCAGGTCCTGGAAGCTCCGCGTCGGGCCGGCGGCCCGCCCTGGGCGGGACGCAGCGGCAGCGCTCATCGCGGATACGGACAGTCGTCGCGCACGCACGCTCTGGCGCCCGCGGAGACGAACGCCTTGCAGCGCTTGCACTCGACCAGGTCTTCGGCCTCGAGCTTATTTGCCTTGGGCTTCGGCTCGCGCGATAGCGCGTCGGCCCGCACCTCGCCGATGCGGCTCATCATCTTGAAGCCGTACCAGACGGCCAGGATGAGGATCGTCGCGACGACGATCTTGCCGAGGCTGAAACCGAACATGAGTTGGGTATCTCCCTAGAGGCCGAGGCGCGCCCACAGCGAGCGCGCTTCGAGCGCGCGCAACGCGGCCTCGGGCCAATCCGTCAACGAGCCTACCGGCGTCTCGGTGCCGCGCCCAAACAGGAATCGCAAACGATTGGGCGAACGGCCCACTACCTTCAGGCGCACCTTGTCGCCGTAGCGGGCGCGCATCACGCCGCGCAGGTCGCCCAATCCATCAACGAGCCCGAAGCCGAGCGCCTGGGTGCCTGTCCAGAACGCACCGGTGAAGAGCTTGGACTCTTCTTCCTTGAGGCGCGCGCCACGCCGCTCGCGCACCAGCGCTTTGAAGCTGTCGTGCACGACCTTCTGGATGCCGTGCAGGTGTTCGACATCCGCAGGCCGCTCCGGACTGAAGGCGTCGAGCATGCCCTTGTTGTCGCCCTGCACGTACAGGCGGCGCTCGATACCAAACTTGGCGAGCAGCGCCGGAAAGCCGAAGCCACCCGACACCACGCCGATCGATCCGACGATCGAGTTGGGGTCGGCGAAGATCTCGTCGCCGGCGCACGCCAGCCAGTAACCACCCGAGGCGGCCGCGTCCTCGCAGAAGGCGATCACCGGAACTTCGTGTTCCTCGGCCAGGCTGCGGATGCGGCGATAGATCAGGTTCGACTGCACGGGCGAGCCGCCCGGCGAGTTGATCGACAGCGCGACGGCTTTGACGCCCTTCAGCGTGAATGCAGCCTCGAGGTCGCGCGCCGAGCCGGTGAGGCTCAGGCCGCTGCGGCCAATGCCGACCGAGCCGATGGCACCATGCAGGCGCACCACGGCAACCAACGGGTGGCGTTCGCGCCGGCCAAGGAATGGGACCAGCGCGGACAGGCGCGCAAGCAATCCGCTCATGGGGCGGAGCATAGGGCCCACCCCCTGGGCCCGCAACAAACGGGCGCGCCACGCACGTTGGGGGCGGGCGGGCCGGAAACGGCCGCCCGCCTGGGCCGAGGGGCCAAGACGACAGCTCGGCTATTCGATGGGGCTGCCGAGCAGGGCCGTCCCCCTTTTTGTTGAGGTTCGGTTGATCGTGGCCGCGAAGCGAGCACCGGTCACGCGAGGGGGCGGCCGCGCACGTCGGCTGTGCCGCCATGGTACGGTCGGCGAGGGCGAGGAGGAGAAATGAAAGCGCTGGCAGCGTCAACCTATGGGCCGCTCGACAACCTTCGCGCCATTGAGGTCGAGACCCCGGAGCCCGGCCCTGGCGAGGTCCGCGTCCGCATCGAGGCCTCCGCCCTCAATCCGGCCGACTTCAAAGTCATCCTCGGTCAGCTCAAGTTCCTTCACGCGCGCAACAAGCCGCTTGTCGTGGGCTATGACTTTTCCGGAACCGTTGACGCGGTGGGCTCCGGCGCCGGCTCCGGGGGCTATGCCCGCGGCGACGAAGTATTCGGATTTCTTCCTTACGGCCCCTTCAACCGGCGTGGCGCGTTCGCCGAGCTCGTCGTCGCCCGGGTTGGAGAGATCGCGCGCAAGCCGGCAGGCGTGCCCCACCACGTCGCAGCGGCGGCTGCCACGACCGGCATCACCGCGATTCAAGCGATCCGTGATGTGGGGCGTGCCGCTGCGGGCGGCCGCGCACTCATCACCGGCGTATCGGGTGGCGTCGGCTCCATCGCCGTCGGCGTCGCGCGACGGTTGGGCCTGGCCGTCACCGCCCTTGGCTCGGGGACGGGGCTCGATGCGGCGCAACGGAACGGGGCGGCCGACGTGCTGGATCGAACGAAGGCGAACGTCGCGCAGCTGGCCGCGGGCGCTCTGAAGGACCGCTTCGACGTAGTCTTCGATTGCACGGGTTTCTATCGTTGGCGCGAGTGGCGCGGCGCCCTCAAGACCGGAGGTGCATTCGTCACCACGTTGCCGTCGCTGGCTCTCGCCATGGACTGGCCTGCGAGCTGGCTCTCCTCGACCCGTGTCGGGTTCGTCAACGTGAAATCACGTCCGACGGACCTTGATTTGCTCGGCGACTGGCTGAAAGACGGACTCCCCGTACCGATTGCCGCGACCATTCCGGTGCGCGATGTCGCCCGCGGACTGGCACAGTTGCAGCGGGCGGGTGGGCGCGTGGCCGTAACCGTGGCCGGCGGCTTCTAGAGAGACGCTTCTATGCGCAGCTAGAGGGCGAGCGGCGCTCCGAGGCGCAGCACCGCCCGCGCCGCTTCCGTGTAGCTGCCGTCCGTTTCGTGCAGCACGAGCCCGGCGGCGAAGCGCAACGGCGCCTTCGCACCCTTGCGGCCCTGCACGATGACGCGCTTTGCGTCGGCGCCGGCTTTCGGCCACAGCGGGAACAGGATGATGCCACCGGCGCCGGCTGCGGCGAGCCGCGCGGCGACCTCGGTCGCGCGGTCAGCCCGGTGGATGAGCGTCGCGGTACCGCCCTGGCGAAGGAGGCGTACGGCGGTAGCGATCCACACGCCGAGGTCGGCGGCGCCCTCGACGTTGGCGCTGTTCTTGCCGGCATGGGGCGACGGCGATCCGCGGCCCGGCTCGCCGAACGGAGGATTGGCGATCCCATGATCGAACGGCTCGCGCAAGACCTCGGCGGGCGGCGCGGCAACGTCGCCCGCCAGCATGGTGACCCGCGCCGCGAGCTGATTGGCGACAACGTTGGCACTGGCAATGGCGGCCAGCTCCTCGTCGAGCTCGAGTCCGACAAACGTGCATTCGGCCAGGCGCGTCGCGGCGCACAAGGTTGCAGCGCCAACTCCGGCGCCGAGCTCGAGCACCCGTTCGCCCGCGCGCCCCGGCACCGCCGCTGCCAGAAGCACAGGATCGATGGCCACTCGATAGCCGGTGGCGGGTTGCTCCAGCCGGACCCGTCCGCCCAACAGGGTGTCAGCCGTGGTCTCGCGCACAGTCACGGACGCGGCTCGGACAACCCGATGTCCGCCTCACCGAGCACCTGCCGCGCCCGATTGAGGTCGCCGTCGTCGACCATCAAGCGGCGCGGCAGCGCGCCAATGCTGCCCTCCAATACCGAAGTATGGCGGTCGAGGACGATGGCGGCGATGCCGGCGTCCTTGAGCAGCGCCTCGGCAAACGACAGCAGAACCACGTCATTGGTGCGCAGGAGCTCCTTCACGCGGCGCCCAGATTGACCGTCGTCATGGGCCAATCCTATGCTCCGCCCCGTCTTGCGGGTAGCGCGCAGGATGCTTCGTCACCGCCGCGGGCAAGCGGCGCTCCAAAGGAAATGTGTCGTGGTTGTTGTGCCGCTCGATACCAAGCGGGAGTGGGCTGCGCGAACCGGGCTGCAACCGATCCTGGACCTCGTCGCGTCCGACCTGACGGCCGTCAACGAAGTGATCCTCGGCCGCATGGAGTCGAACGTCGCGCGCATTCCTGAGCTGGCCGGCCACCTGATCGCCTCGGGCGGCAAGCGCCTGCGCCCCATGCTGACCCTGGCGAGCGCGCGGCTGTGCGGCTACGAAGGCCGCCAGCACGTGCTGCTCGCGGCCTGCGTCGAGTTCATCCATACCGCCACCCTCCTCCACGACGACGTCGTCGATGAGAGCGCTCTCCGGCGCGGCTCGCCCACCGCCAACGCGGTGTGGGGCAATCAGTCGAGCGTGCTGGTCGGTGACTTCCTGTTCAGCCGCGCGTTCCAGCTGATGGTCGACGCGGGTTCGCTGAAGATGCTGGGCATCCTGTCGGAAGCCGCCGCGCGCATCGCGGAAGGCGAAGTCCTGCAGCTGATTACGACCAACGACACCAGCACGACCGAGGACGCCTATCTCGACGTCATCATGGCGAAAACCGCGCCGCTCTTTGCCGCGGCCTGCCGGGTCGGCGCCGTCATGTGTGGCCGCCCGCGCGAAGAAGAAGAGGCGCTGACCAGCTACGGACGCAACCTCGGCATCGCCTTCCAGCTGGTCGACGACGTCCTCGACTACTCGGCGCGCGAGCAGACCCTCGGCAAGACCATCGGCGACGACTTCCGCGAGGGCAAGATCACCCTGCCGGTGATCCTCGCCTACCGGCGCGGTAACGACACCGATCGCGCCTTCTGGCACCGCACGTTGGGCGAAGGACAGCAGGAGTCTGCCGACCTCGATCACGCCCTGATGCTGCTCCAGCGTCACGGCGCCCTAGCCGAGACCCTCGACCGGGCGCGCCACTACAGCGCCATCGCCCGCGACGCGCTGCTGATCTTCCCGGACAGCAAGGTCAAGGACGCCATGCTCGCCGTCATCGACTTCTGCATCGAGCGCGGCCACTAGCCAAGAAAAAGGAGGCGGCCGTTGGACCGTACCCCTACCGGGCAGCGAATTTCGCAAAGGAAGCAACGGCGCCGCCCGGGTACGGCACGCGGGTTGCGGCAGCCCAGAGGTTGACGCTATATAGCCGCTGCTTTCGGGGAGTAGCTCAGCCTGGTAGAGCACCACGTTCGGGACGTGGGGGCCGGAGGTTCGAATCCTCTCTCCCCGACCAGGCTTCACGCAACCACTGCCGCGTGGCCCACCACAGGGTGGAGCGTGGGGCCGCCGGTCGGCCGCCGCCCTGCTGGCGGACGGGCCGGCTGACGAGGATCACCGCCATGCATTCCGGAACCTGGTTGCGCCTGCTGGCCCTCTCCGCGGGCTGCCTGCTGGCCGCCTGTGGCGACAACAGCGCCGGTATCCCGCCGGCCGCCGAGCAAACCGTGCAGGTGGCGGGGCGCACCCTCAAGCCGGGCGACACCTTCCGCGACTGCGATACCTGCCCGGAGATGGTCGTCATTCCGGCCGGGCGCTATTCCATGGGCTCGCCGGCCAACGAGCCGGGCCGCTCGCCCGACGAGGCGCCGCAGCACAACGTCACCCTGGCAAAGCCGTTCGCCGTCGGCCGCTTCGAGGTCACGCGCGGCGAGTACGCCGCGTTCGCGCGCGCTACCAACCAGGCCACGGGCGGCGATTGCCGCTGGTACAACGGCACGGAGATGGTGCCGGACGCGGCGCGCACGTGGGAGAACCCCGGCTTCGAGCAGAGCGATCGCGATCCGATCGTCTGCATCAACTGGGACGAGACGCGCGCTTATCTGCAGTGGCTCGGCCAGCAGACGGGCACCGAGTATCGCCTCCTTTCCGAGTCCGAGTGGGAGTACGTCGCCCGCGGCGGCACCACGACCAGCCGCCACTGGGGCGCCGAGATTGCCCGCGGCAACGCCAACTGCGACGGCTGCGGCACCGAGTACGACGCCAAGCGCACGTCGCCGGTGGGTACGTTCAAGCCGAACGGCTTCGGCGTCAGCGACATGCTCGGCAACGTCTGGGAGCGCGTCGAGGATTGCTGGCACGAGACCTACCTGACTGCCCCTGCGGATGGCGCCGTCTGGACCGTCGCCGGCAACTGCGCCCAGAGGGTCACCCGGGGCGCCGCTTGGCTGTCGGACGCGCCCGACGTGCGCGCCAGCCTGCGCAACTGGGACCTCGCCCCCAACCGCAAGAACACCCTCGGCTTCCGCGTCGCGCGCAGCCTCTAGGCGCGCCATCCGCCGGCTGGCTCCGCACTACCTGACGTCGCCGGACATCTACGCGGCGGAGCGCGCGCGCATCTTCGCGAAACGCTGGGTGTGCGTCGCCCACCACACCGAGCTTGCCGGGCCCGGCGATTTCGTGCTGCGCGACGTGGCAGGCGAGAGCCTCATCATCGTGCGCGGCGACGACGGCGTCGTGCGCGCCTTCTACAACGTCTGCCGCCACCGCGGCGCGCGCATCTGTGACGTCGCCAAGGGCACGTTCCCCGCGGTGATCCGCTGCGTCTATCACAGCTGGACCTATGCGCTCGACGGACGCCTGCGAGGCGCGCCGCTCAGCAGCGACGTGCCCGACTTCGACGCGGATGCGTTGGCGCTACGCCAAGTTGCGGTCGGCGTGTGGGAGGGCCTCGTCTTCGTCAGCCTGGCGCCGGCCGAGCCTTTCGCGACCGCGTTCGCGCCGCTCGAGGCCAAGTTCGCGCACTGGAACTTGCCCATGCTGCGTGCCGCACGCAGCATCGAGTACGACGTCGCCGCCAACTGGAAGCTGCTCTTCCGCACCGGGGAGCAAGGGCGCATCTTTCCGAACCTGTTCCTCAGGCTGCACCCGGACTACGCCATGGTGCAGACCCTGTGGCCGGAAGCTCCCGCGCGGACGCGCGTCCATTGCGACTGGCTGTTCCATCCGGACGCGTTCGGCCGCGAAGACTTCCGGCCGGACGACGCGGTGTCCTACTGGGACAAGACCAATCGCCAGGATTGGCACGCCTGCGAGCGCAACCAGCAGGGCGTGGCGACGCGCGACCACGAGCTAGGAGCCTCTGACCGCGAATACCTGCGGGCGCTCGAAGGCTAGACTAGAGCGCGATCTGTGCGCCGACCTCGACGACGCGGTCGGTCGGGATGCGGAAGAAGTCCGGCGCCGAAGCGGCGTTGCGCGCCAGCGCGAAGTAGAGGCGTCGCCGCCAGGGCGGGATGAGCGGCTTGAGCGCCGGCACCAGGGTGACGCGCCCGAGGAAGAAGCTCGTGTCGTGGATGTTGATCTCAAGCCCAGTGGGCGCGAGTTGCATCAGCGCGCGCGGCAAATTCGGGCTCTGCAGGAAGCCGTAGCGCACTGTGATGCGCCAGAAACCCTTGTCGAGCGCTTGCGCCTCGACGCGGTTTTCGCGCGGCACGATCGGCACGTCCTCGGTGATCACCGTCATCAACAGGACGCGCTCGTGCAGCACCTTGTTGTGTTTGATGTTGTGCAGCAGAGCGTGGGGCACCGTCTCGCCGATGCGCGCCATGTAGGAGGCGGTGCCGCGCACGCGCGGCAGGCTCGGGCCGACGCTATGGATGAAGTCGTCGAGTTGGGCGCCTTCGGCAGCGAGCTTGGTGTAGAGCGCCTGGCGGCCTTGGATCCAGGTCGACGAGCCGACGTAGATCGCTGCCGCTATGACGATCGGCACCCATCCCCCGTCGAAGACCTTGAGCAGGTTGGCGCCGAGGAACATCAAGTCGATGGCCAGCAGCGCGCCGAACACTCCCACGATCAACGGTCGTGGCCAGTGCCACAGCTGGCCGGCCGCCAACGCCGCCAGGGCCGACGTGACGACCATGGTGCCGCTGACCGCAATGCCGTACGCCGCCGCCAGATCGCTCGACGTGCCGAATGACAGGATCAGCGCCACGACGCCGACGAACAACGCGAGGTTCACCTGCGGCAGGTAGACCTGACGAATTTCTTGGGACGAGGTGTGCTGCACCTCGGTGCGCGGTGCCAATCCAAGCTGAATCGCCTGGTTGAACAGCGAGAACGCTCCCGAAATCACGGCCTGCGACGCAATGACGGTCGCCGCCGTGGCGAGCGCCACCATCGGATACAGCAACACGGGCGGCGGCAGCAGGTAGAAGGGATTCCGTACGTTGGCCGGGTCGTCGAGGATGATGGCGCCCTGGCCGAAGTAGTTCAGCACCAGCCCCGGCATCACCACCGCGAACCACGCGGCCCGGATGGGCTTGGCGCCGAAGTGGCCGAGGTCCGCGTAGAGCGCCTCGGCGCCGGTGATGGCCAGGAAGACGGCGCCGAGCGGAACGAAGACGTGCCATCCCTCGCGCGCGACAAATGCCGCAGCATGAGCAGGGTTGATCGCGGCGAGCACCTCCGGGTGCTTGGTGATTCCGTAGACGCCGAGGACACCGAGAATAGTGAACCACGCGCACATCACCGGCCCAAACATTCGACCGACGCTAGCCGTGCCGCGCCGCTGGGTCATGAACAGCGCCGCAATGACACCGATCGCGAGCGGCGCGATGTACGGCTTGAAGATGTCGGTGGCAACTTCGAGGCCCTCGACCGCGCTCAAGACCGAGATCGCCGGCGTCAGCATGGCGTCGCCGAAGAACAGCGCCGTTCCGATCAGGCCGGCACTGAGGATGATGCCGCGCAACCGAGGGCGCGTGGCGTGCGCCGCGCGCGTCAGCGACATCAGCGCAATGGCGCCGCCCTCGCCGCGATTGTCGGCCCGCAGCACGAGAATGACGTACTTGAGGGTCACCAGGAGGGTGACGGTCCAGAACACTAGAGAGAGGATGCCGAGCACGTTCTCCGGTGTCGGCGCAACACCGGTTGCCGCGGAAAAGCACTCGCGGATGGCGTAAAGCGGCGACGTGCCGATGTCGCCGTAGACGACACCCAGCGCGCCGAGAGCGAGGAGAGCAAGGGTCTGCTTCTCCGGCGCGGGATGCGAGACACCGTTGGTGTTCATCTACATCGCCCTATGTTTGTGGCTGCACGAGTGCCAAAAAAGGTTGCGGGCCGGCGCCCGGCTTTGCGTCTCGCGGCATGTGGAATTTGGGAAAGGGTGCCCGGCGGAACCGGTGCGACGGCGCCCATATACGCCCGCGCGCGGGGCGGCGCAATCCGGTGCGGTGCCCCGCCGCACCCACCGCTAGCAGGCATTGCAGTGGCGACACATAGATGTTGATGGCGCGCCGCGCGCGATCCGGCGCCTCTGCGCTTGCGTCTGTGCCCGCCAAGCCCTACGTGATGCGCAACGCACGCCGGAGCACCCATGACCATCCAAGGCCAAGCCACGACATCCACGTCCTTGCTGATGCTGCTGGCAGTTGCCTTGGGCGGCCCGCTGCTCTGGGGCTTCGCGTTCAGCGGGCTCGGCCTGCTGACGTGGCTGATCGCGGCGTTCGGCTGGTTGCCGGGTGACTTCTTCGCCACCAACTTCGGCTTGCTGGCACGCGTCGCCGGAGCGATCGCGCTGCCGATCCTGGCGTACGTTTGCTACCGCATCGTGCCGCAGGCGTATCGCGTCGAGCTCGCCTTGGCGTCAGGTGCGGAACCTGTCTCCGTTCCCGCGCCGATGCCGCCGCTGACGCCAGCGCCAACCGTCACCGCCTCCGCGACCGCCACGGTCGGAGCGCCGAAGTCCGCACGGAAGAAGAAACGCGGCCGCTAGGACGCGCGCCGCGCCCGCTTCGGCGGTGGCGCGCCGGAATCGACGCCTGGGCTGGGGGGTGCTTCGCGCACGTAGGCGACCTGCTCGCGCAGCCACTCGGGCGAGATGATGCCGCCCGACATCACCATCTTCACGCCGTCCTCGACCGGCATATCGAGCACCACCACGTCGCGACGCGGCAGCAGGCGCACGAACCCAGACGTCGGATTGGGCGTGAACGGCACGAACACCGTGACGAGCTCTTCGTCCTTGCCGTGCAAGGTGACGTTGACGGCGCCGGTCATGAAGGCCAGCGCCCACATGTCGCGGCGCGGATGCTCGACGAGCACCACCTGACGGAATGAGGTCGAGCTTGTCGACAGAACCGTCGTCAGCATCTGCTTGGTGGTGGCATAGACGCTGCGCATGAACGGCACGCGTGCCAGCGCCTTGTCGACGCTACGCGTGACGACGCGGCCGAGGTAGCCGGTGGTCAGCATGCCGATCAACGTCAGCAGCAGCAACAACACCAACACGCCGATGCCGGGGATCGAGAACGGCAGGTAGGTGTTCGGGTTGTACTCGGGCGGGATCAGCTTGGTGGCGCGCGTGTCGACGAAGTGAATTGCCACCCAGGCTACGTAGATCGTGAACAGCGCCGGCGTCGTGACGAGCAGGCCGGTGATGAGATAGGCGCGCATGCGCGCCCACGGTCCAGCGCGCGGGACGACCTTGCGGACCGGCGCGTCTGGGACGGAATCCGGCGGCACAGCAGGGGGAGTCGGTTGGACTTCTGGTTCGCTCATGGCGCGCTCCAGCCATTTGGCGCGCGGCCGGGGAGCACGCGCGAGCGCACAAGGGTACTCCAGAAACGAACAGGGCGGATGCGCATCAGCGCACCCGCCCTGGTACTCAAGAAGTACGCTGGAAGGTTACTTCGTAACCTTCGACACCGTGTTGACCGTGCCGGCAGTGGCGTAGGTCAGCGTGATGGTCTGACCAACCGCGAGGCCGGCCATGTCGACAGTGGCCGGGAAGGTGTAGGTCACGCCGCCGATGGTGACGGTGCGGGCCTGGGCGTTCACTGCAGTGATCGCGCCCTTCACGTCGGCAGCAACCGCGACGCCAGCGGCCAACAGCAACGCAAGACCGGTAACGGCAGCAAGTACCTTCTTCATGATGGAAGTCCTCCTGATACGGGAGGGACAAAAGACTCTTGCCACCAATGGCAAGACTGCTTTGCCTCCCCGGACGCCATTCATACGGGAAAATGTGGCGCTAGCAAGGCTCACCACACACTCCCGCAGAGATATTGAACGTGGCGCCGGCGCTCCTACAGCTGCCCGAAAAAATAGCAGGACGGACGCGTGTCCTCCCGGGCGTCCTCGTCCGGATCGGAGGGTCAGCGACGGGTTGCTACTTCACCACCGCGGGGGCAGTCGGGAGACGCGCGCTTGAGCGCGCGATGGTCGCTACAAAAGAACAGGACGGGTGCGCGGAAGTCTGCGCACCCGTCCTTTTCTGGGCCCTTAAAGCGAAAGGGTAGTTACTTCGCGACCTTGGAGACCGTGTTCACGTTGTTCGCTGCCGTGAAGGTCAAGGTGACGGTCTGACCAGCGGCCAGGCCAGCCATGTCGACGTTGGCCGGGAACGTGTAGGTCACGCCACCGATGGTGACGGTACGAGCACCGGCGTTGACGGCAGTGATCGCGCCCTTGACGTCGGCGGCGGTGGCAACGCCAGCGGCCAGCAGCATCGTCGCGGCGGCGACGGTCGCAAGAAGCTTCTTCATTCGATGTTCTCCTGTTTACTCAAGAGGGATCGGCCCAGACGACCCGCCACAATTGGTTGGTCGATCCTCGTGCCTCCCGTGCGGATTTCACATGGATACCGGGCGACACGCAAGACCCCGCCCCTAGCGTCAGCCCAACCGGCCGACCCACAACATCTAGCGCCTATGGGCGCACGGTGTGCCAGATCATGTGCAACGTGCGACAACCGAACGTTGTCAGCAAGCCGGCATCAGAGGGGGTAGCGGCACCCTCAAAAGAATAGGACGGGCGCCCGTGTCCGGCGCGCCCGTCCTTTTCCGAGTCTCTTCGTACGGTTTGACTACTTCGCCACCTTGGCGATTGCAGTGGCCGTGTTGGTGGTGCCGGCGGTCGTGTAGGTGATGGTGACCGCGGTGCCGACGATGTAGCCGGCGAGGCTGACGGTCTGCGGGAACGTAACGGTCGTGGTGTCGATGGTGACCGTGCGCGCTTCCATGTTCATCGACTTGATGGCGCCTTTGACCTCGGCAGCGGCGGCGATGCCGGCGCTCAGGACCATGGTCGCCCCTACCAGGGCGGCAAGAACCTTCTTCATTGTAGTACTCCCCTATCCGCGTTGACGGGAGGGCCGCGGATCAGCTCCGCCACTCTGGCGGGCCCACGCTCCTTAGCCTCCCCTCCCACATTCCAAGCAGGAAGCACGACCCGCCGCAAGAGCGGCGGAGTGGGCGAATTTGGCGGCCTGGCCGCGTGGAAAGGGCCGAGGGCCCATGCCATACTCCGGCCGCGGCTGACGGGGCGGGTGAGACGGGGGCGGCCGCGTCGGTTTGCTGTCCAGCGTGAAATGCTCTCGTGTGCCTTGCCCAGCCGCGGCGCGACAGGCCGCGGCTTGACGCTTTGCGGCCAAAGAGTGCCCCCAGGGGCGACACGGGACGATTCGGGCCAAAGATCGGGCAAGAGCCCGCGACGATTGGGGAGGTTGCAGTGGTAACGACGGTTGCGGACCGCAAGGGAGCCGCCGGCATCAGCGCCGGCACGTTGCCTTTGTTCATGGTCACGATTTTCCTGAGCGCGTTCCTTTTGTTCGCCGTGCAGCCGATGTTCACCAAGATGGTGCTGCCGCGCGCCGGTGGCTCGCCAGCGGTATGGAACACGTCGATGGTGTTCTTCCAAGCCGTACTGCTGGCCGGCTACCTGTACGCCCATCTCTCGACACGCCTGCTCGGACTGAAGCGCCAGACCATCCTGCATGCCTTCGTGCTGCTGGCGGCGTTCGTGTTCCTGCCGATCGGCCTCGACGCTACGACCGCGCCGCCCGCCTCCGATTCGCCAATCCCATGGCTGCTCGGCGTGCTCGCCATCTCGGTCGGCATCCCGTTCTTCGCCATCTCGGCGACGGCGCCGCTGCTGCAGAAGTGGTTCGCCAACACCGACCACGCCTGGTCGGGCGATCCGTACTTCCTGTACGGCGCTTCCAACCTCGGCAGCTGGCTCGCACTACTCAGCTACCCGGTCATCGTCGAGCCGCTGTTGGGCGTGCGCGCCCAAAGCACGGCCTGGATGATGGGCTACGCCGTGCTCGTCGCGCTGATGATGGCGTGCGCCGTCCTGCTCTGGCGGCGCTTCCGGCCCGAGATCACTGCCACCGCCGAAAGCATTGAGAAGTTCGTCACCCAGGAAGTGACGTGGACGGTGCGCGGCCGCTGGGTGGTGCTGTCGATGGTGCCGTCGGCGCTGCTGCTCGGCGCCACCCTGCACATCGGCAGCTACATCGCGGCGGTGCCGTTCCTGTGGATCATCCCGCTGTCGTTGTACCTGCTGACGTTCGTGTTCGTGTTCGCACGGCGGCCGCTGATTCCGCCGAAGTTCTGGTTGTGGGCGCAGCTGATCATCGTGCCGATGGTGGCGATCTTCTTCGAGACGTCGCAGATCTACGTCCTGCTCGTCCTCCACCTCGCCGCCATGTTCGTCAGCACCATGGTGCTGCACGGCGAGCTCGCCCGCTTGCGTCCGCCTCCGGCCAAGCTGACCGAGTTCTATTTGTGGATGTCGGTCGGCGGCGTGCTCGGCGGCATCCTGACCGCGATCATCGCGCCAATGGTGTTCAACAGCGTCTACGAGTACCCGGCTGCGCTACTGCTCGCGATGCTCCTGCGGCCGCGCGGGGGCCAGCCGACGCACTTCGGAACGTGGCTCGCCAACCGCCGCCCCGTCGCCTACTTGCGCGGCAGCGTGGCGAAGTCGTCGGTCGCCCGTCTCGTCCTGCACCCGCGCCTGCTGGACTTCGTCCTGCCGGCGCTCCTGTACCTGATCATCGCCGACAACAAGCTGCGCACCTTCCTGATGAACAGCATGTTCGTGATCTGGGGGTGGTTCTACGCCGCCTTCGGCCGCTTCCTGGGCGACTACGCCATTCAGGCGACGACGCTCGAGAACACCGGCAAGTTCGCCTTCACGCTGCTCGTGCTGGCGGCCTTGATCCTGCTCGGGCGGCGGCGTCCGCTACGGCTGGCACTGTCCATGTTCGTGGCGATGATCGTGCTGACGCCCGGACTGTTCTGGACGACCGAGGATCAGCTGGCGCGCATCCGCTCGTTCTTTGGCGTGACGACCATCTACGTCAGCCGCGTCGACTCGACTCCCGGCCCGCTCACGTCGACCACCAGCCGCTTCCACTACCTGGTGCACGGCGTGACCATTCACGGGGTGCAGTTCATGGACGTGCCGCGCCTCCCCGTTTCGTACTACACGGAGCGCGGCCCGGTCGGGCACTTCTTCGCCAGCATCCGCAACGCGGAATCGCCCGCGCTGCGCGTCGGCGTGCTCGGCTTGGGCGCCGGGGCATTGGCTTGCTACATGCGGCCCCAGGACAAGCTGACGTTCTATGAGATCGACCCGGTGGTCGAGCAGGTGGCGCGCGATCCCGAGTACTTCCGCTTCCTGCAGGAGTGCGGCTCGGACGTCGTGCTCGGTGACGGCCGCCTGACCATCGCCAAGGAGCCTGACGGCTCGTTCGACGTCATCTTCCTCGACGCGTTCTCGGGCGACGGCATCCCCGTCCACATCCTGACGCGCGAGGCCATCCAGCTCTACCTGCGCAAGCTCAAGCCGGGCGGCAAGATCATGGTGCACATCACGAACACGTTCGTGAATCTGCTGCCCGTGGTGGCGGACCTCGCCAAGGACGCCGAGCTCGCCGCGCTGACCATCGAGTTCAACCCGCAGCCGGCGACGTTCTTCGCACTGCCGACCACGTGGGTCGTGCTGGCGCGCCGGCCCGAGGACATTGCAATGCTGCGCGAAGGGTATCTGTCGTGGGGCGACATCCCGCCGGTTAAGCCGGTGCGCACCTGGACCGACGACTTCTCGAATGTCTTCTTCGCCCTGAAGTGGGACAGCCTCGGTCTGTTCCCGAAGGGCATCGAGGAGATCACCTCGATCAAGGTCGAGGTCACCCCGCCGCCTGCGGCTCCCGCGCCAGAGCCCGCGCCGGCCGCTGCACCGGCTCCGGCTCCCGCACCGACGCCCTAGAGCGCTTTCATCTTAGGTTGACGCATAGCCTGAGTTTCGGAAGTAGTTGGCGCATTCTTGTGAGGTGTAGCTGGCGAGGAGTTCGCCGATTTTGTCCCAGAGAGTTGCGGTTGATCGCTGTGCTGCCTTGCGCAAGAGGTGCTTG